>JAKSOL010000004.1 GCA_024405635.1 Salinivirgaceae bacterium | reverse complement strand
TCATGCCTGCATCTTCGAGCCACATGAGCGCATCTTCATAGTCCTTAGAACGGGCGCCCGACTTGATTACCTTGTATATGAACTTCCTGTTCTCTTTCGACAGCTGTGCCGGCAGAGAGTGCCACAATGAATGTATACGTGGTATTTCACGTGGTTCGGCATATTTTGAGAAATCCAACTCGTAAAGGTCGAGTATGTTCTGCAAGACGTTATCAATCTCTCGCACACCTCTCTCTTCTAGCATGGCAACTACGGCTTCGGGCATACCACCACATATCTGATAACGACGGTATTCACTCTTTAGTTTATTAAGGATTATCGACGGCAGATGTTCTATGGAGGTAAGCGACGAAATGTAGCCGTATGTTTTAGCGTCGCTGGCACGAAGAAATTCTCTGAAAGATATAGGATACATCCTGATGATACTGACCTTGCCCACCGGCACAGTCATCTTTCTTTTCTTTACGGCCACCCCTAAGAGCGATCCTGCAGCAATGATGTGGTATTGAGGCGCATCTTCGCAAAAATACTTTAGGCTGTTCAATGCCTCTTCACACTCCTGTATCTCGTCGAAAACCATTAAGGTCTTACCAGGCTCAATAGGATCGTCACAATAGAGAGACAACTCCTTGACAAGCTGTTGTGGCGATTTTGTTGCCTGAAATACCGACTTTAGTTCCGGTTGCCTGTCAAAATCGAACTTCACACAATATTCAAAACATTCGCGTCCGAATGTCTCCATGGCCCATGTTTTACCAATCTGACGAGCACCCTTTAGGAGAATCGGCTTACGCCTTACATTCTCTTTCCATGCTTTGAATATATCTATTATATCTCTTTTTATCTCCATACAACTACATCAACAAGTTCCGTTTTGTGTAGCTTTACTACACTTTTCGGAAGTTAATGATGCAAACTTAGTAAGCATTCGTCAAATTTGATATATTTTTATATTAAATTTTTGCAATTAACAAATGTGGAGTAACGCAGAACAGGATACTAAACAAAAATAGGCGTTGCCGATGGCAGCGCCTATTGTGTTATTTCTTCAAATTTGCATTAATCGTAAATCCGTGATTTACATACCAGATGCTGTCGTTTGGTACTTTTGATGCCTCGCCCAATTTAAAATTAAAGCTACCCTTGCCATATGCATTTGGTACCGCATCAAATATTGGTTTCATATAGTCGTCTTTAAGCATTTTCATAACAAGAGCATCCGCAACTTTCCATTTATCGGAACCATCTGACAAAATAATCAAAGAATCAACATCATCCGCCGACGCAAGTTTTTTTATTCTGTCCAAATCCAATAAATTATTTAAACTTTCATTCGCTGTCATTGAAAGAGGGTTTTCTACTACAAATTCAACATTATGTTTTTCGATTGCAGATTCTTCCTTCTCATCATCATCCGAGCAGGAAGCAAGCGAGAATGCTGCTATTACAACTCCTGCCATTGCCACAAAGCGGAGACTGCGCTTGACTGTTTCTGTTATATTCATAATTGTATGTGTTTTAGTTATTTCTTCAAATTCGCATTAATCGTAAAACCACGTTTTACAATTCCTATACTGTCATCAGGAACCTTAGATGCCTCGCCCAGTTTATAATTTAAATCGCCTTCGCCAATCCACTTTCCCTTTGCGGCTTCATCCATGTCTGGAATAACATTCCTGTAAAAAAACGTTACTGACTCTGAATTATACGAGCTCCAATCCCCCGTTGCTTTACAGACAATCTTTTCTACAGTGGAATCATTCGCAAAAATCCTCAATTCTTCAAGCAGCGATTCAGCAGAACTTTCTGGAGCAAATTCTACAGCTTTTGTTACTTCTTCTTTTTTAGTATCCTCCTCATCATCATCCGAGCAAGAAGCAAGCGAGAATGCTGCAATTACAGCCGCCAGTGCAACGGCAAATGTCTTGCCCCAAAAATTGAACACTTTATTTCCCATTAGTTTTATGTTTTAGATTATTAATTGCATAAACAAGAAAAGCCTTCCGCTGATGCACACGGCACCGGCAGAAGGCCATAATCCTTTAATATACAAACGCTTAGCGGAGCGGTATTACCCCCCCCTTTAAAATATTGTATATCAATTCGTTACGCATGTATTTGCGTTTAATATCCTATAAAAGTCTTTGATAAATACTAAAAGTACTTTGCAAATATATCAAAATAGATTGTTTGGGATGCAAGATTTGAGGAGATTTGTCATAAAAGCAACAACGAGAAAGCACGGTTGGCAAAGAGAAAATAATACATTATGGCATATAGACTAACTTTACCAAATAAACCGAAAGCTAACAGAAAAAAATACAATCTTAATATTTACTATTCCACAATCTTTTTCAACAATAGCAGTTACAACATCAAAACCTTTTATCTTTGGCTGCATTCATAAAAAACAATAAAACAGACACTATGGCAAAAGAACAAGCAGATTTGGCAGCAGAGAAACTCAAGGCTCTACAGCTAACCATTGATAAAATTGAAAAAAGTTTTGGCAAAGGCTCAATTATGCGAATGGGCGACGACCACGCAATTGATGACGTACCAGTAATACCTTCGGGCTCGCTGGGCCTTGATCTTGCACTAGGCATTGGTGGTTACCCTCGCGGACGTATCATTGAGATTTACGGTCCCGAATCGTCGGGTAAAACAACCTTGGCCATTCATGCCATTGCCGAAGCACAAAAAGCTGGCGGCATAGCTGCATTTATTGATGCTGAGCATGCATTTGATCGTTTTTATGCCGAAAAACTTGGCGTTGATATTAAAAACTTGCTAATCTCGCAACCCGACAATGGAGAGCAAGCTCTTGAGATAGCCGACCACCTTATCCGTTCAGGTGCAATTGACATTATTGTCATCGACTCGGTTGCTGCACTTACACCAAAAGCCGAAATTGAAGGCGACATGGGCGACAACAAAGTTGGTTTACAAGCTCGACTAATGTCGCAAGCCCTTCGCAAACTCACTGGTAGCATTAACAAAACCAAAACTTGCTGCATCTTCATTAACCAATTACGCGAAAAAATTGGCGTAATGTTTGGCAACCCTGAAACAACCACTGGCGGTAATGCTCTTAAATTCTACGCCTCAATCCGCATCGATATTCGCCGCTCTACCCAAGTTAAAGATGGCGACGAGATTACTGGTAACCACGTAAAAGCCAAAGTGGTAAAAAACAAACTTGCTGCACCTTTCCGCAAAGCCGAATTCGACATTATGTATGGCGAAGGCATATCAAAAGTTGCAGAAATAGTTGACATGGGGGTTGAACTTGATATTATTCAAAAAGCCGGCTCGTGGTTTAGCTACAATGGCAACAAAATAGGTCAAGGGCGCGACAACGTATGCCAATTATTACGCGACAATGCCGAATTGGCAAAAGAGATTGAAACCAAAATTGTTGAAAAAGTATCGGCTGGTGAAGCTTTGGTTGGCGGAAGCGATGATTAATTTCTTCAAAACTATTAATTATAAATGCGTTAGAAGAATCGCAACTCGATTCCTTCTAACGTTTTTGCTATTTATACCAATTACTCTCTCTGCCCAAATTTCAATAGGCGCACGCGTAGGATACGGCAAATTTGGAGCAAACTTTGAGCCCCACGCGCTAAACCAACTGCAACGCCCACTATACAACAGCAACTTTGGCGCGGTGCTACTACTTAACAACCTAAACAATTGCGGCATTCAGTTCGAATGCAACTACATGAAAAAAGGTTGGACCGAACGTGACGAAAAAGTTGAAGGCTCAAAATTCACTCGCACATTAACCTACATCGAAGTTCCAATGTTTGCCCATTTTGAATTGGGCAAAGGCAGCTTGCGCCTTATTGGATACGTTGGCCCCTACGTGGGATACAAAATAGCCGACAACACTGAAAGTCAAAACTTTGAAGCCTCATTCATCCGTTTTTCGCGTTACAACCACTACAGTCGTCCAGTGCGCGATTTCGACTTTGGAAACAAACTTGGCTGGGGCATACGCTACAACTTTGGCAAAAGCATCTCGATTTTAATCGATGGCCGTTATGACCTACAAGTAGCTGGCGGTCAGAATTTCTTAAAAAAGAACGTAAAACGCAGTCAACCTGATATCATTCAAGCCTCGCGCCTTCAAGAAACAAGCTTATCATTCACCTTGCTTTGGAACTTTTACCATTTCAAAGTTGAAGAAGAATATGAAGGCTACGTTCCAAAAACGGGGCTATAAATTGAAACACAATACACTATGAATATTATTGAAACCGCACAAAAAGCCAAGACCGCATCACTACAAATGGCGGCCATTTCAAGCGACATAAAGAACCAAGCTTTGCAAGCAATGGCAAAAGCATTAACCAACAATGCTGCTGCCATTTTTGAAGCCAACCATGCCGACATTGCTCGCAGCCAAAGCGAGAACCTTGATGCCCCAATGCTAAAACGCTTAAAATTCGACGAAAGCAAGTTGCAATCGGTAGTTGACGGCATAGCAAGCCTTGAACTATTAGCCGACCCTGTAGGCCACGTACAACAAGCCACCCTACTCGACGATGGACTTGAATTACGCCGCGTAAGTTGCCCAATAGGTGTAATTGGAATGATATTTGAATCGCGCCCCGATGCCCTTGTGCAAATTTCGTCGCTATGCCTTAAAAGTGGCAACGCAGTATTGCTTAAAGGCGGCCGCGAAGCTATTGAAACCAACCGCGTACTTACCAAAGTAATTGCAGAAGCCACCATTGCCGCTGGAATGCCAGAGGGATGGATTCAGTTGCTTGAAACCCGCGAAGACGTTAACGCAATGCTAAAACTCGACCAATACATTGACCTAATCATCCCTCGCGGTTCAAATGCTTTTGTTCAATACATTATGCAAAATAGCAGCATTGCCGTACTTGGTCACGCCGATGGCATTTGCCACCTTTACATCGATAGTGCTGCCGACATCGATATGGCCGTTAAAGTTGCTGTTGATGCTAAATGCCAATACGTATCGGTTTGCAATGCTACCGAAACCATGTTAGTTCACTCCAACGTTGCAAAAGTATTTTTACCAAAACTGAAAGCCGAGCTCGACAAACACAACGTTGAAATATTTGGTTGCGAGCGTGTTGCCGCAATCATTCCAGATGTAACCCCAGCTACCGACACCACATGGAAAACCGAATATCTTGACTACAAAGTTTCAATTAAGCTAGTTGACTCGATTGACGAAGCCATTGCTCACATTAACAAATACAGCTCACGCCACACCGAATCGATTATTACTGCAGATGCAAATGCCGCCCAACGTTTTATGGACCTTTGCGATAGCGGTAGTGTTATGTGGAACTGCAGCACCCGCTTTGCCGATGGTTTCCGCTACGGATTAGGCGCTGAAGTTGGCATTTCAACTAGCAAAATACACGCTCGCGGTCCTGTTGGCCTCGACGGTTTGCAAAGTTACAAATGGAGATTAAAAGGCAACGGACACATAGTTGCCGACTATGCAAACGGCACTAAAACTTTTAAGCACAAACCTTTAAATAATTAATACACAAACTTTTATTTAAAGCCAAAAAAGCTGATAGTCAAAATTGATTATCAGCCTTTTTTATACTTATATACTTTTTAAAAGAAAGTTACAAGATTCTCATAATTTCAAGCAAACTTTTTACCTCATGCGTTGGTTTTACTGGCAATATAAAATCGGCATTATGATTCAAAAAAATTTGGTCAATACCATAATTCATAGCACCCATAATGTCGGTTGAAAATGTATCGCCTATCATTATAGTTTGCTGACGCAATGCGCCAATTTTTGCCAATGCATAGTCAAAATACTCAGTACTAGGTTTGTTTGCCCCTGCATCCTCCGATAAAATAACACTTGTAAAAAATTGTTCAACTTTGGCACTTCGCATCTTTTTGTATTGCACCTCGTGGAACCCATTACTTGCCACATGTAGGCGATATTTTTGCTGTAAATATTCAAGCAACTGACGAGCACCAGCAATCAACCCCGATTTTTCACCACAACGGTCGAGAAAATAATCACTCACCTCAAGGCAATACTCTTTACTTGGGCTTAGTCCTTTCCCCAAAGCAAGTGGGCGCCTAAATCGCTCAACCATAAGCACTGGGCGTTCAATTTTACCATGACTATACAAGTTCCACAATTCAACGTTAGTTTTCCAATATGGGATAGTAAAATCTTCAACCTTATCAAAATATCGACCAAGGTTAAAGTGTTCAAACACCTCGCCTAACGAAATAATTGCATTACCATGTGTATCGAAGATTGTATCGTCAAAATCAATCAAAATATCAGTATAAGCCATAATTTAACGCAAAACAAAAGAGCCAACCTGAAAGTTCAGATTGGCTCTTTTATGGGTTTTCAAAATCAATTATTCTGCTACAGGAGCAGTAGATTCAGGTACTTGGAATGGATCTGGCAACTCATCAACTTGTTGTTGAATTTTGCTGGTTGTTGTTTCAACTTCGTCGCGTGGAATAAACGCTGAAGCTAAAATGCAAAGTACCAACAAGGTACCTGCCAAAGTCCAAGTTGCTTTTTCCAAAAAGTCAGTTGTCTTGCGAACTCCCAATACTTGGTTTGAACTTGCAAAGTTTGAAGCCAAGCCTCCACCTTTTGAGTTTTGCACCAATACAATAAGAATCATAAAGACGCAAACAACACAAATTAAAACTGTAATAAGTGTAAACATTGTATTAACTATTTATAATTTCTTCTATTGATTTTATTTGAGTCGCGAAATAAGTACTTTTTTCTGGATATTTCAAACTTAATTTCTCGTACATAGCAATAGCCTTGTCATAATGTTTTTGCTTAACATAAATTTGAGCCAAAGTTTCTGACATCAAGTCGCTTGACATATCTGATGACCTATCCTCAACGTCAATTTTAATTTCCTCTTGCGGCTGTTGTTTCACCTCCAACGATCGACGCTCAAATGCCCCCACAGCACTTAGCAAGCTATCCATTTCATCGTCATTTTCAGCAGCACCAATTTCGTTTGCTTCTAACGAATACGATTCGCTCTCGTACATATCACGAATTTGGTCAAGTTCACCAAAGTCGGTAAGTTGCTCTAAATCGGCAAAATCAAACGTCTCAAGTTCCGCCAATTGATCTTGACTGCTTTTTGTACTACGAAAAAGCGACCTTTCATCTAGCAAATAAAACAGTTTTTTTCGGTCGGTTACATAAATGGCCGCCTTGCGCAAATTTCGCAAGTAGTTTATGCTAGTCTGGTTCTTTAAATTTTTTATATGAAGCAACCTTGCTGATTGAAAAAACGGGCATTCGCCAAGCAAAACCTCAAGTTGCTCAGCCGAGCGCGCATCAAGCGTTTCAGGATAATCAATATATCGCAATATATCGTCGCGCTTCATTTTACTTACTACCAGTTAACTACTGCCTTACTAAAGATGTCGTCAACAAGTTGCTCAACAATCTCGGCTGTTAAAGTCGATTCTACATCCGACAAACTATTTTCGCTATTATAATCAGCATATCGCGAAAAACCCGACTTATAATTCGATTTTGGGTCCTTATCGTTCTCAAAAGTTACAGTTATAACAATTGTTAAACGGTTTAACGAAGCGACATCATCGGATTTAATAGCCGTAGGCGCTGTCATATAGTTCGTAATAGTACCCGAAAAACGCAAATCGCCCGAATTATAATCTCTAGCTTGTTTGAGCGATGTTTGTTTCAGCAATTTCTCTCGCAATGCCTCCGACAATTCATTTGCCAAATCGGGGTTAATTAGCGGAGCCATATTCTTAAAATCTTCAACTGCAAAGGTTTTTGCATCTACTGGTATTGATGCTCCTGTAAACGAATATTTTATAGTACACGATACCGATACCAAGGCCAATGCCAAACACATTATCAACTGCTTAACTTTCATTTGTCCAAGTTGTATTGGTTAATCTTTCTATAAAGTGTGCGCTCCGAAATACCCAACTCTTGCGCTGCATATTTGCGCTTACCATTATATTTTTCAAGAGCTTTACGAATCATCTCCACATTTTTATCTTCAAGCGACAACGACTCCTCAACAAATTCATCGGTATCTTGAATATGCCCATGATTGGTTTTATGTGTTGGCTGACTGATAATTATTGGAGTATTAGTATCGCTTTGCATAGATTCGTCAACCGAAATATCCGAAGTTTGATGCGATGGGTAAATATTCTGAAAAACCCGAGCATTATCTTTAATAAGTTGTTGACTATCGGCCTTGTTAAGCATCAAATCATGAACAAGTTTCTTTAAGTCGTTCATGTCGTTCTTCATATCAAAAAGAACTTTATACAAAATTTCTCTTTCCGACGAAAACGACTGATCTTCAGTTTGATGCGACATTATTGTAGGTAAATGCCCGCTTTCAGTCATTGGCAAATACTTCATCATTGTTTGAGCATTTATCTCTCGGCTCTCTTCTATTATCGATATCTGCTCGGTCACATTTTTTAACTGGCGTATGTTACCTGGCCAACGGAATTTTTCGAGCACATTTCTCGCATCTGGAGTAAGTGTAATAACCGGCACATGCCAATTATCGGCAAAGTCGGCGGCAAATTTGCGAAACAAGAGATAAATATCTTCGCTACGTTCTCGCAATGGCGGCAATTTAACAGGAACAGTATTTAAACGATAATACAAGTCCTCGCGGAACTTACCTTGCTCAATAGCCAATGGCAAATTAACATTTGTGGCAGCCACAACTCGCACATTGGTTTTCAATACTTTTGACGAGCCCACACGAATAAATTCACCTGTTTCAAGCACGCGCAACAAACGCACTTGTGTTGATAATGGCAATTCAGCCACCTCATCAAGAAAAATTGTTCCGTTGTTTGCCACTTCAAAATAGCCTTTTCGGGCCTCGTGTGCTCCTGTAAATGCGCCTTTTTCATGACCAAACAATTCCGAATCTATTGTTCCCTCTGGAATTGCTCCGCAGTTCACTGCAATGTACTCACCATGCTTTCGGGAGCTAAACTGATGAATAATTTTTGGAACTGTTTCTTTACCCGTACCACTCTCTCCTGTAACCAAAACCGTTAAATCGGTTGCCGCCACTTGAATAGCTATATCTATTGCTCGGTTCAATTCGGCATTGTTACCAATCAAATTAAACCGTTGCTTTACTTGCTGTATTTGTTGAATATCCATTGTCTAAAAACTTTGGTGTGACAAAATTACATTTTTAAACCTTAAATACTGACATTTTTTCGTTATTCTCGTTTTTTCTCACTCTATAATATACCAAAATTCAGATTTCTACTGCTTAAGCAAGTTTTATACTTATTACTGAAAACAACACACAAAAAAAACGCTGAGAGAACAATACTCCCAGCGTTTTTATATCTTAAAACTAAATGTTTTCTTAAATAATCGACGAACGAAGATTTGCAACCTCTTCAGTCAAAGCTGCTGTTGCATCAGCATTTGACGAATCTGCCTTAAATGCCTCGTATTTTACTTTTATTGAAGCAAACGACTCGATAAAGTCAGCAAACTCGCTGCTTTCTTTTTTCAAATCTAAGTATTTAATAATGTTGTCAATGTAGTCAAAATGATTTTTAACCATATCCATTGCAGCTGCTGGATTTTGTGAATTTTCAACAACCGACAAGCAAACGCTTGCAGTTTCAACCCAACTACCAATTAAGAACATTAGCGCAATTTCAGTTTGATCAGTTTGATTCAAAATATATTGCGACTCTTCAAGCATATCGGTTGTCAATTTTGAAAGAGTTGCAAAATCGCTGCTGTTATCTTTAAAGCTATCAGATATTTTTTCGGCATTGATGCTAATGTTAAGGTCGCTCACAATAACAAGCAAGTTCTTTAAGTAAAGTTCAACTTCAGCCTGTTTGTTATATGCAACATTGTAGCACAAATCGGCAGCATAAACACCAAGGTTCAATGCCTTTGATTTTGTACTCAAGTAATTCTCAATATTTTCAATACTATTGGTTGCATCTAGCAAATAAGCAGCACCCGATTTGTTTATCATATCCATCAACTCCAAAGAGTTTGGAGCTGGGATGCTATTAATATCTTCAACAATTTGCGATACCGATACTTCTTCTAATTGTTGTTTAGCCTTATTGTTGTTTGACGAATTTGAGCACGAAGCCATCACCATGGCTCCCAATGCTATTAGTACATATTTATTCATAACACTATTATTGGTTCTACAAATATATAGTTATTTATAAATTTTTGTCTGTTACTATACTTCATTTTGGTAAACAAATGATTTTGTTTGACGATTGCGACCGTCTTTTTTGTGCGCGGCAACATTACGCTGTTTTGTTTCCAAAAATCAGTTACTTACAACGAAACTATTTCGCTCCGTCGTTGAGTTTTTTCAAATTTTCGATAGCCTCGGTTGAATTAACGCAACCAAAAACCGAGTTACCAGCCACCAAAATATCTACTCCGTGTTCAACCAATTTTGCTGCATTTTTTAACGATACGCCTCCATCAACCTCAACCATAACATTGGCTCCTTGTTTTTCAATCATTTCGCGTAAACGGTTGAGTTTATTATATGAATGCTCGATAAATGATTGCCCTCCAAACCCAGGATTAACAGTCATAATCAGCACTAAATCAATGTCGGCTATAATATCGGTAAGCACCTCAACTGGTGTGTGTGGATTAATTGCTACTCCAACTTTTTTCCCGAAGCACTTAATGTGCTCAATTGTGCGATGCAAATGTGTGCATGCTTCGTAGTGGACTGTAAGTATATCGGCACCTGCTTCACAAAAACGATCGATATAGGCATCGGGATTTGAAATCATAAGATGTACGTCAAGTGGCTTGCGTGCTGCTTTTTTAATCGCCGACATTACAGGAAATCCTATTGAAATGTTTGGAACAAACACGCCGTCCATAATGTCAACGTGGATATAATCGGCTAAACTATTGTTTACAATTTCAACATCGCGCGCCAAATTGCCAAAATCAGCCGACAACAACGATGGTGCTACTTTTGCTTCCATTTTTATGTTTATTGATTTTTTTGATTGGCAAAGTTATTCAGGGTAGCAGAAAAAACAACCTGTTTTTTTGCTCACAACAAACCTTCTTCGCTAAAACTAAATACCTTATGTCCTGCCACTATTACATGATCAATTACTTTTATGTCAAGCATTGCTGATGCTTCTTTTATGCGACTAGTCAGTTGTTTATCTGCCTCGCTTGGTTTTGGATTTCCTAACGGATGGTTGTGCACCAAAATCATTGCTACGGCCAAATTTTCGAGTGCATGACGCATAACCAGCCGTATGTCAACCATGGTACTTGTTAAACCTCCAGTACAAATTGTTTCTTCCTTTATCAGTTGCAAATTTTGTTTTAGGTACAACACATGAAATTCTTCTTGTGTTAGGTCTGCTAACCTTGGGGCCATTAGTGCCGCTATTTTTTCTGGAGCATTAAATATTTCAGCAGCTGGCACTCCATCTTTAAGCCTTCTTCGACCTAATTCCATTGCTGTAACAATAGTCACTGCTTTGGCCTCGCCTATTCCATTAATCTTCATCAAATCTTTAACCGACAACCGACCTAGCACATCTAAACTATTATCGGCCAGTTGCATAATTTTTCGACCTAAATCAATGGCACTGTATTTTGTAGTTCCCGTTGATATGAGTATTGCCAATAGTTCGGCATTAGACAAGGCATCAGGCCCTTTGTCAATTAACTTTTCGCGAGGTTGTTCGTCGCGTGCCCATTCTTTTATAGGCGTATTTTTTTCTATGTCTGACATTGGGCTATTTTCTTATCAGCTGCACCACGTTTTCAACGTGATGGGTGTGTGGAAACATATCAACTGGCTGAACTTTAGTAACAGTGTAATATTCCTTCATCATTTCCAAGTCGCGTGCTTGAGTTGCCGGATTACAGCTTACGTAAACTATTCGTTCGGGTGCTGTGCGCAATATTGTTTGAACCACATCGGGGTGCATTCCTGAGCGTGGAGGATCGGTTATTATTACGTTTGGCTTTCCATGCTTTGCAATAAATTCGTCGGTCAACACATCTTTCATATCGCCTGCAAAGAACTTCAAATTGTTGAGTTTATTCATCTCAGCATTTACTTTTGCGTCAACTATTGCCGACTCAACATACTCTATACCAACCACTTGACTAGCTTTATCGGCAACAAAGCACGCAATTGTTCCTGTTCCGGTGTATAAGTCGTAAACCACATCGTCGCCTTTTAGTTCAGCAAAGTCTTTTGCCACTTGATAAAGGTTTATTGCTTGGTCGGTATTGGTTTGGTAAAACGATTTAGGACCCACTTTAAACTTCAAGTTGTTCATTTGGGCTATTAAATAATCGTTGCCGGCGTAGCACTCAACTGGCAAATCGGTATATGTGTCGTTTAATTTCTGATTAACTATGTACAACAACGATGTAATGGCAGGAAACTGTGCTTTAAGGAACGACATTACCTTTTCAATTCCTTGTGCGTCGTCTTCGCCAAATATCATAATAACCATCAGTCCGCCTGTGTTTGAATTACGCACAACCACATTGCGCAACAAGCCTACATGTTCGCGTTGATTGTAAAATGTAAGGTTATTATCGAACGCAAATTGGCGCAACGCATTGCGTATTTGGTTTATAGGCTCTGACATGAGGTAGCAATTTTCCACATCGACAACCTTGTCGAAGAAGTTTGACACATGGAAACCAACACCACGAGTTTCAATTTCTGGATTTTCCATTTCCTCATTTGTCAACCATCGTTTTACCGAGAATGTAAACTCTAGTTTATTTCGATATTCTTGAGTTTTAGCACTACCCAATATTGGCATCACTTCGGGCAAATCAATCTTACCAATGCGAGTAAGGTTATCAACCACTTGCTTTTGCTTGTATGCGATTTGCTTTTCGTAAGGCAAAATTTGCCATTTGCAACCTCCACAAGCTCCAAAATGTTTACAGAATGGTTCTACGCGGTCTTTACTATATTCAACAAAACGCGCAATATGACCTTCAATGTATCGCTTATGTTTAATTTTCCCTTCAACATCAACCACATCGCCAGGTATAGCCATTGGTACAAAAACCACCATACCATCGTAGTGTCCTATTGCCATTCCCTCTGCGGCAATGTCGGTTATCTCAATATTTTCGAACACGTTTTTTTGATTCTTCTTTCGCGACATATTAAATGCTATTTTCAATCAATTGTGGCACAAATATAATTGAGAGAAGTGAAAGTGAAAACCGACAGTTAGACGGAAGCAACTTTAAGAAATTGAAAACGAGAGAAGTAATATTTACAATGACATAACAATATCCATTAACCGATTATTATTAGGCAATTATACTTCCTCCACTTTTGATTCTACATCTTGAGGGTTATAGTCCATAGCTCTAAAATAATTACATATTTTAGCATATGGTTGTTCAGGATTGTGAGGCGTTCCATACTTCTTATACAAGTTACACCGAGACAAAACCCCTTCGTAGTAATAGTATTTACATATTAAACAATTCTTTATCCGATGCTTCATATATAAATACAACAAACCTACTTGCAAAACATTCGGTTCTCCTAAATAATCAGCTTCTACGTTCAATTCAAACATTGAATTATTTTTTTTCTTCTTATTCCTTGACCGACAATTAACATATGATTTAAAATCATTTTCATAATCTCCTGTTGGGAAAGGAGATTTTACATATGCTTTTCCACTTTTGAAATAATAAAACCGTTGAATGTGATCTGATTCCATTCTCTCATTTTTTCGAAAGACCTTAAACCTCTCATTTATTCTACAATTTGAAGAATCAAATCCTTGTTGAATAATCCGTTCAATATCTTCTTCTTTCCGGATTACCTTGGTTTCAATTATTCTATATGGAGAGTCCCATTTTTCCTTTGTACAAGGATGCGAAACTTGAACTTCTATCATGATATGAGAACGATTAGGATTGTCAGATTTATACAAATCAATATCTGCAATAAAACCGCCCACCACCTTTTCCAATTCACAAGTGTCGAACCATTTTTTTAAATCAAACGATTCTGAAGATAGACTCTCTTTACATAAACCTATTGCAAATTTGCAAGTGTTAACGTCAGTGCAAGTAGATATTTTAGGTAATGAAATAAAAAATTCTTTTTGAGCATCAAATGCTTGTTTGATGCGAAGTTTAGCTAGTTTATGGAGATATGTTTCCGGATTGCAATTATGGTTTTCATGATAAAAATGCGGAGATCTTGATCCTCCTCGAGGTCTAATTATTTCACCACATTCAATACAACGATATTCCATCTTTCTTACAGATGGATTTTGCTCTATAAGCGGTATAATTAAACTAGCATCAACTAGTTCTCCGTTTTGGTTGTATGCATATTTGTATTTAACCCCTAGCATATAAAACCAACATTATTAATCCATTCCGCCCTAATATACACCTTCTTTCTCCCTTATCTTACCGACATAAGAACCATATGGCCTACTATATATCACCACCTTGTCAAAACGAGGCTTGCCTATTTGAATTTGTCCACTACTAAAAATATATAGATAAGAACCCTTAAACTTCCTAACATATATTCGTTTGCCGTTTTTATCCTTTATTTGCACGGACACCACAGATACGGTCGCACTACTAGCTCTAATAGCAACTACACAATCATAGTACATTTCACCCTCAATATCAATATAGCTAACCTTGCGTTCAATCTCCACATTAAAAGTAGGACTAACTTCTTCAGCACACACACTAACTGAAAAAAATATAGACACCAAGAATAATAGCATTTTCTTCATACTCATACATTTATAGTTTCAATCAATTGTATAAAATTATCCAAATATACTATTATGACACTTAATTAAACCCGTCATTAATCATCAAAAATCTCCAAAAAGAGCTCACCTTTTGAATTATCGGCCTTATTTTCATATTCAATCCTACTAATACTACATGTGTTTTTTGCTTGCAGAACCAACTACAGGATATTATCAACAATTATTATTATTTGATTTTCAATAACATAAACAACCCCATTACATGCATAACAACAGATACACAAAAATATCCACCCAATCTAAACTTCTTTCAAAAGTAGATAGTGAGATATTTTATGGGACGTATAATGGTTTAGATAATTGTAACTATAACAAACGGTTCGATCTGAGAATTTATTAACACAATCCATGACTTAACCAAACCCAACACAAAAGTGAACAATAGACAAAAAAAAGCCACCCCGAAGGATGGCTTTTTATATTGATTATCGGAAAAATTATTTTGCGATAACGCGTGCCATTTCAAGCACTTTGTTTGAGTAACCCCACTCGTTGTCGTACCAAGAAACAACTTTAACGAAAGTAGGATCCAATTGGATACCAGCTTTAGCGTCGAAGATTGAAGTACGAGAATCGTTGCGGAAGTCAGTTGAAACTACAGCCTCGTCGGTGTAGCCAAGGATACCTTTAAGTTCGCCCTCTGAAGCAGCTTTCATAGCAGCGCAGATTTCGTCGTATGTAGCAGCTTTTTCAAGTTCTACAGTAAGGTCAACTACAGAAACGTCTGAAGTTGGAACGCGCATTGACATACCAGTCAATTTACCATTCAAAGCAGGAAGAACTTTACCTACAGCTTTAGCAGCACCAGTTGAAGAAGGGATGATGTTCTCCAAGATACCGCGGCCACCTCTCCAGTCTTTCTTAGAAGGACCGTCAACAGTTTTTTGAGTAGCAGTTGCAGCGTGAACAGTTGTCATCAAACCACGTTTGATACCGAATTTGTCGTTCAACACTTTAGAGATAGGAGCCAAGCAGTTTGTTGTGCAAGATGCGTTAGAGATGATGTCTTGACCAGCGTATGTCTCGTGGTTTACACCGTAAACAAACATTGGGGTAGCGTCTTTTGAAGGAGCTGACATGATAACTTTTTTAGCACCAGCAAGGATGTGTTTGCGAGCTTTCTCATCTTCCAAGAAAAGACCAGTTGACTCAACTACAACCTCAGCACCAACTTCGTTCCATTTCAAGTTAGCTGGATCCATTTCAGCGGTCAAACGGATTTTGTTACCGTCAACTACCAAAGTGTTACCCTCTACTTTGATGTCGTGGTTGAATTGACCGTGTACTGAGTCATATTTCAACATGTAAGCCAAATACTCAGGATCCAATAGGTCATTGATACCTACGATCTGAATGTCTTTACCGAAGTTTTCTACTGCAGCGCGGAAAACCATACGGCCGATACGGCCGAAGCCGTTAATACCAACTTTAATCATAGTGTTTAATTTTTAAAATATTAAAAAAAATGTCTCTTTCCTTTTTCAAAAAATCGCACAAATGTAGATAATAGAGCAAATATAAGCAAACAATTACTCCACATTTTTACTCACCCACAATCATCTATCTATCAAAAACTTAACCCGCAACTCCTTTCTCTTTTCGCGACTATGGTAGAAGAAAAAACTCACCATAAGAGTACCGACGCAATGCTACTTAGCCAAGCATTGTAGCAAACAGAATATAGCGAGTAGTTTTTGAGCAAAAAAAAACCTCTTTTTAAGAGGCTCTTTTCTGCTAGCGTTGAGCAAGTTGCTCTGTTTGCTGTGCTCCGTTATCTGAATATGCTGGGCAAGTTCCGCCAGATGATTTGCAAGAACTTAAGAAAGCAACACTCAACATAACAAACAATGCGATGTAGGTTATTTTCTTCATAGAGATATGTGTTTTAATTGATAATCAATTTTGTGCGTAAATGTAAGAGATTTTCGGTATCAAAAACCAATTAGCAATCATAATTTATCCTTTATGCTTGGGAATTTTGAAAGCAAGGTTTGTTTTACTTGTTTCTTTGTAAAGCCATTTCTCAACACCATTAATATAGTATCATTACCTGCAATAGTTCCTGCTATTTCAACCATTTGTGCATCATCAATTATTTGCGACACTGGTTGAGCATACGCTGGAAGTGTTTTTACAACTGCCATGCTACCCGAAAATTCAATTGACACTAAACCATCAAGAGGCGACGTGGTTGATGTTACTGGTGCTGTAGTTATAGTTTCGGGCAAGGCGTAGCAATAATTTCCAGTTAATATTGACGAGCGTTTAAATATTTTCATTCGTTTTAAATCGCGCGACAATGTTGCTTGTGTTGCAACAATGCCTTTTTCTTTAAGCATGTCAAGTAGCATTTCTTGCGAGGTTACTTCATTATTAGTAACCAATTCTGCTATTGCGGTGTGTCTGTCTGCTTTTTGTCCCATTTTTCAATATGATTAATTAATTTGATTTACATTGAATAATTCGTCAAGAGTCAACTCTTGTACTTCACCAAAACGGCTTAGTGCCTCCAAATCCATTTCTGACTTATTTCCTAAAAGGAATATGGTTTGTTGGCGCCCCGCAACATTTTCAATAAAATAGTCGTTAAACATCTCGATATCAATAGTTTTTGACAGTTCATACACTAATCGGCGAACATCAAAATCCATATTCATCAGTTTAAGTTTGTGCCATGTCCAATAAATATTTTCACCTATTATTCGCGATGTTTCGATGCGTTTTTGAAGAGTTTTACATGCCGATTCCAAATTTTCGGGTTGCACATATAGTTCGGTTGTAACGTTCTGCATTTCGCTTAAGGCCGATATTAGTTTATCGTTCTGCATGCTCATTTGCGTCTGCATATATGTTGGGCTTTTGCTATCGTCAGGCATAACAAATCGCGCCAAAACATCGTAAACCAAAGCCTTCGATTCTCGCAACATTTGTTGTGGAATGGTGTTCATTGTGTTTTTTGTATTATACAGCATATTAAAAACGCTGTCGTAAGCAAATAGCAGAGGTGTAATTTGTTCGCCTACTGCAAATGATAGCGCCGTAGTTTGTAGCGATTCATAATCCACAACATATACTTTTGGAATTCCATCTGCTATAACCTTAAAATCGCGCAAATGATGAGGAGGCAACGTGTTTTTAGGCAACTTATGATACTTTTTTACAATTTTAAGAGCCGAGCGATACGATGATTGTCCATAATAGAACACACGATGTGGATAGCTTGTGAGCTCTTTTATAAAATCCACCAAGCCCACGCTACCTATTTCGCGCATTTGCTCCGATGACAATCCGTTACGAAATGGTGCATCTTTTCCATATCGTGCATATTCGGGAAACGCTGTGGCCACTATGTACTTTGGATCAAACATATTCTTTTGATGCTCGTCGGCAATGTTGTTAACCATTTCATCAAACACTTGATTATCGGGCTTAAGGTTTAATAAAATATGTTCAAGCAACTGCATTCCCTTTTCTGCATTTTTTTCGGCACCCGACAATTTAATGACTGAGTAGCGCGGATACACTTCAGTGGTTAACGACAAACCATAGCTTGACAATTGATTTAGCAATTCGTCTGACGAGTATTTGTCGGTGCCCAAAAGAGTGAGTTGTTTTAAGGCGGGCTTAATCCAATTGGTATTGTATTCACCAATTTCAATAACATAATTCAAACTGAATGACGGCGACAATGAATAAACATAGTCAAAATAAATATCGTCAGATAGTTTGGTTTTCTTTATCGATTTGCCAAAATCGGCATAAACAGGTTCTATAGGTTCAACTTTTTGCGACAATATCTGTTTGCCGAATTCAGAATACAATTGGCCCGAACCAACGATTGGGGTAATTTGAGGTTTTTCAACTCTAACAAGGTTGGGATTGGCTCCTTGACGTTTGTACACAACCATTGGATTAGTAAGAAACGTTTTTGCAAATTCAACCAATTGCGCCTTTGAAACACTTTGTAAGCTATCGGGGTAAGTAACACGCGAAATCCATGGAACATCAAAAATAAAGCACTCTGACATTTGCTCACAAATGCCGCTTGCCGAATTTAATTGGCTTTGGCTATACATTTGAGTTTCTGCAATATTTGACTCAAGCATCCAATCGTCAAATTCGCCATTTTTCACCTTTTCAACTTCGGCTAGCAACAAATCTTTAACCTCGTCAAGCGTTTGCCCTGCATTAGGCCAACCCATCATAAACAAATAGCCATTAGCATAGTTCTGATACATAAAGGTTTCGGCCCACGACGCAGTTTGCTGATTGTTAATGTTAATATCAACCAAACCCGACTGTTCGTTGCATAATATATTATCAATCAAGTTAATACATTTTTTGTCGGACGAATTATAGCCCCCGCCCAAAAAACCAATAACCACAAATTCATCTTGTGGATCGATAATGGTAGTATCGGTTTGGCATGTCGGTTTTTTTTGTTGCGGCACTTCCCGGCGAACTACTTGATGCGGTTCAGCGTTACCAAAATATTTGTTTACCAAGGCCACCGCCTCGTCAGGATTAAAATCGCCCGCAAGGCACACTGCCATATTATTTGGCACGTAATAATTCTTTACAAACTCCTTGATTAGCGTTATTGAAGGTCGGCGCAAATGCTCCGATTTACCAGCAACATCATGATCGTATGGGCTACCTTTAACCAATCCCCATCGGGCTGCATAGAGCGCCGACTCGCCTGCGCCATCTTGCCATTGGTTAAATTCTTCGTAAATAGACTCCAATTCGGTATGAAAACCTCGCATTACTGGATTCTGCAGTTGTTCACTTTCAATTTGCAGAAATCTATCAAGTTCATTTGACGGTATTTCGCAATAAAAAACCGACATATCGTTGTCGGTAAAAGCATTTTGACGACTAGCACCAATTGTTGTCGATAGTGCATCAATCTCGTTAAGCACTACATACTTTGATGCCAAGAACGAAACGCTATCAATTTTTCGATAAATGTTTTTGCGTTCAGCCTCAGACGAAGCAACATAATGTTGTTCGTACAATTGTTCAATCTCATCGAGCAAGGGTTTTTCTTTTTCCCAATTAATTGTACCAAGCCGCGGAGTTCCCTTAAACATCATGTGTTCAAGGTAATGCGCCAAACCTGTATTGTCGTCGGGGTCTTCAACTGAGCCTGCCTTAACTGCAATGCGAGTAACAATGCGAGGTTCATCGTGCGTTACCGACAAGTAAACCTTTAGTCCATTTTTGAGAGTATAAACCCTAACCGAATATGGGTCGGTTGTTACAGTTTGATATTCGAATCCATTTGAATCGGTATAAGTAACTACACGACATTGCTTTTTACACGACGTTAAAAACGCGAGTAAAAAGGCAATAATCAATAGATTACACAAATACCTTTTCATTTTCTAATAATGTTCTTTGCGTATATATATGCAAAAAACTAATGTAAAAGTATTTATTATTTTACATCAAGGACAAGTATCTGCCATTTTTTTACATACGAATTGCCAAGCTTAGCAAAAGGTTGTAGCAAACTATTCCTCTTCAGCAACCTCACGACTCTCATCTTTCAAATCTTGATGCTCGTCGTCAAAACCATCAGGGGCAATAAGTGGCTGATTTTTAGGCAAATGAAAACTAAGATACGATATTTTAGTTCCAGCATCGATGTGTAATTGTTCGTAGTAAGTTTTTATTGATAGCACATCATCAAGCCATGGTTCAGAATACAAATCGGCAGTTTTGTGGTCAATTTCAAGGCCATTGCACTCGGCCGTTGCCACTGTATATAGATACAAGAATTGGCTATCGGTTTTTAGATTAACCAAACCATTATCAACCAATAGTTTTTGATAAAGCGACAAAAAGACATTAGACGTTAAGCGTTTCTTTTCGCGTCGTTTTTTCAATTGTGGGTCTGGAAATGTAACCCAAATTTCGCTTATCTCGTTTTCGGCAAAATATGAAGTAATTGTTTCGATACGAGTGCGCAAAAAAGCCACATTTTTCATCTGCTCCTCGTTTGATGTTTTTGCACCTCGCCAAATGCGCGCACCCTTTATATCTACTCCAATAAAGTTTTTGTTTGGAAAACGTCGAGCCAAACCAACCGTATATTCACCTTTACCACAGCCCAATTCAAGAACTATTGGATTATTGTTCCCAAACATTTTTTCGTGCCAATGTCCCTTTAATTCATGATCGGTTTGGCTATATGCAGTAACCAAAGGCTGAACTACATTAGCAAAGCCTTCAATTTCTTGAAATTTTTCTAATTTACCTTTTCCCACAACAATTTGATTTATAGATTAATGTGCACGCTCAATACGCAAACCTGCATCAAGCACGTGTGGCAATTCAGAAACGCGCATTGCTTGCTCAACCTTTATAGTATAGTTTCCGCTTCGAGGGAATAGAATATTGCTTTTGTAGCGCACAGTATTTGACCACACTCCTCCAAATCCCTTACCTAACCACTTACCGCTATTGTCGGCCAAAACGCAATCAAGAGTATCACGCATCACCATATTACCCGGTGCGGTGATAGTAATAAACAAATACATATTACTATATGGATATTGACCAGTAATTCTATTATTAAACAGAATATTGTAAGCGACTGTTGTATCGTCAATATTTGCGTTAAACACAAGCACGCTATCGCTTTTCCACACTTCGCCTCGCATGTCATAGTTACGTTCGTAAACAGAGTACTTATCGCAAGCGCATAGCACAAGAGCTAACAAACTAAGCTTCAGCAGGTTTTTGATTGTCTCGATTACGGTTTCCATTATGGTTATGGTTATGTCTATGATGATGATGGTGATGACGTTCTTGGCGATTATCTCCGACCTGGGCATCACCCGATTTATTTTCTACAGTTTGATTCTCAGATATTTCAGAAGATTGTGCTTCTGCCTTTAAATCTTGTTGACGATCTCCACCTGAGTTTGCACCTCCTTGTGGTTTACGGTGCTTTTTCTTTTTCTTACGATTATCGAATCGAGTAATACTCTCCTCGCCCACGTTGTTGGTAAAGTCTAGTTCTTCGGCATCATCTTTATCATCGACAACTGCCTCAATTTGAACCTTTTGACCTTTTTTAGTCAATTCAACATATCGTTTAACATTTTCAACCGAAATAGGAATCAGTTCAGAACTACTAGCATCGTTGGTGACCGAGAACCACATCATACGGCGATAGACATCAGTTTTAACATGATAAGCCTTTCCGTTTTCGGTCATGATAGGTGTATCAGTTGAAGGAAAATCCTTGCGAGCATCCATGTACGAGTCAACCTCGTAGTTCAAGCAGCATTTAAGTTTGCAGCACTGTCCTGCCAATTTTTGCGGATTGGGCGACAATTCTTGATAACGAGCCGCAGTTGTAGTAACCGACACAAAATTGCTCATCCAAGTTGAGCAGCACAACTCTCGACCACATGAGCCAATACCACCGATGCGACCAGCCTCTTGACGCGCTCCAATTTGACGCATCTCAATACGAATGCGGAATTTATCGGCCAAAACTTTAATAAGTTGGCGAAAATCGACACGCTCATCGGCTATGTAATAGAAAATTGCCTTGGTTTTATCACCCTGATACTCAACATCTCCAATTTTCATATTAAGTCGAAGATCGGCTGAAATTTTGCGCGACTCGACCATTGTCTGCTCCTCCAAATCGATAGCCTCTTTCCATTTTTCGATATCGCTTGGCTTTACTTTGCGGTAAATAGTCTTAAACTCCGACTTTGGACTAATGTTATGCTTTTGAAGTTGTTTTAGCACTAACCAACCTTTGAGTGATATAATACCCACATCGTGGCCTGGAGATGCCTCAACCGCAACAATGTCGCCCTCGGCAAGGCGCAAACCACTAGAATTATAATAATAGCCCTTACGAGTATTTTTAAAACGAACCTCGTATATCTCATTTTTATCAATTCCCTCAGGAATACCTGTAAGCCAGTTAAAAACATTCAACTTGCCTGCATAGGTCGAATAATAGTTAGTTGTCTCATTATCAATTTTTTGAATAGGACAACCTCGTGATATATTATCTTGCATCTGTCAGATTTTTTAAGCGATAGTGGCATTTTTTGCCAAATCGGTGCGAATATAGCAATAAATCGGGGTTTGCCGAAATGCGTTTTTTGGAGCTCTTTTCTTTAATTTTTAGCATCGTTTCGCAAAAACTCGCGTTTTTCGATACAAAAACAAGGCAAAAAACCTTCAAAAATGCCAACTAAACAAGCACTGCGACGTTGTTTTTCAAAAAAAATATCATCATAAACGACTGATAATCAATCGACATTAAAAATAATTCAACTTTTTATAAGAAACCTATTGCAGAAACGGCTAGTAGCTCTATATTTGCAACCGCAATCGCGAGAATAGCTCAGTTGGTAGAGCACGACCTTGCCAAGGTCGGGGTCGCGGGTTCGAATCCCGTTTCTCGCTCTTTTTTTTTGCCCATTCCACAAATAATGGTTGCCCAGATGGCGGAATCGGTAGACGCGCAGGACTTAAAATCCTGTGTCCAGTAATGGACGTGCCGGTTCGAAACCGGCTCCGGGTACTAAACAACAAAACCTTGCAAATGGTTGCTAAACAATCGCTTGCAAGGTTTTTTGTTTTTCTACTATCTAATAAATCTACGCGTTGCTTGAGTTCATTACATCGAGTAGCAATCGGTTAAATGGGAGTATAACTCTATGTGCTTCAACCAAATAATCCATCAAGTGCTCGTCCGACAAAGATTTATCGGGCAACGTCCCTGTTATAAGGTAGTGTTTGTATTTGAGCAAGTCGGCATAGCGTTCATCAATATCATAACCTTTTGGCACGTTCTTCAATTTTTGATAATCCCACAAACCTTCGGGATAAAAGCGGCGAAACTCTGGTGCGTTAATTATATCGTAAAAATCTTCGGGAACAGAACATATTTCGTTGCGAAATTGTTTGAGTAGATTGCTATCCGTTATAAACATTCCTCCACCAAACATAGATTCGTTTCCATGTTGAAAATGAACGTAAAACGATGGGCTGACGTGGTTTTTTCCTGCTGCAGATATTGAAGCCGCCATGTGCGTTTTATATGGAGTTTTGTCGGCACTGAAACGCGTATCGCGATAAATACGGTAAATGCAGCTTTTGGCACTTACGTTTGCTAGAGTTGTATCGTCAACTGAGATGCGCGAGATGAGTTCGGTTACAAATGCTGTAAATTCAGCTAGCACATCTTGGTAACGGCCGCGATTGGTTTCAAACCACGGGCGATTGTTGTTATTGCCAAGGTCGATAAGAAAAGGCATAACTTTTTGGCTAATCGCGTTCATTGGTTGTTTATTTTATTAGTTCATTCTTGTTAGTTATTCGCCAAGCAAATCGGGACGGAGACGACGTGTACGTTCAAGAGCTTGCTCTAGTTTCCACTCTTCAATTGCTCGTTCGTTGCCCGAAAGTAGGATATCGGGAACTTTCCACCCTTTGTAATCGGCAGGACGGGTGTAAACTGGCGCCGAAAGCAGATTGTCTTGAAAAGAATCGGACAGTGCTGAAGTTTCGTCGCTTATGGCGCCAGGAATAAGCCGAATAATAGAATCGGCAATAACAGCAGCAGCCAACTCACCACCAGTGAGCACATAGTCGCCAATTGATATTTCGCGGGTAATAAAATGGTCGCGTACTCGTTGGTCAACACCTTTGTAATGGCCACATAGGATAATAATGTTGTTGAGTTGCGATAGTTGGTTGGCCATAGGTTGATTGAACATTTCGCCATCGGGTGAGGTGTATATAATGGCATCGTAGTTGCGCTCTTTTTTCAAGGCCTCAATGGCTGCCTCAATGGGCTGAATAGTCATAACCATACCAGCACTTCCGCTAAAAGCATAATCGTCGCAACGGTGGTGTTTATCGGTTGAATAGTCGCGAATGTTGTGAACGTGAATCTCGGCAATGCCTTTTTGGGCTGCACGTTTAATAATGCTGTGGTTGAATGGGCCATCGAGTAATTCGGGCACCACTGATAGTATATCGATGCGCATTTTGTTATTCGTTTTTCTTTATTCGTAATTAAGTTTAAAGTGTTTCTTGACGTTTCTTTTCGGCAAAATATTCCATCACAATTTTTGCTTTTGAGTCGCCAATATGATGAGCGAGTTGGTCGAAAGTTGCGTTTTTAATAGCCTCAACCGACTTAAATTCGCGCATCAGCAGTTCTTTTGTTTTGTCGCCCACTCCTTTTATTGAGTCAAGTTCTGACACCAAGAAGGCCTTTGAGCGCTTATCGCGATGGAATCCGATACCAAACCGGTGCGACTCGTTTCGCACATGCTGCAACACTTTCAGTGTCTCGCTGTTTTTGTCGAGGTACAAAGGTACAGGATCGCCTGGATAGAAAAGTTCTTCGAGCCGCTTAGCGATACCGATAACTTGCACGCGGTTAATTATTCCCAGTTTGGTAAGGCTGCTAACTGCTGCACCAAGTTGGCCTTTACCACCATCGATTAGAATAAGTTGCGGCAAAGGGTTGCCTTCGTCGAGTTGACGACGATAACGGCGATATATAATTTCCTCCATTGAGGCAAAGTCGTTTGCGCCTACAACGGTTTTTATATTGAAGTGGCGATAGTCGCGTTTGCTTGGCGCACCATTGCGAAATACTACGCACGAAGCCACTGGGTTTGTTCCTTGTATGTTTGAGTTGTCAAAGCCCTCGATAAGCACAGGAGGTTCTTTTAATCGCAAATCGGAGCGCATGGTTTCCATTAGTCTATCAACTCGTTTTTGCGGGCTGCGATTGAGTTGTCGCTTGAGTTTTTCATCGCGATAAACCAAAGCATTACGTTGGCTAAGGTCGAGCAATTTCTTTTTATCGCCACGAACCGGGACTGTGAACTCAACTTTTTCAAATCCAAATTCAGGTTCAATTGGCACAATAATCTCAAACGCGGTGGACATTAGTCGCTCGCGAGCCTCGTTAATTACGGTGAACAATATCGATTCGCGGTCCTCGTCAACGTGTTTTTGTACCTCGAAGGTGTGAACTTGAACAATGGCTCCATTAACCACTTTCATAAAGTTAACGTAGGCAAAGTTTTCGTCGTCGATAATACTAAACACATCAACATTGTGTATAGTTGGACTTACTATGGTTGATTTGCTTTGAAACTCCGATAGTTTGTCCATTTTGTTTTTTACGACTTGAGCTTGTTCAAACTTATATTCGGCACTTAGGGCCAGCATTTTTTGCTTAAGCATATTGATAACCGCACCCATATTGCCACGAAGCAATTCCTTAATGGCGCTTATGTTTTCGGCATAATCTTTTTCAGTTTGAAAACCTTCGCATGGACCAAGACAGTTGCCAATGTGATATTCGAGACAAACCTTGTGCTTGCCTTGTGCTATTGTTTGATTGCAAACGGTTTGATTGCACGAGCGCAACGGATAAAGTTGCTTTATAAGGTCGAGCATTATACGCAACGTTGTTGTGCTAGTATAAGGACCAAAGTAAGTACTGCCATCGCGCACAAACCTACGAGTTGAAATTACACGAGGAAACGGTTCGTTTTTTACACAAATCCACGGATAGGTTTTGTCGTCTTTTAAAAGCGAATTATAGCGAGGCTGATACTTTTTTATCAAGTTATTTTCGAGCAGCAAAGCATCTTGCTCAGTTTCGACCACAATATGTTTAATGTCGGCAATGTTTTTAACCAACACACGCAACTTAGCGCTCTCGTGATACTTAGTGAAGTAAGACGACACGCGACGTTTTAGTTTTTTTGCCTTGCCCACATAAATCACCGTGCCGTTTTTATCAAAATACTGATACACGCCAGGACTATCGGGTAACGTGGCAATTAACTCCTTAATATGTTGCAAATGCTCGGTATATTCCATCGCGATAAAAGTACGTAAAAAGTATTTGGCGAAAAGCCATAATAATTATCTTTCGGTCATAACTACAATCTACTAAACATGAAGAAAATACTATCATTTGCGCTAGCAATTTGTACAAGTTTCAGCGCATTGGCACAAACGCACGTTGTTAATGGCAGAGTGGTTGTAATGAACGATTTGCCAGTAGCTAATCTAAGCATTAGTGCAAAAAAATCGGGAACAACAACCAAGTCGGATAGCACAGGCAATTTTTCAATTGTGTGCAACGATAAAGATGAGTTGGTTTTTACTAGCAAGGTTTTTGACACCCAAAAGATTAAAGTAAGTTCAAAAACTCGTCAACCTCTTGTTGTTAAACTAAAATCGCCCCGCACACGCGATGCTGTTGATAAAGCAATAGGCTACGGATACATTAGCGAAGACAACCGCACAACTGCAACAACTTACATTGATTTAAATTACGGATACGGGCGTTTTGCCACCGTTGGTGACGCCATTTCGGCCACAGTAAGTAATGTTCAGGTTAATGGCGATTGTGTTATTATTAGGGGTGTTGGTTCACCTAACGGGACACAATGCGCAATGATTATAATTGACGGCATTGAAAGTAGCTCGTTCAACAACATTCCAACTAGCCAAGTTAAACGCATCGATGTGCTAAAAGATGCTGCATCGTCGAGTATTTACGGTGTGCGCGCTGCTAATGGCGTAATTTTGATTGAGACTTTCAAATAACAATCAGCTACCTTTTCAGTTACACAAAACGCTCGGTTTTTTAAAAGCCGAGCGTTTTTTATTCTATGACATATCTACTCTATTTTCCGCGCATCACCACAAACATTTGTTTGCTCACATGACCATTGTGGCACAACATGCACACATAATTACCTGTAGGCAGTGTGCTTACATCAATTTTTATGCGCATAATGCCCGATTCGGCAACTACCTCTTTTGACATTATTTGCTTACCATTGGCATTATACACTGCAAGTTGTGCATTACCACCATCTTGTGTCACAAATTCGATGTTAACATGGTCGGTTGCTGGGTTTGGTTTTGGCTGAAGCACAACAAACCTATTATCGGTAAACGATATGCAGAATTCATTATCGGTCTCGTCTTCGTCTGTATTATCCGATTTGATGCTTAGACACACAAACTCAAGGTTTTGCAAGTCGCGCGAGTTGAGCCGTGCATTTAGTTTATGCTGATAAACTTTATGCGCAAAAATGGTATCGGGCAAAGCTTCGGTTATGTCAAGGCCTAAATTGTTTGTACAGTTAATCAGCACATTGTGCTCGTCAACTGTACCTTTATTGATGAGTGTTGCCTCAATTTCAATATAATCGGTCACAACATTGGCTTTTGCAAGAGCTATGGCAAGGTTTGAATGTGCTACTCGTGTTGAAATTTGTTTTTCGGCCTTTGTAACACAACCATTTGGAGTGGTGCTAGTAAGCGTAACATTAAACACTCCACTATCGGCAAATGTATGCTGAACATTTCGCTCTGTTGCAAAATATCCATCGCCAAAATCCCAATTGAATTCCGAGTTTTGAGTGGTTGTATTTTTAAAAGTAACAACAAGAGGTACTGCACCTTCAGCAACATCAGCAACGAAAGTAGCTTGAACATCAGGCAATACATTGAAGATTGCCGATGCCGTGTCGTGACAGCCAACCTCATCGGTAGCAACAAGTGTAATGGCATGGGGCCCTTCCTTCAAGTTAATTAGCTGGGCCGACTTACCAAAGATTTTTGGCAACGTGTCGATGGTCCACACGCAATCAAGTTGTTCAACATTATTACCTTGTGCAGCGATAAGTTTAGGTAAACTATTGGCACACACATCGTTAACATCAAAGCCAACGTTGGGACGAGATTTTGCTTGAAGAGTTTTATGCACGCTCGATTCACATCCGTTTGAATGTTGGCGAACAGTCATAACTACTTTGTGAGGTTCGGTATCGTTTAGCACCAACTCGGCATTGCGCATATTAGAAAAATCAGTGTCATCAATTTCCCACTTATAATCAACCGCCAAGTTGAGATAGTTAATGGTGGCATTGGTAAGCGAAATAGGAGCATCGACGCAAACTGGGCCCACATTAAAATCGGCTTGAGGACCTTTACGCACAACGATGGTTTTGCTTATTGTATCGGTACAACCATGAGCTGTTGCAACTGCCAAGGTTACCCCAACCTTACCAGCATCGGCAAATTGCAGTTTTGGATTAACTTCGGAATAACCGATGCCGCCAATGGTCCATTGCCAAAGTGAGATGGTATCGTCAGGTGACTTGCTGCGGCTAAAGAGTTGTGTTTCTGTATCAGAGCAGACTGCATCAGGCACAAAATCGGCAGTAGGTAACTGCCATACTGTAAGCGATTTACGGACTTCGTTTGCGCATCCATTTTGGCACTCAACCATTAGTTTTATCTCGAAATTTCCACTTGATTGGAATGTATATTCTGGGTTTTGTTGAACTGAGGAATCTCCATTTCCAAACCACCAATTAAAAGTAGAAATAGGACTTTCGTCATTGCTATGCGATAGATTGGTGAACTTTATGTTGCGCGTCTGGCAAAGCGAATCGTAAGAAAAATTAACAGTTGGAGCAATGCCCTCAACGTGATAATAGGCAGTATCGATAGCGCGGCAACCTAGATTATTAACCACACTAACGCTGTATAGTCCACTCTCGAAAATCTCAAAGTGGTTAGTGGTGTCGCCAGTTGACCACAAGTACGATGTTGCACTCTCGTAGCCATTGGCCAGGTAAATGTAATTGCCAACACAAGCTCGAATGGTATCAGGTCCAAGGGTTGCTTGAACTGGAAAACTATCAACGGTTACGGTAATGATGTCGGAGTGCCAAGAGTAGCCTGCTGTGTCGGTAATAACTACCCAATACTGTCCTCCGCTTGAAATATTGAGCGAAGGGTCTGTACTGCCATTGCTCCAGAGGTAGGTGTATGGACCTGCAAGATTTGTGTTCCATGTTATGGTGTCGCCGAGACAGATGGTGGTGTCGGTTAGAGCATTGGGCTCTACTATGGAGATGTATGCAGAGTCAGAAGATGTAAAACCGAAGATGTCGGTGGCTGTGACTTTATAAAAACCGTTGTGAGAGAAAACTCTAATAGAATCTGTATATCCGTCATTCCATATTAGGCTTGTAAGCCAAGGCTTTTTGAATACCATAGGCTTGAAGCCGTATGAAGAATTAAATTCTTTAAGTGAAACTGCTGGAGCGTATTTGTCGCGTAAGTAATCCATGATTACGGATGAGTCAGCTACAGATAATGTGTTATTAATGAATATTAGTTCAGTGATATTGCCGACAATGCCATATTTGTTACTAATGTATGAACCAATTATTAATCCGTCAGAAGCCAATCCTCCTACATTTCCACTTATGGTAATATGATTGTTAATTGCCAAAAAGGAATTATTACCATTGAATAGCGAGAAGAAAATGGAATGTTTGAATGTAGTAGTTGAAACGTTTTTCGCATTTAACTCAAGTCCAGCATATAATCCAAATTTATTTTTTGATAAATAAAGTTGGTTCCTAGAGGTTGAACTCAATCCTGTATAACAAGTAGTACTTGCGTTTGACTGTAATTGCTGCCAAAGCACAACTATGGTGCTAGGCTGTGAAATGGATTGTCCAAAAGAAGAAGTAAAAAAATCATTTCCATCAAAATACAAAGTACGTTGATAGTTGATGGAAGAATCTCTCTCCATACAAATAGGTTGCTTACCTACAGTGTTTTGCACTGCATGCCTACTATTCCCACTCTTATCGTAAAGAATATCAACATGTCCATCATCTGTCAAATGAACAGAGTCGGCTGAAAACCATGCCACTAAACCTTCAATGTCACGCATGCTCTTTGTACTTTGCGCATTTGCAATAAATGCCAAAAATAAAAATGCTAGAGTGAGTATATGCTTCATACGCCGACTATAATCAATCAAATATATAATATACGTATTTAGATAGAATAATGTTTTGATTTAAGCTAGCGTTTTTGCCATAAATACGCTTTTTAACCACATATTTGAACTAATACTCGTAGATGTTTTGGTTAAAATTATCATAATTCCATTTTGCCCAACCTCATTTTTAACCATTGATTTGGGAGAGATACATTTCTGTAAAAACTCTAAGGAAAGACAATCATTGGGTGTTTTTATTCATGACTACTCCTTGTAAAACTATTAGTTGAACATGATTTCTCCATGCACAATAGTATAACTATTACTTAATGATCTGCAAAATCATATTTTCTTGTTTTTCCCAATTGTATTCTTGAGTAGCTTTTTGGCAATTTGCTTTGTATCTTGACAAATCCATTACTGACATTTTATTAATTGCAGATGCTATTTCTTGAGGTTCATTTTTAACTAATAACCCTAAATCGTATTTTTCAATTATCAATTTATTTTCAGGTACATCAGAACCTATGGTAGGAATGCCAGAATGAGTGTATTCAAATAATTTATTTGCCGATGCTAAGTGCTTGCTTATGTTTATACTTGCTTGTAAGTTTATTCCTGCATTTGCTCCTCTTGTATAATGTAACAATTCAGAAGAGGGGACCTCATCTATAAAATGGACATTTTGCAATGATAACTTGTTGCAAAAATTTATCATATCTTTCTTTAAAGGACCGTCACCCAAAACAAATAAATGAATGTTTGGTTTTACATATTGTTGTGCTTCTATCATTTCCATAAGAGCGCGTCCTGCATTGAGCCGACCTTGAAATAATATAATAAATGAATCGGCTGGCAAATCACATTCCTTTCTAAAGTCAAAAAAATCAGTATCAGTTTGTGTCCTAGGACAATTCATTACTATTTTGATGTCACTCAAGTTATATTTCTGCTGAAAATAGTTTTTAAAAGAAACACTTGTCGTTACAAATTCATCGATTTGCTTCACCATTTTTTTTTCAGCCATATGGCCAAGCGCAGTCATCAAGAACAATGCAGTCTTATGCAATAGGGATTTGTAAAACTTTGCCTTGCTTGGAAAAAATTGATTCAGAGTGCCGATATATATTTCGTGTGAGTCATAAATAACTTTGGAGCCAATGACCTTTTTTATCTTCAATGCTGGCTTTAAGTCAGGTAAATCATTTGCCCAGATATAGTCATATGCTATGCCTTGTTCCAAAACTTTGGGAACAAAGAACATGAATTCGTTATAGAAACAAGTATGCCGTATGAATTTTGAACGAAGGTTTTCCTCCTTGATGCAATTGAAAAGGCGCACATTGTTCTCGAAAATGCAGTTGTCAGTTTCGTTTCCGTTTGTGTAAAACAAGTCTATATTTGCGATGCGCGACATTGTCTTGATTTCGCGTATTACACGAGAGTCGCTTGCTATTGGGCCATTTAACAGTACTGCAATGTGTTTCATTTCTCAATTTCTTCTAAAAATGAAGGAACATTGTTAAATTTATCCTTGTATGTCAATAATTCATTTTTTGACTTCTCCCACCATTTTGATGTTAGTAGCCGTTCAATTGTCTTTTCATCAAATCTATACCTAATGATTCTTGCTGGAATGCCAACAACAATTGCATAAGGCGGTACATCTTTGTTTACGAACGCACCTGCACCAATAACAGCACCTGTACCAATTGTAATGCCAGACATTATCATGGCATTTGCAGATATCAAAACATCATTTTCTATTACTGTAGGAATGTATTTCTTGTTACAATCAATATCCACCCATTCCCTACTGCGTGAATAAAAGATTGGGTTAGTACCAATTGCGTCTAATTTGTGGTTATCAAGCCCAATTTTTACATCGTGTGAAATCGAAACAAATCGGCCTATCCTTTCGCAGTTCAATATCTCAGAACGGGTTCCTATATATGAGTATTCTCCAATGCTTGTTAATGTCTGGCTAATGCAAACCTCCTTTTTAATTATGATATTTTGGGGGATAATAGACTCATTTACAATATAAGATTCAATGGTGGAATTCTTATATTGTCTTGGATAAACCGAATTTATCTTATAGTAGGTTTTAAAGTCAGTCCATATTCTTTTTAAGAAACCCATTCTAGATATTTATTGATGTTAGAAGAGAATGTGTACCTGCTTAGTATTTGATTCCTTGCATTTTGACCCATTATCACAAATTTATCATTCAAATCTACTGCTTTTTTCAACACTTCATACCAATTGGAATTGTCGGACTTAACTAGGAATCCGTTTTCTCCATCTGTAATTATCTCGCCGTTTATAGTAACATTTGTTGCTATTCCAATGACCCCAAGCCCCATATATTGAAGTAGCTTGAATCCACATTTTCCACGACCTATTGCATTATCTTCAATTGGCATTAGTCCAATGTCAAAACTGCGAATCAAATCCTTTTCACCTTCAAGGCTCCATTGCTTGTTTTCAATCTTGAATCTTGCATTTGGGTGCTCATAGTCTTTACCCGCAACAACAACTAATTTGATTTTGTGGTCTTTTGATAATAAGTTCAAAGGTTCAATTAGTTTGTCCAAATAATTAAGATTCTGATTTCCACCTATCCAACCAAGTGTGATTTCATCATTGTCTTTTTGATGTTCTTTGGCTGAATATTTATCATAGTCCACACAAGTAGGAATTACTAAAATAGAATTATCTGAAACATCGGGATTCTCGTATAATACCTTGCTTTTAAGGTATTCAGAACCTACAATGAATTTGCTATATAATCTTAATGAGTCATTGAACTTATTCCCATTTTCTAAAAATAGTTTTCCGTATAAATTGGTTATTTCATGAGGTTGTCGCTTGGCAGATGCAATGTCATCATCAAAGTCAAGAATAACATTAGGATGTATCTTCAGTAGGAATTTCTCCATGAAAAGATTGCCATAGTCGTTGAACTGAAGAAGCTCTCTTCGTACAATGACTGTTTTAAACCTTCTAGCATATAAACATTGCCAAAATCGTTTGCGCATTGAAATAATGAGAAAACGTTGCGGACTACAAATGTCAAAGTCATGTTTGTCTGGCAGAATTGTCTTTATTTCACATTTTATACCATTTTGAGAAAGTATTTCAGCCCATTTGTAAGCTCTATACTGATAACCTGAATTTTCTATTGGAAAGTTTTCTAAGTACAAAATTCCTGATTGTCTGTGTGTTTGCCGTATGAAATAAGGATATATTTTAGTTAAAAACCAATATGTCAATAAGGTGATAGTAAATGCTATGTTATAATAGACTCTCATATATTACGACAAATAAATTGACCGAAGTTTAAGATTATGTGAATAGTTTTTTAATAATTTTTTTTATGCGTGATAAAAGATAAAACATGTTGCCTTTTAGACATTGGGCTTTGTTAATGGCGACAACACATCCAAACTTGTCCTTGCCGATAGAACATAGGCATCTCCCATATGACATTTGGTTTAGAATGTTGGTGTTACTAATAACTTGCATCCACATTGGATCAGTTGTAAGGATTGTAGTGATATTGGTGTCACCGCCATAACCATTATGTTTCTTTCTATAAACAGTAGATGGCAGTTCGCATGTTTTTTTTTCTATATAAGATATAAAAGGATTTCCATTATAGCGAAACATTGAAAATATATGGTTTTCTTCGTCATAGCATGCACCATTAACTAGATCAATAATTGTATTGTCTTGTGAAATGAAATGGTTTTGTATTTCTTGAATTGCATTTTTGCCAAGTGCGTCATCATTATCTAACCTTGTTGTAATAATATATTCAACATTATGCCCATCTACAGCACTAATAATATCTTCGCTACAAATATGTTTTTGCCATTCATCATAATCAACAACATATTTGGGCATAAAAACAGAACACGCCCTTTCCCATGATTTTATTTTGTCCATTAACATCTGAGGTGAGTGCTTATCAAAATAGACAAACCATACAAAGTCCTTATTGGATTGGTTTTGTACGGAAGGAAGACAAAATGTTTCAAAAAGACAGATTCTTTTTTCCATATAAGAATCTGTCTTTGTATCATCTCCGTTTTTGTCTTTGTCGAAACTATGCGGGATATTAAATCGTGTTATTAAGAAATGTTTGTAAATCATAGTTGAGCACAAAACTATTTTTTCAATTTTGTTTTTATCCAAATTAAAGGAGTCAATAATAGTCTTCCTATTCTGTAGGATGTAGATTTACTATATAGTTCAATATACTTTTGATATAAAGGATAAGAATATATCATAGGATTCAACCCTTTTCTTTTACAAGCCTCATAAATGGCAATCACATTCCAGTATCCCGCTGAAGAATTTTTAGAATGAGCAACACTTCTGTTGTGTATCCTGTATTTATATGTAAATTCATTTATAGAACAAATATATCCGACATCCTCCATGATAAAATATAATTCTTGATCTACGGCTGCAAGATAGTGAGGGGATAGTCCTTGGGTTTTTAAGTACAAACTTTTCTTGAATGAAGCAAATGGAAGAGGCCTATATGAATTCATCGAAAAATAGTCCATACCAATAGGTATTTGCAAAAGAGGGCTTTCTTTTAAAATATTTAATTGCTCATCACAACGATAATGTCTAGAGCAAACAACAGATGCTTTAGGCTCCTTTTGATGCTTTTCGACCATAATTTCAATGGCTCTAGGCAAAATAACATCGTCAGGATCTAAAAAGCCACACAAATCCCCATTAGCCATTTCTATACATTTTCTTTTCGTAAACCCACATCCTCTGTTGTTTTTATTAAAATAAATATGAATTCTATCATCTGATCCATATATGTTATATATGGAATAGGAATCGTCAGTAGATTTATCATCTACTATTATTATCTCCCAATTGTGATATGTCTGATTTATAACACTATCAATTGATTCTTGTAAATAACAACCATTATTGTAGTTTGCAATCAAAACAGAAAACAAAGGACTCTTATTCATCGTGTTATTAAATTAGGGTGGCTATGACTATTTAAAATAAAGATGACACATTTTCCTTGATAGTCTGCGGCAAATAGTTCATAGAAAATTTTAGAGCATTTACCTTTATGTCATTGTATTTATCGTTTTCAAAAAAAGACTCCATGTCACCAAGTATATTAAAAATTGTTTCCGGCGTATTAAATAAAAAGCCTGTTATTCCGTGTTGAATTAATTCTGGTGTTGCCCCAGAATTTCGACCAAATACCAATCGGCCAGCTCTCATAGCCTCAATGGTGGTCCTACCAAAAGTCTCGTTGATTCCCATATTTACATAAATATGAAATGACGAGTATATCCTATCTAAATTTGTTTCATAGCCTCCCATTATAATTCTCCCATTACTCATTTTTGCTAGATTGACAACTTTCCGTGAATATTCAGTTCCCTCTTCTCCCCAAATGATTAATGATGTTTTGGTAGTATTCTCTAACATTGCTTTTGCAAATTCGTATTGACCTTTACGTTCCGTTATCGACCCCACCATGCCAAATGTATATTTTGGAGGTTCATTAATTTTTTTGGGAAAAAAATTAATGATGTTAGGCAAGACGTAAACATTGCTTAATTTAAATGTATTTTCATAATAATCCTTTAAGTATTTTGAAGGGGCAATAACAATGTTAGCCTTGCTAATCACGTTTGCGACTTGCCTTATTGTAAAAATTGTAGGAATTTGCCAGCCTGTCTTATTACATAATGGTTCACGTATCCATAGTATGGATTGTATTCCCAAGTGTTTTGCTACAATTAACCCCATTGGAGCTACGCTTGTATTTGTAATTATAATGTCCGGATTCAATCGTCTTACGGTGTTGATGCTTTGTTTATATGCATATAAAAATGAAATGAGAAATGTAAGTTTCGTCTTGATATAGTGCTTAGAATAGTTCCAATTACTATATTTTTTAGGTTTAGGTGTGATTGTCCAAATAGGATTAGGAAGTATAAGGTATTTATAGTGAGCATTTTGTAATTCCACTTCCATTTTCCCATGGTTGGGAATGACATAAGTTATTTCATGCTCACTACATAGCACATTGGTTATTTCAAAAATAGATTTTGAAGCGCCAAAAAAACTACTTTTATGTGTAAATACTAATATTTTCATTTTCCTATTATTAATAATAAAGAGAGAAAAATCTTGCCATGTAAAATCAAATTTATCATTTTTTTTATAAGACTTTTGCTGTTCTCTTTTAGCTTAACGCTCGTTTCTGGAGAGATAAGAGAATTGCACTCTAAGCAAATTACAGGTTTGTTAGAAATGTTAGCTATTATTTGTGCTTGTTTTTTGTTGCTTTCAATGAATAACACTTGATTGTTATTTTTGTAATACTCTCCTTTGAATTCTCCATAGCGGCCCCATTTGATTCGTTCTTCGCGTGAGGGTAAATCTAGCATTACAAGATTTTTATATCTAATATTATGTCGTTTTAACCAAGATTCAGTGTCATTCCTATATTTTTCTAAACGGCATGTAATCAATGTTTCAATTTCTACTGTAGGTAGAAACATAGGTGTAGCATCATGAAGAAATTGTTTGTAGATATTGCCATCATCATCAATTTCAGGGTCTTTGTTTAATATGCCGTCTATGTCAAGGCATGATCTTCCAATAATTGGATGATGAAATAGATTCCATTCAAAGATTCTTCTGTCGTCTATGATTTCAAAATAGATGTCAACGAGTTCTTTTCCACAAGAAGATACTATTGGAGCTAAATATACAAATTCAAATTTGTCATTCAGTACTGTAAGTTTATCTTTTGCGGCTTTAATTGAATTTCCTTGATTAACGCTGTCATCTACAATTAAGACTCTTTTAATATCTGTATCGGCAATATATTGAGAGCGTTTCCCTGTTGACATTATCCTGCCTTCGCAAAAAGAGTCTATGTCGGACATCTTTTTGTTTAGAAACAGTGCAATCATATTTGCAGGCAACATTCCACTCCGTGGTATTCCTACAACCAAATCAATATCGTGTGGAACTATGTATATGTTGGTTCTGACGAGATTACTCAAATCCGCTAATGTGCGATATTGCATTGTTTAGTTTTTTTTTGTTAAAGGACTCTTGTCTCCGTACGCATGTATATGTTCCCCCATCCATGTTTGTCCCATTTGACATAGTACTTATTCTCATCTTTGTAAGGCTTGTCAATCTCAAATGTTATAGGAGCTTTCACTACATCGTAATTGGTTTCACCTTCAGTCATATTCCCTATGCCAATAGAAAAATTCATATTGTAATTGCCTATGACTAATCCGGGATTGTGAATGATGTATTCAACATCAATCGTTTGGCCAGCATAAATATGGAAATAGTCTTCTGAAGAGTTATTGCATATTGCCACTTTTTCAGATGTATAAACGGTTGAATTTATTCTGCAATTTTGAATGTCATAATCAGAGTATATTTTTATTCGCAAAACAATATCCTCGTCCGTTGCATATTTAGTGGATCCTTTTATGTGTTCAAACGAAAGAAATTTTGCTTTCAAACTTCTATTTTTGTCATGCATTTCTTTGGTCACTTCCACATATGGCATTGATTTCTCTGATTGATAGTTGTCTATATAGTAATCGATGACTTCGTCGATTAATCCCGATTTTTTGATTAGTCCATTTTCTAATAATATGCCATTTTTGCATAATCTTTTTACACTCGCCATATTATGGCTCACAAACAGTACCGTACGGCCTTCGCCTTTGCTTACGTCTTGCATTTTGCCAATGGCTTTCTTTTGAAATTCGGCATCGCCAACGGCCAAAACCTCGTCAACTACAAGGATATCGGGTTCCAAGTGGGCGGCAATGGAGAACCCGAGGCGAACGGTCATGCCGCTTGAGTAGCGTTTTACGGGAGTGTCGAGGTAGCGCTCAATGCCGGCAAAATCGACAATCTCATCGAGTTTGCGGGTTATTTCGGCGCGTGTCATGCCCATTATGGAGCCGTTCATGTATATGTTTTCGCGTCCAGTCATTTCGGCATGAAAACCAGTGCCCACTTCGAGTAACGAAGCAATGCGTCCGCGGTACTTAATTGTGCCTGTTGTGGGTTTAGTAACGCGTGATAGGATTTTCAGCAACGTTGATTTTCCTGCTCCATTTTTGCCAATAATGCCAACCACATCGCCTTGCTCTATTTCCATGTTTATGTCGCGCAAGGCCCACACATAGTCCGATTCGCCACGTGTGGTGCGGTCGTTGGTCTCGCCTATCTTAAGGTATGGGTCTTCTTTTCGCAACACATTCATGGTCCACCAACGGTTAAGGTCGTGGCTCAATGTGCCTGTGCCAATCACTCCAAGACGGTATTGCTTGCTTAGGTTTTCTATTTTTATTGCTGTGGGCATGTTCAAACTATTAACTATTGGCCATTAGCTATTGGCCTTTGGTTTCTTTTGCGGTTTAATTTTGCTATTAAGCGCATTTAATTGGCGCTGAATAATATTAAGTTTTTCTATTAAACTGTCCTTTTGATTTGTTGTTATGTAATTAATGGTTTCTGCTATTTCGCATTGCGTTTCTAATTCAAAAGCAGAGCCCATAGCTATTTCAATAAATCTTGCAAATTCAATATTGGAACTTCGAGAACATCCTTCTGCAATGTTTGAAGGAATGGATATAGCAGCGCGGCACATTTGATTTGCTAAAGAGAATTGCTCTTTTTGTGGGAATGTAGCGCAAATGTTGTAAATGTCTTTAGTTAAGACCATTGCCAATTTCCAAACATCATATTTTCTAAAATCTCTCATTCCTTTTTTTGTTGGTTAACAATTTTGCATCAGCCACTGCTAATGGCCAAAAGCCAAAAGCAAATAGCCGAATTCACACCGTATCCATAAAGCTTTTCTCTATCTTGTTGAAAATGATTATGCCAATAAACAATATTAGAGTCATAAATCCGAAGCTGTAGCCTAACCACCCCCACGAGAATACGCCTGTACCTAAGGCTCCAAACTTGAATGTTTCAATTATCGATGTCATTGGATTTAGCTGTATTAGCCATTGTTTGTCGGCCGATATGCTGCTAAGTGGATAGATAATTGGAGTTATGTACATCCAAAGTTGCACGCCAAATTGAAGGAGGAAGGTAAGGTCGCGATATTTGGTTGTAAGCGACGAAAACACTATGCCGAAACCAAGACTTATGCCTGCGGTCATCAGCACAAGCAGTGGCAGCAAAAGCAAATAAAGGTTAGGCAATATGCCTGCGCCTGTAATTATGTAGTACAAATAAATTACAACAAATAGCACCAACTGAATGAGAAACCTAACTAGGTTTGAAATGGTTACGGAGATGGGCACAACCAAACGGGGGAAATACACTTTGCCAAAAACGCTTTGGTTGTCGGTAAAGGTTTTTGAGTTGCGGTTAAGGCAGTCGGCAAAGTAGTTCCAAATAATGATGCCGCTAAAATAGAACAACACGCCAGGAATGCCATCGGTGGAGATTCCTGCCAAGTTGCCAAACACAAACATGAACATTACGGTGGTAAGAACAGGCTGAACTACAAACCAAAGCGGACCAAGTATGGTCTGCTTGTAGAATGTAACAATGTCGCGCTTGGTGTACATGTAAATCAAATCGCGGTATCGCCACAACTCTTTCATGTCAATGTCGAGCAGACTCGATTGCGGTTTTATGGTGGTGTATTCAGCTTCCATCATTTACGTGTTTATTGCAAAACTAATAAAGCGTTGTGTTTTTAGCACTTACCTCTATTTATTAGTTAAGGCTGTTTATCAAACTTTTTTGGGAAAAACAAAATCTAATAGGCTTAGTTACAAGCACTAACTATGCAAGTTTATGGCTTTTGATTTGTTGAACTACCCCACCAATCCCCTAACGTACGACTCAACATTTTGTATGAGCCACGATGGCGTTGAAGTGGCACCACTTATACCGATGCTTGCAGCTCCTTTGAGCATGTCGGCTGTAATATCGGCAGGCGACTCTACAAATATTGATTGCGGATTAACTTGCTTGCATATATCGAACAAGGCCTTGGCATTTGAGCTATCGGAGCCACCAACAAAAATCATTAAATCGTGATGAGCAGCAAAATCGTGCAACAATGGTCCACGATTGGCAACTTGACGGCAAATGGTGTCGTGCCAACTAAAATCGGTTGCTTTTTTCTCAATAATGGCAACTAATTGCATAAAATGGCCTACATCTTTGGTGGTTTGCGAAAAGAATTCAATAGGTCTATTAAAGTCAATTTTATCAAGATCCAATTCCGATTCTATCAAAATGGCGGTGCCGTTGGTTTGCCCAATAAGACCAACCACTTCAGCATGACCTTTTTTACCAAATATCACTATCTGCCCATTTTTTTGAATAGCCTTTTGGTAGGCCGATTTTATGCGTTGTTGCAGCCGCAAAACCACAGGACAAGTGGCATCAATCAATTCAATTCCACGCTGTTGTATGTTAATGTAACTCTCGGGCGGCTCACCGTGAGCACGAAAAAGCACTTTTGAGTTGTTTATTTTATTAAACTGCTCATGGTCAATAACTTGCAAGCCCATATCGGCAAGACGTTTAACCTCGGCTGGATTATGCACCATAGCGCCAAGGCTATACAATGGTGCACCTTTAGCCAGTTCTTCAACTGCCTTGCTCACAGCATTTTGCACGCCAAAGCAAAACCCCGAATGCGGATCGATTGATATGGTTACGTTGCTCATTTTTGGCGTTGTTCAACCAAACGAACTATTTCAGTCAATTGTTGTTCGCGTGTAAGGTTGCTATTGTCAACCACCACAGCATCGTCAGCCTGACGCAATGGCGAAATGTCGCGGTGTTGGTCAAGGTAGTCGCGTTGTTCAATATTGGCGGCCACTTCGTCAAACGTCACATTGTCGCCTTTGGCTTGCAACTCGTCGTAACGGCGTTGTGCACGCACTTTAACCGATGCGGTCATAAAAATCTTCAAATCGGCATTTGGGAAAACCACAGTACCAATGTCGCGGCCATCCATCACTATTCCTCCTTCTGCTCCCATTTGGCGTTGTAGTTCAACCATTTGCTCGCGCACAAAGCCTATTTTGCTCACGTAGCTCACTTTGTTCGATACACCTATGGTGCGAATTTTATCCTCAACCAATTGTCCGTTGAGCCAAGTTTTGTAAACGCGTGCATCGGCATCGTATGTAAAACCAATTTTGATGGTGCTAACAACGGCTTCAAGCACTGGTTCGTTCACTGTTCCATCATCGTCAATCAAACCATTTTCGATGCAATACAATGTAACAGCACGATACATTGCTCCGCTATCGATGTATGTGTAGCCTAGTTGTTTTGCCAATTCTTTGGCAACTGTGCTTTTGCCGCACGACGAAAAGCCATCAATGGCTATAACCAATTTTTTATCCATTAGTTGTTTTTTTCAACATAAATAGTTTGCGTTGGGAATGCAAAGTTCAATCCTTCAGCATTAAAGCGCGAAAGTATGCTCATGTTTACATCGTTTTGTGTTCCAAAAATATCGGCTCCACTTTTGATGTAATAAATAAACTTGATGCCTAACGAAAAATCACCAAATGTGGTAAATGACACAATTGTGTTGGTGTTGTCTAAGTTTGTGTTTTGTGCCGATATTTCGCGCAAAATGTCCATGGCGCGCTGCATTTGTTCTGGTTTTGTGTCGTAAGTCAAGCCCAAATCCAAAATCACTTTACGAGCTGGTTCGCGGCTCACGTTTTCAACCACACCATCAATCACCTTTGAGTTTGGAATAACAACCTCAGTACCATCAAGTGTTTTGATGCAGAAACTGCGCATTCCTATTTTGGTAACAAAGCCATCAAATCCTTCGGCACGAACACGGTCGTCAATGGTAAATGGTTTGTCGATAAAGATGGTTACTCCGCCAAAGAAGTTTGACACTGTGTCTTTGGCAGCCATGGCAACCATTAAACCTCCTAGACCCAAACCTGCTATAAGAGCGCCAACATCGTAACCAATATTATTAAGCGCCATTACAACGCCAAATGCCCATATTACTACATGAATGACGCTTTTGAGCATTGACACAACTTGTTTTCCAACTTTGTTCTCTTTGGTTGACATTATTGGATCAACGTAGGTTGTTACTATGCCTGTAAGTAGGCGCGACACAAACCATGTTACGTTTATGGTTACCAAAAATGTATAAACCTTTCCAAGAAAATCGGATAAACCCGATTCAAATGTTAGTTGCTGCAATCCAAGCCAAACACCTAATAACACAAAGCCAAACGAGAGTGGACCTCGAAGTGTTTCGCACACAATGTCGTCGAGTTTTGTTTCGGTATTACGGCAAATGCGATGTATTACTTTGTCGAAAAACCACAAAATGATTTTTGTGATGAAATAAGTTCCCAACCAAAATGCGGCACAAAAAATCCATTGTTTGGCTGTGCTGCCCCAAAAAGTTGTTTCTAAAAAATTCATGCTATTTGTATTTATTTAATATGTTGTAAATGTCTTTTGCAATGCCATCGATGCTGTATTTGTCATAAAATTCTTGTGTTGTCTTGCTATCAGATTCAAGCGAATCAATCATACAATTGACAAACATATCCCAATCGTTGTCGGTAACAACTTTTAGTTTGTCGCCGCAAACAGCAGCATCTATTCCTTCGATGCCCGAAATGGTTGACACCACAGTTCTATTTTGGCCTATTGCCTCAATCACCTTGGTTTTTATTCCTCCGTATTGCACTACTGGATTCATCACAACATCTGAACTGCGTATATATTCATCGATGTTAGGAACAAAACCTGCATATACAATGTTGTCGCACTCAAGCTTTTGCAAACTTTTTTGGAACGATGGTGCTAACCCACCTCCACAAATTAAAATGGTGTAGCCGCCACCTAATTTGGCTTTCAGTCGCGGACTTATTTCGTTAATTATGTTTGATAGCGATTCAAGACTCGACAAATATTTAAGCACGCCAAAAAACATAAACACTTTGTTGTTAGGGTTTATTCCGTGGCGTGATAAAACTTGAGCGCGCTCGTTTTGATCGACAACGGGCAACGATGTTTGAGGGAACCCATGCGAACGCAAGAATGCTCGTTCGGGGTTAAGCTTAAATTTTTTTATGGCCATCAAACGGTCTTGGTTTGTGGCAAAAAAAGCACCTCGCGAGTGAGTCATTGCCCAACGTTCCCAGCCGTACATTAGCATCCACCACCAACGGCCTACCGATTTTATGCGCAAATACTCAATGCTCAGCATATCGAGGAAAAATGGAACACCTGTGCTTTTTGAAACCTGTCCCATCCAACCTAAAAATGGTTGTTCAAGAATAATAACGTCGGGAGCATCTTTCTGAATCTGCTCGTATATAATCTTCGCATTTCGTTTTGATATGCGTTTGAATGGTCGGTGCGAAAAGATAATTGGGCGCAAGCGAAACGAAAAGTCATCGGCTTCCGATTCAACATCGGCAATTACAGTGAGTTGCGATATTTTTCCCAAAGCATCCAAATAACAGCAAATACCTTTTTTGTCGCCATCAAGTGGTTCCTTTAGTTTTTTGGGAACAATGGCAAATATTTTCAGTTTCTGTTCCATATAATTGTTTGTGTTATTTGGTTGGTTGTTCTTTTTCTGGTGCCGACAAAATACGCTTATATTCTTCTTTATTGTTCAGAATTTCAATTGCCTTGTCGAGTGTAATATCGTCGGCAAATGCCGATATTGTGCGACCATCTTGGTAATAATAGCGACAAGCTATTTCCGAACTCAATAGTTGGACAATCTCGTTCTTAAACGTTTCAAGGTCTTTGTTTTTATCGTGAGCCAATTTGTTTCGCAACGATTGCAACTCTTCAACTGTTTGGTCGTCATACTTTTCTTTTTTAAGTACGCTCTCTAAGTGATTAAGCGCACGTTCGCTATCAAGAGTATAATCGTAATTCTTGTCGCTCAAGAATTTTTTAAAATCGTCATAAGTTTCGTCGCTAATTTTAAAGGTGCGAGGATTGCCAATGGTATCGTGATGCTGACGATAATATGTTGCATAGTCAAACAACAAATGTTTAGCGTATAAACTTGTTGCAATTATGCTCAACGATTTTAGTTCAACCTCAACATCGGGTAGCACACCGCCACCATCGAACACCTCTCTGCCTACTCTTGTATTAAATTTGCTGATAAGCGAATCGGGCACTTTACCAACGCTACCATCTTCGTTTCGGTGCGAGTAATCGAGTGCTTGAATACAGCGACCACTAGGGATATAGTATTTTGCTGTAGTAAGTTTCAGTTTTGTTTGGTAGCTCAAGTCGCGAGTGGTTTGCACAAGTCCTTTACCATAAGTGCGGGTTCCAACAATTACACCGCGATCAAGGTCTTGAATAACGCCCGACACAATTTCCGATGCCGATGCCGACCCGCTATTCACTAACACAACCAAAGGTATTTGAGTATCAGTTGGATCGTTTAATGCGGTGTATGTTTTGTTCCATTGCTGCATTTTGCCTTTGGTGCTTACTATTTCTTGTCCTTTTTCTACAAATAAGTTCGAAACATTTATCGCCTCGCTCAACAATCCGCCCGGATTGCCTCGGAGGTCAAAAACCAAAGCTTTGATATTATGCTCGCGTTTTAGTCTAAGTAGTTCGGCTTTTACCTCTTGAGCACAGTTTTCGGTAAAGTTTGACAACGATATGTAGCCAATGCTATCGGCAACCAAGCCTGCATAGCCAACGCTGTTTATCTTAACATTGTCGCGCACTACGTTTACTTTTCGTATTTTATCGGTAAATGGTGTTTTAATAGTAAGTTGAACCGATGTTTTGGGGTCGCCTTTCAGCAGTTCGCTTACGTCGTTAACTTTGTATTTACCTACTGCTTTACCGTCAATTTCAAGAATAATGTCGCCAGCACGCAAGCCTGCTTTATCGGCAGGAAAGCCTTTATAAGGTTCAACAATAATCACTTGGTCTTTTTCGCTACGAATAATTGCTCCAATGCCGCCATATTTTCCTGTGGTCATTGTTCTAAAATCTTCAATATCATCCTCAGGAATGTAAACTGTGTAAGGATCAAGAGTTAGCAGCATTTCGTTTATACTGGTTGTTATAAGGTCGCCAGCATCAATAGGATCGACATAATACAACTCCAATTCGCGCATCAGAGTTTGGTATATATCAAAGTTCTTTACGAAAGCAAAATCGTGGTCGTCGGAGCGCGAAAAAGCTATGGTAGCCAAAGCTACAACAACCACCACAGCACAAATGGTTGCTCGGCGCAATCCTTTTATCATAGAAATTTTCATACGTTTAGTTTTTCAAAAACCTTAAGCAACAAAAATAAAACATTGCCGCAATTAGGCATTTGTTTGCTGCATCTTTTCAACCAAACGTTCAAGTAAGTTTTTAATTTTTGAGTTAACCTCTGCCGAATTGAGCATGTCGCTGGTTTGTGCTACAAAAATCATCGAAAGTTTAATTGACTGATTTTGCAGTTGATTAAGCAAATTTCGGTTCAATCGAAAGGCTTCATGCATTTGGCGCTTGGTACGGTTTCGGTCAACTGCATGACGATGAAATTTTTTTGGTGAAACAAATCCCACTTCGATGCTAAAATTGTCGCAAGGTGCAGTTCCATAAACCATTTTCACTGGATAGTTTTTAAGCGCAGTGTTTTGCGCCCAAAGTCCGTCAATGGTCTTTTGGCTTTTTAAATGTTCGCGTCGTTTAAGTGAGAATTGCTCCATTTTTTAGAAAAAACAAAGCCCGCTTTTGGGCGGGCTTTGTATTATTTATGTGATTTGTTTGCGTTTTTAATGTACAAATCCAAAGCCGCTGGCATTGATGGGACATCGGGAAGCGGAGCCTCAATATCGAGTCGCAAACCAGCATCGCGCACTGCCTTTGCAGTGTTTGGTCCAAATGCTGCAATTCTAACTTCGCCTTGCTCAAAGTTGGGGAAGTTTTCTTTTAGCGACTTAATACCTTCAGGGCTGAAGAATACAAAAACATCATAGCCTTCTTCCATAATTCCGGTCATATCGCTTGCAACGGTACGGTAAAGAATTGCCATGGTGTAGTTTATCTTGTGCTCTTCCAACTTAACTGGCACCTCAGGTTTGTATTTATCTGACGATGTGAGCAAAAATTTCTCCTCTTTGTGTTTGTCGAGCAAGGTTAGCAACTCGTCAAATGTTCCATTTCCAAACGATATTTTACGTTTGCGGTAAACAATGTATTTCTGCAAATAAAGAGCGATTGACTCGGTGATGCAGAAGTATTTCATTGTTTCTGGCAAGTTAACTCGCAAAGCTTCGCACATTTTAAAGAAATTGTCGATGCCTTTCTTGCTGGTAAAAATGATTGCAGTGTAATCAAGAATGTTGATGCGTGTTTGGCGAAATTCCTTAACATCAACAGGTTCAACGTAAATAAATGGTCGGAAATCAATTTTTAGGTTATACTTCTCGGCCAAGTCGTAGTACGGCGATTTAACGCCATCAGCAGGTTTTGGTTGCGAAACCAATATCTTCTTAACTTTCACAAACTTTGGTATTTATATTAAACACTCCCCTCAGCATTATCTATAAAGCGATATGCACTTCAAAATGAATGTTAAGGGTAAAATCTCTATCGCACTTAAGTATAATAACATGTAAAAAATTGATGCTCTATTTTTTATGGCTATTCTAAATCCACGAAGAATAGAGTACAAATAAACAAAAGCAAACAAGCCTAGCCCCACCCAAATCAACTTTTCGGCCACATCTGCACTTACAAATGGCAAGGCTGCCACCACTGGCAACATTAACATTCCGTATAATTTGTAGCAACAGAACATTGAAAAATTGTACAAGCCAAATGCTCCATCGGTTTGAAAAATCAACTCCAAAACGGCAAGCACAAACGACTTTAGGCCCAGCAAAACAACAAACACAGTGAACAAAATCGCAAATAGCTTAAATCCTGCAAGTCCTTCAATGTTTATTGAATAAAAATCAAAGCATTGGCAAACAAACAAACTCAAGTTAATGAAGAACAAAATGTTGAGCATAAAGAATACTCTACCGCGAGTAAGGTTATGTTCTTCATAAAAGCGCACTGCTGCGTATATATTTGTTACTGTTTGACGCACCGATTGAACAAAACGATGCGAGGTAAATCGCACCCATGCAAACAACACAAACGACACTATGATTGTTATTAACATCCAATCGGCATCGGCTAGCAACTTATTTGCTGAAATGCTGCGAACTTTTCGCAAAATGGCAACATCTTGAGTGGTGTGGGTACGAGGTTTTGCAACTTGAGCCACACTATCTGATGCCAAAACCACGCACGAGTCTAATGCAACCGAATCAACCGCTGCTATAGTGTCAGCAACTTCAGTAATTGAATTAGATTCAGTTTGAATTTCAACTTGTGCTTGCGCAATTGGTTCCTCTACTATAGTTTGAGGTTGAGCTTGCTCCAACACTAATTCAACAACTGGTGTTGTATCAGCCAAAACTGCAGGTTGCTCAGTTTGTGCAACTTCCTCTACTGGTTGATTCACCTCCACTGTTGCAAACGATTCGTGCTCAACATCTATTGGGTCAATTGGGTTGATGCCTAACTGGTCCATCAACGTTTCGTTATGCGTAATAACAAAGTCGTTGTTTATAACATCGTAGGTTGGGTGCGCTACCGAATCGTTTTGCGGAATAAATGGTACTGTTTTAACAACAGGTGTCGAAACCGTTTTTTGTTGCAATCGACTTGAATCGATTACAAAACTATCGGTGTTCAAAACCTGACGACTAACAACCAATGGTGCAGTCGCGGATTGCACTTGCAAAGAGTCACTTTGCGAGATAGATGTTGGGAGTACCGTAATCATCGTTTGAATTTGCGGCGCAAAATTATTAAAAATCACAAAACAGGGATTTCAATCACATTTTTTTACACAAAAAAAGGAAGGTAATTATGTCACCTTCCTTTTTTATACAATAAAAATATAATTACGTATTAGTCTTCCAACTTCATTGGCATAAGCAACATTAGCACGTCTTCTTTTTCCGATGTGTTATCGTATGGAGTAAGAACTCCAGCTGCACCTGGATTAACAAGGCTTATTGCAATTTCGTTTGTTGAGTCAAGGTTTTTCAACAAATCGAGCAAGAAAGTTGATTTGAAACCTATTTCCATTTCCTCGCCATCATATTGGCAACTTATACGCTCGTGGCCCGAAGTTGAAAAATCATAATCTTGAGCCGAAACGGTAAGTTGGTTTGCTGCAATGCTGAATTTGATTAGGTTACTAGCTTGGTTTGCGCACATTGCCACACGACGCAAGCAACCAATAAGTTCGCTTCGGTCAATCACAACTTTGTTTTGTGACTCGGGGGGAATGATTTTAGAGTAATTTGGGAAATTTCCCTCAATTAGGCGGCAAACTAATTTATACTCGTCGGTTTCAAAAATTGCGTTCTTTTTATCAAATGCCACACGAACTTGGCTTTCGCTTTTTGACAAAAAGCTTTGTAACATGTTGGCTGGTTTTGGAGGCAATATAAATGAACTTTCAATTCCAGAAGTAATATCGGTGCGAGTGTAGCGAACCAATTTGTGAGCATCAGAAGCAACAAAGTTTACTCGGTCGGCAAAAATTTCAACAAACACACCTGTCATTACAGGACGCAAGGTATCGGTTGATGCTGCGAACAAAGCCTTTGTAACACCCTGTAGCAAAGCCTCTTGACTCATCTTAATATCGGTAGCATCATCGTTCAACTCTTGAGTTTTTGGGAAATCGTCGCTGTTAAAAGCTGCAATGTTGTACTTACCATTTTCGGTAATAATATCAACTTGCAAGGTTGCTTCATTAATATTAAAGGTCATTGGGCGTTCGCCTGACACTTTCATAAAATCGGTCAAACGTTTTGCCTCAATTGCTATTTTGCCATCGCCACTTGCGCTTTCTACCTCAAGTTTTGAAACCATTGTTGTTTCAATATCGGTACCAGTTATTGTCAAAATGTTACCATTCAGTTCAAACAAAAAGTTTCCAAGAATAGCCATTGAAGGTTTTGAACTAATTACACGGCCTACTGATTGTAAGTGTGCGCTCAAAAGTGAACTAGATACTATGAAATTCATACAGTAAATGATTTTTTATTGCGAGTTCAAATTTATGTTTTTTTTCAATCTTCAATTTGGAAGTTACTAACAACTAAATGCAACTATACAATGTTATTGCAGTTGCGCTTTTTACCTGAATATCAATCTAATACAGATTATTTATAGATTCGGCGACTCCAACGCTCGTTAGGGTCAAACGACCAAATTTCGTCGTAGAAATTATATCCACCAACACCGTTTTGACCACAAGCTACATAGCCTATTCCGTTTATTTCAAAGCCGCTGGCTCCACTGCGGCTAGGGCCAATAAAATCGCACATTTTTTGCCATACGCCTTTGCCGTTATTAGGAGTAAATCGCCACATATCGCGTAGCACCTCACCACTAAATTTTATACCACAGCACATGTATCCGCGTCCATCAATCACAAATGAACTTGCTTCGTATCGCAAAAGATTTTCGGTGTAATCGTCGGCCACATTTTCACTCACCATTCTTATAGTTTCGGTAGTTGGGTCGAAACATTCAAATTCTGGGACTTTAGATTTGTTTGATCGTCCACCAATAATGTAGGCTTTGTTGTCAATTACCATAACATTGCCTTCCATTCGTTTAACGAGTTGGGCTGTTTCAATCAAACTCCAACGTGAGCCTTCGGGTTGCGATGGGTCGAATTTGTACATTTCGCGGCTCATACCTTTTTGTTCGGTATAACCACCGCAAACATAACCTTTGCCATTTATTACGAACGACATGGCGCCATAACAAGGTCCACAAGGAATTGGGTCGTTAATTTTTTTCCATTGGCTACCTTTTGGTTGCGACGGATCGAATTCAAAAAACTCGTCAAAAAACTCACCATCTGAAGCAATTCCTGTACCAAAATAGGCTTTATTGCCAATCATAAATGACACGCCTTGCGAACGTCCTTTACCTGGCAGCGAATCCATTTCGGTCCAAGCACGATTTTCAGAATTGTAACGCCATGTTTTGTTAAAGTAAACGTATGTGCGGTAATATCCATATCCGCCAACCATGTATGCGTTGTTTCCTATAACAAACGACGAAGCATCAGACAATCCTTTTTCGTTTACGTTTGACAATATTTTCCAATTGCCATAGTAATCATCGTCTTCGCAACTGCACAAAAGCATTGTAGCCGATGCAAAAAGAGCAATAACTACGCGAAACGCTATAGGCAACTTTTTGTTATTGTGACGCATAATGATTTGTTTGTGTCTGGTATTGTACAAAAACAAAAAGGGAAACCAAGCCGATTCCCCTTATTGTTTTAAGATTGAAATCATTTATATGTATGCTTGTCGTAATCTTCTTGTGGATAGAAGCTCCAAACATCTTCAAAGTAACTTGAAGCATCGCTACCACGTTGACCACAAGCAACAAAACCAATATCGTTATAAGAGAAACCAACTGCACCATAGCGGCTTGCTCCTTCGATTGATGCTCGTTGAGTCCAAACTCCACGTTTGTATCGACCACCACGAGGAATATACTCCCAAGTGTCGCCTAGTACTGAGCCTGACGAACGTTGACCACCAACAACATAACCACGGCCACCAGCTGAAAAAGCTGCGCAGTTTTGGCGGTTCATAGTGTTTTCGTGATAGTCGCGGCGATAGTCTTGACTAACCTTATACCAACGTATTCCACCCTCGCCTGCATTTGGATCAAAGCGTTCAAACTCTTCAACCAAAATGCCGTTTTTAACGCCACCGAATATGTAAACTTTGTTGTCGATAGTAAAGGTGCAAGCCATTGAGCGTTTTGCTGCACTTACGTTTTCAACAATGCTCCAACGTTCACCTTTAGCTTTGGTTGGATCGTATTGATAGAAGGTGTTTGAATATCCAAAGTTTTTGGTCAATCCTGTACCGATATAACCAATATTGTCAACTTCAAAGCCAACTGCGCCATACACTTCATCGCCAGGATAAATGTCGCCCTCGGTTTCAAGGTTAGTCCATTGCGAACCTTTTTCGGCTGTTGGGTCAAAACGATAGAAGTCGCGGTAGTAGATACCATCTTTACCCAAACCTGTGCCATAGTATGCTTTGCCATCGACAACAAAACCGGCGCCAGAGCCACGTCCACTACGACCTTTTTTATAGTTGGTTGTTAAAGGAGCTTTTACCGAGTCGGTTTCTGGAATTGAATCGTAAAGATTTCCTGGGTCCCAAGTGCGAGTTGCTGCATCAAATGCCCAAACATCGCGGTAATACTCTACGGTTTTGTAGTATCCAATACCACCAACCAAATAAACTTTTGATCCAATCATTAATGCTGTTGCGCGCGAACGACCACGAGCATTAAGGTCGGCAGAGTGAACCCAATTACCAAGGTAATCTTCGGTATCCTCACAGTTAACCGAAAGCAAGCCAACAGCCAACACCATAAGGATTGAACGAATTGATTTTCTCATTCTATATCAGTTTAAATATTTTCCATTTGATAAGGCAAGAGCCACTGCTCCACCTTGCATAAAAGCGTGCGAATATAGCAATTTATTGTTTGACGAGTATTTTTTTGTTTTCACGCTCTAAAAACCAAGTCTTTCTTCAACTATTTTTCAGGTCAAACAACTTGTCTGCTTGCAATTCTTATTTTGATTTATTGGCGCAACAACATCTCATCAACAAGATTTTGTGCTCCAGCAAACTTATCGATAATCAGCATCACATAGCGAATATCGACTACAATACATTTTTGCAGTTCAGGTTCAAAAGCAATGTCGCCGCTCATAGCTTCCCAGTTACCATCAAACGCGAGACCAATAAGTTCGCCGTTTGCATTTATTACTGGACTACCCGAATTACCTCCAGTTATGTCGTTGTTGGTGGTAAAACAAACGTTCATTGTGCCGTCGGCATTTCCGTATTGGCCGTAATCTTTTGCTTGGTAAATTTCTTTCAACTTGGCAGGAACAATAAACTCACGATTAGTTGAGTCTTCTTTTTCCATCACACCATCCATGGTGGTAAAATAATCGTAACGAACCGCATCAGCTGGTTTGTAATCGCCTACTGTTCCGTAAGTTAAGCGCATGGTTGAGTTGGCATCGGGATAGAAATTCTTATCGGGGAACATTTCCATAAGTCCAGCAAGAAAAAGGCGTTTTCCCTCGTTCAATAGCTTTTCGTTGTTTTCGGTTTGCGAGTTTTGCGATATCTGGATAATGCTTGTTGCTGCTACAAATGCCAAATCGGATTGAAGTTGTTTTGCACTTGGTTTTGCAAGGAAAGCATTGAATTTCTGTTCGTTACAGAATATTGATTTAGCAAACATTTGGTTCACGAACTTGTTCACATCGCCTTTGTACTTGTTTTTGATGGTAAACATATAATGTGGCCAATATTGAGAGTCGATGTTGTCCATATACATTTTTACCAATGCGGTTGTTGCTTCGCGGTCAAGGTTTGCGTTGTAATCTTTGAAAAAGTCGGTTGCTTGATTACGCAATGTTGCCACATCTTTTTCAATGTCGGTTGAGCCGCTTTTCAATTTTTTTTCTAAACGATAGCATCGGCTTGCAAAACGAATTATTTCAGAGCCACCCCATTGTGTTTCGTACAAATAATTATCGATTTGCGATGCTTTTGCGCAAGGCACAATATTGTTTTCAATCAAGCTTAAAGCTTTGCCGTATTTGGTTTGGCGCTCGGGCGATTGTGCTACCCAATTAGCAAATTGTGACTCAAGTTGACGTTTGCTTTCAACCACATGCAAGCGTTTTAGTCCGCGGTTTTGGCCAATGGCGTTTTTCCAATAGTTTGACGAGCGAGCGTACTTTGAAGCGTACTGAATGCGTGTTTTTTCGTTGGCATCCATGTGTTTTTTCCAAATATCTTGTTTAACACCACGAATAGCTGCACGGTCGGCATTGGTGGTCATAAGCGATTGTGTTTCCCACGATGTTATGTAGCGCTCGGTTGAGCCTGGATAACCCATAACCATTGAAAAGTCGCCTTTGTTGTATCCTTTAAGCGAAATGGGCAAAAATTGTTTCGATTTTAGAGGAACATTGTTCTCGCTATACTTAGCTGGAGAGCCATCGGGTGCGCAGTAAACGCGAAACATTGAAAAGTCGCAAGTGTGACGAGGCCACATCCAATTATCGGTGTCGCCGCCATATTTGCCAAGCGACTCGGGTGGAGCTGCTACCAAACGAACATCGTTATAATGTTGATATACAAATAAATAGTATTTATTACTCTCGAAAACACTTTCAACAAGGCCAAATATCTGTTTTTCCTCAATTGTATTTTCGTTGAACAAAACGGCGCACACGCTATCAACAATTTTTCGACGCTCATCATACGAAGCGTTACTTGGTACTGCCGACAACACACGCTCCGTTACATCTTCGGCTTTAAGTAAAAACTGAACCGACTTGCCAGGATTTGGCAGTTCTTCGGCGTAACTATGAGCCCAAAAACCGTTGGTGAGCAGGTCGTTGTCAACTGTGCTATGATTTTGTATTTCGCCGTAGCCGCAATGGTGGTTGGTGATAAGCAAACCCTCAGGCGACACAAGCGATGCTGTGCAACTTCCTTCGTCGAGTGCTACAATGGCATTTGCAAGACAGGCTTGATTAATGTTATAAATGTCGTCGGCTGTGAGTTTTAATCCCAACTCGGTCATTGTTGCCATGTTTCGCTCAATAAGCAACGGCAACCACATTCCTTCGTCGGCCCTAACTTTTGATGTCGATAGCAGAATTGCAGTAACTGCAAAAAGCAATATTTTTTTCATAACTCTTTAAATTTTTCTTTTGATGACAAAGGTATGCTTTCCTTTCAAAAAGCAGTTACTATTTTAACAATAGGATAAGGTTAGCGCTCGACACAAAAAAAACGGGAATCTTCAGTAGTGGTGAAAATTCCCGTTTTTTGATGGTTTGGATAAACTATTTAGAATTTTGTGCGAGTTTGTATGTGCAAAATTTGTCGCACTTTGTTAAAGTTTACCAACAAGCTTGCTTTAACGCCAAATTGCAAAGGGTTGGCGTGGCTGCACTGGTTTGATGCCATTGTTCCGTTGTATGTTCCATTGGGCGACACAAGTGGTTTGTTGTTGTTTTGTGCCAAGCTTAACAAGCTGTAGCTAAAATAAACGCCACCATAAACATAAACTCCTTTGCTAATTACACGTTGCAATCCAGCCTCGCCACAAATGGATAGACTAAAGTTTTTGCATTGGCTCTTTATTTTCTGTTTATTGGCCTCAACCACATAAAAACCATGATTTGGCAATGTGTCGAGCTCTACAAAAACTGAATCGTAATATCCTTTTGTTTCGTACATTCCATCTTTAAGTTTGTACTTTTTAACAACAGGCACTCCTATCTTAAAGCCTATGTTACTTACAAAGTCCCAGCCACGCGAAATGTCGCGCATGCGGTAGTATGCAACAATTGGAATTTCGAGTTGAGTAACTCTCTGTTTTTCAACAAAGTTTTTGTAGTAAGTATTAAACGAATAGTTTGATCCACCTACCCATACATTTGGGTCAAAAGCCTCGCTTTGCTCAACAAAGTTAAATGTTGTTTTTCCCGCGTAGCTCGATAAGCCTAAGCCAGCGCCAACGCCCCAATTGGCATCGATAAAATAGCGATAACCAAGATTAAAGGTGTAGCCCATTTGTGGACCATGGTCGCCATCGGCGGCTTTACCTTGCAAGGTGTGTAGTCCGGTTCCTAAATCGACGTGCAACAATTGGTTTTCTTGAGCACTGATGGTTGCTGCTATAAAAAACAATGCAACCGAAAGTATAATCTTATTCATTTTCATTGTCTTATTGTTTTACAACGTTAACCGATTTGTTTCCAATCATTATTAAGTACGATCCTTGAGGCAACGACGATAGGTCGATTTTTTGTTCTTCACCATCGGTTGCTTGTTGTTCAAGAACCAACTCACCGCTAGCGCTGTACACTTTAATTATTTGGTCGCTATGCCAAGTTCCACCAGCAATGGTAACTACATCGACAACAGGGTTTGGATAAGCAACTAGTTGTTGAGCTGAGCCAAAGTTTTCGTCGCACGAGTAAACTACGCTGCCATCGGTTTTGGTTGCCACAAGCGAATATTGACCGGTTATACCGCCCACTTCTTGATAGAACGGTTTGGTGCCAACCTCTTTACCATTGTGCATCCAAACGTATGAGTTAAACTGATGGTTAGTGTTGATTACGCTTACAACATCGTCCCACATGGTAGCTATAATGCGTTGTTTGATTGAGTAAGCAACTTGTTTGCTCAAGTGGCTGGTACCAATTTGCGAAGTAATGGTAACGGTGTCGTTAATGTTTGCATCGCTTGGCAAACTGATGCTTGTACCATTTGCACTACAATTTGCATCGCCAATTGAGAAGGTGTAATCAACGTAGTTCATGTATTTTGAATCGCTTACTGGAGTCAATTCAATATCATCTTCAAACTCGCAGGTTGTGAAATAGTCAACCACGTCGAAGGTTAGCAATTCTTTAATATCGACAATGTTTTTGTCGGCTTTTCCGTCGCCGTCGGTATCGATGTTAAGGTCAGGAATACCGTCACCATCAATATCGCAGTTTAGGTCGCAAATGCCGTCGTCGTCAAAGTCGGAGTTAGCAAAGGTCCATTTAGCGTAGAATGTTAAGTGGTCGGCTTGCATTGTTCCAAAGTCGGTTATCACATTGCCATTAGCGCTGTTGCTCCAACCGGCAAACACGTAATTGTCGCGCGAAGGATTAGCTGGTGCTATAATTTTGTCGCCAAATGCAACTGCGGTTTGTAGTTTATTGTCGGTTCCGTCGTTAAACATCCATTCGACATTGTATGAGTTTTTGGTCCAAATGCCGTAGAATGTTGCACCGTTGGTTGTCATTGTACCAAAGTTTGCAAGTGGCTCAGAATCATCGGCAGATATGCCCCAACCAACAAAATTGTAGCCTGTGCGGATTGGATTAGCAGGAGCAACAATAATATCGCCAAAGTTTACGGTATTGACTATGCAACTGTCGGTACCATTGTTAAGGTTCCAAACTGCAGCAAAGCTATTTGCAGTCCAGATGGCATAAAAATCGGCACCATTTACGGTTACTGTACCCAAATCGGCAAGAGGTTCAACTGCATCGGCAGAGGTTCCCCAACCGGCGAACAAGTAACCTTTGCGAGTAGGGCTTTCAGGAGCTATAATTTGTTGACCAAATTCAAATTCGGTGATTAGAACATCGTCGGTTCCATCGTTGTTGTACCAATTAATGGTGTAGTTGCATGGAGTCCAACTTGCATAGTACGACACGTTGTGGCTTGGCATGCGCTCTTGCGAAAGATCAACCACTGTTCCGCTTACGCTCTTGCTCCAACCATTAAAGGCAAATCCTGTAATCATTGGTGTGATAGGCGCTACTATTTCGTCGTTGAAACTTGCTTTGCTTTCGACCATTGAGCCGGCTGCATCGTTTATAAACCATGAGATGGTGTAAATGTTCTTTTCCCAAACTGCATAGAAATCAGCGCCGTTGGTAGTCATTGTACCGAAATCGGTTACAATAGTGCTGCTTACGCTAGTAAGTTCGTGTCCCCAGCCAATAAATGCGAATCCCTCGCGCTCCAAGTCGGCAATTGGCTCAATTGGTTGTCCGTATGCCACTTGAGTGGTTGTTTTATTGTCGGTTCCATCGTTGTTGTACCAGTTTGCTTCGTAGTTGTTTGCTGTCCACAAAGCGAAGAATTCGGCACCGTCAACTGTCATTGTACCAAAGTCAGAAATGGCAGTTTCAGCATTAGCTGCATCGCCCCAGCCTGCAAAGGTGTAACCCTCGCGAGAAGGAGAAGCAACCTCAACAATAGATTGGCCAAATTCAACTTGAGTGGTTGTTTGGTCATCGGTACCATCGTTATTGAACCAAGTTGCGGTGTAGCTATTGGCTGTCCAAGTAGCATATAACGACACTTGATTGGTTGTTGTAAGTTTTCCGAAGTCGGTTACAGCCTCGCCGTCTTGAGTGTTTGACCAACCAGCAAAAGTGTAACCCAAGCGGCTTGGTTGTTCGGTTGGAGCTACAATGTTTTCGTCAAAGTCAACATTTGTTGTTGTGAATAGTTGGCTAGTTCCATCGTTATACATCCAATCGACAGAGTAGTTATTAGCTGTCCATTGTGCAGTGTAGTAAACATCGCTTGATGGCATTGTTTCGGCAATTGGGGAATCCCATTCCATTGAATAACCTACGCGGTTTAGTGTTGGAGCAACAATGGCTGCACCATATTGCACATTGCCCGATTTGGTGTAATTGTCATCAACTGGAGTGCCATTGGCAAAATCCCAAGTCAAGCTGTAGTTTATACGATTGTAGTAAATATTAACCACTGTAGTTCCGTCGCCAGCAATTAGTTGTTGATCGAAGTCTTGAGCTGCAAATCCTTCAAACGATTCGGCTTGTGCACTTGTCAAACGGTCTTGAATGTCGGAACCTTTTTCGGTGCTTACCAAGGTGTAGGTATCGGCTCCTAAATCTTGTTTATAATGGTTAATTGTGTATTGCGCTGATCCTTTCATTGCATAAACGGCGTAAAAATCGACGTTTGAAGCAGGAGCAACATAACTCTCGTTAAATGTGATGGCTGTTGTAGCCGATGCGGTGGTATTCCAACCTACAAAAACATAGTCGGTTGGCGCAGCTGGATTAGCAATAGGGCTAATTGGCTGACCATAAACTATTGTACTAGTTTGTGTTTCGTCAGAACCATTATTCAAATGCCAAGTTGCGGTGTATTGGTTTGGAGCCCAAACGGCATAAAACGATTTGTCGGCAGCAGTTGTTAGTTTACCAAAATCGGTAAGAGCAGAGCCTGTTTTGCTATCGCTCCAACCAGCGTGAGTATAACCATCGCGACTTGGGATACCCGAAGGAACCACAATGTTGTCGTTAAACAAAACATACGATGTAGTGTGAACATCGTTTGTTCCATCGTTCATCATCCATTTAACCGAATACTCGTTTGCACTCCACTCGGCAGTGTATGTTACATCGGCAGCAGGCATAGTTGCAGCAATAGGATTGTTCCAAACCATAGAATAGCCTGTGCGTTTTAGAGTTGGAGCGGTAATTACAGCACCATATTGAATGCTTCCCGCTTGAGTATATTTGTTGTTTGTTGGTGTTCCACCTGCAAACTCCCAAGCCAAGTTGTAACTAATGCGGTTGTAGTAAATGTCAACCACAGTTGAACCATCGCCTGCAATAGTTTTTTGACTAAACGGTTGAACTGCAAAGCCATCGTACGACTCTGCAACAGCGTTGGTCAAACGGTCTTGAATATCGGAACCAGTTTGAGTGCGGTGCAAAGTGTATGTTGTTTTGCCAAGGTCTTGCTGATAATGGTTAACTGTGTATTGTGCAGCATCTTTCATTGCATAAATAGCATAGAAATCGACGTCGGTTGATGCTGTGTAATTGTTAAAGTTTATAGCAATAGTTGCATCGGCTGAAGTTCCCCAACCTACAAAACGATAGTCGGTTGGTGCAGTTGGATTGGCAATTGGCTCAACAGTTTGTCCAAATACTATGCTTGTGGTTGAAGTAGCATTTGAGCCGTCGTTTTTGTGCCAAGTTGCAGTAAATTGTTTAGCTGACCACACTGCGTAGTACGAAACTGCGTTTGTGGTGGCAAGTTTGCCAAAGTTGGAAATCACTGCGCCGTTTGAAGACGAAGCCCAACCATTGAAGTTGTATCCAGTGCGAGTTGGAGTTGTTGCTGGAGCAGTAATATCGTTGTCAAATTTAACTGAGGTTGAAGTAAACGCATCGTTTGTTCCGTCGTTCATCAACCAACTAATGGTGTAGCTATTAGCATTCCAGCTTGCTGTGTATGTAACATTTTCGGCTGGCATGGTACTAGCAATAGGAGTAGCCCAACTCATTTCGTAACCTGTGCGGCTTAGGGTTGGTGCAACAATGGTTGCGCCATATTGCACAGCACCTGCTTGGGTGTAGTTGTTGTTGGTTGAAGTGCCACCAGCAAAATCCCAAGTTAGGTTGTAGCTAATGCGATTGTAGTAAATGTCAACTACTGTTTTGCCATCGGCTGTAATGGTTTTTTGGTCAAATGGTTGAACTGCAAAACCCTCGTACGATTCGGCCACTGCATTTGTCAAACGGTCTTGAATATCGGAACCTGTTTGCGAGTTTGCCAAAGTATAGGTTGTTGCGCCAAGGTCTTGTTTGTAATGATTAACAGTGTATTGTGCAGCACCTTTCATTGCATAAATGGCGTAAAAATCGACATTTGAAGCAGGTGCTGTGTAATTATTGTCAAATGTAATGGCCGAAGTTGCCGATGCGTTGGTGTTCCAACCTACAAAGTCGTAATCGGCTGGAGCAGTTGGATTGGCAATTGGGCTTATTGGCTGACCATAAGTAATGGTGGTTGTTTGATCAGTGCCACTACCATTGTTAAGATGCCAAGTTGCGGTGTATTGTTTTATTGTCCACACTGCGTAGTAAGTTACTTGGCTTGTAGTGTTCATTTTACCAAGATTTGCAATAACAGCACCATTTTCCGAATCGCTCCAACCTTCAAAAGTGTAACCCACACGCGATGGATTAACTGCAGGAGCAACAATGTCGGTACCATAATTCACATTGCCCGATGAGTAAACAACATCGGTGCCGTCGTTCATCATCCATTTAATTGGATATTCTTTTGCTGTCCAAACTGCTGTGTAAGTAACATCTTGAGCAGGCATTGTGCTTGGAATAGTTGTTTCCCAAGCCATGTCGTAGCCGGTTCGCAAAAGAGTTGGAGCAACAAGAGCTGCGCCATATTGTACACTACCCGATTTGGTGTAGTTTTGATCAGAAGGTGTTCCGTCGGCAAAATTCCAACCTAGGCTGTAACTGTTGCGGTTGTAATAAATATTCACCACAGTTGAGCCATCGCCTGCAATAACCTTTTGGCTAAATGGTACAACGGTAAATCCTTCATACGACTCGGCAACGGCATTGGTGTTACGGTCTTGAATATCGGAACCTGTTTGTGTGCTAACCAAAGTGTATGTTTTGGCTCCAAGGTCTTGTTTGTAGTGGTTCACTGTGTAGTTTGCAGCATCTTTCTTTACAAAAATTGCATAGAAAGTAATGTTGTTTGCTGGCACGGTGTAAACATCGCTAAAGTTTATTGCCGATGTAGCCGAAGCATTGGTGCTCCAACCAATGAATTTGTAGTCAACTGGAGCAGCAGGATCAACAGGAGGATAAATTTGCGCACCATATTTTAACGAAGCTGAAGAAACTTCGGTGTCGCCAACCTTCCACGATACATTGTAACGATTACGGATTGCATAAATCGATATAGCTTGACCGCCGCGGTTGATTTGTTTTTGCTGTATTGGACGTTTAATAGTGAAACCCTCTTTGTAGGTTTCCATGTCGTAGTTAGTCCACTCTCTAAAGACTACTTTGTAACCGTTTTTGGTTGATGCAAAAGTATAGTCGTTGTCGTCAATATTCTCCTCGTAAATTTCAACAGGAACTTCAATTTCAAGAGTTTCAACGTCTTTTTCATACTCTGCCAAGTCTTTAATAATCACAAACTTGTTCCAAATTGATGCAGTTTCGTAGTATCTCTCAAATTCTTTTGGCACATACAAACGCACACGTCCATACATGTTTGAAGAGAACGAGCTTAGATATGCGTGAGGTGGGTTTTTAGTTCCCACACGAATAAGACTCAAGTTTGGTATATCGGTAATGGTTTGCTCATCAACTTTGGTCATTGTGTTACCAAGGTCAATAATCTGCAAGTTTTTGTTACCCGAAAAAACTTTATAACGAGGCAACTCGGTAGTGCCTTGTAGTACCTTGTAAGTTAAGCTATCGTTGCCACGAGGGAAACAACGAAGTTTTTTGCCATCTTTTGAGTAAAGAGCACCGCTTTCGTCGTTTTTAAAGTTTTTGTTATTTGGATCAACACTAAAACTCTTAAGATTGGCAAAGCGATGATTAAATGTTTGGTCGGCAATGCTGCTCACATTCTTTCCCATCACAATGTGCTGAATGTAATTGTTTTCGCGCAATGCCGAAACCGAAATTGTTGTTAATTCAACAGGCAGAATAACAGTATCGGCTTTGACGTTTGAACTCCAAAGCAACATTTTCTTTCGGTCTTTTGAATATTGAATACCGTATTGGTCAACATAAATAGGCGAATTGTCGCCCGGAGGAAGATTAGAATACTCAATCTCAAATTTTGCGCCATGAGCTGCAGTTTCGGCAATGGAGGTTAGGTTTGTTGCTTTTGAGCAGTCAATTCCTTTAACATATTGGTTGCTGTAAAAAGCATACGTTCCGATTGATGTAACAGTTGCAGGAAGGCGAACAGTGTCGCTGCGGCTTGCGCGCGATACATGAACAAGTTCCGATGGTTGACCGCTGCTGTTCAACTTGTAAAGCACGTGGTCAATAACAGTGAAATATGGGCTACCTTCCGATACTGTGTAATCGGTATAGCCTGAATACATAATACCACCAATGTTTACTGTTTTAACATTGCGACCAATGTTGAGCGACTTAATTGCGCTACCAACTGTACAACTGGTTATTGATGAAATGCCATCGAGACCAGTAAGACTAAGCCAGTTGTTGGTTGATACAAAATAAAAAGCAAAACTGTGAACCAATGTCACGGTTTCGGGAATGTTATATTCAAAGGTTGTTGGGTTGCCCATTGCTAGTTTCAAATAGCGTGGAGCAATTACCAATGTTTTTTTGTCTTTGCTATATAGAATGCCATACTCGTCGGTGCAGTAGTATTGGTTTTCGGGGTCAACCACAAATTTTTGCGCATAGTTGCCGCCGCCCCATTGCCAAATACCACTACCAATAGTCTGTACGTTTTTACCAATTTTAATTACTGAATTGGTAGCGGTATTGCTTGTTACAGCGTTGCCGTTAATGTCGGTATTACCAATAACATAAGTTGAATAAAAGCAGTTAGACTCAAGAGTTTTAAGTTTTGGAGCATCGAGGTCCATAAAAAACGGACGAGCTGAACCACTTGTAGCATTGTCGGCAATGTAAAAAGCCTGTGTTTTAATGGTTTCAACATTGTCGCCCAACTTAACTGAATTCAATTCCAAGCAGTTACAAAACGCCATTTTACCAATAGTAGTAACAGCGTAGGTTTTTCCATCAACCGTAACAGTTGCAGGAATTACAACATCGCCACGATATTGGAACGGACCAGCAACAACTGTAGCCTGTAATGTTGAAGCATCGAGTTTAAAATAAACTCCACCAGCCTCTTCTCCATTGCTATAATAATCGTAGTCGTAAGCAATACCCTCACCAAAATCGGTACTACTTTCTTCAACCTGTGCAAATACTGCCGATGCACACAGCATCAACGCAAATACCAGTTTGTTTTTCAAATTCATTTGAGTATGGTTTTTTGATTCTAGTGCACAAACGTATATAGTTAAATGCCAACTGTATTTTTTTTTACACCAGTGCACATTGAAACTATATAAGATGCAACATTTGCCACGCGAACGGTTAATAAACATGTTAATAAAGTGCCACATATTGGCATTTACGCACTCATTTACAACCGATTGCAAAGATCCAAAACTGCACAAAAGGCACACTACTATTAGTGTTATAGCAAGTAGGCAATATATTTTGATGCAAATGGCCGATACATAAACCTACATTTTTATAAAAATCGCCACAAAGCATCACTTCATATTACGTTAAAGCCTTATCTTACGGCAAATTTCAGCAGGAATGAATAAAGTGAAATACGAAATAGCCGAATACTTTGTGAAGCACATTGGCGAACGGTTTCAAGATCAAATACCGCAAGAGATTATTGACAAGATAAACCAAATAGACCGAGTGGGCCGCGGCGACATGAAGAAACTGCTGTTTAATTATGCGCATCGGTTGTCGGTTCGCCGCCCCGAGCTTGACACACTTATATGGCTCGAAAACTGTTTCGACACCATTGACCGCTACACTTTTCGTTTTCACCACGCTTACTTTAGCCCAAGCGACGACATTCCCACAACCATTCTTGATTTGATTAGGCACGCACACCGCAGCATCGATGTGTGCATATACACAATAAGTTACAAGCCGCTTGCTACCGAATTGGTTGAGGCGCGCAACCGTGGGATTAAAGTGCGATTGGTGTCGGACATAAACAAAACCACCGACACAGGCTCAATGATAAGTTTCTTGCAGAAAAAGCACATTCCGTTACGAACAAACCACTCGCAACACCTGATGCACAACAAATTTGGTATTATTGACTCAAGGTTGCTATTTACTGGCAGTTTTAACTGGACATACACCGCAATAAAGCACAACCAAGAAAACCTTTTGGTTACCAGCAACTATGCGCTAGTTCAGCAATACAAAACCGAATTTGAAAAGTTGTGGCATACCATACACAAACCCTATAACAAATAATTGTTTTAGTAATTAGCCCCTTTTGGCAAACCAAAAACAAACAACTATGATACTGAAAATTCACCCCGACAATCCTAACAAACGCGAGATTGACCGCGTGGTTGAAGTGCTGAAAAACGGCGGAGTTATTATATACCCAACCGACACTATATATGGTATTGGTTGCGACATTAACCAACACAAGGCCGTTGAACGCTTGGCAAAAATACAAGGCGTAGATATGAACAAAGCCTTTTTTTCTTTTGTTTTTAGCGACATATCGCACGTATCGGACTACACCAAACTGCCAACACCTGCCTTTAAGTTGATAAAACGCAACACCCCAGGTCCTTTTACTTTTGTGCTTGAGGCAAATAGCAACATTCCTCGCCAATTTAAAATGCGACGCAAAACAGTTGGAGTTCGCATACCCAACAACAACATACTGCAAGCCATTATTGCACAATTGGGCAACCCAATGCTATCAAGCTCCATTCATGCCGACAACGACATTGAAGAATACATTACCGACCCCGAACTGATAAACGAAAAGTACGGTCACTTAGTCGATTTTGTTATTGATGGCGGCTATGGCGACAACCAACCCTCAACAGTAGTTGATTGCACTACAAACGACTTTGAGATAATTCGCGAAGGAAAGGGCGAGTTGGAGTAAGAATGGCGGTAAAATTGATACAAAAATGAAACGATTACTTATCCTGGCATACGACTTTCCTCCTTATGTTTCAGTTGGAGGATTGCGCCCATTTGCCTGGTATAAGTACCTTAAAAAAAATGGAGTTTACCCTATTGTTGTTACGCGCCAATGGGAAAACAAATATGGTAACGAATTAGACTACATTGCCCCTTCGGCAACACAAGAAACTATTGTTGAAGAAACCGAATATGGCACCATAATACGTACACCTTATAAACCCAATATTGCAAACAAGATTCTGCTTAAACACGGAAAAAACAAATATGCTTTTATACGTAAAGCCATCAGTGCGTTTTTCGACAATGTTCAATACATTTTTAACATAGGACCAAAAGCGGGCATATATAAGGGCGCCAAAAAGTACTTGCAGCACAATTCGGTTGATTACATTATAGCAACTGGCGAACCTTTTGTTCTTTTTAAATACGCATCTGAATTAAGCAGATTGCATAACATTCCATGGATTGCCGACTACAGAGACCCATGGACTCAAGATCCTACCAGAAGTAAAAACAGGTTTCTGCTTTGGAGAAACACGTTTTTTGAAAAAAAGTTTACCTCAAATGCAAAATTCGTTACCACCGTTAACGATTATTTTGTTTCAAAAATCAAAAGCCTTGTTAAAAACGATGCTTTTGTTATTGCCAACGGCTACGACCCCGACGCCATAAACGCAATTAAGAACATACAACAGCAATCAGACAAACTTAGGTTTGCCTACGTTGGTACCATTTACAAATATCACCCGTTAGATAGCGTACTCGATTGTTTCTGTCAAGTTGTAACAAAAAAGCAAATTGACAATTTTGAAATAAATTTCTTCGGCATTCGCGACTTTATTGGAATTGAACATCTTTTAGATGCAAAGTATCCTCAATTAAAACCATACGTAAACATCGTTCCCCAATTAAATAATAAAGACTTACTAAAGGAACTTGCCAAGCATAACATTTTGCTTTTGTTCAATTATTACTCTATAGTAGGCACAAAAATCTACGACTATGTTGCATTGCAAAGGCACATTTTGTTTTGTTACGACAACGACAATGAAGCTTTACTATTAAAGCAAAGTCATTTTGGGAAAGAAGATTGCAACTTAAATCCGCAGAAAGAAATTATAGAAACTGCAAAAGCTGGAACTATTGTACGCAACAAGCAACATCTTTTGGAACTATTACCTACATTATATACACAATTTCAGTGTGGCGAAATTGCTTGCAACTGCCAGAATAGTGAACAATTCTCAAGAGAAAAACAAGTTAAACTATTGTCAGAACTTATTGTTTAAGTTCAAATTACACTAATCAGCACTTTTATTTTCAGCGCAAAAAAGCCCATGTTGCTGCGCTTTTTTTACTGAATGCTCGTTTCCCTTCAGCATTTTTCTCTTCTATTTATCAATAAAAAAACTGCAACCACATGCTAAATGATGTATTTGACTGATTTTTAGCCATTATCAACGTTTACACTTATCAACAATTTGTTAATAAGTATTAGTTTTGTAGTTTAGAAAAAACTTTTTAAGACTTAATAAAAACCAAACAATATGACAAAGTCAAGACTTTGCAAAGCGGCAATGTTATTTGCAGCTTTGTTTCTATTACCAATGCTTAGCATGGCCGAAGGTTCGTACAAACTTAATATGAACCCCAAGAATGCCAGCGCAAACGCAAAACGTGCATATCTACACTACACCAGTTCTTGGAAAAAAGCTGGTCGCGAAATGCAAACTACCCTTATGGTTATTGCTCGCAAAGACGAAACCATTTGCTTTGGTTCGAGTAACGCAACTAAAAGCACTAAATATGGTTGCAACATATCAATTGTGCGTCAATCGACTGGTACTGAGTGGAAATATAACGTTACAAAAAGCACAAACAATCGAGGCACCGTTAACTCCACAAATTGCATAGGCTACATTAACACTCGTACCAAAGAGAAGAACGGTCCACGGTATGGCATAAACGCAAGTCAGAGCCCTGATAATTATTACATTCCTCTCACATTCACTGTGCCCGAAGATGGTATTTACGAGTTCCGTTTTTACTCACAAAGCGAAGCCACTGGAGGGTATGGAACTGCAAGCAATTGGAACGATAACATTTCAGAATGCAATACAGTTACTGGCGCTTGGGACATTACAGTATTTGGCATTGACAAACAAAAACCAATTGATGGCCGTGTATTCTTTTACGCTGCCGCACTCGACCTTGCAGAAAATGGAGCTAACTTAAACTGGTTTGCTGATCTTTACATACTAACCAAAGACGGCTACGTTTATAACTTTTTGCCTAACGGAATGGATCCTCGCGCGTTTCAATTCTACTCAAACAACGTGGGTTTGATTGACGGCACATCGAACCAAACACTTTACAAACACGGCATTACTAGTGCATCGAGCAGTAGCCCAAACCTCGACACTAATCCGTTGATGGGTAACGTAACATTTCCACAGCCCGACTGGCAAAACGACCAAACTGTGGTTACCCATGCCATTTTCCTAAACTATCCCGATACAGTTACCCAAATTGGTTCTGGCAAAGGCATTAGCCAAATAATGAGCAAATTTCCAACCAAACCCAAAGAATTTGCCAAGGCTACCGATGGTTCGCTAACTTTTATTGGCAACCGCAGCAACAAAAATGACGAAAACGGAAATCCAGGTAACATAGGCATTGCAAACCAAGGCAGTGGCGGCATGTTTACCATGAATTTTGACCAACAATGCACCTACGAACTTATTATAAACACCAACCGCGATGTTGACAACTTTGGTAACGATGTTGTAGTATTTGACTACCGCGACAAGGTTATTATGAACGCAGCATCAAAAGGGCAGAATTACATTATTTGGGACGGAACCGATGCCCAAGGCAATGCTGTTACCAAAGATGCCGACAAGTACGAAGTTCAGTTGCGAGTTCACGGAGGCGAGGTTCACTTGCCAATGTTTGACGTTGAAGGAAACCCTAACGGCTGTATTTTGAAACTGATGAATGCACTTGCTACTGGTAGCACATCGCTTAACAGCAACGAGCAATATGCCGTTTATTTTGATGGCGGTAGTTACACCACCTACAACGGAACATACGTTAATGTAGCCAATCGTACTCCAAATCCTGGCACTTTTACAGCTGGTAATCCATACTACTCTAACCAATCAAGTGGCGGTGCATTAAAATTTTCATACAATGCAAACAGCCTTGGCAATAACTCTATACTTGACTTTTGGGCCTACAAAACCCAAGAAGGCGACGACTATGTTAAAATAAGCGAGATAGCAGTTGACGATGCCGATGCAATATATAACTATGGCATTATTCAAGGTAAAGTATATTTTGACAACAACCAAAACCAAACTTGGGACGCAAGCGAACTGGGATTGGCAGGAATAACTGTAACACTTTGGAATGCCGATGGAAGTTCGCAAATTCTTGACGGCAACAACGAACCATTTAGTGCGGTTACCAACGGCAGTGGTTTATTCTGCATGTCGGCGGTACCTTACCCCAAAGGAGGGAACATAAACTATCAAATAAAATACTCGTCAAACTCGGCATCGGGTGTAGCTTACAACTTTACATCGGGGCAAAACCAAACAATAAACGTTAAGCAAGCACTAACCTTTGCAAAGAATGCAGGTTGCTACGCTGGTTTTGATGCAACTATAAAAACACTTACGCTAACCGACAAAAACGGCACAAGCATTTCGGGCAAAAAAATAACCGAGGGCGACTTGGTTAATGTTGAGATAGTAGTACAAAACTTAAATCCAACCAATGCCGAAAACGTACAAGTTGTGTTCCCTACATCCATTTCGAGCAGTAGCACACCAACAGCAGTAAGCGGGTTCCCAACAGCAGGAACATTCAACTCTGGCATTTGGACTGTGGGCACACTTGCCTCAGGCAGCACAGCCACACTCAAATTCACCATTAACCCAAATGCACAAGGCACCTACAACTACATGGCTCGCATTAGTTGCGACAACGATGCCGAAAACGACGAAAAATCGGTATCGTTTAATGTGCTAGCTCTAATAGGTTACAACATCAGTTTTAATGCCAACGGAGGTACAGGAACCATTGATGCAATGACAGGTAGCACCACAAGTTCGTCAATCACTTTGCCAAGGGGCGGATTTACACGAGTTGGATACACGCTGCAAGGTTGGGCACAAGATGCCAACAGTAACGTCAAAACTTGGGATTTAGGTGGAAGCTATTTATTCAGCACATATAGTGCATCAAACACATTGTATGCATTTTGGAATCCAAACACCAACACACCTTATCAAGTTCAGCACTTAGGCGAAAGCCTTGCCACTGCTGGAACTTATACCGAATTGTTTGCCACTGCCGAAAACAAAACTGGAACAACCGGAACAATGACAACTGAACCTGCTTCAGCTAAAAAAACCGTTACTGGTTTTACTTTCAGCGAAGTACAAAACGTAGCCATTGCTGGCGATGGAACAAGCGTGGTAAAATACCTATACACACGCAACAGCTACAATTTGAATTGGGTTAACGATGGCAACACTACCACAATCAGCACCAAATACCAAAGCAACATTACCGCTCCAAGTCCTACAAAAACAGGCTACTTACTTACTTGGAGCACTAACGCCGATGCTGTAACAGGCTCAGTAGCAAGCACAATGCCCGCATCAGACTTAACCTATTATGCTATTTGGACTCCTTTGACCTATAGCATCAGTTTAAGTGCCGAAGGTGGCAACCTTGAAACCTCAACCATTTACGAAAATTACAACAACGGTTTTTATCTAACCAACACATCGGGCGTTGTAAGCAACAAAATGACTGTAACCACCAACGCCATAACGGTGCCAACTCGCACCGGTTACACGTTTAACGGATTTTACACTGCTGCAAGTGGTGGCTCGCAATACATTGATGCTAACGGCTACATTACCGCAAACGCTAGCAGCACCAACTTTAGTGCAAATGGTGCTTTGTACGCACAATGGTCAGTAAACAACTACGATGTGGTGTGGTACAAAAACGATGGAACAAGTACAACCGTTGAAAGCAATAGCGCAGCATTTGGCAGCAGCATTAGCGCTCCAGCTAATCCTAGCAGAACAGGTTACACGTTTAAGGGTTGGAGTGCTTCCAATAACGGCAGTACAATATCAAGCTACGGCACTGTGGCTGTGGGCGGAAATAAATTCTACGCCATTTGGAGCCCAAATAGCTACACCATCACCCTTAACAATCAAAGTGCCACTACAGCAGGAACTGCTAGCATAACCGAGGTTTATGGCGATAGTTTCAGTCCAAGCAGCATAACTATTCCTACCAAAACAGGTTACAACTTTGGCGGTTACTACACTGCTGCAAATGGTGGTGGCACACAATGCATTAGCGCAACTGGTGTTATTACCGTTGCAAACACCCAATTTAGCGCAAACACAACTTTGTACGCCAACTGGACAGTTAACGAGTACACCATTACTCTTGACCGCGCTGGTGCTACCAACGGCACTGATGTGGTTTACGAAACTTACGGTAGCAAATATGCGCTTACCAGCAACGGCACTGCAGTTACAAGCATAACCGTTCCTACACGCACTGGCTACACTTTTGGCGGATACTACACCGCTGCAAATGGTGGCGGCACACAAGTTATTGGCACCAATGGCGCTCTACCAGCCAACACTTACTTTAACGCTAGTGCAACCTTGTATGCTAAATGGACAGCTAATAGTTACACCATTTCGTACTCGCTTAACAATGGCACTGCGGGTTCAAGTGCGCCAACTTCGGCTTTGTTTGACGAAGTGAAAAACATAAGCAACCCAACCAAAACCTTTACAATGGCATACAATGCTAATAGCACTGGCGCCACCATTGGCAAAACAACTGATAGCAAAGCTGCATCATTTGCTGGATGGACAGCAACAGGGTTGGCTTCGTCGGCATTAAGTGGAACTGCAAGCACCAACGTTACCACAAGCTGGACTGGCACTGCATCAACAGCACAATACTTTAAGAATTTAGCAAGCACAAATGGTGCTTCGGTAGCACTAACTGCCACTTGGACCGCACCAACTTTCACTCTGCCAAGCATCAGCAAAACTGGTTACTCTTGTAAATGGAACACTGCCGCAAATGGTAGCGGAACAAATTACGAGGCAGGCGCAGCATTTACTCCTAGTGCTAACGATGCTACTAACAAAACACTTTATGTAATAGCCACTGCTAATACCTACACCATTTCATTAAATGCTCAAGGCGGCACACAATCGGTTAACACTTTGTACTTGACCTATGCAACCAAATTTGCTACCACAAATGGAGGTGCTGCCGTTACAACCATTACCGTTCCAACCAAAACTGGATACGACTTTGACGGTTATTACACTGCTACAAACGGCGGTGGCACTAAGTATATTGATGCTACAGGTAAAATTGTAGCTAGCAACACTGCCACAACTGCCAACATTACTTTGTATGCCAATTGGACAGCCAAAACATACACCATAACTCTTGATAATCAAGGAGCAACTACTGCAGGCACCGCTTCGTTGTTGCTAACCTACGCTAATGCTTATAGTCCTGCAAGCGTAACCATTCCTACTCGCACTGGTTACACCTTTGGCGGTTACTACACTGCTATAAATGGTGGTGGCACTCAATATGTAAATGCATCGGGAACCATTTTGGCAACCTCAACTACCTTTACTTCTAACACCACTCTTTATGCTAAATGGACAGCCAATTCGTACACTATCAGCTACCAACCAAATGGCGGTAGTGGTACAATGGCACCTAGTTACATGACCTACGGAGTGGCTGGCAACTTACGCGCCAACGCTTTCACTCGCACTGGTTACACATTCAGCAATTGGAACACCAAAGAAAACGGTAGCGGAACATCGTATGCCGATAAAGTTTTGGTTTCGAACTTAGTTAGTGCTAATAACGGTTCTTACACCATTTATGCTCAATGGAGCGCCAATACTTACGCTATTACGCTCGATAACCAAAGCGCAACCACTACTGGTAGCGCAACCATTTACGAAACATTTGGTAGCAAATTTGCTCTTACAAACGGCGGTGCTGCCATGACCGCAAGTGCAAACGCCATTACCGTTCCAACCAAAACAGGCTACACCTTTGGCGGCTACTACACCGAACAAGATGGCGAGGGCACTCAGTTTATTGGAGCTGACGGATTTTTAACCACCGATGCAAGCAACACTGCATTCAGCGAGGCTGGAACTTTGTACGCAAAATGGACTGCCAACACTTACCAAGTTCGATATAATGCCAACAACGGCAGTGGCACAATGACCAATAGCAGCCACACTTACAACGCTGCTAAAACTCTTTCGGCAAACTCCTTCACCCGCACAGGTTACACCTTTACTGGTTGGAACACTGCTGCAAATGGTAGCGGTGTTAACTACACAAACAGCCAAAGTGTTACTAACCTAAGCAACACCAATGGCGCAATTGTTGACCTTTACGCTCAATGGAGCGCTAACAGTTACACCATTACTCTTAATAACGCAAGCGCAACTACCGCTGGCACACAAACCATTTATTTAACCTTTGGCAAAAACTACTCGCTAACCGATGGCGGTGCTGCCATGACCGCAAGTGCAAACGCCATTACCGTTCCTACCAAAACTGGTTACATTTTTGGAGGTTACTACACTGCTGCAAACGGTGCAGGAACACAATATATTGATGCAAACGGATTTATTACCACCAACGCTAGCAATACCAACTTTAGCGCTAATGGCACTTTGTATGCAAAATGGACTGCCATAACCTACGAAGTAGCTTACAACGGCAACGGCGCTACAAATGGCACAATGACCAATAGCAGCCACACTTACAACGTTGCTAAAACTCTTTCGGCGAACGCCTTTTCCCGCACTGGTTACACATTTGCTGGTTGGACCGCAAATGCCGATGGTTCGGGCACTAACTACACCAACAGCCAAAGTGTTACTAACCTTACTACAAGCAACGGAAACATTGTTACCATTTATGCAAAATGGACTGCTAACACTTATGCCATTACGCTTGACAACCAAGGAGCAACATCGGCTGGTACTGCTGCTGTTTACGAAACTTACGGCAACAAATTTGCGCTAACAAACGGCGGCGCTGCCATGACCGCAAGCGCAAACGCCATCACCGTTCCAACCAAAACAGGCTACACCTTTGGCGGTTACTACACCGCTGTTAACGGCAACGGCACTCAAATGATTGACGCAAACGGATTTATTACCACCACTGCCGATAACACAGCGTTTAGTGCTAACGGAACATTGTTCGCAAAATGGACAGTTAACAACTATACTTTAACATGGGACCTAAACGCTAGCCATAATGGTGCATCAGCAAGTATAACTAGCACCACACACACAAGTGGCAGCATTGCTTACGGAACAACCATTCTTACTCCCGATGTAACCAACTCGGGCTACGAACTTGCAGGTTGGTCAACTTCGGCAACAGGCGCTGTGGCAACCATAAGCACCATGCCTGCAAACAACGTTACTTACTACGCCATTTGGACCGCCGCATCAGGTACTCCTTACACTGTTAAACACTACAAAATGAATCTTGATGGTTCAACTTATACCGAAGCTAATGTTGAAACCAAATACGGCACCACTGGCAGCACGACTGCTGCTACCGCCAAAACATACGAAGGATTTACTGCTCAAAGCATAAGCCAAAGCACTATTAACGGCAACGGTGGCACTGTAATAACCATCAACTACACTCGCAACCAATACACCCTAACTTGGAACATTACCAACGGAGGTTCTGCAACTGGTTCATACACTGCTGCTGGCAGCATCTACTTTGATGCGCCTATTACCGCTCCTACGCTTGTTCGTGCTGGATACACAGGATCGTGGGACAACGTGATATCCAACATGCCGGCTACCAACACCACCTTCACTTCGGTTTGGGTGGCTAACGACAACCTTTACACTGTGCGCCACAACCTTCAAAATATTGATGGCACCTATACTGTTGACGCATCAAGCACACAACAGTTGAGCGGCAAAACCGATGCTCCTACTGCTGCCGAGGCAAAATCGTACACTGGTTTCACAAGCCAAACCTTCAGCCAAAAAACCATTACCGCCAATGCCAACAACGACATTGACATTTTCTACAACCGCAATAGTTACGATTTAACTTGGAATCTTAACGGAGGAACAGCAACCAACAGCTACACCAGCGGTTCGGTGGTTTATGGCGCTAGCATCACAGCACCTCAACTTTACAAGGCTGGATATAGTTACTCTTGGGACGCAACACCTGCTACCACAATGCCTGCCAACGCGCTAACCTACAACGCTGTTTGGACTGCAGGCGCAACCAACTACACCGTTGAGCATTACTTTATGCAACTTGATGGCACTTATCCCGCAACCGCCACTTACTCTCAAACTCTTTCGGGTTTAGCCGATGCTGCTACAGTTGCAGTGGCTAAAGACACCGTTGGTTTTACCGCAAACTTCAGCCAAAGCACCATAAACGGCGATGGCTCAACAGTTGTTCGCATCGACTACGCTCGCAACCAACACTCACTTGCTTGGATTACTACTCAAGGCTTGGTTGAAGCATCAGCTTACACCGAAGATGGATTGGTTTACTACGGAACTCCTCTTGTTGCTCCAACATTAAACCGCAATGGTTTCACTTACACATGGTCGCCACAAGTGCCAGCCACTATGCCTAACTCCGATGCTACCTACACCGTTGTTTGGGAGGCAAGCGATGGTATAATCTACACCGTTCGCCACTTTACTCAAGAACTTGACGGCTCTTACACTCTTGCCGAATCAACTACCAACACCGGTAAAACAGGCGACCTTATGGAGGTTATTCCTAATAACTACACCGGCTTTACTCTTAACGCTTTTGAGGCTGGAACCATTGCTGGCGACGGCTCATCGGTGCAAGATGTTTTCTATAGCCGAAACTCATACTCCGTTACTTGGAACATTGGCGATGGCATTATAAACCTAAACATGCCTTACACTCACACCTCAGCCATGTACCAAAGCCCCATTGTTGCTCCTACTCTTTTGCGCGATGGTTTTGACTACACATGGGCTCCCGAGGTTAACACAATGCCCGCCAACGACATTTCGTTTACCGCTATATGGTCGGTTAAACAATATGCTAGCGTTTGGTTGATGAACGACGGCACCGATAGCGTATTCTTCAGCAAGTCGCTCAATTTTGGCGACGAAATTGTTGCTCCTGCCACCAACCCAAGCCGATATGGATTCACCTTTGCAGGTTGGAGCCATGCTGCCGATGGTGATGCTGAAACCCAATTTGGTACCATGACCGAACTTGGCGATACTTTGTTTGCTCTTTGGACCGAAAATCATTTGCTTATTAGCTGGACTCCAAACAACGGCGACATTACCACAACCGTTGAACTGATGCGCGGCGAACCTATTGTAGCTCCCGCCAATCCTTCGCTCGACGGTTACTCATTTGCAGGTTGGTCTAACTCACAAAACAGCAACGTTGCCATTTCCGACTTTGGCTCTGCTACCGACACTGTTGAATTCTTTGGTTTGTGGAACAAAAACAAATACGCCATTACTTGGGCCGAAACCGAAACCACTTCAAAAGTTGACAGCATTTTGTTTGGCGAGCCAATTGTTGCATACACTCCAACCCAAGCTGGATTTAAATTCACTGGTTGGGCAACCGATAACGGCACATTAGTTACCAACTTTGGCACAATGCCAAGCCACAATTTGACATTTGTTGCTACTTGGCAACAGAACACCGAAATAAACGTTGACTTTACCGACGACGGCATTTGCAACCTTAACTGCGACATTGACGGCGACGGCAACCCCGACCTCAACATCGACACCGATGGCGACGGCATTGCCGACAAAAACATTACCGACATTAAAGCGCTTATCGATTTTGATGCTCCTAATCCGTTTGTAACTTGCGAAAACGACGACGATCTTGAAATTTCAGTAACCAAATCGAGCGCCTTATACAACGTTAACTACAGTTACACCATAAACGGAACTGCCGACAACAGCCAAAACGGAATCACTTACACCATACCCGACTCCGCATCGGCTCAAGGTGTGATTGGCATAACCGCCCAACTTGGTTCAAGCCATTTGACCAAACAAATTGACTACCAAGTTCGCAAACGCTTTATCAGAAAAATGTGGGACGACGTTGTTTCTATTGTCGATGTTGAACATCAGTTTAATAACTACGTGTGGATGCACAACGACAAGCAAGTTTGCACCAATGCTTACTACAACGAGGTAGGCGGACTATCTGGCACCTACTACCTTATTGCTACCAACAAAGACGGTCAAACTTATTACTCGTGCAGCATGGATTTTGGACCTACCATTGAACTAACCGCTTATCCAAACCCAACGCTTAACCTAGTGACCATACGTGGCGGCAACATTGAAGCTGGACAAAGCATAAAAGTGTTTGACGCCAACGGCCAACTGCTATTGCAACAAACCGTTGACAACAACATGCAAATTGACCTTTCGGCTTTGCCACAAGGCGCTTACCTGATTATGGTTGGCAATCAATCGGTTAACGTAGTAAAACAGTAATGCAATGAAAATGAACAAGATATTTCTCTCGGCTGCCTTTTTATTTGTTGCAGCAACCTCTTTTGCTCAAGAAAACCAACTGCTACATGTTGACCTTGGTAGCGGACTGCACACTCTGCAAGGCAAAACTTCCAACGGCGACCATGGTCCTCAAATGGGCATCACCTTCAACCTTGGTTATCGCTACTTTATCGATGACAATTGGGGAGTTGGCACTGGCATTGGCTTTTCAACCTATGGCGCCAAAACAACCTTCAATTTTATTGAACGCAGCTCTGCTTTCGATGCCGAAGTAAGCCCCGAAGGCGAAGAGTTTGAGTTGCGAACTGTGTTTACCAATTTTGTTGAAAAACAAAAAGTTACTCAACTCGAAATTCCTATCATGGGACTTTACCAAATTCCAAACATATCGCGCGGAGTGAACTTTATTGGTGGTGTTGGCCTAAAGATTGGTGTTCCTATTGTTAAGAAGTACAAACTGAAAGAAGGCTCGTACGAAACCCAAGGATTCTACCCTTCAACTGGCGAGGTTTACGACTCGTTGCCTAACCATGGTTTTTCGGCCATTGAACTAAACAAACTAAAGAAACCTGCCGATTGCAAATCGTTTAGCCTTTCTCTTTGCGGCGAGGCTGGTTTATCATACCAAATAAGCAAAGGTACGTTTGTGTATGGCGGTGCCTACTTTGGCTACAGCCTTATCAGCATTGCCAACAAAAGCAACCAACCTATTGTGTCGTTCGATGGGACCTACAACGGCTCGCTTGCTTCAAACCAATGCAAACACGCCAATCCTCTACAATTTGGTGTTAAAGCCAGTTTGATGATCAACTTCGACAAGTTGCACCAAATGTTGCACGTTAAAAGCGTCAGAAAATTTTAAATAACTATCGTCAAAGTACTATAATAACCCGTTGTGTATTATGCGCAACGGGTTGTTCTTTATAAAAAGAATTGACTTATGTACACCTCATCTTCCGATAAAATAACCCGCGATTTTTTCGATTCGCTTCTTATCGAACCTCGCTACATCGACTCTGACCTTCCATCTACCAACATTGAGATTTTTGGACATCAATTCTCAACTCCTATTATGACAGCCGCACTCTCACATCTTGGTTCGCGAGGCAAAGAGAGCGCAAGTTTTATTGAGGAAAAAGCCACTAACGGAATGATTGTATATGCCGAGGCCGCCGCTAAAAGCAACACTCTACACTGGGTTGGCATGGGCGACGACCAAGAGTTAGAAGATATTATTGCTACTGGCGCCAAATCGGTTAAAGTTGTTAAACCTTATGCCGACAACCGCGAGGTGTTCCGCAAGATTGAACATGCCGTTAACGCTGGCTGCGTGGCTGTGGGCATGGACATCGACCACGCCTTTAATGGTAATGGCGGATACGATAGTTGCTTTGATATTCCTTTACGACCAAAATCGATAGCCGAAATATCAGAGTTTGTACAAGCCGCAAGCGTTCCTTTTGTTGTTAAAGGCGTGTTGAGCGCTTTTGATGCCGAAAAATGTGCCAAAGCCGGCTGCAAGGCAATAGTTGTGTCGCATCACCATGGCATTATGCAATATGCAGTTCCGCCATTAATGGTTATTGGCGATATACTTAAAGCCGTAGGCAACAACGTCGATGTGTTTGTCGATTGCGGCATAATAAGCGGCATCGATGCCTATAAATGTCTGGCACTTGGAGCCAAAGCTGTTTCAGTAGGCCGACATTTGATGCCTTTGCTAAAAAAAGGCTCCGACGCAGTGTCGCAACGCATCAACGACATGACTGCCGAACTTGCAAGCACAATGGCCCGCACTGGTGTGCATAACCTAAACGAAATGGACTCCACAGTGTTGCATCATCGTAATTTTTAATAAAAACAACCAAACACCCACTCACCCATGTTACTCGGAATTTCTTCTTGTTTAGAGCATTCGTCTCCCACCGATTGGGCCTCCAAACACAAAGCCCTTGGACTGAAAAGCATAAATTTTCCTGTTGATTATTTGGCTGGCGAAAATGTTTATATGGCTTACAAAGATGCAGCCGACAAAGCCGGTTTACTAATTGCCGAAGTGGGCATTTGGCGCAATACCCTTGCGGCCAATCTTGACGAACGCGCCCACTGGATTGACTATGCCATTAACCAATTGCGCATGGCCGACCGCATTGGCGCCACATGTTGCGTAAATGTAGTGGGCACTCCCTACGGACCTCGTTGGGATGGCGGTTATCGCCAAAATTTCAGCACAGAATTGTGGAAAATGGCCGTTGACATGATTCGCCAGATTATTGACACTGCCCAACCTCAACACACCAAATTCTGCATCGAATCAATGCCTTGGATGATTCCAAGCAACCCCGACGAATACCTTCGCCTGATTAGCGATGTTAACCGTCCTCAATTTGGAGCGCACCTCGATGTGGTGAACATGATAACCTCGCCCGAACGCTATTTCTTCAACGACCGCTTTCTTGACGAGTGTTTTGCCAAACTGAAAGGCCACATTTGCAGTTGCCACTTGAAAGACATCAAACTAAAAGAAGAATACACCTTTCAACTTCAGGAATGTGCCTGTGGCGATGGCTCGCTCGACATTAAACGATACATTGGGTTAGCCGAAAAAGAAAACGCCAACATGCCAATGATTATTGAGCACCTAACCACCGACGAGGAATACGCCAACAGCGTGCAATATGTTTACAACTTGCTGAAATAGAACAAATTCCAGCGTTTTGAAAATATTCAATCCTAACTAACGCATTGCCAAAACGTTATTCCACACCAAGCAAATAGTTTTCGCCTGTACTTTAAACTTTTGACCAAAATGCGCAAAAGTTTTCAGTAGGAAAGTTTTAGGATGTGGAAAAACAACAAAAAAGCCTCCGTTGGTGACGGAGGCTTTTGGGGGAGGGTTGTTTATATGTGTTACTCCTTTGGATTTATCAAAACATCTATAAACGCAATTTCATCATTTGTAAGGTTGTACTTTTTATATAGTTGATTGTCAATTTCCTCAACACTTAGACTCCAATCAATATCACTATTTGAGGTAAAATCTTGGAGAGGAACATAACAAAAAACTTCTTGTGTTACTTGCATTGATCCCTTACCAAAAAACAATAGTGTTTTGAAGAAACTAGTTTTGGTATACTTCAAACAATTTTGCTGTTCGAGTTTCGTATTAAATGGACCTATAACCAAAAAGGTCTCTGTACATACAACATTCGAATCTGCAACTATGATTTCAGGAAAATTAATAGCACCTGTAGAATAAGTGGTCGTAAAGAACAATTTATAAAGAGGTATCCATTGTACATTTTGTGTTATTACACTTGAATTAATAAAACCTAATTGTCTTCTAGCTCCGCCCTTTACTCCTTTTACTCCATGAATTTGAATTGCGTTTTCAAACATTTTTTCTGAAAGTCTAGAATCAGGATAGCGTTCTGGAGAATTAAACAGATCTTTTCTAATTCCGAATGGACGCGATGATGATACAATTTCTTTAAAAGACGCTCTTTTAGTGACTTTCTCAATAATTGATTGACGCCTAAAATCACGAATGATAAAAGATGAAGTGTCATTGTTCAAGAATCTGACAGTATTAATAACATCACCATCTTTAGTACGATATGAATATTGCATTTTGTCATTATGCTTTTTATCCCATAAGAAATAACAAATACCGCCATCTATGTGTGTATTAGGGAAAATGTAGGAGTCGTCTTCATAGTCAAAAAACTTAGCTAAATGATGGTCCTCAACCATACTTGTTCGGAATTTATCCAAACCTCTACCACCAATCATCCACTTTGACGGCATAATGATTGTAATATATGTAGGTTTTAACAATAGAGCTAAGTCAACAAATTTGTTATATATCGGCATAGCGGCATCACCAGCAGCGCCACTACCATCGTTTTCTTGATATGGAGGGTTTCCTATAATTGCATCAAATATCATATTAGAATTGTTTTTAGCTGATTTGTAAGTTTTTGAGTTAGAAAGGGCTTTAATCAATTTATCGGGTGAATTTTTAATCTCAACGAGCAAATTTTTATAATAAGCCACATTGAATGCCACTTTGCGAAATCCGCCAAGTGTACGTTTTGTAATGAACTCTGCCATTGGTATTTTGCACAACACAAAAATGTTTTCGGCAAGCACAGTGTCCCAAATTGTTTGTTGCTGAGCGAGTGTAAGTTTTTGGTTTTTCTCGCGAGCTATTGAGCAACGGCTCCTATATATTGAGTATGCGGCATATAGCGGATATAGTCCGCTTTTTGAGTTTATTTCTAGAATTTGGCTTTGAGCTGAAAAAACTTGTTTTGTTACTTCGCTGTGGTTAACAAAACAAGGGTCCTTCGTAAGCATTTCTTCAAAATCTTCGTCGTAGAAACAATATCCACCCAAAGTATTGCTCATGTGCATATTTACCACTCGTGGCGGAGTAAGAACTGTTTCTTTATCTGGATTACGGAAATAGTTAAAGATTGTATGGATTTGTTCCATACGTTCTTCAATGCTCATAGAGTCGGCCTCCTTTGTTAATTCACGAATGCGGCGGCTGGCTGCTGTAAAAATGTCTTTGTCAAAGTATTTTTTAAAATCGCGGAATAGCTTTTTACTTACGTCTTTTGGCATAAACTCTTTCCACGATTCATCGTCAACCAAATTGTCAAAATTATCAATGGTAAATTCCTTTTCTTCTTCTCCTTCTTTCACATTAGCACCAAAAATCATTAACGGCATTCGTATTGCAATTCCTCGCAAAATGCTTGCAGCCGCATGCATCTGTTCAAGTTCGGCTTTATGGCGTTCAAGTAGTTCTTGTTCTTCTTTAGTAAGTTTTTTCCCGCCACGTTTTTTATTTTCTATTTCACTAACAAGTTCTTGTTCTTCTTCTGTTAATCCCTTTTTATTAATGTCAATGTTTTTGGTTTTTGGCATTGCCTTGGTTGAGCCGATAATTGAATGTAGTTTATCAAACATTTTAAGTTCGGAGCCGCTTAATCCTTGCAACGATTTTTGGTTGAAAATGTGTTCGTCCTCAAATCCGCTTTGAACAACGCGTTCTATGAATACACGTTTAAGTTTGGTAAACAAGGAGTCAACATTGTACTCTTGCATAGTAGATCCGTTAAGCGAAATAACAGGGCAAAAGTTTAGGAATTGGGTTAAAGTTTGGCGTTGACTCTCGGTAGTTCCTTTACCTACACTTTCAATATGAGCTACGTCAGCAAGTACTTGTAGTGTACGGTCGGGCGCAAAGTCAAACACAAAGCATTGTTCTTTTTGCATTCCGCCAAGGTTGCAAGGTGTTTGCACTCGGAAAATAGTTTGCATATAACCGCTTGCCGAAGTGGTTGCTGTACCTGCAAGCATAAGGACACCTGTCCACGCAGGAACACTTACACCAGTTGTTAAACGGCCACATGACAAAGTGATGGTTTTTGATGTAAGAGGATTGTTGCCTATAGCATTTTTTACCTTTTGCAATGCTTCTTCATTTTCTTCGTCTTCGTCACCGTTACCAGCCACGTTTAAAATCTCGTATTGGTTAAATGTTTTATGACTCTTTAACAACTTACTCATTGCCTTAGCGGCTTTAACACCTGGCAGCATCCAAAGCGTATGGCGGAAAGTATTTATGAAGCGGTCAGTGCAAAAAGGATAAGTACTATTTGCATCATTTTCAACCAACAAATCAAGAAAGGCTTTTACCGAATCCTCATGAACAAACTTATCGTCAAAGTCTCCATCGGTTTTGAAAAATTCGCGAAAATTAAACGACATGCTATCTGCTTCAATTGAAGGATTCATAAGCGCAGGCAAGTCGTAAGTGTAAATACACATTGAAGGCAAACACGCGTAAGGGTTGGGTTCTCCATGATGTTCGTTTTCCCAATTTACTTTAGCGCGTTGCTCCATCACATAATCCCACGTAAATGTTGCCTCTTTGTCGAATTTGTCAATAAGATTATATGGAGTACCGCTGAGTTTCAGCACTTTGGTTTTAGTTTTTATCAATTCGCTCAACACATTATCACCCAATGCGGTTAAAGTTCCTTCGTGAGCTTCATCAACTATTAGCAAATCCCATTTGGTGCTGAACAATTCGGTATTTTTTTCATAATTACCACCAACTTTATCCGAACCGCGCAAGTCTTGTATTGATGCGAAAAAAACATAATTGATTCCTTTTTTCTTCAAATCGCTTTCGCATTTATTGTAGTCAGAGCCATAATCTTTTTTTGAACCGAACTGAAAATTTGTGCAGTCGTGAAAAATCCAACCAAAGTCCTTAAACCAGCCATCAATAACCACAGGACGATGAGTAACAATAAGTGTGCGGTTGAATTTCATTTCTTTTACCACTTGCAAGGCTGACACAGTTTTTCCGAACCGCATTTTTGCGTTCCAAAGCATTTCTTGGTGATTTACGAAAGCCTTCTTTGTTTGATCAATTGCTCGACGCTGTTCCTCGCGAAACACAATTGGTTTAACGTCAGCACGGATTTCGTTGTCATTTAACGATTGTCTGCCTTCTTTTACTGCTTTAATTGCGGCCTTGGCAGTTTCCATTGAACACTCGTACCACTCTCGGCCTGAACTTCCTTTGAACTTTTTGTTTTTTATTCCTGAGCGTTCAAGAACATCATGAACATCGTAGTCCCAAAAGTTTATTATACTACCATCTTTGTCTCTACAAATTGCCTTTTCTGCATAAAAATCTTTGTATGACATGCCTGCTCGGCTCAACTGACCCCGAATACAGACAATTGCTGCATTTTTTATGTCGTCATCGGTTGGGTCTAGTTCGTTGGTACTTGTTTTTCCAACCTTAACAAGATCTTTATGTTGCTCATCATCTATTGTGTATAAATAAATGATATGCCAACTACTAACATTTTCAAATTCAATACTTGCCATAGTGTATGAAATATTTAAGAGATTATTTTTTGTATTTTTTTGAGAGACAAAGACTTGTAGAGAAAAATTGACTTTTTTTGTCCTTTCTTAAATTGAGTATGCCTTTTTTATTAGGCTCTAACTTCCATGAGAGAATCTCGCAGTAAACTCCTTCTTCTATGGTTTTTTCTTCTGAACCATAAAGGTCTGTGTTAATAACTACTTTTTCAGAATAAGGGATTTTTCCTTTTAGGCCATCCATTTGCCACAAGTTCCAGCTTATGATATAAGCTGACTTGATAATGGTTTTGTCAAATAGATTTTCGTTGGGGAATTTTTGCCAAAAATGGTCCATGAATGTGCATAGCGCAGCCTCCCGGGCCAATAGCAAACTATCGCCTTGCCACTCGTAGCCATAAACAGATGCTAGTGCCAAATGAGCATAAGGTACCCATTCGTCGGGCGTAGAGGTGTTTTCGTTCACCACTCGCAACTTACGGTCAAGTAGGCCTATTCGTTTCTCAACTGGAATATATTCGCCCGTTACGGTATCATATCGACTAACTAAGTAAGGAGCTTCGCCACATGTTATCTCAAGGCGGCAATCTTTTACATAGTCAATCCATGTTTTACCCTCTGGAAAGGTTATTTTTTCCGGATTAGTGGTCCAGGTTTTGTCGTTATTTTCCGTATTGAAAACTCCAATGCGACCAAACCATTCGTTATCAATTAAATTGTTTTGGGCATTACAAACCCATGATGGCGTAAAAACCTCGGCTTTGTTGCGTGTACGAGTTTGCTGCTCAACTTTTGTTTTTACAGCACGCGGGCGGATTACTCGTCCGTTTTTGCCAGTTATAAGTTCAGCTCTAATTTGAGCACGTTTGTTGTAGCAATTACCGAGAGTCTCGTAACTATCAGTCGCCCAAATGATATGATGTTCATCTGGATTGCTTGACCCGATTTTAGCATCATGTTTTGCAGAATGATCGCGCAGTAGAACATTTAATAAATCTGGAATCCAATTTTTGATTTCATCTTCACTAATATCTACAACGCCAATAATGTCAGCGCTAGTCATAATTGTTTTATTACTAACGCGTTAGCATATTAGTAATAAAACCTTCTGTTCCGCCAAGTACCTAATAAAAAACGTGGATACTCAATTTATCCACGTCCTTGGGTACTTGGCGGAACCCGTAATTAGAGATAAATCAAGTACCCACGTATACACGTGAGCACCTGCTTTATTATTCCCCAATTACATCTTCAAACCGCCAAGTTTTAAGGACGTTTTAGAATAATAAGCAAACGCTTGTTAATTAATATGTTAGTCTAAAATTATTTTTGTTTTTTTCAGTTATTTTGTAAGTTGAACAATTCTTTTTGAGCCTCTATTTCCCTGCGAAGTTCCTGCTCCGTAGGTAAATAAAGTTTGTATTTTGAAGCAAACAGTTGCTCGTTACCCTTAAGAATAGAGTATTTCGCAATATCAGCATCAGTTTCACTGCATAATACTATTCCTATTGTAGGATTATCGCCTTCAGTACGTTTCAGGTCATCATACATTCTTACGTACATATCCATCTGACCAACATCCTGATGGGTAATCTTTCCTATTTTCAAATCAATAAGCACATAACATTTCAGCACAACATTATAGAATACCAAATCAATGAAATAGTCGTTATTTGCTGTTCTTATCATCTCTTGACGACCCATAAATGCAAAGCCACGTCCCATTTCCATGATGAACTCCTGCAAATGAGAGATAATGGCACTTTCAATATCGGATTCGCTATAACTGTCATCTTTCTTGAATCCTAAAAATTCTGCAACAATTGGACTTTTCAGAAGTTCCAACTTGTTGGGTGCAACCACCTCTTGGGTATTTTCTACTATTTGTGGTTGCTTAAAATGACGTTCATAATATTGTGTAGAAATATTTCTATCAAGTGTTCGCACACTCCACATTTCTTGGGAGGCGGTTAACAAATACCAACGAGCCGCTGTTATGTCATCCACTCGTAAAACAGTTCGTATGTGTGACCAAGATAAATTGTGCACACGCGTGTGCACAATTTCTAAATCATTGAAACTCAAATAAAACGCACGAAAATACTGGAGATTTCTTTTACTGAATCCTTTCCCGTAAGTTCGGGTCAATTCTTCTGAAAGCACTTCAATGAGTTGCGTACCGTAATCTGCACGGTCTTTACCTTTCTGTTCTTGTAACACAATACGTTCACCTATCTTCCAATAAGTTTCAATCATCAGTTGACTTACAGAAGCGTATGCTTGTTGGCGACCTTGCTCAACAATGTTTTTCACCTCCGCAAGAAAGGATGTGTCAACAGGAATATGTATTATGTCTTTTTTTTCTTTCATCTCAAATTGCAGCAAACGCTATGATTAATAATATTTTAGTTTAAAATTTATTTCTGTTTTGTAAAACTACTTATTTAATTTAAAATGATTGGTTTCACATTTTCATTCGAACCTTCAATTTGTGAAACGGGCAGTTTCACAAATGTAAGTTCTTGATTATATTCACGATAAAACTGCATCATATATCGGCAGTTACGTGTTGTAAACCCTTTTACTGTTGGATACTCGTTTTTTAAATCAATGGAGAGTCTCTCTAACAGTTTATCTCCCCAATTTGCTTCATCTATTTTATTCTGAAGGAGTTTCCCTATATCCCAATACATGTGCAACATCTCTCCATTCGCAGAATAGATGGCTCTTTTTTGGGCAAGACCAATGCGATGCTTGACTTGCTTAAGCAACTCAGCATAATCATCGATATTTTGTATTTTATAGTTCTCCGTATTCATCCGAATAAATAGCAAACGCTATGATTAATACTATGTTAGTTTTAAAAATCTATTTTTCTGTTTTATTATCTATTAAAGTATTATTCAGTTTTATTGTTAAGTCTGTCAAGTTCTGCTTGAACCAGCCTTTTTAATTCGTTAATTTCTGGCAAATAGAGTTGATATTTTGCGACGAATAAATTAGCATCCATGCCGTATGTGGCATATTGCACCATCACATCGTTTTTGTCGGCAGCAAGGATAATGCCAATGGGAGGATTGTCTCCTTCTGTATTCTTGTCCATCGCAAAATAACCCAAATACATATTCATCTGCCCAATATCCTCATGCTTTACTTTACCACGTTTTAAATCAATGATCACATAGCATTTAAGTATGACATGATAAAATACAAGGTCGGCATAATAGTCGTCATTGTCTATGGTCAACCGATACTGGCGACCAATAAAAGCAAATCCTTTACCTAACTCCAGAAGGAAATCTTCCATGTGCTTGATAAGAGCATCTTCTAAATCTCCTTCGCTATAATCGGGAGTCTTGAGACTTAGGAAATCAAAGAAATAAGTATCCTTGACTACATCCTTTGGTTGTGTTATCTGTAATCCATTATTGGAAAGAGAAAGAATATCACATGCCTCTTTTGATGTTGCCAACTGATAAAAAAGGCCACGAGTTTTTTGTTCGTGTATTTGTCTGTAACTCCAATTTCTATTTATAGCTTCAATAGTATAGAAATTCCTTTCTAACTCATTATCTATTGGAATGATTTCAAGCAATTGAGTCCAGCTTAATTTTCCAAGCACTGCTTGGAAAATTGGAAATCGAAGATATAACAGCCTCATATTTGCCAAGTTACTTTTTGAATAACCGTTTCCTAATAGAAGCGTCAAGTCTCTTGAAAGCTGAGGTATCAGTTTTGCACCATATTCCGCCCTTGCGTTACCGTTCTGTTCAAACTCCACAATATATTTTCCAATATTCCAATTCATCTCCACCAAGGCAGAATTAACTGCATGCATAGCCTTTTGCTTCGATAATGCAACTAACTCCGAGATTTGCTTTACTAGAGCATCGTAACGAGAATCTTGTATTTGTGGTTTCTTATCCATGTAATGATTTCAGAATATCAGCAAACGCTATGATTAATAATCATGTTAGTTTAAATTTATTTCTTGTATATCGTTTTACCGTTTATTTATTTCAATAATATACTTCTTTATTTCATCTACACTCGGCAACTTTACCAAATATTTTGAAACAAACAAGTTTTCATCTAATCCTGCGGTTGCATACTGTACAGTTGTTTCACCGTAATCAGTACACAACAACAATCCTATAGGAGGATTGTCGGAAGATTGCATAATTTCGTTCTTGTAATAATTCAGGTACAAGTTCAACTGCGAAGCATATTCATGCCTAAACTTATCCGTCTTCAACTCTACCAAAACGTGGCAATGCAAAATACGATGGTAAAATACCAAGTCTATCTTAAAGTATTCGTCGTCGATAAGAATTCGTTTTTGAGTTGCTTCATAACAGAATCCGTCACCCAGTTCGAGAAGGAAATGCTGCAAATGATTTATAATAGCATTCTCTAAATCATTTTCCATAACAACATTTGACTCCTGCAAACCTAGAAACTCAAGCGTCAGAGGATTCTTCACTATGTCTTTGGGGCGTAGAGAAACTGACTTTTGATTGACAATCTCAGAAAGTCTGTTTTTGTCTTTCGATAATCCGGTTCTCTCAAAATAAAGCGAGTTTACTTGTCTTTCAAGTTCAGAGCACGACCAACATCCTTTTATGATTTCGCTTTCATAAAAAGCTCTTTTCAAAGGATCTTCAATCTTGCACAAAATCAACAAATGCGAAAAAGGAATTTTATACAAGATTTTGTGTGGATCAGTTTGCCATTGTTCCAATTCGGCGGATGCCGTCCGCCGGATCATATCATCTTGATTTCCAAGGCTATCCAATTCGGCGGATGCTATCTGCCGAATCTCATGATTTAGATTTGTTCCGACGTACAATCTTATTTCTGACTCTAATAGAGGATAGGTCAAATAAAATTTCCGAAACTCCCTAAAGCGTCTTTCCGTCAATCCCTTTTTCTGTAATCTTTGTTCAAGATTTTTCAAAAGATTTTGGCCGTAAGCAGCTCTGTCTTCGCCGTTTTGCTCAAATTCTACAATGTAATAGCCTAATATCCAATTTCGCACTGTTAATGACACATTAATAGCATGAACAACTTCATTTAGCATAACTTGTTCAACTACTGAAATCTTATGTACTAATATGTCGAAATTCATTAGGCTATCCGAATAATAAGCAAACGCTGTGATTAATAATATGTTAGTTTAAAAATCTATTTCTGGTTTTGTATAAGTATCAAATTACGTTGCACAATTGTTACAAATGTAGAAAAACTACATAAACAAGCCATACTATTGGCCACCACGCCTTTGTCGGATAATTAAGGAAACTGTTTGTTTTTAATGTTTTGCACTTATTTGCTAAAGCAAAACTAAATCTCGGTATAAATCAGTTGGCCGTTTATGCGCTCCGATTTCATAATGCTGATGTGGGTTACGGTCATGGTTGCGCGGGGCACCTCAACGTTGGTAATGAGCAACGAGGGTTGGCGTAATAATGACACATGAGCTTTAAATGGTCTGGAGTCGAATTTTACACCATTTGCCTCTAGTTCGGCACGAAGTTGGTTGGCAATGGACTCAACCAGTTGTTCGCCTTCAATGCCTGCCCAAATAACTTTACTGCTGTTGCCAAAGACTCCAAGTTTGCTTGTTGCTATGTCAAATGGAGTAAACTGAATGCGGCTCACTGCGGCTCTTATCGCATCAATCTGAGTGGTTTCGCCAACAAATGCAAGGGTAAGATGCAAATTTTGCCTTGAGCAATAAGTGCCGCGCACTCCGCGTTGCTGCAAACGTTGCTGGGTTTCTTGTAGTGCATCACAAAATTCGGGAGTGAAACGCACTGCAATAAATATCCGTTGAAAACGTGGAGTCATATTACTAGAAGATAACTTATTGTCAGCAGTTTATTTCTTTTTATTTCTTACCGACACTGCACTTTGGTTCAATACTGTTGAATATGGTTCAACGCTGCTGGTAAGCCACACGTTGCCGCCAATAACCGAATTGTGCCCAACCAAAGTTTTACCGCCCAAAATGGTTGCTCCGGCATAAATAGTAACATTATCTTCAATCGATGGGTGGCGTTTTGTTCCTGCCTCGGCTTTGTCAACGCTCAATGCACCAAGTGTAACTCCTTGATATAGTTTTACGTTGTTGCCAATGGTGGTTGTTTCGCCAATCACAATGCCTGTTCCGTGGTCGATGCAAAACGATTTGCCTATTTGTGCTGCAGGGTGAATGTCGATGCCTGTTTTGCCATGAGCGTGCTCTGAAAACAAACGTGGCAAAATTGGTATGCGTTGCAAGTAAAGTTGATGTGCAATGCGATGCACCATAATGGTATAAAATCCGGGATAGGTAACCACCACTTCTTCAACCGACTCGGCTGCAGGGTCGCCCATGTAAATTGCCTCGGCATCGAGCAAAATGTTTTGGTATATGCTTGGCAATGCACTCATAAACTCGCGGGTTTTTTCCTCAACCTCAACTGCCGAATACGATAGCTGCTCAAGTGTTTTTGCCAAAAGTGCGCTAACATCTTCAGCTTTTTTTTCAACTGACGTTTCTTCTTGGTCTTCAATTAAAATGGGGAAAAGCAAACCGATTATTTTTTGCAACAAAGCATTGCTAATTGCAAGCGAAGGGATTTTGCCTTGCGCGTTTTTCTTGAATTGACCTATTTGATTAAAAAATTGTTCCATACGTTAAGCAATAGTAAGATTTACGCCCAAAGCCATAAGCAAAAGAATAAGCGCACCTGCAACGATGCGATACCATCCAAAGGCCTTAAAACCGTATTTTGTAACAAATCCTATAAAGAATTTAATGGCAGCAAGTGCTACAACAAATGCTACCACATTGCCTATAATAAGCACCCATAAATTATCGGCCAATAGTTGCATGCCACCATCGGCGAGCAACAATTTAAGCAGTTTGTAGCCAGTAGCTGCAGCCATGGTTGGAACTGCCAAAAAGAACGAGAATTCGGCAGCCTTTTTACGGCTCAACTTTTGTTGCATACCACCAACAATAGTAGCCATTGATCGCGACACGCCCGGAATCATTGCAATGCACTGAAAAAGACCAATTTTGAATGCACGACTCTCAGTAAGTTCAGTATTGTCAGAACCTTGATTGAAAATGCGGTCGCAAAACAACATAAACACACCACCAATTATAAGCATAACTGCAACCACACCCACGCTTTCAAGCAAGGCATCGATGTAGTCGCTGCAAGCCAAACCAATAACGCCCGCTGGAATAAACGCAACTAGCAGTTTCCAATAAAAATCGAACTTGTGTAATAACGCTTTTAACCAACCGCTGCCTTGTGGCACTGGTTCGTTGTTGAGCTTAAAAAAACGTTGCCAATACAAACAAATAACCGACAGAATGGCGCCAAATTGAATAATTACGGTAAATGCTTTTACAAATTCGGTACTATCAACGCCCAAAATGCCTTGGGTTATTATCATGTGTCCGGTTGACGACACTGGCAAAAACTCGGTCAAGCCCTCAACAATGGCTATTATTATGGCTTGAAGGTTGGTTATTTCTGACATATTGTTAAGTTAAATGTTTATCAATTAGTTAATTACATTTCCATTCGTGCAAGTGGTGCAACATCGTGAGTGGTAAACTGATTGCCCAAATATTTATAGTAACCTGCCACAGCTACCATGGCTGCATTGTCGGTTGTGTATTCAAATTTTGGTATGTAAATGTCAATGTTATGTTTTTGACCATAATCAATCAAAGCTTGGCGCAAACCCGAATTGGCGCTCACACCACCAGCTACACCAACGTGGCGTATTCCGGTGTCTTTTACCAACTTATGCAACTTGCCCATTAGTATGCTTATGATGGTGCTTTGCAACGATGCGCAAAGGTCGTTCATGTTGTCTTGCACGTAGTTTGGATTAAGTTTTAGCTGGTCGCGCAAGTGGTATAAAAAGCTGGTTTTTAGTCCACTAAAGCTGTAGTTATACCCTTCGATGTTAGGTTTGGCAAACTTAATAGCATCGGGGTTGCCTAGTTTTGCGTTCTTGTCGATGAGTGGGCCGCCGGGATAAGGCAGTTCCATAATCTTGGCGCACTTGTCAAATGCTTCGCCCGCTGCATCGTCAATAGTTGTGCCCATCATTTGCATGTCTAAATAGTCGCGCACCACAAGCAGTTGCGAGTTACCGCCCGACACTAGCAAGCATATAAACGGAAATTGCGGCAGGGGTTGTTGGTCCTCAACCGAACGAGCAAACAATGCCAACACATGACCTTGAAGGTGATTAACCTCAATAAGCGGAATGTTTCGGCCTAGCGCAAAGCCTTTGGCAAACGATGTTCCAACCAACAACGAGCCAAGCAAACCTGGTCCACGAGTAAAAGCTACGGCATTTATGTCTTCGGCTGTTATTCCAGCGCGTTTTATAGCTGTATCAACGGTTGGAATAATGTTTTGCTGATGCGCACGCGATGCTAATTCGGGCACCACACCGCCATATTGCTCGTGAACTTTTTGACTCGAAATAACGTTTGATAAAATAACACCGTCGCGAATAATTGCAGCCGATGTATCGTCGCACGACGACTCAATTCCTAATATTGTTACGCTCATAAAACCTATGCCGCAAAGGCTTTTTAATGTTTGCCAAAAACAATAATTTTGGCAGTTGTTCTTAAACGCGCAAAAATATCAAAAAAGCCCTAAAAATACTATCCATTTTTGCTCTGGTGGGCGTGGGGACATTGTTGCTCGGATGGGCAATAATGCGGTCGCCAGCGGTGCAAACCTTAATGGGAAACAGCATTGCCTCCTTTGCCAGTCAAACCTTGGGCAGCAAAGTTGTTGTGGGCAAGTTTAGGTTTAATCTTAGGCGCGGTCTTACCATTCACGACATTACCCTGCATTGCCCAAATGGCGATACTTTGGCGCATATAAACCAATTTGCAACTGGTTTGCGCGCCATAAGTTTCAACGAGCGCATTGTTATTCTGCGAAGCGTTACTTTAATTGAACCCGAGTTTTTTGTTGAGCGAACCGATAGTTCATTCAATTTTTCCTTTTTAACCGAAAACAAAAAAGACACTGTTGCCTTTTCGCCCGACTCGGTTCGTCTTCCTTTCAACATCAATGTAAACTCTATTATTATTGAAGATGGCTTGGTTCACTACAAATCGGACCAAACGCGCCACGAGGTTGACCAATTTAACCTTTGCATTAACAACGTGCATTGGGGCGAACTTTCGGCAAGTGCCAGTTTAGATAGTTTGAGTTTTAATCTTAACGGACAACCTTTTGCCAAACGCGCTTCGGCTGAATTTGTTTACTCGTCAAACGAAATAAAGATAAACAACCTTCGACTTAAACTTAACAACTCGGGGGTTAACATTCCGTTGGCATCATTAAGTTTTGGCAACAACCAGCAGTTTGCCTATTCGGCCAATTTGAGCCGAGCATACTTCTGCCCCAACGATTTTGCCGCATTTGCCAATTTTTTGGAAGGCCAAACCGACATAATAAAAGCAAGTGGCGATGTTAGCGGAACAAGTTCCTCACTCACAGGAAACAACATTGCCATTTCAATTGACACCTCGGCATCGTTGGCTACAAACTTTCACCTAAACAACATTAACAATCTGCAAGACCTGGACTTTAACATAAGTGTTACCGAAGCGCGCAGTAGTGCCAACAAAATTCTTTCAATTATAAACAAATACTCAAAAGACGACGCCGCTCGCTTGTCGGCCAACTTGGCGCCCATTGGCAAGTTTAACTTTGTGGGACAAGCAAAAGGTTCGCTTCACAATATTCGCATCGATGGCAAACTAAGCACTGCTATTGGCAATTTGCTGATGCATAGCCAACTGCAAAACGACAAAAAAACCAACGGACTCAGAATAGATGGCAGCCTACGCTCAACCGATATTAACCTTAACGCCTACGCTGGCAACAACGCCAAAGCTCGCATCGACATTACTACCAAAGGTTTAATTGCAAACAACTTTCGCTCTAACGTAATTGTCAACGGCACAATTTGCCACATTCAATACAACCACTACTCTATTGACTCGATGCGCATTAACGGGCAATACAAAGGCAAAGAATTTGTGGGCAACATTAGTTCGTTTGACCAAAACCTGCGTTTCGACTTCAATGGTCAAGTTAACTTAGGCGACTCGTCGTCGGCTAACTTTAAGGCATCGCTCTACAATGCAAACTTGCTTGCTTTGGGCCTTTCGCCTAACAAAAAAGCCGCCAACTTGCAGTTTGACCTTGCTGCCAATATGCAAAACCTCGACATTGACCATACCGACGGCTTGCTTGAACTTACAAACCTTTACTATTACACCGATAGCGCCTATTTTGCAACCGATACTATTAAACTCGAAACTCAGTCGGCCGACAGCAATAGTTGCATCAAACTGAATTCAGAATTCTTAACCGCCACCATTGACGGAAAATACAAACTATCGCACATTGCAAGCGGAATAGTAAACTACGGGCACCGATTTATGCCCAAAACCATAGCTCACAAAGGCGTTGCGCCCGACACCTCAAGCCACTTTAACTTTACTGTTTTGGCCGACTATCCTCAGCCCATAACCGACATGTTTATGCCCAAACTGCAAATAGCATCAGGATCGAGCATAAGCGGCGAGTTTGATGGTGCTAGTGGCGAGGTTGATGTGTTTTGCAACTTTTTTGATGTTGATGCTTATGGCGTATCGGCCGAAAACTTGCAGATGCGAGTATTTAACGACAAACGTTTCTTTATGCTTCGGTTAGCTTCCGACTCGCTGTTTTTCGGCAACATAGGTTTGGCCAGCAACTTGCGCATCGACTCGTACTTTCATGCCGATAGCATCGATACAAATATAAGTTGGGACAACCGCCAAATGATTAACAACAGCGGCGACGTTATCACTTCGTTTGTAAAACAAGACTCGCAAATGGTATTCAGCATCGAGCGATCGGAATACCTTATAATGAACCAACCCAAATCTATCGAGCCCGCCACAATTATCATTCGCGACTCGAGCATAATTGTAAATCATCTTGCCATTGGCGATGCACAGTCGTTCTTCAAAATGAACGGAATTATTTCTGCCAACCCAACCGATAGCGTTGACATAAAACTGCGAAACATTAATCTCGACAAAACCAGTCAACTGCTTAGTTTGGGCACTCAATTTGGTGGCAATCTTACAGCCAACGCCGTGTTGCGCGACCTTAAAAACCAACGCATTATTAAAGGCAATCTCAATGTCGATACTCTATTGATAAACCAAACGCACATTGGCAACGTTGAGGCTTCAACCGCTTGGGACACCGACCGCAAACTTATTCTGGTTGACGGCAACATTCGAAGCAGCGAGCAGTCGTTTACGCAATTCAACGGCAGCGTAAACCCTCAAAATGCCGAAATTGACATTGACGTTGATGCTCAAAAGCAAGAAATGGCATTCCTGATGATGTTCCTCGATGGCATTTTTTCTGACATCGACGGCCAAGCCGATGGCCAACTTCATCTTTCAGGCGAACTGCCCGATTTACATTGGGACGGCAAACTATGGAGCAGCAACCTAAAACTGCATCTCGCATCAACCAACGTACCATATTGGTTAACCGACACCGTTTACCTTTCAGACCGAACCATACAATTCCACAACACCACTGGAGTTGATAAAGAAGGTAACACTCTTAAAATCAATGGTAACATTTGGCACTCAAACCTATCGATATTCAACATCGACTTAAAAGCTACTACTGACAAAATAATAGGTATCGATACCAAAAGCACACAATCGCCCATTCACTACGGCAAAATCTACGCAAGCGGAATGGCAAACATTTACGGTGCATCGCAGCAAACCATCACCATCGACATTGGCGCCACATCGCTACCACAATCAAAATACGTTATTTCACTTGAGGGCCGATCTGACCTTGCCGAAAACGACTTCCTCTCATTTGTAGCGCACAATGCCATTGACGACGAACTGGCTCACAAAGCCACTAACGAAGACGAAATTTTGAGCGGTCCAAAAACCAAGGTTAACATAAACCTAAACTTAAAAGTAACACCCGATGCCGAAGTTCAAATTGTGCTTGACCCTAAAATTGGCGATGCTCTTTGGGCCAACGGTAGCGCCGACCTTAGCATTAGCGCAACCAACGACGACTACGACATTTACGGCACTTACCTTATCGACAAAGGAAGCTTTACTTTTACCATGAGCAACGTTATTAGCAAAAAACTCGACATACAAAGCGGAAGTTCGGTTACTCTGAACGGCAAACCTAGCGACGCCATTGTTGACATTGATGCTGTGTACAAACTGCGACGCGTGCCCATTTTCGACCTTACAAAAGACGAAGAAGACCGCGAAAAACGCGTGCCTGTAAACTGCCACCTACTAATGACGGGCAAACTTGAATCGCCTTCAATAAAATTCTCGGTTGAAGTACCTTCAACTACCTCAAACAACGAAGTTGTTGAACAACTGAACAACCTGCCCGAGGAAAACCTTAACCAACAAATTATTTACCTGCTTGTGCTTAACAAATTTGCGCCTCTGCCAAACGCCACAGCACAAAGCAGTAACAACTCGTCGGGTACCAACTCAACCGCCACCACCGCCAGCGAAGTGCTATCGAACCAACTTAGCAAATGGATTAGCCAAATTAGCAACGACTTTGACCTTGGTTTTGCCTACCGTCCCGAAACCGACATAAGCAACGAAGAATACGAACTTGCTTTGTCAACCACTCTTTGGAACGACCGACTTATAATAAATAGCAACCTTGGCATGAGCGGACAGCAAAACAACACCGCCACTACCAACAACAACTCGCAATTCACCACCGACATCTCGGCCGAACTTAAGGTGAACAAAGCCGGCAACTTACGCTTACGCGCTTTCCAAAAAGTGAACGACGACTTGATTTACGATGCACCTTACACTCGTGGCGTAGGTTTCCTTTACACCGAAGAGTTTAACGACCTGAAGCACCTTCGCAGCAAGATTTTTGCCCGCCGCCAACAGAAAAAAGAAAGCAAAGCCGAAGCAAAAAAAGAAGACTCGCCAAGCGTTGAGAGCGAAGAAGAATAGGCTAAAATCGGGCTGCTTATCAATCACAAGCAAGCTTCAATAACCTCATTGATAGCTATTTTGCTACCGGCTTTTGTAAATTGCGGTTACAGTCCAAAGTATTTCTCAAAGAAATCCTTCAATCTTTGAATAACAGACGTCTTCTTCTGACTCCTGTCTCCGCCTCCACCAAAGCGAGACATTGCAGGCAGTATCTTGTCTATGTCGGTTCCTGTGGTTCGCAGTTGTCCGTCGCGGAAGGCGTTCTCAACAAACTTCTTGGTCTCGGTCGCCTTCAACTTCTCTTCTTGTATTATGGTGTTTAGTTCCTCTTGCTTTTTAAGCTTCACATATTCCTCCCACGCTCCATTCACATCCACGCCACTGTTGATTGTTGCAATAAAACTTTCAATAAGTTCCTTCTTACTTCTGAGGTTCATACTTGCACCTATTGCCTTGCTGATGTTCACCAGCAGTTCCTTGTTCTTGCAGTTGCTGTCATGATACTGCTTCACCAACATGAGGATGTAGTCAATGTTGATTTCTACTTGTCTTATGAGTTCTGTTTCAAAGATAAGGTCATCATTCACAACCTCCTTGTCTGCATGAGTTCTCTTTCTCCACTTATCCCTCAAATCAAGGTAATGGCTCTGATAGTCCTGCATCTGACCATCAGTGAGCAGTTCCTTTCCTTCAAACTGGTCAAAGGCTTGAAGCACATTTATAGATTTCAACAGACTACCAAACAGACTGATGAACCTTCTTTCTTCTTGCTCACCCATAGTGGGTCTGCCGTCAGGGAACTCCTGCTTCAGCTGCTCCACTAATTCGACATATCCATAGCAGTGCTTGCCCTTCGCGGTGTCGTATCCGTTGTAGTAGGATTTAAAGTCTTTTAAAAGGACTATACTGCTTGCGTCTTTGTCGCCAAAGAGAGCGATAGCATCGTCGGTTTCTTGTTGAAGGTTGCGGAAACAGACTATATTGCCAAAGGTCTTTATGGAGTTCAATATTCTGTTGGTTCTGCTATAACCTTGTATCAATCCATGCTGTTTGAGGTTCTTATCTACAAACAGAGTGTTCAGTGTAGTAGCATCAAAGCCAGTAAGGAACATATTCACCACAATCAGCAAATCAACCTGTCTGTTCTTCATTCTCAATGACAAATCCTTGTAGTAGTTCTGGAACTTGTCATTGCTGGTGTCATAGTTGGTATTGAACATCTGGTTGTAATCCTTGATAGCACCTTCAAGGAAATCTCTTGACTGCTGGTCAAGGCTTGTTGTGCTCTCTGGATTTTCTTCTGCCAAAATACCATCAACTTCTTCTTCATTTGCTCCATAGGAATAGATAGTGGCTACCTTCAATCTCTGGGCTTCTGGCAGTGAGGCTTGTTGTTTCTTGAACTCATTGTAGTAAGCCTTTGCCATTGGGATGGATGCCACAGCAAACATAGCATTGAAACCAGCCAACTTCTGTGCCAGTTTCTTTTCCTTAATTTCCTTGCCCTTACCAGCACTTGCCACTTCACCAATGTTCTGTGTTGTTCTGAATGAGTAGTAGGAACTTCTCTTTGTCTTCTGGTCAAAGTGTTCAAGAATATACTTCACCACTTCTTCAACCCTCTCTGGAGCAGACATAATCCTTTCTCTGTCAATGGCTGAAATCTGCTTATCCTTGATGTCCTCCTTCTGCTTCAATGTGTTCACATAGTCTATTCTGAATGGAAGGACATTCTCATCATTTATGGCATCAACAATGGTGTAAGTATGCAGTTTGTCACCAAAGGCTTGCTGTGTTGTCTTCATGGCGGTTCCTGAGCCTGTCGAAGGAGCATTCTGTGCAAAGATAGGTGTGCCAGTAAAACCAAACAGATGATACTTCTTGAAGTTCTTGGTGATGGCTGTATGCATTTCGCCAAAGTTGCTTCTATGACATTCATCAAAGATAATGACAACCCTTTTCTGGAAAATCTCATGCCCCTTGTTCTTCTGCACAAAGATGGAGAGTTTCTGTATGGTGGTAATAATAATCTTATAGTTGTGGTAAGCCCCATTCTTGTCCTTGTTCTCCAACTGCCTCTGTAATACAGATGTTGAAGAATTGCTGTCAGCAGCACCTTCCTCAAATCTGTTATACTCCTTCATAGTCTGGTAGTCCAGGTCTTTTCTATCTACCACAAACAGCACCTTGTCTATGTAGTCCAGTCTTGATGCCAGTTGAGCAGTCTTGAATGAGGTCAATGTCTTACCAGAGCCAGTGGTGTGCCAAATGTAGCCACCACCTTCAATCTTACCCCACTGCTTATAGTTGTTGGCTATGTTTATCCTCTGTATAATTCTTTCTGTGGCTGCTATCTGATAAGGCCTCATCACCATCAGCATCCTCTCTGTTGTAAAGACACAATACTTGGTCAGCACATTCAGCAGTGTATGCTTGCAGAGGAAGGTCTTGGTAAAGTCTATGAGGTCAAGGATAGCCTTGTTGTTGCTGTCAGTCCAGAATGATGAAAACTCAAATGAGTTGCTCGTCTTCTTCCGGTTGGTGAGCTTTGCCGAACCTTGCTGTTGCTCCTTCAAGTGGTTGGCTCTGGTGGTATTGCTGTAATACTTGGTGTTTGTGCCATTGCTGATAATGAAAATCTGCACATACTCATACAATCCACAGCCAGCCCAGAAACTATCTCTTTGATATCTGTTTATCTGGTTGAAAGCCTCTTTTAGTTGAACACCCCTTCTTTTCAGTTCCACATGAACCAATGGCAGACCATTCACCAATATGCTGACATCATATCTTGTGTCATGGACACCACCACCTTCTTCATATTGGTTGATGACTTGCAGGTAATTGTTGTGGATGTTCTTCTTGTCTATGAGGTAGATGTTCTTGCTTTCACCACTATCACATTTTAGGACTTGGATATAATCCTCTTGTATCTTGGTGGTCTTGGCTACAATATCATCATTCTTATTGGCAAGGTTCTCTCTGAAAAATCTTTCCCATTCACCATCAGTAAATGTGTAGTTGTTCAGTTTCTGCAGCTGAACTCTGAGGTTATCCACAAGGTCTTTTTCCTCATGAATAGGAAGGTATTCATAGCCTTGTTCTGTGAGTGCCTTGATGAAGTCCTTTTCAAGCATAGCCTCTGACTGATACTTGTCTGGTCTGCCATACTCTGCTTCATACTCACTGACTACAGTATATTCTTCTTGCTCTGCTATGATATTGTATTGTGCCATAGTTTGTTGTTTTGTTGTTCTTGTTGGTATCATCAAAAGCTAACGCCATTGACATAGGGGCGGTTTGCAGCCCCTGTGCCGTGGTTTGCGGTCCCTGTGCGGCAGGCGTCAGCCTGTTGTTATCTGCATAGCAGCCTGCACATTCAGCTGGCAGATGCTCGCAGCGAGGGTGTTAAGATTATGAAAGCGGTCATAGTCGGTGTCTCCCTCCAGATCCTCCGCCCATGGAGCAAGTATGAGGAGGCTACCGGCTGTGCAAGCCTCAAAACGGCTGCGCTCTGGCTTCCAATAACTGCCGATAGGCTCCGCCTGTAGGTGTATGATCCTATGGTGCTGCTGGAGGCACTCGTTCTTTATTCGCTTCTCGCATTCACTGATGCCTGGTGTCACCATCACATCGCCTTGCTCCGCCATCTCTATCAACCTCGCGTGTTCCTTCTGCCAAAAAAGCGTCTGCTCGGTGGGTATCTTCTGCCTCCATACGCTCATCGTGGCTTGCCCCTGTATGCTCGTCGTGGCTTGCGGTCCCTGTATGTCAGGCGTCAGCCTGTCATCCACCATCTTCCGGTGAAAGAAGACCTGCACCTTCTCGGGGTGCCTGAGCAGCATGAAATTACCGAAGGCTCCATACCTGACACCGTTGATGACGAGGCACAGCGCTCTCTGCATCAGCTCTGGGCGTGAATGCCTGACGAGCCAGCGATAAGGATTAGCGTCGAGGTATGCCTTCCAGTTCTCCAACTGCCCATCGCGCATAAGGATGCGATCGTTGTAGTTATCTTCGAAGAGAGTGCCGCCTCCCCATGCTCGACTTATGCCGCCCTTGAAAGCGCCTATGATGGTGCCCAGGTGTTTCTTCGGTGGCAAGGTGGCGTTGATGCGGATGATGATATGCAGATGGTCGGGCATGACACACAGGCGCCACACGTCCACCATCGGGTAAACAGCGTGTATCTTCGGAAGCTGCTCGTGGAGCAGATTCTCGCCTAGCGGCGATAATACAGTGACTGGATAATCGGGTGCAGTAGGTGATGCCTTAATGTTGCCGGCGATATGCCCGAAGACAGGCTTACGCCCCTCCACTACGACGGTGACGAGATATGTGCCCACCTCATTATAGTGATGGGATTTCATGCGTCGTTTCTGGCTATGCACCGTCTCATACCGCCAACCCACGCCTTCAATGTATTTCGGTTTATTATCACCCATGTGCGGTTATTCTGCTTTTCTTTTGAAGGTTAAGAGTTTATCTCTATAGTATTCATACTGCTGTTTTCTTGCCTCAATTTCTGCTGGCAGACCTTGGGATATGTCATTGACAAGTCCATCAAACTTATCAAGAATGGAGATGATTTTCTCTTGTTGTTCTATGGATGGAACTGGTATCTTTACTTTTTCTATATCTGAACAATGCATAGAAACATTTGCCCCTCCTTTCATTAGTGGCACAAGAGTGTAATCTTTTGCATACTCCAAGTAATAGTATAAAAACTTTGCTTTAAGTATACTTTCATCCATTGGAATTACTGCACATAATATGTTACCCAAGGCAAACTTCCCTTCTTGATAATATACATGATTTAGTGATGCTACTCCATGTCCTCTTGAAGAAATTAAAGGAATGCATACAGCATTTGCATCAAACTGATACTCATCATTAGACCTTCTTTCCATAGCAGTAACAACCAAAGGATATTTTCCTTCTTTTGCTTTTTGTATAGGTGTTTTTCCCTTTTTGACAATACACAGATTTCTAATAGAAAGATGATTGGAGAATTGTGATTTGTTTAGAAGAAAATCTTGATAGTATTCAAATTGTAGTTGTCTTGCTTGCAGCTCCGCTTGCAGCTCCGCTTGCAGCTCTGTAAATGTATCTAATATCCTTACTATCTCCTTTTGAACTGGGAGAGGAGGAAGGGGGATTTCTATCTCCTTTGCCTGTGTCCAATGCCTTTTGTATTCTGTGCTTGTTAAGTTGTATGCTGACAATGCATAAAAGACATATTTGATATTCTGCCCTATTGGGACAAGTATTTTTAGTCCATCTGCACCTTGTGCAAAACATCCTTTATGGTATTTTACAATGCATGTATGGTCTCCATAAAGGACATATTCTGCATCTGGTAATAAATATCTTTCATCATCAGTATATCCAGCATATTGACTTTGTCCTTGGTCAATAATTTGATATAATCCTTGGTCTTTGTAGTCTGCAGTTTTGAGTTTTGCAGGAGGTGTTTTTGTTTTACATACATCTCCTAACTTAACATACTCCACCCCTTCTGGACAATATTGTTGTATCAGTTCTCCAATCTTGCTCATACCTTAATCCTCCTGTTCATAATAATAAGAGTAATCAATGCCCTTCATGAAGAGTTCTCTGTCATTGATGTTGTCAGTGAGAGCATTGGCAAGCAACTGCTTGATGAAAGTAGCATCTGCAACACTCTGTGTCATGGCTTGCAGATAGTCGTTCTTGTTTATCTGACTCCAGTCAACACATTTGTCTGCTCTTGCTTTCAACATGAGGTCAAGCCATATTCTGGTGCTTCTGCCATTACCCTCCATGAAGGGGTGGGCCACATTCATCTCTACATACTTATCGAAGATGTCATCTATGCTTGCTTCTGGCATCTTTTCAATAATGCCTAATTGCTGTGGCAGGTATTGTGCCAAGCAGAAGGTAAAACCACCCTTAGAAATTGTCTTTGTTCTAACCTGACCAGCAAAGTCGTACAAGCCTGCAAAGATGTAGGCGTGTATCTGCTGAAGCCCCTTGACAGTTCCAACTTCAATGGTTTCCAATATTCCACTTTCCCAGAGTTCATAAGCCTTTTGCTTACTCTTGCCATCAAGTGTATTCTCACTATATGTAAGCCAGTCAAGAAACTCCATTGCCTTGCTATTGGGGATGTTCTTGGCAAGTTCTTCAATGCCCTTCATATCAAGGGTGTCAGTAAGTCTTTTCTTACCATCTGGAGCAAGAAGTTTCAACTGGTTAGTGGCACTAACCACTTCATTCTGCTCCTTCTTCAACTTGGTTTTGAGATATTTCCAATAGTTTCTTGTCTTGGTATAATCATCCTGCTCATTGATAGCACCAAGCACATCAAGGACAGAGAAAAACCATCTGTCAGTTATGGCATCCCACACAGCTCTTACCTCATGGTCTTTATAAAACCTAAATGAAATCCTGCTCATACTTCAGTCCTCCTGTTCACAAATTTCCCAATGACCGCCTTTTGTAGGTCCTACATGCTTGATTGTATTTGTTCTTTTCAGTTTTTCCAACTGTTTTTTTATGCCGTCAGGTGTTATTCCAACCACTATTGCAAGTTGTTCGCGAGTAGTAAAAGGGTTTTTGCGTATCTCCGCCAATATCTTTTCTTGGGTACTCAACTTATTTTCTTGGGTACCAAGTTCTGTTTCTTGGGTACTTTTGTTAGCAATATCTGTACTTTCTTGGGTACTTTTTTGTATATCGTTCCAATTATCGGGCGCATTAATAATCAGAAAACGGTTCTTTAGTTCATTCTTTTCACCTAACAAGAGATTGAAGAAAAAACGCTCAAGATATGTGTAGTCGTAATCTATGCCGAGTTCAGAGTTCTTGTAGTTGGCTCGAACAAGGGCATTGCGGAAATACCACGAATGTTCTGCAAACATATCGTTGGTTACCTTGTAGCCAATAGAACGCAGATACTGGATGAGAAACACAGCGGTAGTACGTGTGTTGCCCTCGCAGAAAGGATGTATCTGCCACAATCCCGACGTAAAGCGGCAGAGGTGCTTGATCTTCTCGTCATCGCTGAGCCCTTTGTAACTGAAGTCTTTTTCCTGTTGGATGTCATAGTCAAGAGCGCGGCGCAAATCCTCCCAGTTCAGATAGTTGACCGTGTTGCCTCGCAGTACCCACTCCTTCTTCGTAATATCATATTTACGCAGTTCGCCCGCATGCTTGAACACACCTTCGAATATTCTACGATGTGTGGCAATGTAGCCGTTAGTGTTGAATGCAAGAGTGTTTGTGGAGAGTATTCGCTTGATGTTTGCCGATGCCTTATCGGCTTCTTCATAGTTCTCTTTAATCTTATCCCTGTTGGCTACGCTGGCATAATATGAGCGCAGCAACTCTTGTACTTCATCAATGGAAATGTCACCCTCAATATTTCTTTTCGCGATATCTACGAGATATTGAGATGGCTTCATGCCATCTACAGCCTGAAGTCCTATTGCCGTTTTCCACTGCTCCGCACTTATGGCAGCCTCAGGTTCACCCTGACGGATATATTCGTCAAAATCGATGTATAGTTGTTTTGCCATACGGGTTTAGAGTTCTTTGATAATCTCATCTATCTGCTGGCGCAGTTTCTGCTCATGAGCCACAATCTTTTCCAGTCTGGCATTGAGTTCAACAATATCCACCTTCTCCCTTGTGTCTTCTTGCTCAACATAAGATGATACAGAAAGGTTGTAATCACCCTCTGCTATGGTATCATTGCTTACCAACTTACACTGATACTGAACATCAATTCTGTCAGCAAACATCTTCACAATATGCTCAATGTTCTCTGGGGTGAGTTTGTTGTTATTTGTAATCTTTACACACTCCTTGCTGGCATCAATGAATAGGGTTGAATTATCCATCTTTGCCTTCTTCAATACCATAATGCAAGTGGCTATGGATGTTCCAAAGAATAGGTTGTCTGGCAGTTGTATGATACAATCAACATAGTTGTTGTCAATGAGATACTGCCTTATCTTCTTTTCAGCACCACCTCTATACATCACACCAGGGAAGCAGACTATTGAGGCAGTGCCATTGGTAGCCAACCAAGCCAGAGAGTGCATGATGAAAGCAAGGTCAGCCTTACTCTTGGGAGCAAGCACACCAGCAGGTGCATATCTTGGGTCATTTATCAGAGTAATGTCATCATCACCCTTCCACTTGATAGAGTATGGTGGGTTGCTGACAATCACTTCAAATGGTTCATCATCCCAGTGCATAGGACTGAGCAGTGTGTCCTCACATGCTATGTCAAACTTATCATAGTCAATGTCATGAAGGAACATGTTAATTCTGCAAAGGTTGTAGGTGGTAAGGTTGATTTCCTGACCATAGAAGCCTTGTCTTACATTCTCCTTGCCCAGTATCTTTGCAGCCTTCAACAGCAGTGAGCCAGAGCCACAAGCAGGATCATAAACTTTATTGACTTCTGTCTTACCAAGGGTAGCCAACTTGGTGAGCAGTTCAGAAACCTCTTGTGGTGTATAAAACTCACCACCACTCTTACCAGCATTTGAGGCATACATAGCCATCAGATACTCGTATGCATCACCAAAGGCATCAATGGTGTTGTCTTGGTAATCACCCAACTGCATCTGCTCTATTCCTCTGAGCAGCTTGACCAGTTTTTCATTTCTCTTGACAACAGTAGCCCCTAGTTTGTTGGAGTTCACATCAAGGTCAGCAAACAATCCCTTGAAGTCATCCTCACTCTCTGTTCCCTTGGCAGAGGCTTCAATGGCAGTAAATATGTGTTCAAGAGTTTCATTGAGATTGTCATCCTTATCACATACCTTGCAGATATTGCTGAACAACTGGCTTGGGAGAATGAAGAAGCCCTTCACACTTACCATCTCTTCCCTTGCATCCTCTGCTATGTCATCAGCAAGGTCAGCATAGTTGAAGTCCTCATTACCACTTTCCCATTCACCCTTGTTGATGTAGTTGGTGATGTTCTCACTGATGTATCTGTAAAAGAGCATACCAAGGATATAGGACTTAAAGTCCCATCCATCCACTGAACCTCTCATCTCATCTGCTATTGCCCAGATGGTTCTGTGGAGCTCCTGTCGTTCCTGTTCTTTCTTGTTGTCTGCCATAAAAAACAATAGTTACTGATGTTTAATAAAAACCAAATGTAAGATATTTATAAAACAAATCGAAAATGTTGTAAACGACTGATTTTCAGAAATTAAGCACAAACTTCTCTTATCGAAACATAAAAGACCATTGTCATTTTTCAATAAAAAAGAGGCAGATTAAAATCCAAAAGGAAAGCGTTGAAAAAGAATAGCGATTTGCGACAACCTAAAAGCGAGGGAATAAAAAAACGAAGCACAATGATTTGTTAGGTGTATAAAACAAAAAAGGCCAACTTTCGTTGACCTTTTTGCTCCCCCTTTTGGACTTGAACCAAAGACCCCCTGATTAACAGTCAGGTGCTCTAACCAACTGAGCTAAGGAGGAAGAAACTTTAATTACTCTAGCATTCCTCTCAAATGCGGTGCAAATGTAGAAGGTATTTTTTAACCTGCAAAATTTTTTTGAAAAAAATTAGTCACTTTTTTCTGCCTTTTTATGTTTACAAATAACAAATGCCGCAAAGCAAAAAAGTGATTTTGTTATATATTTGCGCCGCGATTGATTTTATGTCGCAAACCCTTTGAAATTAAAGTATTTAGAATAGTTTTTTAGATGGATAAAAAGATTAAAAGTGCACTTATTTCCGTTTTTCACAAAGACGGATTAGATAGTATTGTGCTAAAACTCAAAGATTTAGGAGTAAAACTTTACTCAACTGGTGGCACACAAACCTTTCTTGAATCGCTTGGTTGCGAGGTAAATGCAGTTGAAGATTTAACTAGTTACCCTTCAATTTTAGGAGGCCGTGTTAAAACCCTTCACCCAAAAGTATTTGGTGGCATTTTGGCTCGCCGCAGCAACGAGAGCGACCAAAAACAAATGGCTCAATTTGAAATTCCAGAAATTGACCTTGTAATTGTTGACCTTTATCCATTTGAGCAAACCGTAGCAAGCGGTGCCGCAGAACAAGACATTATTGAAAAAATTGACATAGGTGGCATTTCACTTATTCGTGCAGCCGCTAAAAACTTTGCCGATGTTGTTATTGTTGCCTCAAAACAACAATATGCAAAACTCGACAACCTACTAACCGAAAAGAAAGGTTGCACATCAATCGAAGACCGCAAAGACTTTGCACGCGATGCATTCAACGTATCGTCGCACTACGATTCAGCCATCTTCAATTACTTTAACGGCGACAACGCTGGTTCAGAAAAAATCAGTTTGGTTGACGGACAAGTTCTTCGTTACGGCGAAAACCCTCACCAAAAAGCCACATTCTACCAATTCAACAACACAAATCAAGAAAAAACACTTGCAAACTCGCAAGTTCTACAAGGCAAAGAGCTATCGTACAACAACATGCTTGATGCCGATGCAGCTTGGAAAGCCGCTTGCGATGCATTCCACTCAGTAAACGGAATAGCAAACAAAGTTGGTGTATCGGTAGTAAAACACCTTAACCCATGCGGACTTGCAGTAGCAAACACACCAATGCGAGCATTGGAACTAGCTTGGGCAGGCGACCCAGTAAGCGCCTACGGAGGCATTGTTTGCTTTACCAGCGAAGTTGATGGCGAAGTGGCACAATTCTTTGCAAAAAAATTCATTGAAATAATCATCGCTCCATCGTACTCAAAAGAGGCATTGGAAATTTTGAGCGCCAAAAAGAACTTGCGCGTATTGGTAACCCCAGTAAAACCACAAATCACTGGCGAAAAACTTTATCGCTCAATTAATGGTGGCTTGTTGGTTCAAGACGAAGACGAAGGTCTTGACACCGAATACAATGCAGTTACTGAAAAGAAATTTACTGCAACACAACTAGACCTTGCAGCATTTGGTACTCAAGCATGCAAATACCTTAAGAGCAACGCAATGGGACTTGTTTCGCAAGCCGAAGACGGATCGTTCTGGTTGACAGGCGCAGGCATGGGACAACCAAACCGCATCGACAGTTTGCAACGCCTTACCATTCCTCGTTTTGAGTTAAAAGAAGGTTGCACAATTGCTGAATCAGTTTTGATTTCAGATGCATTCTTCCCATTCAGCGATAGCGTTGACGTTTGCAACGAATATGGTATTAAATACATTGTACAACCAGGTGGCAGCATTCGCGACAACGAGGTTATTGAAGCTTGCAACAAGTATGGTATAGCAATGGTATTTACTGGCAGAAGACATTTTAAACACTAGAATAATTTATAGCAATGGGATTGTTTTCGTTTCTAACACAGGAACTTGCAATTGACCTTGGAACAGCCAACACAATTATTATACACAACGATAAAATTGTAGTTGACGAACCTTCAATTGTAGCCATTGAGTCGATGACCGGAAAGGTTATTGCCATTGGTAACGAGGCCAAGTTGATGCAAGACAAAACACACGATGGCATAAAAACCATTAGGCCTTTGCGCGATGGCGTGATTGCCGACTTTGATGCTGCCGAAAAAATGATTCGCGGCATGATTAAAATGGTGAACAAAAACAAAACACCTTTGTTCACACCAGCACTTAAGATTGTTATCTGCATCCCATCAGGTTCAACTGAGGTTGAGATGCGTGCTGTGCGCGACTCTTCGGAGCACGCAGGTGGCCGCGAGGTGCTAATGATATACGAGCCAATGGCTGCTGCAATTGGTATGGGAGTTGACGTTGAAGCTCCAGAGGGCAACATGGTGGTTGATATTGGTGGTGGTACTACTGAAATTGCTGTTGTGTCGCTTGGTGGTATTGTATGGAACGAGTCGGTTCGTATTGCGGGCGATGAGTTTACACGCGATATTCAAGAGTATATGCGTCACCAACACAACATTAAGATTAGCGAACGTACAGCAGAGCAAATTAAACTTCAAGTTGGTTCGGCATTGACTCAACTTGATGAGCCACCTGTAGATTTTGTTGTGCGCGGCCCTCACCAAATGACTGCACTACCTATTGAGATTCCAGTATCGTACCAAGAAATTGCGCACTGCTTGGATCGCTCAATAAGCAAAATTGAAACAGCTATTATGCAAACCTTGGAGCACACTCCACCTGAGTTGTATGCCGATATTTTCCGCAAAGGAATTTATCTTACCGGCGGTGGCGCTTTGTTGAGAGGTTTGGACAAACGTTTGACCGAAAAGACCAAAATTCCATTCCATGTGGCAGAAGACCCATTGCACTGCGTGGTTCGCGGAACTGGCATTTCGCTCAAAAACTCACATCGTTTCAAATTCTTAATGAAATAATAAACAAAAGAGGTGCCCACATTTTTTCAATGTGGGCGCTCTTTTTTCACACTTGCCCCTTTGGCTAACAAATGAAAAACCTTCTCTACTTCATTATCAGGAACCACTATGTGATTCTTTTTCTGCTGATTGAGAGCTTTTCGCTGGCATTGGTTGTTCATTACAACAACTATCAGCATACTTGTGCGCTCAACTCGTCGGCCAAAATTGCGGGCAACATTAATCAAGCCTTTTCGGTAGTAAACAACTACATTGGGTTACGTGATAAAAACGAGGCTTTGAATGCCGAATTGGCCAAAGCTCGTTCAGTTGAACTTATATCGTACAAAGTCGATACAGTAAGTGCCCAATTGGTTAAAGATCCTAATTACATTCAGCAATACGAATACATTCCCTGCCAAGTTATTAGCAACTCGGTAAACAACTCAAACAACTTTTTGACTATTAACGTTGGCAAAAAGCACGGAGTTGAGCGAGGCATGGGAGTTGTGTCGGCCAGCGGTGTTATTGGAGTGGTTAAAGAGACTTCAGATAATTTTGCATCGGTTATAAGCGTACTTAATCCCAACCTTAACATTAGCGCAATGCTAAAAGCCAACGGTTATTTTGGCTCGCTATCGTGGGAAGGCTACAATTACCAATATGCTGCCATTAACGATTTGCCTAGTCACATTGAAGTACACAGCGGCGACACTGTGATTACAAGTGGATACTCAGCTATTTTTCCAAAAGGTATGCTTATTGGTACTATTGACACTGTGCTTAATGTTGGAACCAATGGCTTCATGGTAGCTAGTGTAAAGTTGAGCGTTGATTTTAAACGTGTTGGCAACGTGCAAGTGATAAAAAACTTGCTTCGCGATGAACAACTAGAACTTGAAATGCACTCTGGAAATGAATAATGTGCTGCTATTCAACATACTACGGTTTGTAGCCCTACTTTTGCTACAAGTTGGTGTGCTTAACCAAATTCAGTTTGGAGGATACATCAACCCATATTTGTACATTCTGTTTGTAATTATGCTACCATTTGGTACTCCAGGTTGGTTATCCCTTATTTTATCGTTTTTTATGGGCATCAGCATCGATATGTTTTGCAACACTCCAGGAATACATGCTTCGGCAACCGTGTTTGCTGCGTTTATACGTCCTTGGTTGCTTGCTGGATTGCTGCCCCGCGATGGTGTTGAACCCGATGTTACCCCAAACATCAGAGTATTTGGTTTTGCATGGTTCTTTAACTATAGTGCCATAATGGTGCTTATACACCACATCTTTTTGTTTTTGATTGATGTGTTCAAATTAAACGCACTACACATTGTGCTGTGGCGCACTTTGATGAGTGTAATTTTTACAATGCTTTTGGTGGTACTTAGCCAATTTTTAACCGCTAAAAAGACAAAATGAATCCATTCTCGCAGCGAAAACTGATTATTAGCGGTGTGTTTGTACTTATGGTACTTACATACATTGTTAAGTTGTTTTTTCTGCAAGTTATTGACCAATCATATAAAGTATCGGCATCAAACAATGTGCTACGCCGAGTAACGCAATACCCTGCTCGTGGACTGATGTATGACCGAAATGGCGAACTTTTGGTTTATAACCAAGCAGCCTACGACCTTATGGTAACGCCAAACCAATTGCACGAGTTTGACACTGCGCTATTTTGCTCACTACTAAACATTACAAAACAACAGGTTGACCAACGCCTACGCAAGGCTAAACGTTATTCGTACTACAAATCGTCGGTGTTTTTGGAGCAGATTTCAGCCGAAGAGTATGGCGCTTTTCAAGAATACCTATTTCAATTTAAAGGCTTTTACACCCAAACCCGTAGTTTGCGCCGCTACCCACAAAACATGGCTGCTCACACTTTTGGTTATGTTGGCGAGGTTGACGAAAAAACAACAAAAGCCGACAAATACTATAACCAAGGCGACTACATTGGCATTAGTGGCATTGAAAAGCTTTATGAGGAAGATTTGCGAGGAAAGAAAGGTGTTGAGATTTTTATGGTTGACGTACACAACCGTATTAAAGGACAATACAAACATGGCCGATACGATACTTTAGCCATAAATGGCGACGACATAACATTGACTATTGATGCTGAGTTGCAAGCCTACGGCGAAAAGTTGATGACAAACAAAATAGGCAGCATTGTTGCCATTGAACCAAGCACTGGCGAGGTTTTAGCCATAGTGTCGGCTCCCACATACAACCCCGACTTGCTAGTTGGACGCGAACGATCGGCCAATTACAAAACATTACGCAACGACCCTCTTAATCCGTTGTTTTGCCGTCCGTTGCAAGCTCGCTACCCTCCGGGCTCAACATTCAAAACTGTAAACGCTCTTATTGGACTACAAGAAAAAAACATAAACCCAGCAAGCACATATTATCCTTGTCACTACGGTTACACATCTGGACGATTTCACATGGGTTGCCACGGACACGCCTCGCCACTTGATGTTAGGCAAGCAATTCAGCACTCGTGCAACGCTTATTTTGCCTATGCTTTTCGCGACATGCTTGACAATCCACGCTACCGTGGCATCGATTCGGCATATAACCATTGGCGTAACTACGTTTCGTCGTTCGGATTTGGCGAAAAACTTGGTATTGACATGCCTTACGAGGTTAAAGGATACATTCCATCGTTCAACTACTACGAACGCGTGTATGGTAAAGGACACGTTAAGTCACTAAACATCATCTCGTTATCGATTGGTCAGGGCGAAATTTTGCTTACCCCAATACAAATGGCAAACCTTGCATCAATAATAGCCAACCGAGGTTATTACTACCGCCCACATGTGGTGAAAGAAATAAACGGCGAGGGCGACAGCAAACTTGAGCAATATCGCACCAAAATTCAAACTATGGTTGACTCGGTTACCTTTGCCCCTGTGATTGATGGTATGTATATGGCTGTAAACTCGCCAGCTGGCGGAACTGCTGGTGTTGCTGCCATTAAAGGAATTGAAGTGTGCGGCAAAACTGGTACAGCCGAAAACCCACACGGAAAAGACCACTCAATTTTTATGGCCTTTGCACCGCGCGAAAATCCAAAAATTGCTATTTCGGTTTACGTTGAAAATGCAGGTTTTGGAGCCTCGTGGGCCGCACCAATTGCTAGTTTGATGATAGAAAAATACCTAACCGACACCGTTACCCGTCAATGGATGGAGCAACGAATACTAAACGCCGATTTGCTCGATGGAAAGAAGAAGTAGTTTTTTGAAGAACGTTGACTGGCTAACCGTTGCAATTTATTTTGTACTCGTGTTTTTGGGCTGGATAAACATTTATTCGGCATCGTACAACAGCGAGTCGTCGCTAGGATTTAGTTTTGATGCTCGCTACGTTCGCCAACTTGTGTGGATAGGCACTGCCATTGGTTTGGCCACTTTGGCTCTTATTCTCGATAGCAAATTCTACTCTGCCTTTGCCGAAATGTTTTACATTATTTCAATAGTGCTACTTATGGTAACGCTTGTGATTGGCGGCGAGGTGAATGGAGCAAAATCGTGGATTGAACTTGGCCCAGTAAAAATTCAACCTGCCGAGTTTGCCAAAATATCTACAGCACTAGTGTTATCAAAAGTAATGTCGCGATACGATTTTCAGCCCGAATCGTTCAAATCGCTATTTACTGTAACCGCTGTAATTATTCTTTCTCCTTTATTCATATTATTACAAAACGACACAGGTTCGGCTTTGGTATTTTTTGCTCTTTACCTTGCTTTTTTCCGCGAGGGAATGCCTATTATTTACGTTGGTTTAGCCGTTTGGTTTGTTTTACTCTTCATATTATCGCTTTTACTCGAAACGCACACGGTAATTATCATCATAAGCCTACTTGGTTTTGTATTGTTTCACATTTACTACAACAGGCTTAAAGAAACATTGATTGGAGTGGGCATTGTATGCGTAATAAGTGGAGCGGCGTTACTTGTTTTGATCCAAATAATGGGCTTTGACGAAACTCCGCTTTGGCTACCATTTACTATTGGCATTGGCATTCCAATTCCTTATTTCCTAATTCACGCTTACAAACACAAGTTAAACCACACATACAGAATAATACTGCTCACAATAGCTTCTATAGCACTAGCTTTTTCAGTCGATTACGCATTTAACAACATACTTGCGCCCCACCAACGCACTCGTATAAATCACGTGTTGGGCATTGAATTTGACCCACAAGGCGCTGGATATAACGTAAATCAATCGAAAATTGCCATTGGCTCAGGTGGTTTTTCGGGCAAAGGATTTTTGCAAGGCACACAAACCAAATTCAAATTTGTGCCCGAGCAAAGTACCGACTTTATTTTTTGCACCATTGGCGAAGAATGGGGATTTGTTGGCACAACAATAGTGTTGCTTCTTTTCTTATGGCTTTTGCTAAAAATTGTAGCCATTGCCGAACGCCAAAAATCAAAATTCAGCCGTATTTATGCCTACTGCGTGGCCGCAATATTCTTTTTCCACGTTGCAATAAATGTTGGTATGACTATTGGCATTGCGCCTGTTATTGGTATTCCGTTGCCATTTTTCAGTTACGGAGGCTCGTCACTTTGGGGATTCACTTTCCTACTCTTTATCCTGATTAAACTTGATGCAAACCGCGACGAACTGATTATGTAACAGTTTTGCTGACTAATAAAAAAAGTAATTGATGCACTTTATTGCCAACTTTATAACCGCTACCGATGCTTATTTAAGTAGCCATCCTCTGTTTATTGCATTACTAATAGGAACAGGCTTATTCTTTACCATCTACCTTAAATTTCCACAAATACGCTATTTCAAACACGCGATAAAAGTGGCACGCGGGCGGTTTGATAATGAGCAATCGGACGGCGATGCTTCACATTTCCAGGCACTTACAACAGCCCTATCGGGCACAGTTGGCACAGGCAACATTGCAGGCGTTGCTTTGGCTATTCACCTTGGAGGCCCAGCCGCATTATTTTGGATGATGATTACAGCCGCCATTGGTATGTCAACCAAGTTTGTTGAAGTTACGCTATCGCACAAGTATCGCGAAAAACTGCCCGACGGCACAATGGCTGGTGGACCAATGTACTACATGCAAAAACGATTGAACATAAAACTGAATAAGCGAACCATAAACACTGGTAAATGGCTAGCCATAGCCTTTTCGGTTTTTACACTTATTGGCGCATTTGGCACAGGTTGCTTACCTCAAATAAACAGCATAGCATCGTCGATGCGAAATGCTTTTAACTTGCCCGAAATGCTTGTAGGCGCAGTACTAGCCTGCCTGCTTGCAGTGGTTGTGCTTGGCGGCATTAGGCGCATTGTGCAGGTTACCGAAAAGCTTGTACCGTTTATGGGCATAGCCTATTTCATTGGTGCTCTGGTGGTTATTATTTATCACATCGACAATTTAATTCCAGGTATTTGCTCAATTTTTACCGATGCTTTTACCGGTTCGGCAGTAAGCGGCGGATTTTTAGGGGCATCGGTTTCGTTTGCACTAACCAAAGGAGTAGCGCGCGGACTTTTCAGCAACGAAGCTGGTCAAGGTTCGGCACCAATTGCGCACGCTGCTGCACGATGCACCGAACCAGCAGCCGAAGGTCTGGTAGCTTTGTTAGAGCCTTTTATCGACACCATTATTATTTGCATGCTCACAGGCACAATGATTGTGTCGTCGGGAGTGTGGAAACAAAAGTTTGAAAACACTTTTCAGCAAACCGACCTTTTGGTGCTTAACGGAAATTTTTCTGACACCGAACAAACTGCCGAGGTTTTGCGCAACGGCACCAACCTTTTTAATGGTAACATTGTGGTTGAAAACGGACAAATAAGCACACCTAACGTTACGTTTATTCATGCCCAATCGGTAGCCGAAAACGTAAATGCTCTTTTGCGCAACAAACCATACACTGGAGAAATAACCGTAAAAAATGGCAAAGCCCACCTTCGCACCACCGAAGGCGAGATTATTAAACTTCGCGGCAAATCGCTAGTGCATAGCGCAGCCCTTACCATACGCGCCTTTGCTTCAAGTTGGTTTGGCAAAGCAGGCGAATTTATTGTTGCACTGTCGCTGTTGTTGTTTGCTTTTTCAACCAGCATTGCATGGTGCTACTACGGCGACCGCGCTGCATCGTTCATTTTTGGCACAAAGGCCATTACGCCTTTTAGATTACTTTATGTTGCTGGATTTTTTGTAGGCTCGTTTACCGATACAACCATTGTGTGGAGCATTGCTTCAATTGGCATTGTTCTAATGTCGGTTCCAAACTTAATTGGCTTGCTCATACTTCACCGCGAAATGAAGAACGAAATTGACACTTACGAGCGCAAGATGATTAGGAAAATTCACGAATAGTATTCTCCTATTTATTCTGCCTATTTTCTCAAAAACCAACCCACCAAGTTGAGTATGAACTTGTGCAACAGATGTAAGAAAGCAGAAAACGGTATTCTGAGTTTGTATTTGCAAGCATAGCAATTCAAAATCAGATATTGAAGAAATAACAATACTTAAACCGCCAGCAACCGAGCAAAATGAGGTTGTTGGCGGTTTTTTGTGTAGTTTAACAATTCAACAGCTTGCAAAGGCTTACAAACCTGTTATTCGTTTTATGTCGTTTAGTTTGTTAAGAGCCTCAATAGGTGTGAGGTTATTAATGTCAAGGTCGCGAATCTCGTCACGAATTTGACTTAAAACAGGGTCATCGAGTTGGAAGAAACTCAGCTGCATTCCATCGGCCGAATTGACATTTGATGGCGATTTTTTGCTGTTAGCTGTAGCCTTGTCGTCTTTGTGCAACTGCTCAAGCGATTGTAGAATTTTTTCGGCTCTATTAACCACACTGCGAGGCATGCCAGCCATTCGAGCCACATGAATACCAAAGCTGTGAGCGCTTCCACCGGGAACCAACTTGCGCAAGAAAAGCACTTTGTTATCAATCTCCTTAACCGAAACATTAAAGTTTTTAATGCGGGCAAACTGGTCCTGCATCTCGTTAAGTTCGTGATAATGAGTAGCAAACAATGTTTTAGCGCGATGTTTAGGGTGGTCGTGAATAAACTCAACAATGGCCCACGCAATGCTTATTCCGTCGTAGGTTGAAGTGCCTCTACCAAGTTCGTCGAGCAGAATAAGGCTGCGCTCATCGATGTTGTTCAAAATGCTAGCCGCCTCGTTCATCTCAACCATAAAAGTTGATTCGCCAACCGATATGTTATCGGATGCACCAACGCGCGTAAAGATGCGGTTAATGTAGCCAATGTGAACTGCTTGCGCTGGCACAAACGAGCCAACTTGCGCCAGCAACACTATAAGCGCCGTTTGTCGCAGCAAGGCCGATTTACCAGCCATGTTTGGTCCAGTTATAATAATAATCTGTTGGTCGTCGTCGTTAAGCATAACGTTGTTTGACACATACTCTTGACCAGGGCGCATTTGAGTTTCAATAACTGGGTGGCGACCCTCAACAATCTCAAAAGTTCGGCTATCGTCAACCACAGGTTGGCAATAGTTGTGCAGTTTGGCAGTTGTAGCAAACGACATTAGGCAATCGAGCCGCGAAATAAGCGAGGCATCAAGCTGAATGGCCGAAATGTATTCGGAAACAGCAAAAACCAAATCGGCAAACATTTTTGTTTCAAGAGCCAAAATCTTTTCCTCGGCACCCAATATTTTGTCCTCGTACTCTTTCAACTCAGGGGTGATGTAACGCTCGGCATTAGCAAGAGTTTGTTTGCGAATCCAATCGGCTGGCACTTTATCTTTGTAAGTGTTGCGAACCTCAATGTAGTAGCCAAACACGTTGTTGTAGCTTATTTTTAGCGAAGATATTCCTGTGTTAACACTCTCGCGTTGCTGAATTTCGAGCAAATAGTCTTTACTTGAAAAGGCAATGTTACGCAACTCGTCAAGTTCGGCATTTACACCAGTGTTAATTACCTGACCTTTAGCAATTTGAATTGGTGCATCGGCACAAATTTCGTTATCGATGCGTTGTAGAATTGAGCTGCAGGGATTTAGTTGTTCGCCTATGGCTTTTAGCGAATTTAGCCCCGATTGAAGGCACAATTGGCGAATTGGCTCAACAGCGTGTAAAGCTTGTTTAAGCGCCAACATTTCGCGTGGATTGATGCGACCCGAAGGCACTTTTGACACCAAACGCTCAAGGTCGCCAACGCTTTTAAGTTGCGGTTCAAGTTGTTGTTTAGCCAACTCGTTATCAACAAAATAGCGAGTAACATCAAGGCGCTCGTTTATAGCTTTAATGTTGCGCAATGGCAACGACACCCAGCGTTTCAGCATACGCGAACCCATTGGCGTAATGGTGTTGTCGATAATGTCGATAAGGCTGTGGCCGTCTTCGTTAAGTGGATTAAAAATCTCGAGGTTGCGAATGGTGAAACGGTCGAGCCAAACGTACTCGTTTTCGACAATGCGGCTCAAACTGGTAATGTTGCCTATTTGGGTATGTTGAGTTTGGTCAAGATAATGCAACACTGCTCCCGCAGCCACCACAGCCATGGTTTGTTTATCGAGTCCAAAGCCTTTAAGTGACTGTGTTTGAAAATGTTTCAGTAGTCGGTCGGTAGCAGCTTGTTCAGTAAAAACCCAATCGTCGATAGCATAAATGTAGTAACCAAAACCAAACAATTCCTGCATTTTGGTTTTGCGGCTTCGCTCGTAAATAATCTCTTTTGGGCGGAAACTTTGCACCAGTTTCACAATGTAATCTTCGCTACCCTCGGCTGCATAAAACTCGCCAGTTGAAATATCAAGAAAAGCCACCCCAAGGTCGGTTTTGCTAAACGAAACCGATGCAAGGAAGTTGTTCTCGCGGTTTTCAAGAATGTTGTCGTTAGTTGAGACACCCGGCGTAACCAGTTCGGTAACCTCACGTTTAACCAATGTTTTGGTCAGTTTAGGATCTTCCATTTGCTCGCAAATAGCCACACGCTCGCCAGCGCGGACAAGTTTTGGCAAGTAAGTGTCGAGAGCATGATACGGAAAACCAGCCAACGGTACTTCGGCTGCGCCACCATTCGATCGTTTGGTAAGTGTAATATTCAAGATGCGCGATGTTTTAATGGCATCGTCGGCAAATGTTTCGTAAAAATCGCCTACTCTGAACAATAAAATAGCATCGGGATGAGCCGCCTTAATTTGGTTATACTGGCTCATTAATGGTGTTTTTTCTGCAGCCACTTTTTTTTGATTTTTATTATTGCCAAATCTAACCAATAGCCCGCGGTTTAGCCAATTTTGACCAACGCAGTTTTCTACCGTTTTTTAACAACAATCAAGTGTTGAAAAGTGCTGCCTCACATGCGTTTTAATCGCATCATTTTAAGCCATATTCGCAACATATATTTGAAATAAACCGCTTAAAAAAATGATTAGCAGAAAATCGATTTTGATAGCAATAGCCGCCACTAGTTTGGTAGCTTGCGTACCATCGCGACAATTTCAGGAACTGAAAGAGAAAAACCAAGCCATTGTGGCCGAACGCGACTCGGTTAAAAGCCAAAACGAAGACCTTACCGTTAAAACAACCGAACTTGAGGCCGAAGTTGAAGAGCTAAACAAAAAACTGCAACGCGAGGCTGACACCAAAACCACGCTTAAAGACTCGGCTAACTACTACCGCAAGCAATACAAGGTTTTTAAAACCATGTACGAAGACATGAGCCAAGAGAGCGAGGCAACCGCTAAAGCCAACGATGCCGAAACTCGCCAACTGATGACCGAACTACAAGTTACAAAGCAAGAGTTGCTTGAAAAAGAACGTGCACTTGAGAAGAAACAAAACGAACTTGACGAGCGCGACGAAACATTGATTGCACTTGACTCGAGCCTGAACATGCAACACCGCGAGTTGGCCGAAAAAAATCGTCGTGTGCAAGAGTTGGAGCGCATTTTGAACGAAAAAGACTCGTCGGTTCGCGCACTTAAAAACAAGATAAGCCAAGCACTACTTGGTTTTGCCGACAAAGGATTAACCGTAGAGCAACGCAACGGCAAAGTGTATGTAACAATGGACGAAAAACTATTGTTCAAATCGGGCAAATGGGACGTTGACCCAAAAGGTGTAACCGCCATTAAACAAATTAGCGAAGTGTTGGCTGCCAACAAAGATGTGAACATTGTGATTGAAGGCCACACCGACGATGTACCAATGAAAGGCGCTGGCGACATTAAAGACAACTGGGATTTGAGTGTAAAACGTGCTACATCGATTGTAAAAATCATGGAAGGCGAAGGAGGAATTGACCCTCGCCGCATTTCAGCTTCGGGTCGCGCTTCAAACGCACCAATCGACAACGCAAAAACTCCAGAGGCTCGCGCAAAAAATCGCCGCACCGAGATTATTTTAACACCAAAACTTGACGAGATATTCAAGATTTTGGAAACCAACTAATCACAAGTTTTAAATATAATTCTGACAATGAACATACTTGACGAATACAAATACACACTTACCGACGAGCAAATAGCCGCAGCAGTAGCAAAAGCAAAAGCCGATGCCGAAAAAATGCAAACTGCCGACAACCTTAAACTTGCTTTGAGTTTGGTTGACCTTACTACACTTAACACAACCGACACATTAGCTAAAGGTGAAAAATTTGCAACCAACGTAAACAACTTTAGCGCCACATACCCAGGCATTCCCGATGTGGCAGCCATTTGCGTTTATCCGTCGCTAGTAAAAGCAGTGGCAAGCACACTAAACCGACCTGGAGTAGGTGTTGCATCGGTAGCTGCTGGTTTTCCAACCTCACAAACATTTATCGAGGTTAAAACCCTTGAATGCCAAAAAGCCGTATCCGACGGTGCTACCGACATTGACATTGTTATTTCGGTAGGCAAATGGCTTGCCGGCGATTTTGAAACCGTGGGCAACGAAATACGTGCCATTAAAAACGCCATTGGCAACGCACACCTAAAAGTGATACTTGAAACTGGCGCACTGCGCAATGCTCAAGACATTTGGAACGCAAGCATCGTGGCAATGGCAGCTGGTGCCGATTTTATTAAAACATCGACAGGAAAAATGGAACCTGCCGCTACACCTGAGGCCGTTTACGTAATGTGCGAGGCCATTAAAGCTTTTGCCGCAAAAGGCAACCGCAACGTTGGCATAAAACCAGCTGGCGGCATGTCGGTTTCGGCCGATGCTATGCTTTACATGGCTGTGGTTAAAAACACTCTTGGCAACGCTTGGCTCAACAACAAGATGTTCCGTTTGGGAGCAAGCCGCATGGCCAACAATCTGCTGAAAGATATTTTGAGCATCGAATCGGGAAAACTGGTTGATGTAAAGTATTTTTAATAGACTAGGTTTAATAAATATGCCTACACGGAGCGGAAACCTTTTCCCGCTCCGTATTTTTTTCTACCAAAGAACACACATTGCAGTTATTGCAACACATTAAAAAATGTCACTGCAATACGCTATTTCACAATGGCATTTTAACTTTGCCGCCGCAAATACATTTCGGTTTACCAAACACACACACTATGGATGCAAACGACCAACTAGACAACTACGAAATTGAACTATACAAAACCCTACACACGTTTTTACTTGAGCACAAAGAGGTTGACTCAATTAAACCTGATGCTCCCGATTTGGAAAACATTTGGCCAAAAATTTGCCAATCGTATATACCCGACGGTGTGCGCGAGTTTGCTCAATACCCTGCCGCCTCGCTTGGTTGGATGATGTATATTGGCATGGCGCTTGCTCGTTTTTGGGACATTGATTGGGTAACCTACAGCGCCAATCCCGACCTTTACCTTTATCTGCGCAACAAACGCGACTTTGACCACATGGACGAATACATTAGCGAAGATGTGCTTGGGCTAACCCAAACCGATGCTCAAAAACTGCAAAAATTGGTTGGTACAGTTGCCGAAATGGCCCACAATGCGCTGCTAAAAGAAGGTTTTGAACCCGGCACCCAAGTTGCTTTTATGGGATATGTGCGAACCTTACACCAAATGTTTCACGCTGGAACGGCTGTTCAACTGCTACGCATGGGCTACAAAATGCGCAAGTTGCAATAACGGCAGTTGGTTGCTTATAACATAACAAAGGCGAAGCGGGAAATTCTCCACTTCGCCTTTGTTGCATTTATCGTTTTAGTAAAATAGCTATTGCAACTCGCGAACCTCAATTCTTATTGAGTCGGTTTTGAAAAAATGCTTAACAATAGGGTCAAGATTAGTCTCACCATAATGGTAAGGATAAGCCACTGTTGGATTTATCATTTCCAAAGCTGCAATGCATTGGTCAGGAGTCATTGTATAAGGTTGATTTACAGGTAAAAATGCAACATCAATCTTGCCAAGATTGTTCATCTCGTCAATGTTTTCGGTGTCGCCTGCCACATAAATCCTAAAACCATCAACATTAATAATATACCCCACATCGCGGCCTTTTGGGTGAAAATTTTCGCGGCCGGGAGTGTTGTTGTATGCTGCCACAGCAGTAACGCTAAAACCGTTAAACTGAACCGAATCGCCTATGCTCATTGCGGTACTCTTGCCTGTTATTTCAGCCACACGCCCGTTGCTATAAAATTTAGTTTCGGCCTTTTTAATGGCAGCAATGGCAACAGTGTCCAAATGGTCGGCATGTTCGTGAGTAACAAGCACCACATCAGCCTTTGGCATTTTGGTGTAGTCGGTACCAAACATTGCAACAGGGTCAATGTGCACAATCTGACCATCGATATTAAACATTAAAGTGCCGTGTTTAATAAAACTGATGGACACTTGCTTACCGCTTTGTGTTGTGTAGGTATCGCTTGCAAATTGCGCTGCATATTCGGTTTCGGTAGCCGATGCCGAGGCTTGGCTTTTAACTTCGCATGCATAAGTTGCAGTTAGACCAACCGACCACACAACTATAAAAAACAAGGTTTGCGACATGCACCCTCTAAGCATCTCTTTACGCAACAAAATAACCCAAAAGAAACCCAATGGTAGTACAATAGAATAAAGTACAACCGACAATAGTTTAGGGTTTGCAACATTTGCGCCCTTGAAAAAAGCATATCCTGCCACCAAGCTAATAACAGCCTCAATAATCATCAATTTAATTGATTGACTGTTTGTTGCGCCCAGTTTACGCAACGACTTGTAGTGCCAAACAACAGCGGCAAACATCAGCGCCGCAAAAATTATTACTAACATAGTTTTAACGTTTTTATTGATTGGAAACGAAGATATACTTTTTAGACTGAATTATTAAACGAAGAGAACCGATTATCATTTTAATTTTATGCTTATTGCTCCTTTAATACGCGTTGCTGCGCACCTCTCCAAAAATTATTATTCAAAAAAAACGCCACTGTTGCAGTTGCATTCAGTGGCGTTTTGTTCTATTCGTTATTTTTCTCCATTTCAATCACCTCTGTCAAGTTATCTTCAACCGACTTAAACCTACGGTTAACAAACCACCGTATTAAAAAACCAAAAACTAATCCTATAAGAGCACCTATATATAAACCAAATGAAAAGTTTGGTATTGTTTTGCTCATAATTGATCCGCACCAAATTATCCACAACCCACCTAACGGCACTCCAAATTTGTACCAGTTTTCGTTTATTTTACGAGCTCTTGCTAATTTTTGCACTATCTCTAACAGGGTCTTGTCCCATAAGTTCTTGTCGGCTATGTCATTTGAGTAAATTCTTTGGCCAATGCAAGCAGCCGTAAACAATAACACTGAATAAATAGTAAACGGAATGTTTTGAGTGAGCAAATAAAATGATATGCAAAGCATCACATATATTGGAGGTGCTATATATCGTCCCAATTTAGCATCGATAGTTAACCAACGCATGCGGCTTTGTGTTGCCACACGCACCATTTTATCACTAATTATTCGCTCGGCATTTAATTTTTCTGTCAAAATATTAAGTTGGGTTCGCATCTCCTCAAACTCTACGTATGTATTTAAATTTTCCATAATGATACAATGATTAATCGTTCGACATGTTTTTTAACTGTTCACGAATGCGGGTTAGACGCACTGCCACATTTTTGGCCGATATGCCTACTATTGCGCCAATTTCGTCGTAGCTTATACTCTCGAGCCATAGTAGCACAATAGCCCTATCAAACGGCTGAAGTATGCTTATACGTTTGTGCAACAATTCAACTTGGCGGCTATCGTTGTCGGTTTCAGTAAAAAAATTTGCAGACATTTCCAACTTAGTAGCCTTTTTTCGCTTGCGATCAAAACTAATGCAAGTGTTAAGGCTAATTCGGTAAATCCACGTTTTAACATTACTGCGCCCTTCAAATCTGTCTATTCCTTTCCAAATGTTTATAAGCACTTCTTGAAAAAGATCGGCCACCTCGTTTGCATCTTTTGAAAACATATAGCACACCGTGTATATTGTACTTCGATTTTCGCGTACAAGATTTTCAAATAATTTTTGATCCATTTTCATAATTAAGTTTTAGTATTTATGAACGTTCGCACATTTGACGCACCTACTAGGAGTTTTACTACACACAAAAAGAAAAAAAACAACAATATTTTGTTTTACTATTGATTATCAACCATTTACAACTGCAATTATTTCAACCGTTGCGTTATTTACTCGAAAGCTAACGTTTAGGTTGGCAAACGACATGCCGTAAATTCGATTTGCATCGTTGTGATAAGCGGGACGCGGATCGGTTGCCAGTACTTCAATCAGCGACTGCATTTTTTCGGCAGGAACGGCAGCTGCAACTCCATCGGCAAATTGCACTTTAAGTTGTTTGCGAGGCACGCTATCGGTAAAACCACCAGTTGCTTCTGGAATACAATCGGCGTATGGCACATAGGGTTTAATGTCGAAAATGGGAGTGTTGTTAACCAAATCGGCTCCACTCACAATAATTATTGGAGCATGAGGGCAACGTAGGTCGATGCTTTCGATTTTCACACACGACAAGCCTATTGCGTTGGGCCGGTATGGCGATCGTGTAGCAAACACACCTATGCGCTCGTTGCCTCCAAGGCGGGGCGGTCTAACGGTTGGTGACCACTCGTTGTGTCGGTTTTGCGAAAAACTCCATAGAATCCACAAGTGCGAAAAGCCTTCGAGCCCACGCACGGCATCAATGTTTCTGCACTCTGGCTCAAAAACAATTTGGCTTTGCACTGCATTTACAATACCGCTTTGACGCGGCACACCAAATTTTTCGGTAAAATCGTTGTAAATACGCGCAATTGTCTTCATGCGAATAACTACTAATGCTTAAAATTTTGCTACTATTCGCAAACTTTGCGAGCCACCATCAAGCCATCGCGAATAGGGAAAATCACATTCTCGACGCGAGAGTCGGCCATTACCATATCGTTAAATTGCTGCAAAGCACGGGTAAAGGCATCGGTATCAGTAAGCACTTTGCCGTACCACAACACATCGTCGGCAATAATAAAGCCACCAACGCGTACCGATTTAAACACAAGTTCGTAATACTCAGGGTATTCGCGTTTGTCGGCATCAATAAAAGCCATATCGAAGTTGCCGCCCAAGGTTGGAATAATGTCTCGCGCATCGCCCAAATGATAATGTATTTGCGAGGCGTGCGGACTACGGTTGAAAAACGAGCGTGTAAAATCTTCAAGTTCGTCGTTTATGTCAATGGTGTGCAGTTCGCCATCGGGTGCAAGGCCTTTTGCCAGGCACAAAGCCGAATAACCGGTAAATGTGCCCAATTCGAGTATGCGTTTGGGTTGCATCATGCAGCTAAGCATTTCTAAAACTTTGCCTTGAATGTGCCCGGCAACCATGTGTGGACGCAAGTAGTTGACGTATGTTGAGCGTTCGAGTTCAGTTAGCAGCGCATCGGCAGGCGTTGAGTGCGAAGCAACATAGTCGTCAACCGAATCGTCGAATCGGGTTGGCGGTATGGTCGATTTTTTAGCTGTTGCCATTATCGGAACAATTTAACTATATCGTTTCCGTTGGCATAAATAAGCAGAGCAAACAACAATGCAAGGCCAATCATTTGTGCATATTCAAGGAATTTGTCGCTTGGTTTGCGGCGAGTTATAATTTCGTAAAGTGTAAACATAACGTGGCCGCCATCGAGAGCTGGAATGGGCAGAATGTTTAGCACTGCCAGCATAATGCTAAAGAAACCTGTAAGGCTCCAAAATGTTTGCCAATGCCACTCGGTTGGGAATATTTTGCCTATGGCAATAAATCCACCAAGCGATTCGTAAGCTTTAGTTTCGGGGCGCACAAGCAGTTTAAATTGTTTTAGGTAGTCGGCAGCAACGGCATACGACTTTTTAATGCCTGCTGGAATAGACTCAAGCAAACCATATTCAACATGGCGCAATTCAAACAAATTGTCGGTGCTAGCAGCAACACCAATCATTCCTGTGCTTGGAATTGCAACTTGCAGAGCTTGGCGAGCTCCGTTGCGTTCAATCAATAGGTTAACGGTTGTGTCTTTATAATTGCCCACAACTGCACGGAATTGGTCAAAAAATGGGGTTTCAATAGTATCGATTCCAACAATGCGGTCGCCCACTTCAACTCCAGCTACTTTGGCAGCCGACTCTTCGGCAAAACCTCCTGCAATGAATGGGAAACGAGGCGACACAAATGCTGCTCCGTCAAGAATTGGTTTTATAACGCTGTCGGTTAATGATATTTCAACGTTTACACCGTTGCGCTCAACTTGAATGGTGCGAGCACCGTTAAGTACAATGTAAGCAGCAATGCCAGTTGCTTTGTCAACCTTTTGTCCGTCGATGGTTAAAATCTTGTCGCCATTTTGCAAGCCAGCAGCCAAAGCTGTAGAATCGCAAACAACGCCATATTTTAAGTTTTCGGTTGGCAGATATTCTTCGCCCCAAACGTACAAAATGCCAGTGTAGATAATTACTGCCATAATAAGGTTGTTGAGCACTCCGCCCACCATAACCAACAAACGTTGCCATGGTTTTTTTGAGCGAAACTCATCAGGCTTGGCAGGCAACGACATTTGAGCCTCGTCCATCGACTCGTCAATCATTCCGGCAATTTTAACGTAGCCACCAAAAGGCAACCAACCCAAGCCGTACTCTGTTGCATCAGAGCGGCGCCAATCGTCTTCGGGCAAAGTGTCTAAATCGATTTGTTTGTAGGTTATTTTCTTTTTACCGTTCTCGTCAACTCCCTCAATGGTTTCGTAAGCATCGGGCACATTGGGAGCAAAAAATTTGAAGTGCATTTTGCCGTCGTTGAGACGTTTGCAACGGAAGATTGAAAATTTGGTATCGAAGAACATGTAGAATTTTTCAACTCGAGTACCAAAAAGTCGGGCCCACATAAAATGGCCAAACTCGTGAATCACAATTAACAACGACAAGCTAACTAATAGTTGTGCTACTCTGATTAGTATATCCATAATGTTTTACTATTTTTTCGGTATAACGATAAAAAACCAAATTTATTTAATCAAACTTTGGGCAAAAGCGCGAGCCTCAGTGTCGGTAGCCACAAGGTCGGCATAAGTTGGTTTTGCAATAAACGCAACATTGTCCATAGTTTTCTCAATAGTGTCGGCAATGCCAAGGAAACTAATTTTTTCTTGCAAGAAAGCAGCCACAGCCACCTCATTTGCTGCATTCATAATGGCAGTTTCGTTGCCGCCTTTGCCCAACGCACGATAAGCCAACGCAAGGCATTTGAATTTGTTAAGGTCTGGAGCCTCAAAAGTAAGCGGTTGCTGAGTTGCAAAATCCATACGCTTAAAGTCAGATGGCCAGCGGTCGGGGTAGCTCAATGCAAACTGAATAGGCAAACGCATGTCGGGCAAACCCATTTGAGCTTTAACACTGCCATCGACAAACTGCACCATGCTGTGTATTATTGATTGCGGATGAACCGACACCTCAATTTTGTCATAAGGCACACCAAACAACCAATGAGCTTCAATCACTTCAAGACCTTTGTTCATCATTGATGCCGAATCGATTGTAACCTTAGCGCCCATGCTCCAATTTGGATGTTTAAGAGCTTGTGCAGGTGTAACATTGCGCAACTCGTCGAGTGTTTTGGTGCGGAATGGACCTCCAGAAGCGGTAAGTATCAACTTTTCAATTTCGCCCTCACCCATTAGGCATTGAAAAATTGCCGAGTGTTCTGAATCGACTGGAGTAACGCTAACTTTATGCTTTTCAACCAATTGATTAATCAACTCGCCAGCCACCACAAGCGTTTCTTTGTTTGACAAAGCAATGTTTTTGCCAGCCTCAATAGCCTTTATGGTTGACGACAATCCGGCATAACCAACCATTGCGGTCACCACAGTGTCAACAGTTCCAAACTGAACAACTTGCTCAATAGCTTTGCTGCCCGCAAAAACCTTAGTATCGGTGTTTGCCAAAGCATCTTTAACTTTTTGGTACTGACTTTCGTCGGCAATAACCACTGCATTTGGCTTAAATTCAATTGCTTGCTGAATTAGCAAATCGGCATTGCGGTTTGCAGTTAGCACTTCGGCCACAACCTTATCGGTATGAGCACGAACAACATCAAGAGTTTGGGTTCCTATTGAACCTGTTGAGCCTAGTACGGCTATGTGTTTAACGTTTTCCACAGTATTAAAAAGTTATATAGTCAGCCGGATTAAGTGGCTGTCCGTCTTGCCAAAGTTCAAAATGAAGGTGAGTTCCAGTAGTATATTCGCCAGTATTGCCAATAATGCCAATAGGCTCACCCGCACTCACACGGTCGCCCATTTTTTTAAGCAGTACCGAATTGTGTTTATAAATCGACACAATGTTTCCGTTATGCTGAAGTGCTATAACGTAACCTGTTTCCAGTGTCCATGCCGAAAAAATAACGGTACCATCGAGCACCGAAAGAATTGGCGCTTTTGAATCAGACACTATATCGATACCATAATGAGTTTCTTTTATGTTGAAATTATTTGACACACTGCCTCTTATTGGGCAATAAAAGTGCATGCGCAAAGCATTGATGCTTGTGTTTACCATCGACTCATAGGCTATTGTGCGAACCGAAAACTGCTCATCGCTCACATGTTGGTAAAGCGACGAATCGATAACTGGTACTGGCGGAATATTTTTAGTTGATGCCGTTACACGCACACTATCACGCTCGGTATAATGCGGCAATGTTTCGCGATTTTCAAGAATACGACGAATGTTATCAACATAAGCATCACGCTGAAGTAGCTCACTCTCAAGCGAATCGATGCGGTAAAGATTACGGATAAACAATTGACGCTCCGACTCTTGCGGATAGCCAGGAACATACTCGCGCAATGGTGTAAACGTAATGAGCAATATGCCCATTCCTACAAGAAATGCAACAATAAGCGAAACGAGGAACAACACATTGCGCAGCGAAAGAATAACGCTCCATACCTCTTTTAGTGTACGCTCGTTTAGAATAACAAACCTAAACTGCGACAACATGCGTCTGTGGAACGATTGTTTCTGTTTTTTCGACATTGGCTTATTTATTTGTGGGGCCGAAGGTACTATTTTTTATTGGTAGGTTGCCCGATAAACACAACCCAAAGGCTTTTCGAGATTTAAAAACCATTAATATAACTAACAACACACTGTGCGAATGGCGTGTTCAGTGAACAAAAATAACCACCATTCGCACATTCATTATTTGCTTATACAAGTTTTAGCCACAAAACAAACTGACATAACGCAATGATTAGCAACACAAAACACCTACTGAACTAATTTGCAAAATTCATCCCCATAAATATATTTGTAAATAATATTTAACCATTTTACTATGAAAAAGACCCTTAAGCTGCTATTAGCACTAGCAGCACCCGCGTGCGTTTGCGCACAGGATTTAAAGATTAACGACCTTGGCTACTTTGAGCAACAAGGCGTTAACGTATTAGTTTACAACAACTTATACAACGGCGGTTTTAACGACGAAAAAAACTCAGGCATTGAGGTTATTCACCATGGTGTTCGCACCATTCAAGGTGGAGCCATAAGGCTAAACAACACACCCGAGCAATGGGACCTTGTGCCTTTTACCACCAACCGCCAAGTTAACACCGACCAAAACAGCATTGAGGTTGCATTACGCTACAACGACTACAACTTCGATTCACGCATTGTGGTTACTGGCAAAGGCAAAGGCGTTGAAATAGCAGTTTACCTTGATAAACCAGTTCCTGCAGAACTTGAAGGCGATGCTGGTTTCAACATCGAATTTCTCCCATCGCAATATTGGAACAAATCGTATTTAGTTGACGGCAAAGCACAACGCTTGCCTCGCTATGCTGTGAGCAACACCATTGTTCGTCCAAACGAGGAGAAAAAGAAACAATTTAAAGGTTACAAAACCTACGACGACCGCGGAACCGGACAATTTGTTGACCCACTTCCAATGTCAACAGGACGAAACTTTATAATTGCTCCCGAAGATCCAGAGCGCACAGTACGCATATCGTCAACCGATTCTGACATCAACCTTTACGACGGCCGCATGTTAGCGCAAAACGGTTGGTTTGTGTTCCGCTCGGTTTTACCAACCGGAAAAACCGGCAAAGTGCTTACTTGGACCATTGAACCTAACGCCATCGACGGTTGGATTCGCAAACCAAACATCGGTTTTTCGCAAGTTGGTTATCTGCCATCGCAACCTAAAATTGCTGTTATTGAACTCGACAAAATGGACAAAGTACAACCCGAAGCATCAATTGTACGCATCACACCCGAGGGCGAAAGCCAAGTATTTAAAGGCGCAGTAAGCGAATGGGGTCGTTACTTTAAATATAACTACGTTCACTTCAATTTTAGTCAAGTTACCGAACCTGGCATCTATTACATTAAATATGCCGACTCACGCTCCGATAACTTTATCATTGGCGACGATGTGTATGACCGCATTACCGATGCAACAAGCGACGTTTGGATTCCAATACACATGAACCACATGACTGTGAACGAAGGCTACCGCATTTGGCACGGCGAACCTTTTAAAGAAGGATACCTACAAGCCCCTGTAAATGTTGACCACTTTGACCTTCACTGGCAAGGTCCAACCACCGACACCAAATACAAGCCATTTGAACTTATTCCAGGTTTGAACATAGGCGGATTTTTTGACGCTGGCGACTTTGACATTGAAACACACTCAAACATCAACGTAGTGCAAAGCCTTGTAAACATTTGGGAAAGCTACAAACCAATGCGCGACGAAACATTTGTTAGTCAAGACCAACGTTATGTTGACCTACACCGTCCCGACGGCAAACCCGATATGTTGCAATACATTGAGCACGGAGTGCTTAACCTTGTAGCTCAAGCCGAGCAAATTGGACACATGTCGCAATGCTTATCAAACTCAGTATTGGACAACTACCACCATCTTGGCGATGCAGCATCGCTAACCGATGGTTTGCACTACGACCCATCGCTTAAACCTTACGAGGTATCGGCCGACGGCAAATCGAGCGGAACTCCCGACGACCTTTGGGCATTTACCAGCCGCGACCCCGACCGCGACCTTCAAGCTGCCGATGTGCTTGCCGCTGCCAGCCGTGTGCTTCGTGGCTACAACGACGACCTTGCAAACCGCGCACTTGCCGAATCAAAACGCTTGCAAGCCGAAGCTACTGAACTGATTAAAAGCAACGCACCTCGCGCTCATCGTCCAGGCGAACAACCTCGCCCCGAACCAGCTCCTCAAACCGATGCTAAGAAGAAAAAACCTGCTCAAAACCAGCAATCGAACCAAAACATGTTTGGCATGGCTTCGGGTTTGGCTGCTAACTTGCAACTTTACATTGCTACTGGCGAAAAAGAATATCGCACCAAGTTTGAGGAACAAATTTGGCCAGCACTTGACCACATGCTTACTCGTGTGGTTCCAACAGCCATTGCCGCCATTCCTCACATGGACGCCAAATACGCAAAAAAACTTCGCCCTTATATGGTCAAATACAAAGAGTATCTTGACGGACAAGCAAAAGACAACCCTTACGGATTGCCATTGGGACTTGGCAACTGGGCAGGCAACTCGTCGGTTGTGCAATACGGATCAAACGTATGCCTTGCTTCTACCTATTTCCCTGACATTATTGACAAAAGCTACGCATTTAAAGTTGCAGCTTGGCTATATGGTTGCCACCCATACCACAACTACTCGTTTGTAGCAACTGTGGGCGCAACCCGTCCTAAATCGGTATTCTACGGCAACAACCGCGCCGACTTCTCATTCATTCCAGGCAACATGGCTCCTGGCGTTTTGTTCCGCCACCCCGACCACTTTGAAAACTTTGACGATTGGCCATTCCTTTGGGGACAAAACGAAGGCACCATTGCTGGCAACTGCGGCTATTTGAACTTTGGTCACGCACTGAAAAATCTTATTAAACAAAACGATAAATAACTATAAAAACAATCGGCTACACATTTGCTGAGTTAAGATTTTATAAACTCAGCAAGCCTTAGAGTTGTATTAAGCAACCCAACATAAAAGCCTACTGAGCAACAAATATTTAACACGCTCGGTAGGCTTTTTTATTTAGAAGAATGAAATTTAATGACTTATGTTTTTTTACAGACTTCGCAACTTTATTAATCCACAATGGGTTGTAAAAAACCGTTACACACTATCGCACTCACAATAATTAAACCAACAAGTTAACGCCCCATACACAAACTTCGTTTTATTGAATTTTAGGTTAACTTCGCGCGCTAATATTTTTTAATCATTCGATGAACTTTGTAGAAGAATTACAATGGCGAGGCATGGTTCACACCATGATGCCAGGAACAGACGAACTGCTAGAAAAAGAGATGGTTACGGCATACGTTGGTATTGACCCAACAGCCGACTCGTTGCACATTGGTCACTTGTGCGGCATTATGATGCTACGCCATTTCCAACGTTGCGGTCACAAACCATTGGCTTTAATTGGCGGAGCAACAGGTATGATTGGCGACCCTTCAGGCAAATCGCAAGAACGCAATTTGCTTAACGAAGAAACACTTCGCCACAATGTTGAATGCATCAAAGCTCAGTTGAGCCATTTTCTTGATTTTGAAAGCGATGCACCAAACAAAGCCGAACTTGTGAACAACTACGATTGGATGAAAGACTTTACTTTCCTCGACTTTGCTCGCGACATTGGCAAGCACATTACCGTTAACTATATGATGGCAAAAGATTCGGTTCAAAAACGCTTAAACGGCGAAGCCCGCGACGGTTTGTCGTTTACCGAATTCACCTACCAACTACTTCAAGGCTACGACTTTTTGTACCTTAACCAACACAAAAACTGCAAGTTGCAAATGGGTGGCTCCGACCAATGGGGAAACATTACAACTGGCACCGAGCTAATTCGCCGAACAACAGGCGGCGAGGCTTTTGCACTTACTTGCCCTCTTATAACCAAAGCCGATGGTGGCAAATTTGGCAAAACCGAAAGCGGAAACGTTTGGTTAAGTCGCGAATACACATCGCCCTACAAATTCTTCCAATTCTGGCTTAACGTAAGCGATGCCGACGCTGAACGCTACATTAAAATCTTTACCTCGATGGAGAAAGACGAAATTGATAGCCTTATTGCCGAGCACCAAACTGACCCAGGACAACGTAAACTACAAAAACGCCTTGCTAAAGAAGTTACCATTATGGTTCACTCTGAGGCCGACTACAACGCAGCCGTTGAAGCTAGCGACATTTTGTTTGGAAAAGCAACCAAAGACTCGCTTTTGAAACTCGACGAAGCCACATTGCTCGACGTTTTCAGCGGCGTTCCTCAATTCGAAATTGACAAATCGGTTATTGAAAATGGCGTTAAAGCCGTTGATTTACTTACCGACAACGCTCAAGTTTTTGCATCAAAAGGCGAAATGCGCAAAATGGTTCAAGGCGGTGGCGTTATGCTTAACAAAGAAAAACTTGCCGCATTTGACCAAACCATTGGCACCGAAAGCCTACTAAATGGCAAATACATATTGGCCCAAAAAGGCAAAAAGAACTACTTCTTGTTGGTGATTAAATAATCGCCAACAAGATTCTTCCTTGACTGACAAAGGACAAATCATGCTACGTAAACTGCTAAAGCATTTAATCTTTATAGTTAACATAGGATTTGTCCTTTGTTTGTTTTTGTCGGGCGCATCATTCCACATTTCGCCCGAACACACACTGACCGCACTTGCAGCTCTATCGTTCAACTTTTTTGCAATAATCAACCTTTGCTTTGTTGCTTGGTGGATAGTTTTACGCAAATGGCACTTTTTACTTTCCGCCATTTCGCTGCTGATTTTTGCTCCACGATACTCCGACTATTTTTATTCAACCAATGCCGACAACAACGGCACACTAATAAAAGTAATGAGCTACAACGTGCGCACCTTAGGCGTGCACGAAGGCAAACCTCGCACATCAGAATTTTTAAAACTACTTAACACCGAAAAACCCGATATTCTTTGCCTTACCGAATCGTACAACGGGAGCAACTATGGTAACATTCCGGCACAACTAAAAAAGCAATACAAATACGCACAACTACACACGCAAAGCAACAAAATTGGTCGCGCCATTTACAGCAAATTCCCCATTGTAAATGCAAACGACGATTTTGCATTTCCGCACTCGGCAAACGGCTTTTTTTATGCCGACATAAAAGTAAAAACCGACACCATTCGCGTATTTTGCTGCCACTTGCAGTCGATGAGTCTTACTCAAAAAAACATTGGCACAGTTAACGCGCCCACCAATACAAACAAAAAAGAAATACAATCACTAACCACCAAACTGCGCCAAGGCTACAACAAAAAAGGAGCTCAGGTGGCCCGCCTTCGTAGCGAAATTGAACAATCGCCATACCCAACCCTAATTTGTGGCGACATGAACGACACTCCGTCATCGTACCTTTATCACTCGCTACACAACGTTGCCCACGACTCGCACCGCGTTGCAGGTAAAGGTTGGGGTACTACTTTCACCAGTTTTATTTTTGGATTACGAATCGATTACATATTTTTCAGCAACCAATTGCAATGCAAAGAGTTCCGCACATTGCGCTCCGACATTTCGGACCACCGCCCTGTGGTTGGCGACTATTTGATTGTTGATTAGCCAACAATGCAACACATTGATTATTAGAACAATATGAACCGTCATTTACGATTGTTGATTATAGCTATTGGAACAATACTAATGATAGCTGGATTATGGTTTTTTCGCCAAATAGTGGTGTACATAATCATATCGGTTGTGCTATCGATTATTGGCAGGCCGTTAGTAACTCAAATAAACCGAATAAAGTTGTTTGGCAAAAACCTATCAACCGCATTTGGCGCAGCTGTAACTTTGACTCTATTTTGGTTTGTGTTTATACTCATTTTTTACAACCTAATTCCACTTTTGGCATACGAAACCAAACACTTAGCCGAAATAGACTACACCACCGTAGTGGTTCAACTGCAACAACCAATTTTTAAACTAAAAGACTTGCTGCAACACTACGGCATTAACCTAAACTACTTAGACACAACCGTTTACTTTCGCGAAAAGCTAGAGAGTTTAATGAGCATCAACCTTTTGCCGGGCATGGTTAGCGGCATTACAGGCACCATTAAAGAACTTGGCATTGCGCTTTTCTCCATATCGTTTTTCACCTTCTTTTTCTTAAAAGACCACCTACTATTTAAAAGCATAGTAATGGCCGTAGTTCCCGACCGTTATGTTGGTGAAGTTGAAGTAATTATGAACAAAAATCGCAAACTGCTTACTCGTTATTTTGTGGGCATGCTGATTGACGTGTTTGCCGTTTTTTCAGTAGTTACTATTGGTCTGCTAATAATTGGCATCAGCGTTGAAAACGCAGTGCTTTGCGGCGCCATTGTGGGATTTTTGAACATCATTCCGTTTATTGGGTCGTGGATTGGAGGCGGCATTGCCATAATAATAAACTACCTTGATGTAGTTACAACCTCACCCGACACAAATGGACTACTAATTGTAGTTGGTATTTTGCTTACTATACTTGTTGCAAAACTGCTCGACGACGCATTTTTTCAGCCCATTATTTACTCAACAAGTGTAAACGCCCATCCGCTTGAAATATTTGCAGTTATACTTATGGCAGGTTCGTTTAGCGGCATTTGGGGAATGATTTTAGCCATACCAACCTACACCGTTTTGCGCGTAGTTGCCAAAGAATTTTTCGGCAACTTTAAGTTGATTCGCAAACTCACAAAAAACATTTAGACTAAAAGCGATTTATATAAATCCCTTAAAAATATTTAAGTTTGCAACCTATCAGATGTAAATATCACAAAATGAAACGATTTGCACTTACCATAATTGCTGTAGCGATGCTTGCCACCGCCAATGCACAAAACATAACATTTAGCGGCGCTCCATGCGTAAACAACTCAATTAAAATAACTTACAAAGGCACAACCAACGTTGAGAATGTTAGTTGGAACGTTGATGGTAAAACCTACAACACCAACGACATTAACTTAACCTTTAGCTCGGCAGGCGAATACACAGTGAGTCACACAGGTTCGTTGCAAGGTGGCGACCCTGTTACCGAAACCGAAAAACTTATTATTTACGACAACCCAAAAGCATCGTTTATTGCCGACACCACAGTGCAAAGCGGTGTGTGGAAATTCACAAGCACAAGCACCACTGGCTTTGGTCCACTAACATGCAATTGGGTGTTTGGCGACAACACAAATGGCGAAGGCGAATCAACCGAGCACCACTACTCGGCTGCTGGCACTTTTAACGCTTACCTTATTGTTGAAGATGCAAACAAATGCCGCGACACCGCCACCACCCAAGCAATTGATGTTGACGTGGTTTGTGCTGTTCCAAACATTTTTACCCCTAACGGCGACGGAATTAACGACCAGTTTATTATTGACGCAGGCGGCGAACCAAATGTTCTTACACTTGAGATTTTTAATCGCTGGGGCAACCGCATGTGCAAACTCACAGGCAGCAACCTTCTTGTTTGGGACGGATATGCTCCCGAAGGCACTTTAGTAGCTCCCGGAACTTACTATTACACCATTACAGTTGAAGAAGGAACAACATGCTACAATCCATTAAACGGCTACATTACAGTTCTTTACAAAAAGAATTAGCACCAGTTGTACCGAATGAGTAACTTTCATTCACGAATATTTTCAGATGAGGCGAACCAAAAATGGTTGGCCTTTTTCTTTGTTGGGCTAATGGCATGTTTACCATTGTCGATGCACTTTACTGGAATATTCACAGGCGCTCTTGCTGCATTTTGGATTATTAGTGCTCGTTTTGATAATAAAATACACTACTTAAACCAAAACCGTTTTTTGTGGCCCATAATGCTTATGCCCTTTATTTATGCAGCTTGGCTTATCAACACAAGCAACATAAGTCAAGGGCTAAATGCTGTAAACCACCAGCTGCCACTACTTATCATTCCGCTTGTTATAGGATCAATAGCATCGCCAAGCAAAACTGCATACAACATAGTGGCTACATTTTTTGTACTTGCAATGTTGGTTGGTTCCATAATATGCACCGCAGTGCGTTTTGGTTACTACCTGCCCGATGGCAAACCAATAACCGATGTGCGACAAATGTCAATCTTTATTTCGCACATTCGATTTGGCCTGATGATAGTTTTTGGCATAGCCTATCTCATCTATCAAGCATTTGGGCAAAACCGATTGCGCCTTTGGGTTCGAGTTTTGTTGTGCATTGTAGCACTATGGTTCATGGTGTTTTTGTTCCTGCTTCAATCGGTATCGTGTTGGGTAGCAATGGCAGCCATTATGCTCTACACCGCCATTTGGGGCGAATGTCCGCTGCTAAAAAAATGGCATCGTTCAGCAATCATGATTTTTCTTTTTACCGTTGTTTGTACAGGTCTGTTATTCATAACCCACGTGTGGGACGAGCAATTTGAAAACCGTTATCAAAACCAACAACTGCCACAATTTACCGTCTTTGGACACGAATACAGGCACGACACCATTGCCACCGATTGCGAAAATGGGCATTTGGTTTACCAATTTATTTGCGAAACCGAACTACGCAAAGCTTGGAACCAACGCTCACGCATTGCATTTGATAGCATTGATGCAAAAGGTCAGCATATAAATTCAACCATAATTAGATACATAACCTCGCTCGGGTTACCAAAAGACCGAATGGGAGTTCGCCATTTATCGCTCGAAGACATTTGGCAAATTGAACAAGGAAATGCCAATTGTGTGTACAAAAATCGCAACCACATTTACATTAAAGTGTACGAATTGCTTTGGGAACTCGACCGCTTTTTGCGCTACGGCGACGCTAACGGAAAAAGCGTTTGTATGCGGTTTGAATTTTGGCATGCAGCTTTGCACATAACCCACAAAAACCTATGGTTTGGCGTTGGCAGCGGCGACTTAATGGACCAAATGACCGTCACTTTTGACGAAATAGGCAGCCGACTATTACCAGAATTTCAAAAACCACCACACAACCAGTTCTTAAGTTTTTTGGCCATGTTCGGCATAGTTGGTTTCACGCTGTGCATGGTAAGTATGTTTTTACCGCTGCTAATGGTAAAAAACCGTCATCCGCTACTCCCACTTTTTGTGATAATCATTTTGGTGAATATGATGGTTGAAGACACTCTAAAATTCCAAGCTGGAGTGGTTTTTTATGCTGCAGTTTACAGCGCTTTGCTCAAAGTTTCGGACCACAAAGCGTAACCAAAATTGCACCAATCAAAACAGATGCATACTCAGCAAAGTAAATTTGACATTAATGCTGCCAAATTATTGCACAAAAGCCAATTGCAACAAGCGTTTTAAGTGATTGATACTGTGTTTTTTCTACTTTTGTGCGGTTTTCGAAAAACACAATATGTACGAATATATTCAAGGAAAAGTGGCCGACCTTAATCCGGCTGCGGTAGTTATTGATAATCAAGGAATTGGTTATTTGATGCAAATAACATTGAACACATTTGCCGCACTCGAAGGCAAAAACCAAGCGGTATTGTTTGTGCATCAATCAATTAGCGAAACAACAAACGAACTTTACGGGTTTAGTTCAAAAACCGAACGCGAAATTTTTCGCCTTTTGCTATCGGTTAGCGGAGTAGGCGCCAGCACTGCACGCATGATTTTGTCTGCCCTGTCGCCCGACGAACTAAAAACCGCCATTGCCAACGGCGATGCTCGCACAATAAGTTCAGCAAAAGGAGTGGGTGCCAAAACAGCACAACGCATCATTGTCGATTTGAAAGACAAAATTGGAAAAGCCGACACAAGTGGTGATTTTTTAACCACTCAAAACAATACTAGCCGAAACGAAGCGTTATCAGCATTGGTAATGCTGGGCTTTGCTCAAACCACAGTTGAAAAAGTGCTTGACAAAATTGTTCAGCAAGAACCCAATTTAAGTGTTGAAGACTTGGTGAAGAAAGCCTTAAAGACTATTTAGTTAGTAAATGATTTTTGATTTGAATATTAAACCTATGCGCTGCATACTAGCGGCGTTATGCTTGATTATAAGCAATTTAAGCATAGCGCGAACCGATAGTACTGCAACTCGGTTCCCTATTCAAAAAGAAAAATCGACACCATACGAGCCAAGCCGACCAACATCGAACCTGAACCTTAAAGACCCATCGAACATTAAAACCGAGGTTGAGTACGATGAGGAAACCGACAGCTACGTTATTAGCCGAAAAGTAGGTTCGTTTAGCACAAGCGCACCGTTTTCCATGTCGCGCGAGGAGTACGGCCAATACCAAATTCAGCAATCGCTACAAAAATACTGGCGCCAACGATACCAAAACGAAAACTTTGAGCGTCAAGGCAATAGCTTTACACGCATCAGCGTAAACAACGAATTGTTTGAAACCATTTTTGGTAGCGATGTTATCGACATTAAACCACAAGGTACAGCGTCGCTCAAATTTGGATTAAAAATAACCAACAATGCCAACCCGAGCATTGTGCAGTCGCTGCGCCGACAAACGGTTTTCGATTTTGATGAAGAGATTCAGATGAGCGTAACTGGTAAAATTGGCGACAATTTGGAGATGAAAATCAGTTACGACACCGAATCGCAATTTGATTTTGACAACACCGCAAACCTAAAATTTAAGGGCAAAGAAGACGATATTATCCAAAAAATTGAGGCAGGAAACGTTTCGCTTCCGCTTAGCACTTCGCTTATAAACGGTAGCCAAAGTTTGTTTGGTGTGCTTACCGAACTAAAATTTGGCAAGTTGTATGTGTCAACTGTTTTGTCGCAACAAAAAGGCGAATCGAAAACCATAACCACTCAAGGTGGCGCACAAACCAACACTTTTGACATTGATGCCGTTGACTACGATAAAAACCGACACTTCTTTCTGTCGCACTTTTTCCGCCAACAATACGACAAAGCCTTGCGCCAGTTGCCAATCATTATGTCGTCGGTTGACATTACCAAACTTGAGGTTTGGGTAACAAACACCAAACGATCGACTGAAAATGCCCGAAACATTGTGGCTTTTATGGACCTTGCCGAAGAACAACGCGAGTATGAACTATATGGCCGAAAAGAACTTGCTACGGTTGACAAACGCATCAGTTTTATGCACTTTGACGGCCCCGACAACGAGGCAAACAACCTTTACCAATCGTTGCTATCGCTTGACAATGTGCGCGACATTGACCAAGTTACTCGCGTACTTTCCGACGTTGATTTTCAAGGTTCGCGCAACTACGAAAAAGTTGAATATGCTCGCAAGTTAAACCCTTCGGAATATACCGTAAACTCAAAGTTGGGTTACATTTCGCTCAACACAGCACTCAATAGCGACGAGGTTTTAGCCGTGGCTTTTGAGTACACAATGAATGGCCAAACCTACAAGGTTGGTGAATTTTCAAACGACGGAATAACTAGCCCCAGTTGCCTTATTGTAAAACTGCTTAAGGGCACAAACTTCACCCCAAAATTTCCAAACTGGGATTTGATGATGAAGAACATTTACTCGCTTGGTGCTTATCAAATTAATAGCGACGATTTTGTGCTTGAGGTTGAATATTACGACAACAAAAATCGCGTGCGCAAACTAACCAATCCTCTGTTGAGCGACGAAATACGAAGCACCAAGTTGCTGAATTTGATGCGTCTTGACCGTTTGAACAGCAAAAACGACTATGTGAAAGGCGGCAACGGATTTTTCGATTTTGTGCCAGGTTTAACCATTGTTCAACAAAACGGCCGCATCATTTTTCCAGTAGTTGAACCTTTTGGCGGTCACTTGGCCGACACTCTTGGCAATGCTTTAGCTATTAAACAATACGTTTTTCAAGAGTTGTACGACTCAACCCAATACAAAGCTCAACAAGTAACATCAAAAAGCAAGTTTTACCTTAAAGGTTCGTACAAATCGCAAGGTGGCGACGAAATAATGCTCAACTCGTTTAACATTCCCGAAGGTTCGGTGGTGGTAACCGCAGGCGGCATCACTCTTACCGAAAACGTTGACTATAGGGTTGACTACAGCATGGGCCGCGTAAAAATTCTGAACGAGAGTTACTTAGTTTCAGGCACACCAATCAAAATATCGTTGGAGAGCAACTCAACCTTTAACATGATGACCAAAACACTGCTTGGCACCCACTTAGATTATCGTTTTAGCGACAAATTTAACTTGGGCGGTACAGTGATGCGGCTTACCGAAAAACCAACCACAACCAAGGTTAACATTGGCGAAGATCCTATTTCAAACACCATTTGGGGACTCGATGGCGCCTACGAAACCGACTTGCCGTTTCTGACTAAAATAATTGACAAGCTACCGTTAATTGAGACAAAAGAAACATCGTCGATGGCAGTAACTGGCGAGTTTGCCCAACTTATACCAGGCCACAACAAAGCTGTGAGCAAAGCAGGCGAGGTTTATATTGACGACTTTGAAAGCAGCGAGGCATCATTTGACATGACAAGCCGCGACGCTTGGACTTTGGCCAGCATTCCGCAAGACAACATTTTTCCCGAGGCTGCTTACTACAACAACCTTGCATCGGGATACAACCGCGCTAAATTGGCTTGGTACAAAATTGACCCGCTAATGTTTCAATCGGGTTCGCCCATGTCGCGCGACGAGCAATCGAAACTGCAATGCTACCGCGTTCCCGAACTGAACATATATCCAAACCGCGACCAATCAACTGGCGAGGCTACTTACCTTACAACTTTCGATTTGGCCTACGACCCTACCCAACGTGGTCCTTACAACTACAGTGTTAACGATTACGATGCAAATGGTCGATTTCGTACCCCAGCCTCAAAATGGGCCGGCATTATGCGCGAAACAACAACCAAAAACTTTGAGACTTCAAACATTGAGTATTTGGAGTTTTGGATGATGGACCCTTTTGTTGAAGAAGACTCGGCCAATACCGGCGGTCAATTGTACTTTAACTTTGGTAACGTGTCGGAAGATGTGCTGAAAGACGGCCGCAAAAGTTACGAAAACGGCTTGCCAACTTCGACCAACGGACTAAACTACGACATTACCGTTTGGGGTCGCGTGCCAGCTGTGCAAACCAGCACCAGCAGTTTTGTAAACGAAGAGAGCCAACGTACCCAACAAGATGTGGGACTTGACGGAATGAACAGCGACGACGAACAAGTTTTCTTCTCATCGTTTCTCGACCTTTTGAAAGCTATTGTTACTAACCCCGAAGCATTTAGCCAATTTAAAAACGACCCTTCAGGCGACGACTACCACTACTTCCGCGGCAGCGATTACGATGACGAAAAACTAAGCATTGTTGACCGCTACATGAACTTTAACAACATGGAAGGCAACTCGCCTGTAAGCAATGGCTCAACCACAACCTACGCCACTTCGCGACCCGATGTTGAAGACATTAACGGCGACTACACCTTAAGCGAAAGCGAATCGTACTTTCAGTACAAAGTTGACCTTTACAAAGAAGGTCTTCAAGTGGGCAGCAACTACATTGTTGACGAGCGCACTGTTACCAACTCAATGCCAAACTCGCAACGCAAAACAGTAAAATGGTACCTATTCCGCATTCCTCTTAAATCGAGCCAACGCCAACAAATTGGCGACATTGAGGACTTTACATCAATCCGCTTTATGCGTATGTTCCTACACGGTTGGGAACAAAAAATAGTGCTACGTTTTGCCACACTCGAACTTGTGAAAGGCGACTGGTACACCTACGATTATAACCTAAAAGAGGGCGACGAACGACTTACCTTAGGCAACGAAAACATTGACGAAAGTGCTGCTGCACTGAGCGTTAGCACCGTAAACATTGAAGAAAACGGTAGCCGGTCGCCTGTAAACTACCTGTTGCCTCCTGGCGTAACTCGCGAACAAGACCCTTCGCAAACCCAGTTGGTTGAACTTAACGAGCAAAGCATGTCGATACGCGTTGACAATCTTGCCGATGGCTACTCAAAAGCCATTTACAAAAACTCGTTAATCGATATGCGCAACTACAAAAAACTGAAGATGTTTATCCACGCCGAAGCGCGCGGCGACGAATCATCGCTTAACGACAACGACATTACCTGCTTTATTCGCATTGGACAAGACTACACCGAAAACTACTACGAATACGAGGTTCCTCTAAAACTTACTCCTTGGTGGACATCGCGCGCCTACCCCGACAACAATACCAACCGCTTGCTTGTTTGGCCCGAAGAAAACAACATGGAGATTGTGTTTGACGAACTGATTGATGCCAAACTAGAACGCAACCGCGAGATTGACAACGGCAGCACAACAGTGTCGAACACCAAACCTTATGTGGTTATTACCAACAACCGCGGCACCAAACGCAAAATAACCGTTATGGGTAACCCAAACATCGCTGTGGTAAAATCGCTGATGATTGGTATTAGAAACCCCTTGAAAAAAGACAACGTTTTTAGCAACAACGACGACGGCCTTGAAAAAGACGTTGAAGTGTGGGTTAACGAACTCCGACTAACCGACTTTAACGAAGATGGCGGTTGGGCAGCTACTGGTAGCATGAACTTTAAACTAGCCGACTTGGGCAGCGTATCAATGGCCGGAAGCACGACCCAAGCTGGATTTGGTAGCATTGAGCAATCAACATCGGAGCGTGCAATGGAACAAACCAACCAGTTTGACGTTAGCGCCAACATTAACCTTGGCAAGTTCTTCCCCAAAAACGCTAATGTGCGCTTGCCTGTGTTTGCAAGTTACTCGCGCATGGCCGTCAATCCCGAATACAACCCTTACAACCAAGATGTGAAGGTTAAAAACGAACTGAAAAAGAAAAACCGCGAACAAAAGAAAGAATATCTATCAGAAATTCAGGAACTTACCGAGCGTAAAAGCATCAGCATAACAAACGCTGGACTTGGTCCTATAAATCGCAAAAAAGACGAAAACAAAAACAACGACACCGATAAAGATGACAAATCGGCTCGCAAACGCAACAACTCTCAATCGCAAAGCAAAACACACTTTTACTCGCCCGAAAACTTCAGCGTGAGTTATGCCTATACTCAAGAAAACTATAGCGACCACAACATTGCTTACGACAAAACCAACACTCACAAAGGCGCTTTAAACTACACGTTTAACAACAAACCTAAAGCCATTGAACCTTTCAAAAAAATGAAAGTGATGCGCAAACCTTATCTGCGCATTATTGGCGATGTAAACTTTTATTTGGCCCCAACCCAAATAGCCATGCGCACTGGCATGGAGCGCGAGTATAACGAGACTTTGCTACGCAACTCAAGGTTAAGCATCACTTCGGCAGGCGAAGATTATCGCCCTACCTACAACAAAACCTTTGATTGGGAACGCGAAATAAGCATAAAATACAACCTATCGAAAGGCATAAAATTCACTTGGCTAATGAACACTCTTACCGAGATTGAAGAGCCCGAAGGTTTGATTGACAAAGAGTTGCGCACCGAATATCAGCAATACAAAAAAGATGTTTGGGAGTCGATTCTTGAAGGAGGAATGGCGGTAGATCACAACCAAAAATTCTCGGCATCATACACCGTACCAATAAACAAAATTCCACTGTTCGACTGGACTACACTAACCTTACGCTACAACTCATCTTACCGCTGGTTGCGCGGCAACGAAACCGAAGACCCCTCGCTTAATCCTGGCAACACTATTGACAACACTAACCAAAAAAATGCCAATGCCCAAGCCAACCTTACCAACCTTTACAAAAAGGTGAAATACCTGTCGGACTTGGACAAAAAATACAAGCAAACGCGCGACAAACGCAAAAAAGAAACGTTTGAAGACGTAACCATAAGCCAAAAATTCAAAGCCAAAAAGGGCATACAAAAATCGGTAACACACAACCTTGGCACCGAAGAAGACATAACCGTAAAAGTGGTTGATGCCAACGGCACTGAGGTTAAATCGCGATTTACGATAGCCAACGCCAACCGCGTGCTTGTTACCATCGACAGCGACATTAAAGACGCTACCGTTACCATTTCGGGCCGCCGCAAAAAGAAAGACTCGGCTGCTCAGATTATTTGGGAAGGAACAGTGCTTGCTGTTACTGGTTTTAAAAACCTTTCGGCAGCCTATACCGAATCAAACGCTTCGTCGCTTGCGGGCTACACTCCCGAATATAGTTTTGCAAACCTTAGCACAAATCCCGGTTGGGCTTTTGTATTTGGTTGGCAAGATGCCGATTTGGCAAACAAAGCAGCGCTAAAAGGTCAATCCATTTCAAACACCGACCTTATTCAACCTTTTTTAATGACCAACAGCCAACGATGGGATTTTAAGGCAACATATCAGCCTGTTAAAGCTCTAAAAGTTGATTTTAACGGACAACGGACAATAAACCACCGCACTAGCGAATATTTTTTGGCAGGCGATTTCGATAGCCAAACCAATCAATACAGCGTAAGCCGATCGACCAAAATGGAATCGGGCGGCTACAATGTTAATGTGTGGACACTGAACACTGCGTTTAACAAACGTCCTACCGAAAAAAACTTGCAGTCCGAATCGTTTACTCAATTCCGCACAAACCTACGTAGTGTGGCTTGGCAAAAAGCCGAAGAACGCCGCGGCAAAGCGCCTGCGTTTTTTGGTTCGTACAACCCTACTTTCAACCCCGACTTGATGCCGGCTGGCTACGCTATTTCAAACCCCGAAGTTGCGGTTCCCGCTTTCTTGGCTGCCTACACTGGTACCAACGTTCATGGCAAAAAACTCGACTTTACTGCGTGGTCGTTCTTCCGCCCAGGATGGAAAGTAAAATACGATGGCTTGATAAACTACGAACCTTTTGCCAAACGATTTAAAACAATTGCCATATCGCACTCCTACACAAGCGCTTTTGCTGTTAGTTCGTTTGTTACCAACACTCGTTACAACTACACTCAAGCTGCCAGCCCTATTTGCAACTACATGTCGTGGGCCACAAGCGAGGTGAATACAAATATGTTTGTGCCTAAATTCGACATTAATAGTTTCTCAATCACCGAAACATTTGCTCCATTCTTGGGTGTTGACATGACTTGGAAAAACAGTTTGAGCACAAAATTTGAACTTAAAAAATCGCGAACCATTACCATGAACCTTACCAACTGCCAATTGCTTGAAGTGCACCGCAACGAGTATGTGGTGGGAGCTGGTTATAGGTTCGACCAAGTGGTGTTGCCATTCAAAAACCGAAAAGGCGAACCTTTTGTAAGCGACATAAACGTACGCGCCGACTTTACTTTGAGCGACAACATTACCGTAACTCGCGACATGATTCTAATGTCGAACGAAATAACCGCAGGACAACTGGGTATGGCTCTCGACCTGTCGGGCGAATACGAGATAAACGAAAAAGTTACCTTACGCTTGTATTACGACTACAACCTTACTAGCCCAAAAACATCAAACTCGTACCGTAACTCAACTACCGAATTTGGATTCTCGCTCAAATTCTCGCTTGCTAAACTATAAACCACAATGAACGCATCAGCTCGCATACTTGCTTTTTTGCTTTTGGTTTTGAGCCTTTTGACTAACCAATTTGCTACTGCACAGCAAAACGGCAAATATGTGTACGAGTTTGTTACCATTCCACAATCGGCCAGAGCTGCAGCCTTGGGCAATGTTCCCTTAGCTATAAACGATGGTGATTTGGCTCTTGCTACTATCAACCCTGCGCTGCTTAATGCAAGCACAACCGAAAAGTTATCGCTTAACGTAAACCGATACATTGCCGACATAACATTGGGCAACGCCACCTACTGCACTACTCTAAAAAAAATCCCTGGCACAGTGGCAGCTGGCATCACTTACCTCAACAGCGGCAAAAACACTCGCATCGACCAATACGGAATTAGCAACGGCACTTTTTATAGCAACGAGTTTTGCTTCAACTTTAGCTATAGCCGCCAATTCGATTCGTGTTTTGCCATTGGAGCTACCGTCAAGCCTGTGTTGTCGTACATTGGCGGATACTCTTCAATCGGTTTGTTGGCCGATGTTAGCGCCCTTTATTCGCCAAATAGCAACTTGTGCGCCACCTTGCTGATACGCAACATTGGTGCTCAAATAACTTCGTACTACGGTACTGACACCTACAAAGTGCCTTTTGAGATTGATGCCGCATTGGCCTACAAACTGGCCTACGCGCCTTTTCGCATTTGCTTGCAACTGCAACACCTTGAGCGATTTAAACTTAAACACTCTCAAACCTCGTATGCCGAAAATGGTGTAGATGTGAAAGAGGAAAACGTTATTCCAAATTTTATTGACAACAGTTTGCGCCACCTTGCACTGGGCATTGAATTTGTGCCAGCCAAAAGTTTTAACATTCGCGTGGGCTATAACCACAAAACTCGACAAGAACTAAAACTTGCCGATAGTCCTGGCGCCGCTGGTTTATCGTGGGGCTTGGGACTAAACCTTAAAAAGTTTCAACTTAGCTACGCCAACGCCCGCTACCATTTGGCATCGCGTAGCAACTCCATCACATTTAGCACACGCCTAAGCAATTGGAATTAAGCCAATTGATAACGATTAGAGATTAATCGAGTGGTCGTTTTATGTTTTACTTAATCTCTAACCGATAAAAGTCTGAACCCTATTAGTTCAACAAAAAAAATCGCCACAACCAGCTGTAATGCCGATTGTGGCGATTGTATTTTTATCAGATTAACTGATTACTTGAAAAGGTATGGAGCCATTGTGTAAAGAGCACGGCGCCATGTCAAGAACTCGTGAGCTGTACCATCTGATACGTGGCTCATTGCCTTGTAACCAGCTGCGTTCAAGTCGTCGGCTGCCTTGCGAATTCCTACTGGATTCTCTTTCTCGCCAGTTGACATGAATACAAAGTTTGGTTTAACCGATGCTTTTGCAAGCTCGTCTGGAGTGTACATGCCACCAGAAAGAATGCCCCAGTAGCCAAATACCTCAGGACGGTCAAGTGTGATAAGGTGAGTTTCCATACCACCCATTGACAAACCTGCCATTGCACGATGGTCGCGGTCGGCAATTGTGTTAAAGTTTGCATCAACGTATGGAATAAGTTCTTCAATTAGAACTGTTTCAAATGCTGAGTGGAAGTTGTTGAAACCACCAAGTGAGCCAAACTTAACGTCGTTGGTCATGCCGTAAGTCATTACTACAATAAATGGATCGCATTTGCCATCGGCTATAAGGTTGTCCATAATGTCTTTAACATGACCTTGAACTGGCCAAGATGTTTCGTTTTCGCCCCAACCATGTTGTAGGTAAAGAACTGGGTAACGTTTTTGTGTGCCCTTAGCTACTACGTTGCCTTTTTTGTCAACGTTTTTGCCATAATCGGCTGGAGTGTAAACAAATGCACGTTTCATGCTCTTGGTGCTCTCGCTCCAGAATTGAATTTCGTGATATTGACCATGTTTAATGTCGTTGCGAACAGCATAAAAATCTTTGTCGTCGTTGGTAGGAATTTCAATACCACTCTCCCAACGGCATGAACCAAAGTAGTTGCCTGTTCCTGGATCGTTAACGGTAGCACCGTCAATTGTCAAGTGATAGTAGTGGAAACCTGGGTCCATTGGAGCCTCAGTTGTACCTTCCCAAATGCCGTCTTTGTTTTTGTGAAGAACGGTACCACCATGGCCACCAAGACCAAGACTAACAATTACCGATTTAGCTTGTGGAGCATCGATGCGGAAACGGCCATAACCTTGTGAGTTAACTTGTGGATACTCTTGACCTGGTTGGTTCAAGCTATTTGGAACAAAGTCTTCTTTAATTACAGCATTATCAACATTAACGTCGAATTTTTTAACTGCGTTGTAAGCTACTTTTTTCTTCAAATCTTTGTCGAAAAGAAGTGGATAGTTTGAAGTGCCAACCCACGAATCTTTATCAGATACGTTCCAGAAGGTTACCGAGTTTACAACATCTTTGTGTTTGCGAAGAATTTTGAAAAGGTCGTTCCATTTTGCAGTGTGAAGGTCCTTAACGTATGGTTTAATCTCCATGCCTTCGCGGCTAAACTGAAGTTGGCCACCCATTTCCTCGTTTGCACGAATGTCCATTTCGGTGAATTGTACGTTCTTTACAATTGTAGCATATTTGGTAATTGCTGCATCAATGTCCTCGTTGCTTGGACCAAACACGTTGTAGTGAGCTTGCATACCAATACCATCAACACGCACTTTGTACTCTTCCTTCATCTTTTTAACCATGTCGTAGATGCGGTCGCGTTTTGCTGGGTCAGCAGCGTTGTAGTCGTTGTAGTAAAGTTGAATTTCTGGTTTGCCTGCTGCAATAATTGCCTCTTCAGCAAATTGGAAAGCTTTAGCAATGAACTCGTCACCGCACAACTCAAACAATTTTGACTGACGGTATGGGCTTGGAGTTTGCATGCCTTTGCCTGGTCCCATCCAACGTGGACGACCATCGCCATCGGCCATTGCTTCGTTTACTACGTCGATAGCGTAAGTTACATCAGCATAACGTTTTACAACGGTCATAATGTAGTTACGCAAACGTGAGTAGAATACTTCTTTTTTTACAAGATTGCCTTTTTTGTCATACATCATCCAATCGGCAAATTGGCTATGCCAGCACAAGTTGTGCAAACGCATTGGAATGTTGTTTTTACGGCAGAAGTTTGCAATTGTGTCGGCTGGGCCCCAATTGTAAACGCCCTCTTTTGGGTTAATTTGACCTACTTTGTGGTCGTTTTCGGCAGTGATACTGTTGTACTCCTTTAGGATTAGTTTTACCTCATCAGGATTACCCATGTTGCGCATGTTAACTGCCACACCAACTTTGAAGTAGTCCTTGTAGGCATCTTTCAAACCTGTTGGATCTTCTGGCTCTGGACGGCCAAATTGGGCCATAGCAGAACCTATGCTCATTGTCAAAGCAAGAGCAAGCAAATTTTTTGCTAGTGGTTTTTTCATATACTTAATTTTTTAGTGAATGAATTCTATAATGGCAAAACTAAAACCTTTTGGCGCTTATGCAACCATATACTTATGATATATCGATGTTTGTCTGTTTTTGCGCTAAGTTTTGCCATTTTATAACCATGAATTTTTTTCGCTTTTGCAGCGGCTACATATTTTTCTTCTCTTGCTACGATATATTGTCTTACATTTAGGTTTTATTAACCTGAAATTTTTTTTACTATGAACCGATTACTAGCATTTATACTGTCCTTTGCGACAGTGGCTTTGTGCCAATCGTGCACATCGAACCAAACAAACCAAATTGGCAAATCGTTGCCACGTACCGCAACTCCTACCGAAATTAAAGCATCGGCCGAAGCCTTGATTGCTCACACCGACTCGCTGCCTGATGTGACTTTGCAAAGCCTGATGATTCTTAAAAATGGCAAAGTAGTTTACGAAACTTGGCTCAACGGCGGCGCTAGCACTACGCCTCATGTAATGCACTCTGTGAGCAAGTCGTTTACTGCCACCGCCATCGGAATGCTTGTTGACGACGGCAAGCTAAAGGTAACCGACAAGGTTGTTGACCTTTTTCCTGACGACTTACCTGACGAAGTGTCGGACAACCTAAATGCAATGACCGTTCGCGACTTGCTGACAATGAACTGCGGACACGAAGTTGCTCCTGAACATTCAAAACTCTCAAACTGGACTCGCACTTTCCTTGCACAGCCTGTAACCAAAACTCCAGGCACTTGGTACTGCTACAACTCAATGGCTACTTACATGCTTTCGGCCATTGTTCAAAAACTATCGGGCGAAAAATTGGTCGATTTTCTGACTCCACGACTATTTGAACCACTTGGCATCAGCAAACCAAAATGGGAGAAGAGCCCACAAGGCATCAACGTTGGCGGCTGGGGATTGTACATCACCACCGAAGATATGGCCAAATTTGGTCAACTGTTTCTACAAAAAGGCAAGTGGAATGGCAAACAACTGATAAGCGAGGCATGGGTTGCCGAGGCATCGGCTTGGCAAGTGCCTTCAGTGCCAGCTGGCACACGCCCCGACGAGGTTGAAGCCAAAGGACTAACCGAAGATAACTGCGCTTGGCTGTTGGGCTACGGATACCAAATGTGGCGTTGCCCTCAAAACGCATATCGTGCCGACGGCGCTTTTGGACAATACATTATAGTAATGCCCGACAACGATGCCGTGATAGCCGTAACCGCCAACTCGCCTAATCTTCAAGCCGAATTGAGCAGCGTTTACAATTTCTTGTTCCCAGTGCTGAGCAAATAACCTAAACCATTCGGAACTTCGAGAAACAAAAACTTCTACATAAAATGATGCCGTTAAACAAAATTTATAATGTTGCCTACAACAGGTTGTTTATTAACACTATAAAAACCCATTGTGCATTATTCAAAAAACTAAGGATTTTAAACTATTAATGTTT
>JAKSOL010000036.1 GCA_024405635.1 Salinivirgaceae bacterium | reverse complement strand
CTTGGGCTAGGAAACCGTATTGGTCGCGGTTGGTGTTAAAGTATTTTACTTGCGCGGTGTCGCCATTAACTGATTGATAAAGAGTTAGCAACTCGTCTTGGCTTTTGTATTGGTAGGTTTTGCTTTCAATCTGTTTCAATTTTGATACTACTTCGGTAGGAAGGTTTTTAATGTTTTTCTTGAAGCGTTTGTCGGATGATTTGGTACACGAAACTGCGTATTTAAGATATTGTGCACTCACTGTTTGTGCGCTAACTGAACTAGTACTCACAGAGTTTGCGCTAACATTTCCTGCATTAACCGTTCCGGGTGTTCTAATAACTCCATACACAATACAATCTCCCCCTACATTTAGCATGTTAGTGGTAGATGAAGGATTGCCAATAGTAACCTTACAACTAGTTTTTATAGTTTTACAATTAACATCGTCATTTGTTGAACCTGCAGATGCACTTGGAGTTGCTGTTGCTCCTTGATTGGAGCCTAATTTATCCGTTATAAATTGATCAATCGTTTTATCTCCAATTTTTAATGTGTGATTTTTTGAGATAGTAATGTCGCCATCAATATCAACACTACCTTTAAATTCGCAATTTCCTCTTACTCTTAGTTTATAAGATGTCTGTGTAGTAGTATTTGTCGGATCATATTGAGGAGTAGTACTAGGAAAAACTCCAATTCCAACATTTCCATTGTAATAGCTTTTCCCTTTGACATACAAATTATAATCGGTATTTGGATTATCTCCAATACCTATATTCCCATTAAAATAACTCTTTCCCGATAATACATTTTGTGTTTCGGTAACTTCAATTCCTTGCGCATACGATGCACTTGCAATAGCTACAGCGGCTATTGCCATAAATATTTTTTTCATAATTGTTTTAAGAAGTATTTAGTTTTCTGAGCAACTTAAGGCTTGCTCATTCACCTTTAATTGTTTGGCTTTTCTTCTCCATTTTTCCAACCTTGTTGGTTAATGGCTCTACATAGTTGGTTCTGTCTGTTTTTTGCATAAATGGTTTGTGCTACGCACCCAAGTAGCTGGTTAAAAATTTAAACAAGAGGTACAAAAACAAAAACGTGGGTGGCTATTGCTTTGCTTGCAAAAACAAACTCAGAATACCGTTTTCTGCTTTTTTACATCTGTCACTCAAGTTCATACTCAACTTGGCGGGTTGGTTTTGGGTTTTGTATGAAGAATGGTGATGTGGTAAAGGTATAAAATTGATTTATATGCTTAGATGACTGGTCTATGTTTTATGCTATATGTACATATTTCATATATTAATATGATAGCAATTATATATTCAGAATTTTTTGAAAACTGCACAAAAAAAAGAGAAGAGATAACGTTTTTTATGTTATTCAAAGTTGATTATCAGTTAGTTAGCAAACGACATATTTCTTTGATATAAAGCTTGCATTTGAGTAAACACATCGTAAACTTTTTCAAGGAATTCGGTTGTGCCGTGTTCGCGTGTTACCTTGTAAGCACAAGGTGCATTTGGAGCTACCGTTTGCTGAGTATGAAGAATGCTAATCTGCTAATGCAGAGAAAATACGAAAGCATATCACCATCATCAAAAACAACAACCATTATCAAAAGGTCAACAACAGATTTATGTGTAAATTTGCCGCAATAAAAATCAGTAAGAGTAGAATGAAACGTATAGTAATCAATTCAATATTAATAACAATATCAGCTATTTTGTTAAGTGGCTGCGGAAAACTAAAATTTATGTCAGCAAACAACAACAACGAGCAGTTGGTGCTCATCGAAACCGAGTACGGTAACATTAAAGTACGTTTGTATAACGAAACTCCTCTTCACTCTGCAAACTTTGCCAAATTGGCCGACGAGGGTTTTTACAACGACCTTCTTTTTCACCGCGTGATTAACAAGTTTATGATTCAAGGTGGCGACCCAGGTTCAAAAAATGCCCCAGCCGACAAAATGCTTGGCGCTGGCGAACATGGCGAAATGATTCCTGCCGAATTCAACAACAACCTTATTCATAAAAAAGGTGCTTTGGCCGCTGCACGTAACAACAATCCTGAGAAAAAATCGTCGGGTTGCCAATTCTACATTGTGCAAGGCGAAAAACAAACCGATGCTGCTCTTGACCAGTTTGAGGCTCGCCGCAACATGGCCATCAGACAAAATGCTTTGAACGAATATATGCAAGATGCTGCTAACATGGACACCATTAACTTGATTCATAAACTTTATGCCGAAAAGAAAATGAACGAGTTGAACGACCTTTGCGAAAAGGTAGTTGCCGAGCGTTTGCAAAAACAAGGTACTGAGCTATTTAAATATACCGACGAGCAACGCGAAATTTACAAAACCATTGGCGGAACTCCTTTCCTCGATGGCGACTACACCGTTTACGGCGAAGTGGTTGAGGGACTTGAAGTGGTTGACTCAATTGCTGCTGTTAAAACTGGTCGCTCTGACCGTCCAGTGAAAGACGTTGCAATGAAAATGAAGTTGGTTAAAAAATAACAATGGCTTTTAACATTGAAAAAATAAGGGCGCAGTTCCCAATTCTTACCGAGCAGGTTTACGGTAAACCATTGGTTTATCTCGACAATGCTGCCACTACGCAAAAACCGCAAGTGGTGATTGACAAAATAGCTGAGGTTTACTGCCACTACAATGCCAATGTGCACCGCGGTGTGCATCACTTGAGCAATGTGGCCACCACAGCAATGGAAGACGCTCGCAAAGTGGTTGCTAATTTTATTGGTGCGCCATCGGTCGAAAACATAATTTTTACCCGTGGAGCCACCGAGAGCCTTAACTTGGTTGCTTACACTGTGGGTGAGCGTTTTATTACCGAAAACGACGAGATTATTGTTTCCGAAATGGAGCATCACAGCAACCTTGTGCCATGGCAAATTGTAGCGCAACGCAAAGGCGCCAAAGTGGTTAAATGGGCATTTAACGACGCTGGCGAACTTGATCTCAATCAACTCGAAAAACTAATAACACCACACACCAAAATTGTGGCCGTTACTCATGTTTCAAACACATTGGGAACAGTTAATCCAGTTGAGCAAATTGCACAAATTGCGCATCGTAACAATGTTATGGTGCTGATTGATGGTAGCCAATCTATTCCACACATTAAAATTGATGTGCAGAAAATGGATTGCGACTTTTTTGTTTTTTCAGGTCACAAAATATACGGGCCAACGGGCATTGGCGCACTTTATGGTAAAACTCAACTGCTTGAGCAACTGCCACCTTATCAAGGCGGCGGCGAAATGATTGAGAGCGTGTCGTTTGACAAAACAACCTACAATGTGTTGCCATACAAATTTGAGGCAGGCACACCAAACTATGTTGGCATTATAGTTTTAGCCGAGGCACTACAATTTGTGCAAAGCATTGGCATTGAGCAAATTGCGACATACGAGCAAGAACTACTCAATTATGCAACACAACGCATTTTGAGCATCGATAGCGTAAAACCCATTGGTACAGCAGCCAACAAAGCATCGGTATTGTCGTTTGTGGTAAATGGAGCGCATCCTTACGATGTAGGAATGATACTTGATAAAATGGGAATTGCCGTGCGCACTGGAACGCATTGTACCGAACCTGTGATGCAACATTATGGCATTCCTGGCACAGTGCGTGCCTCGTTTGCATTTTACAACACAAAACAAGAGATTGATATGCTGCACGACGCATTAGTGCGAGCAGTTAAAATGTTTTCATAATGAACGAATTAGAACAACGTCAGCAACAGGTAATCGACGACTTTAGCGTGTTTACTGACTGGATGGACAAATACGAATATTTGATTGAACTAGGCAAAGAACTACCAGCTTTTGACGAGACCAACCGCACTGACGATAGCCTAATTAAAGGCTGCCAAAGCCAAGTTTGGCTTGCCGCAACTTTTGACGGCAAGCAAGTACACTTTACAGCCGATAGCGATGCCATAATCACCAAAGGCATAGTATCGTTGCTTATACGTGTGCTTTCGGGCCTTGAACCTAATGTAATTGTTAATGCCGATTTACATTTTATTGATGCCATTGGACTGAAAGAAAACCTTTCGCCAACCCGTTCAAACGGCCTCATTAGTATGATTAAGCAAATGCGTATGTATGCGTTGGCCTTTCAATCACAAATTGAAAAATAACTATGGATGCTAAACTTGAAGAGGCAATTGTAAACGAGCTTCGTACAATATACGATCCCGATATTCCAGTGAATATTTACGACCTTGGGCTTGTTTACAACTTAAAGGAAAAATACGGTGTACTTGAAGTTGAAATGACACTTACATCGCCTGGTTGTCCGCTTGCCGACCAAATTGTTGACGAAGTGAAAACTCGACTCGAACTCATTCCACAAATAAAAGAGGTTATTGTAAACCTTGTGTGGGACCCCGAATGGAGTCAAGATATGATGAGCGAAGAGGCTAAACTCGATTTGGGATTCTTGTAGCTGATGAGTTGGTTGCTATTCGTTATTTATACCGCACTACTTATTCTATTGGTGCGCAAATGGAGTTTTTTTGATACTCCAAAAGTAGGGCGCAATGTGCTCACTGCTATTTTGTTGGCCAAAGTAGCTTGCTCGTTTGCGTTTACATACATTTACACTTATTACTACGCCAACAACACAAGCGACCTATTCAACTACTTAGCCGATGGTAAAGTAATTCACGATGTTGCGTTTCAGCATCCACTCGATTTTTTAAGCATAATGACAGGAATAGGTGCATCGCAACCGCACCTTATGCAGTATTACGACACTTGCAACTTTTGGCTAGCTAGCATCGACTTTGGCATTCCTCACGACACGCATATTGTTATTCGCGCCAATGCGATAATTCATTTTATATCGATGGGTAATGTACACATACACAACCTGTTGCTTGGTTTTTTTGCATTTATAGGCCAGTGGGCAATATGCAAAACAATACACAAATATCTACCTCATGCTAAAATGTTGACAGTGCTAACTGTTTTTTGTTTGCCGTCAGTTATATTTTGGACATCAACAGCCATAAAAGAATCGTTGCTCATTGGCTTTTTCGGACTGTTTATTTATCAGTTTGACCAACTAATTTGCAACGCCAAAAAATTGCCTCACATGCTTTGGCTTGTTGTGTTATCGTTTATGCTAATGCAATCAAAATTCTATGTACTGATGGCCGCATTGCCAGCATTTGCCAGTTATGCGTGGATTAAAAAAGTAAAGCATGGCCAACCAATAACCCAATTTGTTATAGCGCATTTGTTTCTATTTGCTTTGGTTTTGATAATGGCAAAGGTTACTTCGCTCGACTTTTTCGACATCATCAGCCAAAAGCAACACGCATTTATCAATATGGTTGAAGAGCAAGGCAACGTTGGTAGCCGCATCGATATTCCCCTGCTCGATGGAACCATACTAAGTATGATTTGTAATGCACCGCAAGCCTTTCTCAATACACTTTTCAGGCCATCGGTTTTTGAAGTGTCGGGCCTGACAATGCTAATGGCCGCTGCCGAAAACATACTGCTTTTGCTACTAATGCTAATGGGGTTGAGCATGATTAAAAAAAGCAACTTTGGTAGGGTTGAGGTTTGGACATGGTTGTCGTTTGTGGTAATTCTTTATGTGTTGGTTGGACTAACAACTCCAGTTTTAGGTGCGTTAGTTAGGTACAAAATACCTGCACTTCCGTTTATTGGAATTGTAATAATGCTGCTTGCCGATGAAAAAAAACTTGGCAATGTGGAGAAAAAAATTGCTCGTTTGCAAACTCAATGATTTCAATACCTTTGCGTATTCAAAATACTTATACAGATGATTGATAAGATTAAAAGTCTGGTTGAAGACATTAAACAATCGCAAACTGACTCTGCCGAAAAACTAGAGCAGTTTCGTTTAAAATATTTGAGTAAAAAAGGCGAAATAAGCCAGTTGTTCGACTCGTTCCGTACAGTGGCAGCCGAAGAAAAAAAAGTACTTGGAGCCGAGATAAACAAACTAAAGCAACTAGCTCAACAAAAGTTTGACGAGGCAAAAGAAAACCTTGAAAATGCAGCAGCATCAAACGATGCTCACGACCTAACCCGTCCAGGAGAGCCATACGAGGTTGGTAGCCGCCATCCTATTTCGCTTACCAAAAACGAAATTATCGACATTTTTAACCGCATTGGGTTCACCGTAAGTGAAGGTCCAGAGGTTGAAGACGATTGGCACGTGTTCTCGTCGCTTAACTTCCCTCCTGAGCACCCAGCACGCGATATGCAAGACACTTTCTTTATTGAGAAAGATCCTGATATTCTTCTTCGTACACACACTTCAAGCGTTCAGTCGCGTGTAATGGAGAAAACACAACCACCTATCCGCAGTTTGTTCCCAGGTCGTGTGTTCCGCAATGAGGCCATATCGGCTCGTGCTCACTGCATCTTCCACCAAGTTGAAGGTTTGTATGTGGCTGAAAATGTATCGTTTGCCGACCTAAAACAAACCCTTTTGTACTTTGCAAAAGAAATGTTTGGTGCCGAAACAAAAATCCGTCTTCGTCCTTCGTACTTCCCATTTACCGAACCATCGGCCGAAATGGACGTGTCGTGTACTATTTGCGGCGGCAAAGGTTGCAACATTTGCAAAGGAACAGGTTGGCTCGAAATTTTGGGTTGCGGTATGGTTGACCCTAACGTGTTGAAAAACAACGGCATCGACCCTGAAAAATATACAGGTTTTGCATTTGGTATGGGTGTTGAACGTATTGCAATGCTTAAATATCAAGTTCGCGACCTTCGTTTGTATTTCGAAAACGATGTTCGTTTCCTTAAACAATTCAAATCGGCATACTAATAACAGTATCAAATATCAAACAAAAAGGGTAGGCTTTTGAGTCTGCCCTTTTTTGTTTATTGTCAATGTGTTAAGCATTTAACTATGTTTAGTTGGCATATAAATATATATTTGAACTCCATTAACCAGCTTTTGCTATGAACGAAGAATTGCTTCACTTTTTGTGGAAACGAATGTTGTTTAGTCAGCCACTAACCGATTGCGTTACAGGTGCCAAAGTTGAAGTGCTTAATCCCGGCCAACATAACCACGATCAAGGTCCCGATTTTTTCGATGCCCGTATTAAAATTGGCGATGTAACATGGGCTGGAAATGTAGAGATGCACGTTAAAGCATCGGACTGGCAAAAACACCACCACCAAACCGATAGCCGATACGATAGCATTGTGCTTCACGTGGTTTGGCAAAACGACCAACCTGTGTGCCGAGCCAGTGGCGAACTTATTCCAACCGTTGAACTATCATGTTCCGACGACATGCGCCAACGTTATCAATATTTGATGCAAACGCGCGATTGGTTGCCATGCGAAAGTTTTGTGGCAAAAATTAACAGTTTTGTAATGGCACAGTGGCGCCAAAGGTTGGCCATTGAACGCATTGAGGACAAAACTAAAGTGGTGGCCGAATTGTTTGCCGCAACAAATAACAATTGGGAAGAAACATTTTACCAATTGCTTGCTCGTACATACGGATTAAAAGTAAACGCAGAGCCATTTGTGCTAATGGCACAGTCGTTACCACTCAACGTTGTTGCTAGGCACAAACATAATCGTTTGCAAGTTGAGGCTCTTGTTTTTGGTCAGGCAGGTTTGCTTCCCGATAATCCAACTGAAGAATACACGCAATTGCTAGTGCGCGAACACACTTTTTTGCGCCACAAATACAATCTTACGCCAATAGATGCTAATGTTTGGAAATTTGCCCGCATGCACCTGAGTAATACACCACCAGTGCGCCTTGCACAATTTGCTGCACTGATATATGAATCGAGCTCGCTCATGTCTAAAATAGTTGAGTGTGAGCATATTGCCGAAATTAAAAAGTATTTTGATGCCGACATTTCAGACTATTGGCACACGCATTACAATTTTGGAAAAGAGAGCAAAAGAGCAATTAAAGGAATAGGAAATTTTACGTTCAATATATTGGTAATAAATGCAATAGTGCCATTTATGTTTTATTATGCAAAAAGTTTGGCCAAACCGCATTTAATTGATCGTGCTTTAAGTTGGCTTGAACAAATTTTGCCCGAAGACAACAATATTATTCGCAGCTGGACAAATGTAGGCGTTGAGTGCGAGAATGCGTCAGATAGTCAGGCACTTATACAGCTCACAAACTGCTACTGCAAGCAACGCCGATGCTTACATTGCGCCATAGGCAACCAAGTTATGGTTCATCGGTTTACATAATTAAGTAACAATTTGAGTTAATACTAATATCAAGCAAATCAACATTTGTAGCCAACTATAAACTTTATTTCTACAAATAATAAATTCGTTTATTTTTGCCGCGTTAAAAAGTAACCATTTCATATTTTATATTATGTCACAAGAACAACAGACACAACAAGACGGCTTCGAGAGTGTAGAATCAGCATTGAGCCGCACCGAACTTTTCATTGAAGAAAACAAATCAATCATTTCATACGCCATTATTGGTATTGTGGTATTGGTGGCTGCTTATTTTGGTTTCCAACGTTTTGTATCGGAACCACGTAACAACGAGGCCGCTTCAACAATGTATGTTGCTGAGCAATATTTCCAAAAAGACTCGTTTAACCTTGCTCTTAACGGCGACGGTAACAACTATGGTTTTCTTGATGTGATTGACAACTACGGTGGCACAAAAGCTGGAAAATTGGCACAATACTATGCAGGTATCAGCTACATGTATCTTGGTCAATACGAAGAGGCTATTGCTCACTTGAAAAAATTCAATGCAAAAGATATCGTTCTTTCGTCAATAGCTAAAGGTGCTATGGGCGATGCTTACGTTGAACTTGGTAACATTGAAAAAGGAGCATCGTGCTACGAGGCTGCAGCTGCTAATTCCGACAACAAACTAACAGCTCCACTTTACTTGTACAAGGCAGCTGTTGCTTACGAAAAAGCAGGCAAAAACAGCAAAGCTCTTTCGCTATACAAGAAAATTAAAGCCGATTATGCTGAATCAACTGAGGCTCGCCAAGTTGAAAAAAGCATTGAAAAACTATCGAAATAAAAAGGTATGGCGTCAGCGCTTAAAAACCTTTCGGAATACGATCCAGCAACCGTTCCAAGCGGAAAAGGCAAAAAGTTTGCCGTGATTGTTGCCGAGTGGAACAAGCAAATTACCGATGCTTTGGCCCAAGGAGCCATTACCGCCCTTGCCGACAACGGTGTTGCCGATAGCGACATTGAACTTGTTCATGTTCCTGGCACTTTTGAGCTTACATACGCAGCTGCAAAAAAAGTAAACGCCAAGTGCTACGATGGTGTTATTTGCTTGGGTTGTGTTATTCAAGGCGACACTCGCCACTTCGACTTTATTTGCAATGGCGTTACCGAAGGCATTTCGATGCTTAACTCAAAAGGCGAAACACCAGTTATTTTTGGTGTTCTTACGACCGACAACCTTCAGCAAGCACTTGACCGCGCAGGCGGCAAACTTGGCAACAAAGGCGTTGAGGCTGGCATAACAGCTCTCAAAATGTTGGAAGTGTAAAACGCTAATAGTTTAAAATACAAAGCCGCTCTACAATTTATTTGTAGAGCGGCTTTTTTTGTCGCAAATAATGGCAAAAGTCATAAAAATATATACCATAAAAATATATACCATAAAAATATATACCATAAAAATATATGATTACAGCTAAATAATTTAAATCATTTATATAAGTTTACCGCATCACCATTCTTCATACTCAACCCAAAACCAACCACACCAAGTTGTTTATGAACTAAAGTGATAGAAGTTAAACGCAGAAAACGTTTTGTTTTACTGGTTTTGTGCCAAGAAGAGCAACTACACCCACGTTTTTTGTTTTTATACCTCTTGATATTTTATTGTTTACAAGCTGCTGGGTGTGTGGCGCAAACCTTTTTTGCACAAAACAGACAACACAACTATGTAGAGCCATTAACCAACAAGGTTGGAGCGATGGAAATAATTTAACTTAAGAGAAAACAATTTTTAACAAAAGGAGCAAACCAAAACTTGCTCAAAAAACTATAATCTACTTATTAAAACATGAAGAAAACACTACTAGCAATAGTTGCAGTGGCTATTGCAAACGCATCGTTTGCGCAAATTGAAGTTGGGACAAATGGCAATGTTAATATTGGCGAATACGATTCAAATAATAATTATAAACTTAATGTTAAAGGAACTACAAGTCTAAATGGTAACACAAAACTTGATGGAAATCTTGGAATTGGAACTAATCCAGATAATAATTATAAACTTTATGTAAAAGGTGTTTCAAAGTTTACGGGCAGAACAATAATTTGGGGAAATGATGGTCAATTAGGTATAGGTGCTACACCTAATACCAATGAAAAGTTGCGAGTAAATGGTAATAGTGCTTTTGCAGGCAACATTACTATTGAAAACGGATCTACATTAATAATTGGAGCCAAAACAATTGAAGACATAATAATAGAAAAAATTGGGTCTAATCAAGGAAATTCAACCTCTTCAAGTACATCTACAGTTACTGGCGATGTAAATTGTAATACAATAAAAACTAGTGGTAAAGTAACAATTGGTTATCCATCAACAACTACTAGTTTGCTTAACGTAGGTGGTGACTGTGCCGTTAATGGTACTATTAAAGCACTAGGATGTGTCAACTCTGGTTCTGTTAGCACTAGTTCAGTTAGCGCACAAACAGTTAGTGCGCAATATCTTAAATATTCTGTTTCGTGTACCAAATCATCCGACAAGCGCTTCAAGAAAAACATTAAAAACCTACCCACCGAAGTAGTATCAAAGTTGAAACAAATTGAAAGCAAAACCTACCAATACAAAAGCCAAGACGAGTTGCTAACTCTTTATCAATCAGTGAATGGCGACACAGCGCAAGTAAAATACTTTA
>JAKSOL010000035.1 GCA_024405635.1 Salinivirgaceae bacterium | reverse complement strand
TCCTCTTCCTCCTTGCGCCAATCCAAACCTTTGCGCAGGCCGATAGCATTATTGTGGTGGACAACACCATACGCGACACCGTCAAGCTCAGCACCAACTTTGCAACCATATACATAAACGAAAAAGGACATTATATAGCAGTAGATGCCGACGGAAATGAAAAAGACATAACAGCAAATGTTGGTTCAAAAAGTCGCACACTAGTACAATCATCCAATGGCGAGCAACTAGTGATAGACAGCAAAGGGCAATTAATGGGCGTCACTGAATACAAACAAACTGGTGGCAATAAAACACTATTAGCCCAACGCAGTGCTGAAAAAGACAGCCTGATGGCTACAACGGGCAATGTGACATTCACAAGCATAGGCGATTATTTGTTTGATACTTACGACTCCTACAAAAGCCATACAGCATCACAAAACTACGCACAACGTTTCCTAAGCATAGGAGCTGGCAACTATCGACCTGCTTACGCTTGCATAGAGAGTTATGCCAAAGTAAAACTGAATGCCGACCCTTATACAAACATCACCTTCAAAACGGAACGAGGTGTGCCTGTGATATGCAATAACGGAGAACTAAGCATAACAGGATTTGGCGACCATGATACATTAGCCATATATGCCTACAAAGACACAACCTTAGTAGGAAAAGTTAACGTGATGTGTTACGATAAAGTAACACGCAAAATATGCCTAGTACCAATCGGTAAAAGCAATGTTCCTTCTGCTGAAACCTTAAAGAAAGGTCTTGATGCTATTTTTGCAAAACTGATGGTGGATTTTGATGTAACTGTCAGTGAAGCAATTGAGATAGACTACACCAACGGCACCAACTTTACTCATGGTGGTAGTGGTGTGATTGGTGTATATAACACCGACCAAAAGGCTGCCATAACCAAGCTCGAAGAATTAGGCACCGATAATGAGACCGTCTATCTGTTTATGGTAGAAGATGCCGTAACCCTAAACGAAACCGATGGATACACCGTAACATCAGGCTATATGCCTCGTGGCTATCAGTATGGCTTTATCTACAAAGAACTCACAAATGCCCGTACCATAGCCCACGAGATAGCTCATGGAGCATTTCATTTGGAGCACACCTTTGCACAAAGCAACTACCTTGCTCCCGAAGGCACCACCGACAACCTGATGGACTACAACGGTGGTGAGACATTGAACCACTGGCAGTGGCAAGACGTGCATGACCCCAAAAGAGTTTGGCTCAAGTGGGCGCAGGAGGAGAGTGGGGCGGAGATGAGAACTGATAATGAAACAATAAAAGTTTTTATTACAGAGACAGAACAAACAAATTACGGTTTAGATTTTATGGATAATACCGATGATAATTATGTTTCTGTTGAATGTATGAATGAAACGAAATTTCATGTCTCTACTCACTTCCCTAATGTGAAGTTGTATTTCAGTATGAGCAACAATGTGTCTAATGATTTTGAAATGGTTGTAGATAGCATTGGCGTTCATGATGGCTATGATATAACAATAAAATCTCTTACTAACTATGCTAGGTCAAGTATGCTTCAAATACATACGGATAGCATTAATGGAAATATTGTAAACAAAGTAAGAATTTGTTCATATAATTCAGTTAGTACAAACTTGTACATACATGGCATTAATCAGAATCTAGACAATATAGATAAAGATGCCATACAAAAAATGTTTAGTCAAGCTGTTATTAGAATAGGGGATTTCTCAGTTACAAGAAATGAATTGTCATTTGATATTAACCATAACGGATTTCTTGATATCTACACCGAAGGTGATAATCCTGAATTATTACGTATACTTAATAATGGAAACTATTCTAACAACAGGAACGAATCCATTGTGGTGATAAATACAGATATTCATAGATCATATAGACTTAAAAGGTCAATATCTGTTGGTGATACGGTAATTATTATTAAACACCAAGATGATAAGATTAGGAATAAACAGATTAATAAGCTTTTCATTGGAGATATTTCTACAGAAACACTGACCATAATAGATGTAAAAAATGATACTTTATATCTTGGGACCCCTGTTTTAAGGGAATATTCTGACACTGTTTTAGTTTGGAGGAACCTTGCAGGAATATCAACCGCGCCACAGATTATAAAACATAAATCAAATGACATAAATAAGGTGATTGTTCATGAGAGGCTTCATCGTAGTCCTTTTGGATTGTTAGATCTTGGAGGAGATGCTGTAAATCAAGACAATATTATGCTTTATTACGATAGTTCTGGTGCTCGCAAATTGAGAAATAGACAGTTAAAAATTAGAAAGGATGATAGTTATGAAAAACAATGGGATAAAATTGTTCGTTAGCGACTTTGTAATAAAACGCATATGTTGTATAGCGTTTCTCTTTTTTAATTGTTATTGTATTTTGGCTCAAGATGTTATTATCAAAAAGAAAGGAAGTGATATTGACAAATTGATTAGGAACAATCTTGAATCAAATCATAGTGTGTATATTACTGATAATGACGTCTATTGCTTAGCATTGTCATCAATAGCAGACTCAAGTAATAACTCGTATGATTTGGAGTTGACCATGGTTAATTACGGAGATCAAGAGCTAATAAAAAAGTTTGCAAAGAATTATGATATCCAATGGGATAGATATCCTTTATTAAGGACGATGGTGAATGATACGATAAAACCTAATAAAAACTATCCTTTGTGGGCAAATGCGATGCTAGGGGATAGCGTTACGATTAATGACTTAGTGGAAAAATTTATCGCATCAGTAGTTTTTTCAGAAAAAGAGTATTTTGTTAAAAATCTATCTCGGACATGTAACAATCGAATAATAGAATCGCTCATAGAGGAATATAAAAAGGATGTTTATTATTATGATAGATATACATGTGCATGCTACAGTTCGAAGTGGTTTTTGATATACTGGTTGCGACATTTGTATTTTCAAGAACAAATATTCTGTGATTTATTTAAAAATTACATTCAAGATGAATGTCTGTACTATGTGTCAACTGATGATATAGATGAAGTGCCTTTGATTTTGAATTCCAACAAAAGCGTAAAAGATTTCATCAATCAGAATGCATCTAGTAGCGGCCAAGCGCAGTATTTAAAACAAGTTGAATCTTTTGTGATAAATAAATTGGGTTATGATATTGGCTGTGAAATGGGGGGATTGTTATGGTTCTATTATGTTACAGAAATTGAAAAGTGAGCTTACCGTTCGGCTTGTTCTCCCGTCTCGCAAACAAGGAGATTATTAAGCTCCACATCTAGCTAGGCCTTAACGCCGAGACCGTCTATCTGTTTATGGTAGAAGATGCCGTAACCCTAAACGAAACCGATGGATACACCGTAACATCAGGCTATATGCCTCGTGGCTATCAGTATGGCTTTATCTACAAAGAACTCACAAATGCCCGTACCATAGCCCACGAGATAGCTCATGGAGCATTTCATTTGGAGCACACCTTTGCACAAAGCAACTACCTAGCCCCCGAAGCCACCACCGACAACCTGATGGACTACAATGGTGGTACCACTCTCAACCACTGGCAGTGGCAAGATGTTCATGCCCCCAAAAGAGTTTGGCTGAAGTGGGCGCAAGACGAGAGTGGGGCGGAGATGAATGAAAATGATGCCATAGTGAACCAAATTTTGGCAACCATTCACAATGCTAATGCCAAACTGGAAAACTTCTGCACAATTGATACTAAAGGTATAGGCTTTGAGTCTCACAAATACCCATTGGGAGACAAAACAATAGATGTAGCAATTGCGAAACATGCTTTTGAAGATGTGGCAATAAACTGTAACAAAAGCAGTTGTGCAGTTGAAAAGTGTGATTATGCATTTGAAAAGGAAGGCTCGTATATTAAGTTTATATTTACAACCTACACTGAAAACGAAAGCACTAATGCACTCGAAATACTTGTTGAAGAAGAATACGCTGATGAGCTTGCAAATTGGTTGTTTGTAAGTTGGGAATATCTGATGACAATGAATGAACTGACACCACAACAGATAGCAATAGTCCGTAACGGCATTTCAAATGTTGAAGACGAAACAAAACGTGGAGAATTGTATCTTGAGCTTCAGAAGAAAGTGCCGTATCATAATCAGAGGGATAATAATCCAAGTTATAAAAATAAATCTGTGAGTAAAGAAGTAAAAACAGAAAAAGATAGGAAATATGAAGCTGATCGCATGTGTAACTTAACGTCAGTGGCAATGGCTTTTGAAATGTTGGGGATTTCTAAGGAAGATGTTTATAATAAACTTGTGGAAGATGGGTTTGATGTTACCTCTGAAAAAGATAAGGATTTTGAGGATATATTGGATATTGTTAGGGTAAAGAAGAATTTTACTTTAGATAGGACGAAATCTGAATTGTGGGAACAAATTGCCAATTATCTAGGAGTTGAAATGACCGTAACTATGGTAAATTCTTCAAAAAAGAATACAAATACAATTAATGCTATAAATAAAGCATTAAGTGAAGGTAAAGGTGTAATTCTTTCAATGTATAACAATAAAGGACATATTGTTAGGATTCAAGCAATTAGCAATGATAATATAGTTGTTGATGACCCTTATGGCAATGTATCTTCTATGGCATACAGAGAATTAAAACCTGACCATGGTGAGTCGTATCAAGGGTCGACTAATGGAACAAATATTCAAAATTCAAGTTATTATAATGGCTCAAATTGTACACTAACATGGGACGAAATAGATGTGTCAAAGTCAAGCGGCCGTGGTGGCACATATGAAGTAAGAGGAAACCAGATATATAAATCCGACCTAATAGATAATGATGGAAAAGATTTGCCTGAAGATCAGAAAAAAGACTATTACGTAAAGGATTGGATAAATGATAGGTCAATACCTGGAAGAAATGAATATCTCACAAGAACAGAAATTGGCAATAAAACAGATCGAGAAAATAATGTAGTAGTGGATAAGAATGGTAAACCTATTACTGAAAATATTACATATTATACTGCTCATGGAGGCATGTTGAAGTATTATGTGGTATTCTCAAAAAAAGAAAATAAGAAACAGTAAACAAATAATAATAAGTATGAAACGAGTGTTATTGACAATAATTGTTGTGCTATTGTTGCAAACAAGTGTTAATTCACAGACTCCTATGCAGCAGGAGTTTGAGAGATTTCTTGCTAAGATTGCTACGATAGGGTGGGGAGACATAAATCGACTATTCATAGAAGGTGAATTGCCGGTACCAATATCTGAAGAAGAATATCGAAGGAATATTTTGTATGAGGAGCCTCAAAATGGGCCAAAGAATGTATACAACCATATAAAGAATGAGCAATTTGATGCTCTTTATGATATGAAAACACCACCTCCTCACTTTAAGAAGGATGGATCTTTCATATCTTCTGATTTCTTGATGACCTGTCGAGATCTTGAAGATGTTGGAGATGAAACTCAATTGTCGTTATCTATTTATGCAGAAGCAAAGATAGAGTTGCCAAATGATGTTGTCGCTATTCTCTTGAGATTTATTTATAGACCTGATAACCCCGATGTGCCTGGTGCTGCTTATTTTCAGTTATTGACATTCAAAAGGTCAACCCAGCAAATGCTTTCTGGAGTTAATTTATCACAAGATACTAGACGTTCATTCATAGATCGTGACAAAACTATTTATATGTATGATTTGTGGGCTTACAAAAATTCTGTGTATGATGACGAGGATGATGACGAGGATGATGACGTGGAAGAGAAAGAGAATGTTAATCCTAATTGGGCAAATAGATATGTATTGAAACTTGAGCCGGATGGATATATGAGACTGGTAGATGTAAAGAAGAAAATATTGGTAGAGAGGAAAGTCGTAAATGACCCTGATGGTTTTGTTAATGTCAGGAAGGAACCTTCTGCAAGTTCAGAGGTATTATATACTCTACCTCAAGGCAAGGGTGTTTATGTATATTGGACAGAAGATACGAATTGGGCTGAAGTCGTTAGATTTTATGATGAGAAGAGAGGATTTATACATAAAAGTAGACTTAAGTAGTAATCTTCCTCCATTCTCTTTATTGTCTTTCGCTACGTCGAGGCTAAAGGCAAAGTTTCAACCTCTACCCATAAACCAGTAAAAATTGCGCCACATTAAACATTAGCGGTTGGCCGTTGGATGTGGGGACCCCGATTTTCATCGGGGTGACTACGGTTGTGGTGGCGTAGCAGTTGGATAGAATATAGAACGTAAAACGTATTAATCATTAATCATTGTCAAATATCGTTTGATGTTTTCAAAAGACGAGGTGCACTTGGGCATTTCGTGCGATTCAAGGCATAAAAGTGTTAAACCAGAGGTAAAAAGCGAGTGAAGTTGAAGTTGTTTAAAAAATAACATATAACTTAGCATGCAAAAAGAAAGCATACTGACTTCATAATACATTCATTTATGGCACAAACAACAATGACAGTGCGTACAGACGCACAACTGAAAGCAACGTTCGACAGTCTTTGTAAACAGTTTGGAATGAGCGCTAACACCGCCATGAACATCTTTATGCGTGCGGTAGCAGAAACACGCAGTATCCCGTTCACGATAAGCGTAAAGGAAACTTCCACAGAGCGTTTCAATCGCCTTATGGAGGAGAATCGCCAAGCGCACCTCAATGAACCCGAAATGACGCTTGAAGAAATCAATGCCGAAATTGCGGAATGTAGGGCAGAACGCAAAAACAAGACCGTATGATTCATGCCGTAATAGATACTAACGTTCTGGTATCTGCACTTCTGTCCAAATCGGATACTTCAATCATCAGGCAACTTATATCTTGTATTCTGGAAGGCAAGATTATTACGTTGTACCATTCCGATATAATAACAGAGTACCAGGAGGTCCTCTCGCGCGACAAATTCCGGTTTGCCCCAGAGCTTGTCGAGGCTATGATTTCCATAATAAAGGAGCATGGCATTGACTCTGAACGCATACCATACGATGCCATAATGCCAGACGAGGACGACCGCATATTCTATGAGGTTACACTAAGCAAAGAGGATGCATATCTGGTAACAGGCAATCAGAAACACTTTCCGAAAACTCCTGTCGTTGTTACACCAGCCGAGATGCTTGCGATAATTGAAGGCAGCAGATAAGAGAGTTTCCATCTCCTCGACCCTCTCCCATGTAATCCACTCCGTCGTCTGCACCGAGAGCGAAGCGGCAACTACCTTGCCCCCGAAGGCACCACCGACAACCTGATGGATTACAACGGTGGCACCACTCTCAACCACTGGCAGTGGACTTGGATGCACGAGAAACATGGCAGCGGGCTGTTTGGGTTCTTGGCGGATGAGAGTGAGGGGGAAGTAAAAATCTATGAAGACAAATGTTGGGAAAACCGCAATAATTGGGATAAGGTTCAAAGTAATAAATTAACCTATTTAGTAAACAATAAGAAAGAATTGCAATACGATGCATCTTGTATGTACGAGTATGCACCAGGTTCGTACAGATACTACTATAAATTGATTAATGGGGGTATTTTGTTGCTGATAAAGTTTGGAGTAGCGAAGATTATGATGAGATGTATTACCAGTATGATGAGAATTCCAATCTATGGCGGCGCGTAAATATGTCCGATTATACCGATTGGTGCTTGAAATGCGAACTTGACGAAGTTGGCGAGCGTGTACTTAAAGATGTAATCTTGTCAACAAAAAAAAGCCCCCAATTACTTGGAGGCTTTTCGGTTTATATAAACACTTATTAGTTCAATTTGTGCTTTTGTTCTTCCCAGTCTTTGTCTTTAATTTCCGATCGGCGAATTTTACCGCTGATTGTTTTAGGCAATTCAGGTACAAAGTCCACAATTTTTGGGCGTTTGTACGAGGCCAATGTCGATTTGAAGAACTTAATCATTTCAGTTTTCAATTTATCGGAAGGCTCGGTGCCTGGAGTTAAAACAACGCTTGCCTTAATAGCTTGGCCACGAATAGCATCGGGAACCGAAGTTACTGCGCACTCAAGCACGTATGGCAATTTCATTATTTCGCTTTCAATTTCGAAAGGACCTACACGGTAACCTCCTGATTTAATTACATCGTCGGTGCGTCCAACGTACCACAAGTAACCTTCGGCATCCATGTAAGCGGTGTCGCCAGTGTGATAATAACCATTGTAGCATACATCTTCGGTGCGTTTATCGTCAAGGAAATAGCTGAAAAACAAGCCTTCGGGTGCGTGCTCGCCAATTTCAATCACAATTTCGCCAGTTTCGTCAACATCGCAAAACGATTCATCGGGACGCATAACTTTAACGTTGTATTGTGGGCTAGGGCGGCCCATTGAACCAGGGCGTGGTTCCATGCCGTTAAGGTTGCATATTGTTAAGGTAGTTTCGGTTTGTCCAAATCCTTCCATAATCTTCATGTCGGTTTGCTTTAAGAACTTGTAGAATATTTCAGGGTTTAGAGCCTCGCCTGCAGTAGAAACATGTTTTAAAGCTGAAAGGTCGTATTTGCTCAAATCCATGTGAACCAAAACTCGATATACGGTAGGAGGAGCGCAGAAGGTTGTGATTTTGTAATCTTGAATCATCTGCATTATTTGGTTAGCGTGGAAGTTTTCAAAGTCGAAAGTGAAAACAGCTGCCTCGCATAGCCATTGTCCGTATAGTTTGCCCCAAAGAGCTTTTCCCCAACCGGTGTCGCTAATGGTAAAGTGAATGCCTTCTGGATCAACTTGTTGCCAAAAACGTGCTGTTACGTAATGACCAAGAGGGTAGGTGTGGCTGTGGCACACAATTTTTGGATACGAAGTGGTTCCCGAAGTAAAGAACATTAACATTGGATCGTTGCCGCATGCAGCATCTTCAGGACGCGCAAATTCGGTTGATTGGTTTTGTATGCTTTGGTCAAAGTCGAGCCAACCATTAATTTTTCTTGAGCCAACAAGCACCTTTGCTTTAAGGTTGGTATATTCTTCGGTGGCTTTGTCAATCTCTTCGGCAACTTTGTCTTCGGCTGTGCAAAAAACAGCATCAATTTTACCTGCTTTAAATCGGTATTCAAAATCTTCTTTTACAAGCAAATTGGTAGCAGGAATTACTATTGCTCCTATTTTGTGGATTGCCAAAATGGTGTACCAAAACTGATAGTGGCGTTTTAGTACAAGCATAACACGGTCGCCTTTTTTTATGCCTATTTGGGTAAGAAAATTGGCAACACGGTTTGAGTTTTCCATCATGTCGGCAAACGAAAGGCGACGTTCGGTCCCATCTTTTGCAATGTGTAGCATGGCCAATTTGTTTGGCTTGGTGCGTCCCAATTCGTCAACAATGTCGTATGCAAAGTTAAAGTCCTTAGTGTTTTGAAATTCAATAGCCGACAAAACTCCATTTTCGTCTTTTGCTGTGAGCACGTATTTGCTAGCAATGCCGATTTCTGGGGTTAATTTTTTATGGGTCATAATAATGTATGTTTAGTTATTTATTTGCTACTTGTTATGTGTATTGCTATTGCGCAAAAATTGTGCTAAAACAATTGGAAATGGTTGCTGTTACTAGCTTGCGACGAGTATTGATGGTTTTAAAATGTTGAAATACAATAGATTCAAAAAAATACTTTATAAATGTTTTTTTTGAAAAAAAGTGAAAAACAAAAAAGCGTTTGCCCAACGAAGGGAAAACGCTTTGAAAGAGCCGATAGCGAGACTCGAACTCGCGACCTCCGCATTACGAATGCGCTGCTCTACCGGCTGAGCTATATCGGCTTTGCGGCTGCAAATGTAAATTTTTAACGTAAATAACGAATATGGTTTTTGTAGAGTATCTAAATGATACCTGTAAAGTGTAGATAATAAATGTAATAAGGTGTTATTTTGACATTTTGAAAACTTTAAGACATAAAAAAGTTTTCAGTGGGGTAAAACACCCAAAGTTTCTTACTTTTGTGACCGCTTCAAAAACAATAATACATTACTTGGACTATGGCAATGAAACTTGTAACCGAGCATTTGGTTAAGCAATATGGCAGTCGCACTGTGGTGAAAGATTCGACCTTTGAGTGCGAAAAAGGTACTATTGTTGGCTTGCTAGGTCCAAATGGTGCAGGCAAAACAACTTCATTTTACATGATTGTTGGGTTGGTAACACCCAATAGCGGCAAAATATATCTTGATGGAGTTGATATTACCAAAGAGCCTATTTATCAGCGAGCAAAGCGTGGAATTAGTTATTTGGCGCAAGAGGCATCGGTTTTTCGTAAATTGAGTGTTGAGGATAACATTAAGTCTATTTTGGAGATGACTGACCTTACAAAAGCTCAACAAAAAGAGAAACTTGAGTCGCTGATTGAAGAGTTTAGTTTGGGCAAGGTGCGCAAAAGTCTTGGTATTCAGCTATCGGGAGGCGAGCGCCGTAGAACTGAAATTGCCCGTTGCTTGGCAATCGATCCTCACTTTATTTTGCTCGACGAACCTTTTGCTGGTGTTGACCCTGTTTCGGTTGAAGACATTCAGTCAATAGTTCGAAAACTTAAAGACAAGGGCATTGGTATTATTATTACCGATCACAATGTGGCTGAAACTCTGGCAATTACAGATAAAGCATATTTGTTGTACGACGGACGAATTCTTATGTCGGGAACTGCCGAAGAACTTGCCAACGACCCAGAGGTGCGTCGTGTTTATCTTGGTAAAAATTTCGTATTACGTAAGTAAGAAATGAATTTAGCAAAAAGGCTAATATTACTATTGGCATTTTTGGCTATTGTGCTTTGTAATAGCGCAATGGCTCAGGTTACTCGTATTCGCGGCACTGTGGTTGATGCCGAAACTGGCGAGGCTTTGCCGTTTGTTAACGTGGTACTAAAAAACACATCAATAGGTACAATTACTGGAGTTGAAGGCGAATTTTTTATTGAGACCCGAACCAAAGCCGATAGTTTGTTAGTGTCGTGCTTGGGATATAATCGTTATAGTCGAGCAGTACAAAATGGCTCGTATCAGGAGGTTACGGTGAAATTGCAACCCGAAAATGTTCAACTTGACGAGATTGTGGTACGTCCTGGCGAAAATCCAGCTTTCCGCATTCTGCGAAAAATTAACGATAACCGTAAACGCAACAATCCCGTTCGCCAAGAAAAATACAAGTACGAGGTTTATAACAAAATGGAGGTTGATATAAACAATGTGACCGAAGACTATAAGCAGAAAAAAATGTTTAAACAATTTCAGTTTATATTCGATTACATTGATACTTCGGCAATTACAGGTAAAACATTCCTCCCGGTTTTTATAACCGAAACAGTTTCAGATTATAGTTTCCAAAAAAGTCCAAAGCACGAAAAAGAGGTGATAAAGGCTAATCGCATTTCGGGAATGGAAGACGATTTGGTGTCGGAGTTTACTGGAAAAATGTATCTTGACTTTAATCTGTACGACAATTTTGTTCCAATTCTTGGACACGATATGGTTAGCCCAATTGCTAATGTTGGCCAGTTGTACTACAAATACTATTTACTCGATAGCGCTTATCGCGATGGCCATTGGTGCTATCAAATTTCGTTTAAGCCAAAGCGCAAACAAGAACCTACTTTTACAGGCTATTTTTGGGTTCACGACACAACATTTGCCATTGAGAGTTATAAAATTCGCATAGCCGACGGCGTAAACATAAACTTTGTGAGTGATTTTGTTGCCGAGCAGTCGTTTACTTTTGTTGACGATTCGGTGTGGTTTCCCAAGAAACAGGAACTTTTTTTGGACTTTGCACTAACCGATAAGGAATATGGTTTCTTTGGCCGAAAAACAACGTCGTACACCAACATAGATTTGCATCCAAACTTTGACGAAAAAACATTTACAGTTGGAATGCCAACCGAAACGGTGATGCTTGACAGTGCGCTTGAAAAAAGTGCCGACGAGTGGAATTCAATGCGGCACGAGGAATTATCAGTTCGTGAACAAAATATTTATCAAATGGTTGACGAGGTGAAAAATGTGCCGCTGTTCAACAACTTTGTAACTTTTGTTCAGACTTTGGTAACTGGTTATTGGGTAAAAGATTACATTGAAATAGGCCCATATTATACATTATATAGTTTTAACCCTATTGAGGGAAGTAGGTTTAAGTTGAGCGCTCGAACAAGCAACATGTTTAGTACTCGCCACATGCTGTATGGTCATGTTGCATACGGTACACGCGACAGAAAATTTAAATACGGATTAGGCGCAACCGAAATGTTTAGTGTGTCGCCACGCCGTTGTGCTAACATGTACTATTTTCATGATAATGAGCAACTTGGTTTAACCGATTACGCTTTCCTTACCGACAATATTTTGTCATCAATTTTGGCCCGAAAGCAAAACGATAAGTTGACTGAGGTGAACGAAATGGGCGGATACTACGACCACGAGTGGTTCCTTGGCTTTTCTACAAAACTTAAGGTGCGCAACAAACGTATTTATGCATCAGAAACAGTACCATTCTTAAAAGCCGACGAATCGGGCGACACAATAAGTGTTAACAAACTGAATACTAGCGAGGTGTCGGTTAACTTGCGTTTGGCCTTTAACGAGAAATTTATTATGGGCAAATTTGAGCGTCGCAGTTTAGGCACCAAATATCCAGTGTTGACATTTGGCGCCACTTTTGGAGTCCCCAATGTGTTAGGTAGCGAGTTCCGTTATTGTAAAATACACGCAAGCGTTGACCATACTTTCCCCGTAAATCCTTTGGGCGATTTCAGATATGTGGTTGATGCGGGAATAACGTTGGGTAAGGCTCCGTTCCCTTTTCAACAATTGCACGAGGGTAATCAAACTTATGCCTACGACGATTATGCCTTTAACCTGATGAACTACTACGAATTTGTGAGCGATAAGTATTTGACCATTATGGCCGAGCATCACTTTAAGGGATTCTTTTTTGACCACATACCACTTATGCGCCGACTAAAATGGCGCGAGGTAGCCACAACTAAAATTCTGTTTGGCGATTTTACTCACCGCACAAGCGACGACTTGTTCTTTCCTACAAACCTAAATGTACTCAACAAACCGTATGCAGAGGCAGGTTTTGGAATTGAAAACATCTTTAAGGTATTTCGAGTTGATGCTGTGTGGCGCTTAAGCTACTTAGACCATCCCGATGCGTTGCCATTTGGTATTTTGGCAAAGATGCAGATACGATTCTAATAACGTGAGTTCGATATAAAAAAAAGTGCTCAAAGTAAAGAAAATAGGGA
>JAKSOL010000034.1 GCA_024405635.1 Salinivirgaceae bacterium | reverse complement strand
CTTGTTCTATTTTACTGATTTGCTTATTTGCTTATATCGAACTCGCGTTAATAATGATATGTTAGCTTAAAAAAGTAGTGAACTTTTTAAGCCAATTGTTGCTGTGTTGTTGATACAGAACTATGGTAAGATTTATTTTTTACGATCGACAATGTAGGACACAATGTCAACCAACGATTGGTTTGCCTCGTTTTGTGGCAAGGTTGCTAATATTTGCAGTGCTTTGTCTGAAAGGTTTTTCATTTGTTGACGAGCGTATTCAACACCATTGTGCGCCATTACAAAATCAATAACTTGTTGTACATCGGTAGGCGATTTTTGCTTTTTGCGCATCAGTTTAATAATATGTCGTCGGTCAGATTTGGAACAATTGTTTAGCGAGTAAATAAGAGGCAGTGTCATTTTGCGCTCAATAATGTCGTTGCCAACAGGTTTGCCCGATTGTGCAGAAGCATCATAATCAAAAAGATCGTCGCGAATTTGAAAGGCTTTGCCCATACAATCGCCAAGGTCGGCCATCTTTTGCATATCAGACTCCGATGCTCCAACTGAACAAGCTCCAGCTTTGGTGCATGCTACCATAAGAGCAGCAGTTTTTTGGCGAATTATTTGGTAATAATCTTGTTCAGTTATGTTTAGGTGGCGTGCTTTTTCCATTTGTAGCAATTCGCCTTCGCTCATCTCTTCAACGGCTTGCGATACTATTTGAAGCAAATCGTAACCTTGGTTATCGACAGCTAATAGTAAACCTTTGGCTAATAAAAAGTCGCCAAGCAAAACCGATGCTTTGTTTTTCCAAATTGCATTGATTGACCAAAAACCGCGGCGCATGTCTGATTCATCAACCACGTCGTCGTGAACAAGCGATGCAGTGTGCATCATTTCAATAAAGGCGGCAGCTTGGTATGTTTTGTCGCAAACTGTGCCAAACATTTTAGCACTTAAGAAAACCAGTAGAGGACGAATTTGTTTGCCTTTTTGTTTCAGCAAGTAGAATATAATGATATTGAGCAACTTAGAGTTGCTTTTTAGAAAATTGCTGAAATATGGCTGAAATTTTTCGAGTTCGGTAGCAACGGGTTTTCTAATGGTTTGCAAATCGGACATCGTACTATAGTTTATTTTCCCCAAAAATATCTATAAGTGTAACATTATTGCAAAAAAAATGCTTTGAGTGCTATTTGCATTTAAATAGTATGTGTAAACTTTTGCAAGTGATTTATAAAAGTCTGATAGTTAGTTATATCAACTTTAATCTTTTAAAGAAAATACGTGTGTTTCGTATCGTTATGGCAAAAAGGCATTTTGCTTTGCAGGTTGAAAATCTTCTATTTTTCTTTGTTGCAGTAAAAATTTAACGAAGAAATATATGGAAAAGAAATTAAGAGCAGCAGTGGTGGGCTATGGAAATATTGGCCGCTACGTGATGGATGCATTGCAAACTGCACCCGATTTTGAAATAGCAGGTGTTGTTCGCCGTAATGGTGCTGAAAATAAACCAGCCGAGTTGGCAAACTACGAAGTGGTAAAATCGATAAAAGAGTTGAAAGATGTTGACGTTGCTATTCTTGCAACTCCAACTCGCAGTGTTGAGGTTTATGCAAAAGAGTGCCTTGAACTTGGTATTAATACTGTTGACAGTTTTGATATTCACACACAAATTATTGATTTGCGTCGTTCGCTTGATGCTGTTGCAAAAAAGAACAATGCAGTGTCAATTATTTCAGCTGGTTGGGATCCAGGATCAGACTCAATTGTACGTACTTTGATGGAGAGTCTTGCTCCAAAAGGTTTGAGTTATACCAATTTTGGTCCAGGCCGTTCAATGGGCCACTCGGTTTGTGTACGTTCAAAAGAGGGTGTTAAAGATGCTCTTTCAATGACTATTCCATTGGGCGAGGGTATTCACCGCCGTATGGTTTATGTAGAGTTGGAAGAGGGTGCTGACCTTGCTGAGGTTACAAAAGCAATTAAAGCTGACCCATATTTTGCAAGCGACGAAACTCACGTAATGCAAGTTGAGAGTGTTGATGCACTTAACGATGTTGGCCATGGTGTTAACCTTGTGCGCAAAGGTGTGTCAGGTAAAACTCACAACCAATTGTTTGAGTTTAACATGAAGATTAACAACCCAGCTCTTACTGCACAAGTTTTGGTTAATGTGGCTCGTGCTGCAATGAAACAAAAACCAGGTGCTTACACAATGGTTGAAATACCTGTTATTGATATGCTTTATGGCGACCGCGAGGAGTTGATTCGCCACTTGGTATAAAGAATTTTGATTATTGAATGTTCTAATCCCCAATCTGGTTTCAGGTTGGGGATTTTTGTTTATCATATCATTATACTTTATATACAACCCAAAACCAACCACACTGAACTTGAAAAAGCAGAAAAACAAAAAACTGCGTTTGCTTTTATAGGCAAACAACGTACTCATATTCAGTTTTTTGTTATTAAACATCTTATTATTTGATTGTTTACAAACTACTTGGGTGTGTGGAGCAAATAGGTTTTTGTAAAATACAGACAGCACAACTAAGTAGTGCCATTAAACAACAAGGCTGTAGATTTAATCGTTAGCAATAATCAAACAACTAAAAACCTCGTCCTGTCGCTTAAAAAATCTATATTCGCACGTTTTATTAAACCGTTACTAATTATTTCAAAATATGAGAAAGCAAATTCTAGCAATTGCTGTAGCAACTCTTACCATGCTTACAGCTTGTAATAGCGACAAAGTGAAACTATCGGGCAAAGTGCAACAAAACACTTGTGCCGAAAAAAACAATGTATCGTACACCTTTTATCAACCTGCCAAAGCTAGCGGCAACTTGCCTATCATTATCTTTTTCGACTCGCACTGCGATGGCAAAACCCCAGTTGAAAATTACGCACCATTGGCCGACAAATATGGCTATATGCTTATGGGTAGCAACGACTTGCACAATGGTTTATCGGCTGGCAGTGTAGGCGACATTGTTGCAGCTTTGCTTAACGAGGCTACCAAGCAACTTAATGCCGACCCTAACCGCATTTACTTAGCTGGCTTTTCGGGCGGTGCCAAATTAGCTACTCTTTATGGTGTTGGCAATCCTGTTATTAGCGGTGTAGTGGCTTGCGGTGCTGGTTCAATTCCTCAAGTTGAACCCGACTCCACCTTCTGCTTTGTAGGTATGGTTGGCGACAAAGACTTTAACTACCTTGAAATGAAACAAACCATTGCAGCATTTAGCCAATTCGATATTGATTACTCGCTAGTTGTTTTCAGCGGAAAACACCAATGGCCATCGACCGAAGATTTTGAAAAAGCCATTGAACCTATTGAAGTAAACGCCATGCGATATGGTAAAAAAGATGTTGACCAAAATTGGTTGCAAAACCTTTACGACACTCAATGCAATGCCATTACTGATGCACTAGCAGCTGGCGACCAAATTGCTGCTGCTGAACTAGTTAACCGCACCGAAAGCATGTTTGGCTCACTTATGTCTGACAACGGTATGGCTAGTTATGTAACTGCTCTTTATGCCGACCCAAAATATGCTCAACAATTACGCCAAATCCAAAATCTTGCTACAAAAGAAATTCAGCTACGTAGCAAATTCATAAGCTCGTTTGACACACGCGACCTTGATTGGTGGCGCACCGAGATTGAAAACTTTAACAAAAGCATTAATAGCACCGACTTGCAAGTATCGCTTACCAGCCACCGCCTTAAAGCTTATTTGAGCATGGCAGCTTTTTCGCTTGCTAGCAACAATATTATGAACGAAGAGGCCGAAAAAGCCGAAAAGAAAATAGCTGTTTACGAAATTGTTGACCCAAACAACTCTGATGTTTACCTTATGAAAGCTCGTTACAACCTTTTGGTAAACAACCGCACCGACATGGTTGCTAACTACCAAAAAGCTGTTCAAATGGGCTTTAAACAAGCTAAACAATATGCAGCCGAGGCTCTTTGGGCTCCATTGTTCAATCAGCCCGAAATACAAAAACTGCTAAAATAAAACTTATGAAATATGCTATTGTTGGCGCTGGTGCCATAGGACTATTCTACGGTAGCAAGTTGGTTCAGTCAGGAGCTGAAGTACATTTTCTATTTCACACCGATTATAATCACGTTAAAACCAACGGTTTACAAATAGAATCGGTTCTTGGCAACTTTAGCCTCAACAATGTAAATGCATACTCCGATGCCAAGCAAATGCCCAAGTGCGATGTTGTGCTTGTGTGCCTAAAAACCACACAAAACCACCTTTTACCACAATTGCTTGCTCCAATTGTAAACCAAAACTCAACCATTGTTTTAATACAAAACGGGCTAAACCAAGAGCAAATAGTTGCACAACATTTTGCTACACAAAACATTGTGGGAGCAATGGCATTTATTTGTAGCAACAAAATAGGAGCTGGGCACATTCGTCACCTTGACTATGGCAAACTCACCCTTGGCATTTTCCGCGGTCAAACCAACGATATGCAGCAACTTAGCTCCGACTTGCAAAATGCTGGCATCGAAACCGAAATAACCCCCGACCTTAATAAGGCTCGTTGGAAAAAATTGGTTTGGAATATTCCATTCAACGGTTTATGCGTGGCTTTAAACACCACCACCGACCAACTGATGCAAAACACTTACACCCACACCTTGGTTTACGACCTTATGTGCGAAACCATTGCAGCGGCCAACGCTTGCGGTTGCAACATAAAGCCCGACTTTGCCGACAAAATGATGCACAACACCGACCAAATGAAACCCTACTTGCCAAGCATGAGGCTCGACTTTGACAACCACCGCCAAATGGAAATTCAAGCCATTTATGCCGAACCTATAAACACCTCTTTTCAAGTTGGATTCGATATGAAAAAAACCAAAATGTTGATGCAGCAATTACAATTCATACAAGCCAGTTACATGCAATAATTTTTTTCGAAAAAAGTGTAGCAAACTAAATTCTTCTGCGTCTATAGAAACGATAAAAACTAAATCTAAAAACAATATGAAACGAACTTTTTCGGCTATGCTGATGCTTGCTATGCTAGCCACTACAGCCAAGGCTCAAATGATGCCTCAACCATTGCCAGTTGACACAGCAGTTAGAGTTGGCCAACTTGCCAACGGACTAACCTACTACGTACGTCACAACGAATACCCAAAACAACGTGCCGAATTCCGCATTGTTCAAAAAGTAGGCTCTATTCTTGAAGAAGACAACCAAAACGGCCTTGCTCACTTTTTGGAACACATGGCTTTTAATGGTACAAAACACTTTCCTGACAAAGGCATTATAAACTACTTTAACTCAAACGGCGTAACCTTTGGCGCCGACATTAACGCCTACACATCGTGGGACCGCACAGTTTATTACCTACAAAATGTACCAACAACACGCACACAAGTAACCGACTCGGCTTTAATGGTGCTGCTCGACTGGTCGTGCAACCTTAACCTATTGCCCGAAGAAATTGATGCCGAACGTGGCGTTATTCGCGAAGAGTGGCGTACTCGCCGCACCGCAAGTTGGCGCCTATCGATGGGCTTTATTGCAAAAGCTTTTTTTGACTCAAAATACTCTACTCGCGACATTATTGGCGACACAAACGTTATTGTAAACTTTGAGCATCAAGCTTTGCGCGACTATTACAAAAAATGGTACGGACCCGATTTGCAAGGCATTATTGTAGTTGGCGACATTGATGCCGATCAAATGGTTGAAAAAATTAAACAATATTGGGACACTGTTCCAGCACGCGTAAATCGCGGTGAGCGCCCTTATTTTGGTGTTGCTCGCCACGACGAACCACGAGTTGCCATTGTTTCCGACAAAGAAGCTCGCACTTCTGAAGTGTTTGTAGTTAACACTTTAGACCAACTACCTGCCGAAATTCGTAACAGTAACATTGGTTACTTATTTTCAACCGTAAACCGAATTGTTAATCAAGTGATGAACAATCGTTTGAGAGAGTTGACTCAAAAACCAGAATCTCCTTTTGTTTATGCCAATGCTTACAAAGGCACTCAATTCTGCATCGAAGACGAGTTTGAATTATCGTCAACTGCCAAAGAAGGACAAGAAAAAGAGGCACTAAAAGCCTTGCTTATTGAGGGTGAGCGACTTCGCCGTTACGGCATCACCACTTCGGAACTCGAAATTGCTCGTGCCAACATTTTAGCATCAATTGAAAAAGCTTACAACGAACGCAACAATTGCGAAACAGGCGCGTTTACCGACGAGTACCAAAGAAACTTTACCGACGCTGAACCTATTCCAGGCATAGCTTGGGAATACGATTTCCTTAAAGGCTTGTTGTCTCAAATTTCGGCCGACGAAATAAACCAACTAACTCCATCCATGTTCTTTAGCAACAAGAATATGATTGTTGGTATGCAATTGCCCGAAAACGACAAAGTGCAAATACCTTCAGATGAGGAGGTTAAACAAATTATTGCCGAGGTGATGGTAATGGAAATTGAAGCTCCAAAAGAAGAGGTGATTGACGAACCTTTGGTTGCAAAAACTCCAAAAGCAGGAAAGATTAAAAAAACTACTAAAAACCCACAATACGGAACCACCGAGTGGCTATTGAGCAACGGCGCTCGCGTTGTTATTAAACCAACCACCAACAAAAACGACCAAATACTTATGCAGTCAATCAGTTTTGGTGGCACCGCTTTGTATAACACAACCGATTTGGTTAATGCCAATCTTGCATGCGATGTTGTAAAAAACAATGGTGTAGGAAACTTCACACCAACCAAATTGAAAAAAATATTGGCTGGTAAAGTAGCATCGGCTTATCCTTCAATCGACGAACTAACCGAAGGTATTTACGGTGGCTCATCGGTTAAGGATTTTGAAACCATGTTGCAACTTAACTACCTATACTTTACCGCGCCACGCACCGACGACGACTTGTATTCTTCGTTTATTCAAATGGCCGAATCGTCGCTTGCTAACCGCAACGCTAATCCCCGTGCCGAATTAACCGACAGCCTTTACGCTACTCTTTACAACCACAACGCTCGCATCGAATCGAGCATAATAACTATCGACAAATTAAAATTGCTTAACCAAAAACGAGCAATCGAAATTTACAAAGAGCGTTTTGCCAATGCTGCCGACTTTACATTCATGTTTGTTGGTAACATTAATCCTGACGATCCTGAAACTCAAAAACAAATTTGCACATGGATTGGCGGTTTGCCTCGAACCAAAAAACTTGAAAAACCTGTTGATCCAAAAACTCCTATCGCTTCAGGCAAAATAAACAACACCTTTAATCGTCAAATGGAAACCAAAACGGCAACTAACGTAATAGTTTACTCTGCTACATTTGAGCAAAACTTTGCAAACTTGCTTAACCTTAGCACCATTGCCGACATTCTTGATCTTCGTTACTTGGAAAGCATTCGCGAACGCGAAGGTGGTTCGTACGGAGTTAGCACAAGCAGCAACTTCAATCTTTTCCCTTCGTTTAACAACCAAGCTATGCTCCGCATGGTATTTGACACCGATCCTGAAAAAGAAACTCGCTTGTTGGCAATTATTCACGACGAAATTCAAACCATTTTGAAAGATGGACCACGCGCCGACGACCTTCAAAAAACACTTGAAGGTTACCAAAAACAATTTGAAGTTTCGCTTGAAGACAACGATGCTTGGCTTATTTATATGAAGATTTTCTTTGTTGAAGGCTTTGACTACGCTGGCAAGTACATCGACGAAGTGAAAAAAGTAACTGCCGAAACTGTACGCGCAACTTTGCAAAAACTTGTTGATGCTGGCAACGTTGTTGAAGTTGTTATGATGCCAAAAGCCGAATAACACTTGTTGCTTACTTAAAATAATTAAAACCGCCTTGCAGCCTTTGTAAGGCGGTTTTTTTGTAACAAGCCTTGCTCAACTTAGCTTTTCAAATTCGCCAAGTGTTCATAAGTATTGTATATTATAACTCAGCCTTTAGTTCGTAAAAAATCAAAAAACATATTTTTACGCACCACAAAAAACATCTGAAACCATGAATGAAGAACAAACAAAAACCAGATACTCTGATGAGGAATTGGAAGAATTTAAACAATTAATTCTGGCCAAAATTGAACAAGCAAAAAAAGAGTACATCACTCTTAAAAACACACTTGCTCACCAAGACGGCAACGACACACTCGACACGTCGCCAACCTTTAAAGTGTTGGAAGAAGGTGCAAATGTTTTGTCGCGCGAAGAAACCGGCAAATTGGCCCAACGCCAAGAAAAGTTTATTCAAAACTTGCAAGCCGCTTTAATTCGCATCGAAAATAAAACCTACGGCATTTGCCGCGAAACTGGCAAATTGATTCCAAAAGAACGACTTCGTGCTGTTCCACACGCTACTTTGAGCGTTGAGGCTAAACTGAACCAAAAAAAGTAATTTACTACTAACAAAAATCAACAGCCGTAAAATGCCCTAAACTGTGGTGTTTTACGGCTGTTTTACAATTACAATATGAACAAAGGTAAACTGCCTATTCTGATTGTTGTTTTAATTCTGGCCATCGACCAGATTATTAAAATTTGGATTAAAACCCACATGATGCTTGGCCAAGAAATACACGTGCTTGGCAATTGGTTCATTATTCATTTTACCGAAAACAACGGCATGGCCTTCGGTATTCAGTTTTTTGGCGTTGTGGGCAAATATTTGCTCAGCTCGTTTCGCATTGTGGCCATTGCCGCCCTTAGCTACTACCTTTACCGACTAGTTAAACGTAATATGCCAACAGGTTATATTGTAGCAGTATCGGTTGTTCTTGCTGGCGCTGCAGGCAACCTTATCGACTGCGCTTTGTATGGCATGATTTTCGACTCAAGCCTTTACAACATTGCTCAATTTGTGCCTTGGGGAACAGGCTATTCTAGTTTCTTGCAAGGCCGAGTTGTCGATATGTTCTACTTTCCAATCATTCAGGCTCATTGGCCAGCTTGGTCGCCATTTCGCCCTACCGAAGAGTTTATATTTTTCCGCCCAATATTCAACTTTGCCGACTCTGCCATAACCTGCGGAATGTTTTATCTGTTGCTTTTTCAGCGAAAAACCTTACAAAATGAATTAGACTAATGGAGTGGGAACAACTATTATCGTCGCGCCGCTTTGGCAAAGACAAACCCGAAAAGGAACTAGACCTTGAAATAATCCGTTCCGAATTTCAACGCGATTACGACCGCATTATTTTTAGTTCGCCTTTTCGCAGGCTGCAAAACAAAACACAAGTTTTTCCGTTGCCTGGAAGTGTGTTTGTACACAACCGCCTCACCCACAGTCTTGAGGTAGCAAGCATTGGCCGTTCGCTTGGCAATATTGTGGCGCGCGACATTAAAAGCAACGAGCCCGAAAAAATACGCCCACTTATTGACGAACTTGGCACCATTGTATCGGTAGCTTGCTTAACTCACGACCTTGGCAATCCTCCGTTTGGACACTCGGGCGAAAACGCCATATCGAACTACTTTGAAAACGGCAAAGGCATTGAACTACGCAACCAAATGACTGAGGCTCAATGGCTTGATTTGACTAACTTTGAGGGCAATGCAAACCTTTTACGTTTGCTTACTCACCAATTTAATGGTCGCCGAACAGGCGGTTTTTCAATGACCTACGCTTGCCTTTCGGCCATGATAAAATATCCATTTCCCTCAACTCAACGAACCAAAAAAAACAAGTATGGTTTCTTTCAATCGGAGCGCGAACATTTTTTATCAGTAGTTCAACAAACTGGACTAACAGCCATTGATGCCGCAAACGATGTGTATGCTCGCAACCCACTTGCTTATTTAGTTGAAGCAGCCGACGACATTGCTTATCTAATTATGGACATTGAAGATGCTCACAAACTTGGCATCTTGTCGAAACAAGAAACTACCGACATATTGATTAGTTTTTTTGATGGCGACAACCGCCGCAAACTGCTCACTAAACTGCAGCAAATTTCAAACGTTGTAACCGACGAGAACGAACAAATTGCCTTTTTACGAGCATCGGCCATAAATCATCTTACCATTCGCTCATCAGAAGTTTTTCTTAACAACTACAACGCCATTATGAATGGTTCGTTTAGTGGTGCGCTTACCAAACACTTGCCAGAGTTAGTTAACCAATCGGTTGAAGATAGCGGGCTTTTATCGAAGAAAAAAATATACAACAACCGTTCGGTGGTTGAGGTTGAAATAACTGGCTACAACGTGCTTAAAACGCTTGTGGAGGAATTTTTAGGCGCCTCGCTCAATCCAGAATCGGGCTACTCCGAAAAACTACTTCAACTTGTTCCCGACCAGTACAAAAAGAACGATGGTTCGGTATATGACCAAGCTCGCTCAATAATCGACTTTATTTCGGGCATGACCGACCTTTACGCAATGGACCTTTACCGCTTTATTAAAGGCGACCACAACTCACTTGTTATTTAAAAAACGGCTTTCCTCAAACAAAAACCGCCAACAACTGAATGGGTACGGTTGCTGGCGGTTTAAGTTTTAATGCAAAATTGGGATGGTTATTCTATTAGTGTCATAATTTCATTTGGACAATAATAATGATCTGCAGGATATTTTATTTCAACTAAACCTTTATTTTTGACAAAAATAGCATATCCATTATTTTTATTATTGCCTCGTAGTAAAATAATGGTGTCTTGTAATTTTACATTGTCACCACCACTATAATCAATATCAAAATACCCAACGTCTTTGTTGTCCCAGTATTTAAAATTTAAGTATGCCCTATAATATTGTTTTTTTTCTTTATTTACATTGTTTATCCATTGTACATCTCCATTAATATTTACATACCATCCGTCCCCATGACATTCTTTCTTAATTTGGTTGAAAAGAAAAAATTCCACTACAACAGTATCCGTAGATCTCTTGAACAAAACTTTTTGTCCATAATAATAAGGGAAGAATTGCGAGTATTTTTCTGGTATTTCAGATGGTGGATATTCTTTGAGACAAGAACACATTATTATTCCTAAAAGGGCAAATAGTATTAAGATTTTTTTCTTCATATTCCTTAATATTCAATTTCAACGTTAGTTATTGAAGGATCAATGGTTGCTTTAAACGTTGCACCACTTTCAACCTTAAAGCCAGGCTTTAATGATATGCTATTGCCAGCAATAAATGTCAGTTTTGAGTTTTTGCTATCAACTACAATTTTTTCATTGTTGGTGTCTATTGTATTAATCACCTTATAATAAATGTTACCAACATTAATGTTTTCGCTTGTAGCAAATTTAAGCGTTTTTATATTATAACCTTTGGTAACCATACTTGGGTCGCCAAATAAATTGAAACGTTTTACCTCCAAATACAAAACCCCAACAACTGAATTTAGCTCGGTTGCTGGGGTTGAGTGGGTATAAGTAAAGTTGTGTGGGGGTTATTATTCTATTAGAGTCCAAATATTACCATCAAATGTTCTTATTTCTTGTAAACCTTTGTCTTTAGCAAAGACTAAATCCATACACCCACTAAAAGGAAATACTACAGTATCTCTCTTTAAATCTATTTTAGATAAAATTTCTTCATTTTCATTTTTTCGATACCTAAATTTAAAATCTAAATATTCAAGAGAAATAGACTGCAATTCTTTTTTTGTAAAACGCAATTTTAACCTCAATCTGCCAACTTCTTTATCTACTCCGTTTTTTAACAAAGGTTTGGATGTTCGAGAAGTGAAAAATATTGAAGTACGTTTGTCGCAACCAATACTTGCATCTGCGCATTCAACAATAATTATAGTAGAGTCTTTCTCGTTGGTCATTTTTAGTTTAGAATTATCCACATATGGAAAAAAACGCATTTCTTCTTCGAAATCGTAATCATCGTGAGAATGCCAACACCCACAAAGAAGAATTGAACACAATAAAAAAAGTGATATAAGAGTTTTATTTTTCATAATCATATTGTTTTACAATTTCTGCTTTAAATGTCGCTCCTTTTTCAACTTTAAAGCCAGGTTTTAATGATATTTTTTCGCTAGCAACTAATTTGACATCAGATTTTGGTTTGCAAGTTACTTTTGTGTTATCGCCAGTACTAATGGTTTTGGCTCTATAATATAGAATGCTATACCAATTCTCCGTTTCAAATGTAAGATTTTCAAACGACATTCCGCGGTATAATAATGATGGGTCGCCAAATAGGTTGAATCGTTTTACTCCATCTTTGTTATTTGATAAATTATCATCATCCAATCCTGCATCTATCCAGCCCCAATCTTCCATTTTACCTGTTACCCATACTAATATTTTTGAATTTTTGTTTTTATTTTTCTTTTTGCTCTCAAAAGCATACATCTTAGCATGGTCGAGGAAATCACCAAGTCTCTCTTTTTTTTTCCACGATGTTTTATCTCCGTTATCAAAAGCTTTGTTTATTATCATTTGTCCCCATCGAGCACCTGTGTTTGTTGATGCTCCAATAAATGCAGAACATATATTATTCTGCGAATTTACTCCAAATCCTTCACTTTTGTAACTCCCATTCTTACAAGCTTGAAAAAACATTATTGGAAATAGTGTATTAGTTGGTTCTACTTGTTCATTGTGCCAATCTTCATATTCTGCATCTAATCCTTTTGCAGGGCAATTACCATCATCATTACCATGCCCATTGTATAATAGAAGCCAATAAGGTTCTTTGCCTATGTATTCTTTAAATACAGATTCACTCTGTCTATCACAATGGTGTTCTTCTACACCATGAAATTCTACATTTTTCAGAAGAAAATGTCCAAACCACATAGCATTTCCAACACCTGTTACTTTTAGTACGCACCTATCAAGGTTTGTATAGTTCTGCTCTGAACACATTGTTTGATAAATGATGTTATCAACTGAATCACTTGGAAAGAACCTACCTATATGGTAATCGGTATGTCCAGAATAGTCGCCTGAATAACAAAAGGGAAAATCGGTTGGTGGGTCATGCGGGTCATCACCTGATTTGTCGCCAAAACATTCAACTTCATTTTCATTACCTACCAATAATACATATTTTGGAGCGATGCCTTTCGAGTACAATGCTCTTAAATAAGAGTATAGATTTTCCTTTTTAATACTATCCACTTTAACAAGACCTACAGTATAACCTTGATATCGTTTATACATTGTGTAGTCCTTCATTTTTTGTACATACTTCTTGTGGCTAACTACCAAAATCTTTGTGTCACGGTTTTCTGTATGTTCTGCATTTGTACTATATCTATATTCTTCAACACAAGACACATAAGGACAATGATGACCAGCCAAAGTGTATGTATTTGTAGCTAAATGCGCAATAAATGAAAATAGATTTATTAAGGCATCCATCTCTTCGGGTTGTCCTTTTGCTCCTCTACTTGGGAAACAATCAAATAGCGATTTGATATGTTCATACGCTTCGGCATCAACTTCTTCGTTTGTTCCAAATTGTTCTGTTGAAGTAGCAAATGAGAATTGAAAATCAATAACTGGCTGATAGTACAACTTATTGCTTTTGGGGATATACGCAAATGGACAAATTGCTATTGTTACGCCGTCTAATCCGTATGTTGTAAATGTATCAACCACAAATGGTTGTATTACAATATTTTCGTCACAATTGTAATAATCATTGTTGGGTTGAACATCGGGATAACCTTCGGGATACAATTGCCGTGACAGAACCAACGATTTAATGCTATCGCCTCGTTCAAGTATTCTTGTCAATTCAAAATTGCTTGCGTCTTTTGTTATTGGCAGAGTTATAGTGTAACATGGCAGCGATGGAGTTCCACTTTTTAAACAAAGCCACGTCATGCTATCGAGTCCACAAATGGTTGAATACAATATTGCATTAGTAGCTTCTCCATTACTATCCAAAGCATAAAGGCTAGTATCAGCAATTGTGAAGTTTGGTAATTCAAAATGAGCATAGTACGTACAACGGTTATCGTTTTGATAAAACGAAATATCATACTCTGCAAATGCACTTTGTTGGTGCAAAAAGACACCAAGCAAGCACATAATTGTCAAAATCTTTCTCATACTTCTCACAATATTAGAAAGTTAGCACCATGCGTTTGGTGTCAATTAGTTGGTCGTTAACCAAAAGCGAGTAAAGGTACATGCCAGCTTTTAGGTCGTTGCCTTCAATGGTTATTACGCCGCTGC
>JAKSOL010000033.1 GCA_024405635.1 Salinivirgaceae bacterium | reverse complement strand
AGCAATTCTCAACTGTAGCAGAATAGTTGTAGGCAATGCCGTAAGCATAACTAGAACTATATACATACCCCTCATATCCGCAGTTGGTTATTTGGGTTGAACCATAAGCATATCCGCAAATGCCTGCTACGTCGTCGTAACCACGGAGGTACGAGTCCTTAACCACTACATTTTTAATGGTGGCACCATAGGCACAACCTATAAGACCGATATATTGACCACCTTCTGGATAATTACTACTGCTTGTATTATTGAAATACAAACCGCTAATGGTGTGGCCATTGCCATCAAATGTACCTTTAAAGTTGTTGCCAGATTTTCCAATTGGAGTCCAGCTTCTTGAAGGTGTGCCGTTCAAGTCAAAAGTTTCTGCTTTCAGCACATTCTCGTTAACCACAATGTCGGCAGTCAACTTGGCGCTGATTGTGTTTTGTCCATTGTTAACCTGATTGGCAAACCAATATAATTTACTTACATTGTCAATCTCGTAGTAACCATCGACAAGAGTAGCTGGTTGTCCTGCGCCACATACTTCACAATAGCCATCAGAGTCGTAGTGTTCTGGTCCGTCTGTAATTGGAATATAATCACTAGGCGTGTTGCTGCCGCCAATAGCGTGAGGACAAAGGGCTGTTGCATACACCTTGTCGCCGCCAGGTATAGGCAATACATCAGTACCAATTTTCTGACCCCAAGCATCTCCTAACAACCAAGCCACCTCGCCACTTGCAAAGGCTGCGCTTGGCTTGCCAGTGCTAGCTGTGGTTGACTCTGTGTATTTGTTATTATCGTGGTAGCAGTTGGTGGTTGCCTTATTTGACAAAGGCTTATTCGACACGCTATAGCAATTCTTAACTGTAGCAGAATAGTTGCAGGCAATGCCGTAAGCATAACTAGAGCCATATACATACCCCTCATATCCGCAGTTGGTTATTTGGGTTGAACCATTAGCATATCCGCAAATGCCTGATACGTAGTTGTAACCACGGAGGTAAGAGTCCTTAACCACTACATTCTTAATGGCGGCACCATTGGCCCAACCTATAAGGCCGATTAAACTACCACCAGCAGGATAATTAGAATTGGTTGTATTGTTGAAATACAAACCGCTAATGGTGTGGCCATTGCCATCAAATGTACCTTTAAAGTTGTTGCCAGATTTTCCAATTGGAGTCCAGCTTCTTGAAGGTGTGCCGTTCAAGTCAAAAGTTTCTGCTTTCAGCACATTCTCGTTAACCACAATGTCGGCAGTCAACTTGGCACAGAGTGTTGTTCCACCTGCATTTACTTTTGCTGCAAAGGCATACAACTGGTCGGCTGTTGAAATAAAATAAAAACCACATTGCGTACATGCACCTTCTTCATTGCAATTGTGGTTACGTTCGGTAACTACACCATGTTCGTCCACATCATTGCTATAAACCACACCAGGGCATTCGCCTGAGTAGGTGTTCTTATAAACCTTGTCGCTGCCAGGTATAGGCAATACATCAGTACCAATTTTCTGGCCCCAACCTTCACCTAACAAGAATGCCACCTCGCCACTTGCAAAGGCTTCGCTTGGCTTGCCAGTGCTTGCTGTGGTTGACTCTGTGTATTTGGTATTATCGTGGTAGCAGTTGGTGGTTGCATTATCTGCCAAAGTCTCATTCGACACGCTATAGCAATTCTCAACTGTAGCAGAATAGTTGTAGGCAATGCCGCAAGCATAATAACCACTGCCATATACATACCCCTCATATCCGCAGTTGGTTATTTTGGTTGAACCACCAGCATATCCGCAAATGCCTGCTACGAATTGGTAACCATAGAGGTAAGAGTCCTTAACCACTACATTCTTAATGGTGGCACCATAGGCATAACCTATAAGGCCGATATATTTACCACCAGCAGGATAATTAGAATTGGTTGTATTTTTGAAATACAAACCGCTAATGGTGTGGCCATTGCCATCAAATGTACCTTTAAAGTTGTTGCCAGATTTTCCAATTGGAGTCCAGCTTCTTGAAGGTGTGCCGTTCAAGTCAAAAGTTTCTGCTTTCAGCACATTCTCGTTAACCACAATGTCGGCAGTCAACTTGGCGCTGATTGTGTTTTGTCCATTGTTAACCTGCTCGGCAAACCAATAAAGTTCGCCAGGAGTACCAATTTGGTATGGGTCGGCTGTTGTACCCGTACCATTGGCTGGTTGCGAGGCTGTGATGTCTATTGCAGCCCTTGCGGGAACAAACATAGCCAACACCAGCATGATTAGGATTGCACGTAGCAATCGAAAACTTGTAAGTGTTTTCGTCATAGTTTTATTTTTTAAGTTAAAGAATTCTTTTTGGGACTTTTCACTATTGCCCATGGGTACAAGAGTATATAAAAAAAACACACAAATTTTTTCATTTAACGAGTGGTCGGTTTGGGCTTACGAGATGCAGGTTTGGACTGATTTGTGGTAAAGAGGGCTAAAAAATAGCCCCAAAAACACACATTATTGTTAAACAGAAACGCCTGTTTTGGGGCAAAAAAATGGCAAAAACGCAGATTTTTTTAAGTTTTAGGCAAATGGTTCATCGCATCAGCAGTTCAACACCTTATGGCTCATGCAAATTTGTAAGAGCATTTCAATTATCATTTTTTATTATTTTTATTTTTGAAAAAAAATGAAACAATCGAAACCCATTTATTGTGAACATTGTTTTTAGAATATTCACGGCAGTAGCATTGCTTACGGCTTCGGTCAATTATGCCAAATCCAACAATCAAGTTGAAATGTCGGCATTCGACTCACTAATTACCATTGGTAAACAAATTCTTCCATCAAATCCCGACTCGGCCCTTGTGCTGCTAACCCAAGCTCAATCACATAGCTCCAACAAACAGCAAGAAGCCTTAGTATTGCGATACATGGCAAACGCTTATCATTATAAAGACGACTTCAAACAATCTATTGCATACTGCAACCAAGCCATCGACATACGTAACAATGTAACCCACTCCGACTCGTCAAACATTGCTAACTTGGCCATACTCAACTACAACATTGCCATTAACTACAACATACTTGGGCTTGCCGATAGCGCCATAGTGTCGGCCCGACGTGCAGCTGAATTGTACAAAGAATGCGGCAACGAGTATAGCGAAGGCATTTGCTACGATTTTGTGGCTCAGCTCTACCAACACAAAGGCGAGTCTTTTTTGGCTCAACAATTTGCCTATGCCGAATTATCAATCAGCGAAAAGTTACTCGACTCTATCGGCATTGCATACACAAAAGATTTGCTATCAAAAATTATGGACGACCGCCGCATCTTTGACGAGGAACTGCAACTGCAAAAAGAGGCGTTAGATATTAGACTAAAACTTTCTGACTCGGTAATGATAGCACAATCGTACAACAACATTGGTCTAACATTTGTTCAGTTGGAAGAATACGATTCAGCTTTGTATTACTTAAACTTGTCGCTAAAGTTAAAAGAGTCGTTTAACCAAAATCAAGCATACCAAATAGCAATAAGCCAAGAAACTGTTACGCTCGATTATCAAAAATATTGGCGTGAGTCAATTCTCGAATCTGCCATTTTCAACATCGGCTCGGCCCTGCAAAAAAAAGGCGAACCACGCGAAGCCTTAACGCACCTTACTAAGGCTTACGAGTATCGCAAAAAACTTGGTTTGGACTATAAAGTTGCCGAGGCTACTTTAACAATTGGATTGGCTTATCAAGATTTGCATAACACACAAAAAACCATTCAGCATCTTGAAGAGTGTTGGGGCATTGCCAATTATAACAACTATAGGTTGCTTAAGTTTAAGTCGGCCGAAGGGTTGTCTAAAGAATATGCCATAATTGGCAACTCAACAAAAGCCTACAAGTTCTGCAACATCGCTTTAACGCTTATCGATTCAATTCGCGACGAGAGTTTTACCAGAAAATTGGCATTGGCCGAATCGGAATACAAATACAACAAACTGCACGAGGCCGACTCCATTCGCCAATACCACGAGCGTTTGACTCTCGACATAAAACACAAAAACGAGCTAAAACAGAAAAAGATAGAACTCTTGCTATTGTCAGTATTTATTGTTGCTATCATAATCATTAGCGTCATCTTGTTCCGCAACTACCGTTTGCGCAAAATGAACGAGCAAGCCGAATTAAAACATAAGGCTCTTGAAATTGAACGCTCACTGTTGCGCACGCAAATGAATCCTCACTTCATCTTCAATGCGCTCAACTCAATCCAAAACTTCATCATCAACAACGAGCCCCGCGATGCCGAGCGTTACCTGTCAAAATTCGCCAAACTGATGCGAATGATACTCGACAACTCAATGAACCAAAGGGTGCCACTCGAAAACGAACTGCTGTCGCTCTCGCTTTACATCGACCTTGAAAAGGTACGGTTTGGCAACCGATTCAACTACCACATTAACGTTGACGACGACATTGAGGAGGAACTGGTTTTTGTACCACCAATGCTTATTCAGCCGTTTGTTGAAAACGCTATCCTGCACGGACTTATAAACAAAACCGACAGCAACGGGCTCATTACCATTGACGTGGTTGACAATCACGACAAGAAAACACTAACCTGCAGCATTACCGACAACGGCATTGGCCGAGTGGCTGCCGCCGAATTCAGCAAAGCCAACAAGAAACACCGCTCGGTTGGCATGCAGCTTACCCGCGACAGGCTTAAGGACTTGAACAAGGAAACCGAAGGAATATCGTGCAAAATTGAGGATCTGTATGACTCTGACGGAACTGCAAAAGGCACAAAAGTAACTATACAAATACCTTATATCGAAAATGTATAAAATTGCCATTATCGACGACGAATTTAGCGGACGCGACATTGTTCGCCACAATTTGCGACAATACAGCAATGTAATAGAACTGATTGCCGATGCCGACTCTGTGCAAAGTGGCGTAAAACTTATCGATACTCTGAAACCCGACATCGTTTTTCTTGACATACAGATGCAAGACGGCACTGGGTTCGATTTGCTGCAACAAGTGCAAGAGCGCAACTTTAAGGTGGTTTTTGTTACATCGTTCGACAATTTCGCAATAAAGGCCATAAAGTTCAACGCCGCCGACTATCTGCTCAAACCTATTGATCCCGACATGTTTGAGGAGGCTTTTGAAAAAGTGCTCAACTCACTAAAAGACAGACAGGTATATGTGTCGGTTGAACAGTTTAACAACAACTTCAACAAGTTCGACAAGATTGGACTCATGCTTAATGACTGCATCAAGTTTGTGCCAATTGATTCCATTGTGTTCTGCGCGGCCGAAGGCAACTACTCCAAATTCCGTTTTTGCGACGACATTGAGGATATGTTGGTATGCCGCAACCTAAAGTATTACGAAGACATTTTGCCCGAAAACAAATTCATCAGGGTCAGCCGGTCAAACATCATCAACATCAACAAAGTTGACAGTTTTGTTAAAGGCGAAGTGCCCGTTGTGGTTATGGCCGACGGCACACAAATTGAAGTGTCGCGCCGCAGAAAAGATCCGTTGTTCGAAATGCTGAATGTGAAGATATAGATGCACATTAGGCAGAAGTGCCCCTTACTTGATAAAAAACCGCTATTGGAATTAGTTGCCGCATGCACTAACGCCTTTACTCCATATCCCACTTAGCCTTGCGGTGAATACTCTCGGAATAAATTGGCGAATTGGTTTTATGACACAATTTAAACCACTCGTTGGACTTTTCTTTATTTCCCTCTTGCTTGTAAATAATGCCTAAGTAATAAGCCGAATACGCTGGGTAATACAACTCGGCATCGGTACCCGACTTAACCACCTTTTGGTAGTATTGTTTTGCTTCGTCAACATTGCCAATAGTTGTCAAAATTCGAGCCATTCGGTAGTTATATTCTGCCGTTTGAATGTTATTTAAGGCCGAAACATCTACCGAATCGAGCAATATTTTAGCTTGCTCAAAATAGGCTGCATCAAACAAAACACGAGCTTTCATTAGCTGTGGGTGCCAATGTTTGCGCAACGAGCACTCGTACTTAGCCTGATAATCGGCATCGGTTTGCGGTTGTAGGGCCAACACAGCATCAACATACGCATCAGCTGAATCGGTTCTTGATTGAATAAAATGTGCCCACGCCTTTTTCATTGCAACATACATGTGCGACGATTGCTTGCAGGCATCAAAATAGCGCATACACGAATCGCTTGCGTTTGCTATCAAATGGTTGCCAATCAACATATTTGCCGAAGCTATTTTTTTATCCATGCGGTTGCTTAAAATACATTGCATCAATTGTTGCGCGTAATTTGAAAGGCCGTACTTAACTGCAACTTTATAAGCTGAAACTGTTAACAAAGGGCAACGCAAAAACCATTCAGTTGGAATAATGGCAAACACATTAGCTACACTCGTTGCATCAACATTAGCATCGCTTATAACAGTAAAAAACAACCAACAAAGTTCAACTTTAAAAGGTTGTGCAATGGAGCTATCGGCTATAAAGGTTGCCACCGACTGACAATGCTGCACAAACAACTGAGCATTTGCCGCTTTACTGGAATATGGCATCAAATTGAGCATTAAACGCTCAACGGCTGTGCGAGTCAGCCTATGTTTTAATGCCAAAGGATTGGTAGCGTCAACATAACGCAACGATTTATAGTAGGCCGTTGCCGCCGACACATAATCCGATTTTTGAAAAAACAGCACCGATTTCATCAACCACATATCGGCCAAAGCAAGCCGCAACTCTGGCGAATTGTCGTTTGTTGCTTGCAGCGATACAATGCTAGCAGCTACTTTTTGAATTGCATTTTGCGCCTCAACGTTCTGGTTATTGGCTATTTGACCAACATAAACTGAGTAGGCATCAATCCAATAACTACTATTGTTTGATATGTTTATTGTTGCAACTGAATCAAAATCGAGGTTAAGCACGCAACAATGAGCTTGTTGGCAAGCTGGCGAATAAACAAACTGAGCTTGAGCAAACATGTTGCACACAGCAAACAGCAGAAATAGTATCGATTTTTTCATCAGGTTGTTTTCTGAACAAAAAAAGGATTGCTGAAGACCAACAATCCTTTTTGTTATAGTATAAACCTCAGAGTATTAAGCCTCGGTGTTTTCGTTTTCAGCGTTAAAGCCATCGTCAACCAAAATGCGGCCACAATACTCGCAAACAATAATTTGCTTACGTGTGCGGATATCCACTTTACGTTGAGGAGGGATTTTGTTGAAGCAACCACCGCAAGCATCGCGTTGAACAGTAACAACAGCTAAACCATTGCGAGCGTTGCTTTTAATACGATGATATGCGTTAAGATATTGTGCATCAATTAGTTTTTCAATTTCAGCAGCTTTCTCTTTAAGAGCAGCAACTTCTTTTTCGTTTTCAGAAACAATATCGTTTAACTCAGATTTCTTTTGGTTCAAGTCGCCTTCGCGCTCAGCAATTTCAACCTCAAGGTTAGCAATAGCCTCTTTTTTGTTTTCAACTTCAGCAGTGTACTCGCGGATGCGTTTTTCGCAAAGCTGAACTTCAAGCTCTTGGTATTCAATTTCTTTCAAAAGAGAATCGTATTCGCGGTTATTGCGAACGTTATTTTGTTTCTCTTGGTCGTCTTTAATTTTGGCTTGAGCATCAATAATCTCTTGCTTTTTGGTTGCAATGTCTTGAGTTCTAGACTCAACCTCTGCCTTCAAGTTAGCAATACGAGTGTTTTTGCCTTCAAGTTCGTCTTCCAAATCTTTAATTTCTTCAGGAAGTTCACCGCTCAATTTTTCAATTTTGTTGATTCTGGTGTCAACTTGTTGCAAATCGTACAAGTTTCTCAACTTTTGCTCAATTGAAGTTGCTCCCTTTGCATCTACTTCTGCCATAGCGTTATAAGTATTTTATTGGATTAGTATTTACTTTTGTCAATTGGTGGGCAAAAGTATTAAATTTTTCGGTTAATATTTCACTGAAAATCTCTTTTGTAAACTGTTCGCTTTCGTAGTGACCAATATCGGCTAGTACAAAAGGATAAGGAACGTCAAAAAATTGATGATACTTAACATCGGCCGTGATGTAAATATCGGCACCTGAGGCAATTGCGTTGTGCAAAAACTCGCTACCTGAACCACCACAAAGTGCAACTCGCGAAATTGTTTTGTTTGGCAATTGCGTATGCCTAATAACTCCGCAACCAAACACTTCTTTCACTTTTTTTAGAAACAACTCAGCATCTTGTGGTTCTGGCAAATTTCCAACTGCTCCGCACCCCACATGGTTCCATCGGTTGTTTAATGGTAAAACGTAGTAAGCTGGTTCTTCGTATGGATGGGATTTTTTCATTGCATCAATCACACGGTCAACATCTTGATTAAGTACCAACACCTCAATTTTTGCTGACTCTACCCTACTTGTTTCGTCTATTTGGCCAATAAAAGGATTTGCTTTTGAACAAGGTTTAAATGTTTCTAATCCTTCAGCGTAAAAAGCGTTGCAACTATAATTGCCCAACTGTCCTGCTCCTGCGTTAAACATGGCATGTGCCACACCTTGTTCGTGCGACAATGGCACGTTTACCGTTATTTTAGAATACAGATTACCCTCAGGCGCAAGAACCTCAACTTGCTTTAAACCAAGTTTTTGGGCAATTTTAAAATTCACTCCATAGCCAGCTACCTTATCAAGATTTGTGTGGGCCGAATATATGGCAACTTCGTTTTTAATGGCTTTTAACAAAGTACGCTGAACGGCATTGGTACCTGTAAATTTTTTCAATCCACTAAAAACAAGCGGATGGTGCGAAATAATAAGATTGTACCCTAACTGTATGGCCTCGTCAACCACTTCTTCGGTAACATCAATACAAATAAGCGCACCTGTTGCCTCAACATTGCGGTCGCCAACTAGCAATCCTGCATTATCGTACGATTCTTGAAACGATAACGGCACCAATGACTCAAGATAGTTGGTTATTTCAGAAATCTTCATACTAAACTGTTTTTCAATGCTTTAACTTCACAACTACAAATGACTGTGTAACGTGAATCTTAATATTTGTCAATGTTAGAAAATTTTTCACTTTTGAATACATTTTCATAAAACCTATCAATATGCAACAACCACAAATAACTTGCATTTGCAACCAAGCTATTATTCCTCTCCGCCACGAGCCAAGTGAAACATCGGAAATGGAAACCCAAATTTTGTTTGGCGAACTTTACATTGTTCTTGAAGACGACGGCAACTGGGCTAAGGTTCATTTGCGAAACGACGGATACGAAGGTTGGATTAACAGCAAGATTGTAACACCTATTGACAGCGAACTGATTATGCAATTGGCCGAACAACCTTTTTACACTGTTGGCAAAAAAATTGACTTTGTAACGGTTGACAACCAATACAAAATGCCAATTGGTGCGGGCTCTGTTTTGTATGGCGATGGTTTTAAACTTGGCAAGCACACTTATTCGTACCCAATGGGCAACAACTTACCTCGCACTGCCGAAAGTGTTGTTGAACTTGCCAAACAATTTTTAGGTTCGCCATATTTGTGGGGAGGCAAATCAATGTTTGGAATTGATTGCACAGGTTTAACCCAAGTGTGCTACGCTGCCATTGGCATTAACTTGCCGCGCAACGCATCGCAACAAGAGTCGGTTGGACAACACATTCCGTTTATTGCCGATGCCCAACCTGCCGATTTGGCTTTTTTTGGTCACGAGGGCGACGATAGAACAACGCATGCTGGTATTCTTATTTCGCAAAACGAAATTATTCACGCTTCGTCGGGCGTGGTTCGCATTGACAAGGTTGACCATTACGGTATTTTTAATGTCGATACCGAACAATATTCACACACTTTGCGTGCTATTATGCGCCAACTTTAAATTTTGAACTATGGCCCCTTCGTTGCTAATAAAATCGCTTTTTGCAGTAGTTGTTATTGTGGTGGCGTTGTTTGTGTACGTAAAGAAGAATTTAGACGACCATGAGTGAGTTAACGCCTCAACCTATAAACACAAAAAAAGACGGTCACTTAAAAAGTAACCGCCTTTTTTATTGTTTGCCTTTTCTACATTCAAAACTAAAGCAACGCGTTAATCTTGTCAGCTAAAGTATTTTTTGGGCAAGCACCAACTTGTTTATCAACTTGCTCGCCATTTTTAAAAAACAATAATGTTGGTATGTTTCTAATGCCATACTTTGCAGTGGTTGCATCGGCATTCTCTTCAATGTTCATTTTATAAACATTAACCTTGCCTGCAAAATCTTCAGCCAATTCATCAACAACTGGCGAAAGAACACGGCATGGACCGCACCATGTTGCCCAAAAATCAACAACTACTGGAACTGGCGAATTAAGCACCAATTCTTCGAAATTTGCATCTGTAACTTGCTCTGCCATAATCTTTAATTTTTTGATTGTTAATAAATTACACTAGTTGATTTTAAAACTTAAATTTTCGATTGCACTTAGTTTTTTTACCAATTCAGAATCAACATTTACCATCATTTTTCTTGAAAACATTCGCACTGGTTTCATTAGCGACGAACTATCGGTAAGTGTTATATACAACTCGGTTGAGCCTTGGTTTGCCGTAACAACATCTATCAATTCAGCCAACATTTCATCGTTAAGGTCTTGGTAGTTTGCCGAAATGGTAATGTTCTTAATCATTGAAACAGTGTCTAAATCGTCAAGTAATTTAACTTCAGTTAACTGAAATTCAATAGGTTGTGATTTAGGATCGGGAGCGGGCTCGCCTTTACGTTGATATGCTTCGCGACGCGCAATTTTTCCTGTTACGTATAGGAATAGTCCATTTTGCGCATACTTGCTGAAATTAACGTGATTTTTACCAAACAACATTACTTTGAAAGAGCCGGAGTAGTCCTCAATTATAAAACTTGAGTAAGGGTTACCTTTTTTGGTTAAGCCTGTATAACTATCGGTAACAATGCCAGCAAACGACACCGATCGGCCTTCTTTGCTTTCAAAGTCGGTCATATCAACCAATTTGGTTTTGCATAAGTAGTCAATTTGGAATTTATACGGGTCGAGTGGATGGGCCGACAAATAAATGCCAACATATTCCTTTTCTTTATTTAGTCGCTGAATGTTACTCCATTCGGGCACTTCGGGTATAATTGGTCTAGGAATTGGAGCAGTTAAATCGTCGCCAAAAAGAGTGTTTACGTTGGTTGACTTGTCGCTTTGGAATGCGTTTCCGTAGCGCACAAGCACGTCGCAAGCCGACTCGGCTCCTTCAACGCCAATAAATTGCTCTCGACGAATGTCGGTAATTTCGTCAAACGCACCAGCCATGGCCAAACTCTCAATGGTTTTCTTGTTGCAGCTCGATAAATCAACTCGCTCAACAAAATCGAATATGCTTTGAAAAGGTCCGTTCTTTTCGCGCTCAGTCACAATTTTGTTTACTGCCGCCTCGCCAACGCCTTTAATGCCACCTAGTCCAAACAAAATTTCGCCCGCCTTGTTAACGGTAAAGTTTAGTTCCGACTCGTTTACATTTGGTCCTTTAACCTTTATTTTCATCACCTTACACTCTTCCATGAATTTGGTAACCTCTTTAATGTCGTCTTTGTTCAAGGTTAGAGTGGCGGCCATGTATTCGGCAGGGTAATTGGCTTTTAAATAACCAGTTTGATAAGCCACCCAAGCATAGCAAGCGGCATGCGACTTGTTAAACGCATACGATGCAAAAGCCTCCCAGTCTTTCCAAATTTTTTCAAGAGTTTCGCGCAATTTGTCTTCACTCATTTTGGGCTCAATTCCATCTTGAATGTTTGGATTTTCCATTGCTTGATTGATGAACTTTGGCTTTAGTTCGGCTAGAATGGCCATTTGTTTTTTACCCATAGCCTTACGTAGTTTGTCGCTCTCGCCGCGTGTAAACCCAGCAAGCAGACGGCTCAAAAGCATAACTTGCTCTTGATAAACTGTAACGCCATAGGTATCCTTTAGGTACTTTTCCATTATTGGCAAGTCGTAGCTGATAGGCTCGCGACCTTGGGCACGCTCAATAAAGGTTGGAATGTAGGCAATTGGTCCTGGACGATAAAGGGCGTTCATGGCTATAAGGTCAGTTAATTTGCGAGGTTGCAGTTCGCGCAAGTATTTTTGCATACCAGGCGACTCAAACTGAAACACTCCAACTGTGCGCCCTGCCGAAAATAGTTTATAAGCTTGCTCGTCTTCAAGCGAAATGGCCTCAATGTCAATATCTATTCCATGTCGCTTTTTAATGTTGCGAATGGCTTCCTTTTGCAATGTCAAAGTTGACAAACCAAGAAAGTCCATTTTTATAAGTCCAACCGTTTCAATTACGTGTCCATCATATTGAGTTACTGTTACATAACTGCCACTTGCTTTATCTTCTTGTAGTGCAATTGGAGCATAATTTGTAAGGTCGTCGGCACCAATAATCACACCGCAAGCGTGAACACCAGTTTGTCGGTTGGTGTTTTCAAGTTGGCTTGCGTATTTCAACACATCGGCAACCGTTTCCTTTGTCTCCATATATGTTGGCAAAGCTTGCAAGTCTGGATTATCCTCTTTGCTTACAGCTGCCTTAAGTTGAGGAACATATTTAAAGCAGTTTTTTAGATTGATTTTTGGAATTTTCTTGTTTTCGTTTTCTTTTTCCCAAGCAAAGGTTTTTCCGCTTTCGGGGTTTTTAAAATCGTCGAATTTATCGGGAACAAATCCTTTTAGGGCATTGGTAAGCGGAATTGGAATATCGTGAACTCGGCAAACATCGGCAACCGAGTTTTTAGTTGCCATTGTTCCGTAAGTAATGATGTGCGCAAGTTTTTCAGGCCCATAACGTTTTGCACACCAATCAATTACATCGCCACGGCGGCAATCTTCAAAGTCCACATCAATATCGGGCAACGAAATACGGTCGGGGTTCAAAAAACGTTCAAACAGAAGATCGTAGCGCAAAGGGTCGATGTTGGTAATTTTTAAGCAGTAGGCGACTACCGAACCTGCCGCCGAACCACGCCCTGGACCAACCCAGCAATCGAGTTCTTCGCGAGCGGCTCTAATATAGTCGCGCACAATGAGGAAGTAGCCAGGGAAACCCATGGTTTTCATTACGTGCAACTCAAATGTTATTTGTTTTTTAACCATTTCGGGCGGCACTGGGTTGCCATCGGAGCCAATGGCTTGATCAAGATTTTTGCCGTAGCGCATTTCGGCGCCTTCCCAAGCTAGTTTGTTCAAATAATCGGCCTCTAGCTTTATTCGGTACAACTTTTGGTAACCGCCAATCTTCTTAATTTTCTTTTCGCCATCCTCGCGAGTCATTACAACGTTGCCGTTTTCGTCTTGCGTAAATTCGTTGTAAATATCCTCGTCAGTAAATTTTTGGCGATATATTTCCTCGGTTCCAAATTCTTCAGGTATAGGAAATTTTGGCATGATTGGCCCCGAATTGATGTCGTAAAATTCAACCTTTTGGGCTACCTCAAGAGTATTTTCAAGAGCCTCGGGTATATCGCTAAAGATTGGATACATCTCATCGGGAGTTTTAAGCCACTCTTGCTTGGTATAGTGCATGCGATCTTCGTAAAACTTTTTACCAGTCGATAAGCACACCAAACGGTCATGAGCCTCGGCGTGGTCTTCTTCAACAAAGTGCACGTCGTTGGTACACACTATTTTTATGTTGTGTTTTCGCGCTATTTCAATCAAATGCGGATTAACACGTTGTTGCTCTTCGTATGTTTCGTAGTTGGCGTTTTGTTTGTTGGTTTTGTGGCGCTGTATTTCAATGTAATAGTCGTCGCCAAAAAGGTTTTTGAACCACAAAGCCGACTGCTCAGCCTTTTCAAGGTCGCCTTTTATAATATATTGCGGCACCTCGCCACCAATGCAGGCCGAACAGCAAATTATTCCCTCATGGTACTTTTCAAGCAACTCGTGATCGATGCGTGGACGGCGGTAAATGCCTTCGATAAACGACAGCGATGTTAGTTTGCAAAGGTTAAAGTATCCTGTTTTGTTTTTGGCAAGAAGAATAAGGTGCCAACCACTCACGTCGTCTTTTGTTTTCAAATCGGGATTTTTTTCGGCCCATTCTTTGTTATAAAAATGGCTGCGGCGCGCGCAATATGCCTCAATACCAAAAATCGGCTTAATTGGAACGAATTTCTCAATTTTAGCATTTACATCGTCAATCTGTGCTTGAATTTCGGCCGCTTTTTCGGCATTGTCGCCAGCCTTTTTCAAATCTTTCTGAAGGTCGCCAAGTTTGTTTTGTAGCTTATTGTTCACCTTGTCGCAATAGTCGGCTAGCACTTTTATGCCATACATGTTGCCGTGGTCGGTAAGGGCAATGGCTGGCATGTTGTTGGACATGCACTTGTCAACCAAATCTTCAATTTTCGACATACCATCGAGCATTGAAAAGTGCGAGTGAACGTGAAGATGCACAAACTGACGAGGGGTTACTCCATCTTCAACTGGAACCAAATTTGGCTCTTCTGCAACAGGTTGTGGTTCTGTGGCTTTTTTGCCGCCCATCATTTCACCTGTTTTAAACGACACATATTCAACTCCAGCAGGACGAATTACATCGGGGTTATTCTCCTGAAAGTCATCCATTTCGGCGTCGGACATTTGCAATTGTTCAAGAGGAATTATCCGGCGGCGTACCAACTCTAAGAAACAACGGGTTGTTGCCTCAACATCGGCTGCTGCATTATGTGCCTCGGCAAAAATGTCGCCAAATAGTTTTGCATGCAACTCCGACAGTTTAGGACTCTTGAGATGCCCATGCAACATTATGTTGCAGAACTCGGTAGAAGAGTTCATGGTGCATAGCGATTTTGCGTTTTCGAGCACATTTGGCATTTGGCTACGCAAATACTCGCAACCCACTACGTTCAAATCAAACTGAATGTTGTGGCCCACCACCACACGCGATTTTTTTACATCTTCGGCAAATTCTGCTAAAGCCTCGGTCAATGGCACACCCATTTGGGCTGCCAACTCGTTGGTGATGCAATGAACTGCGGTTGATTCGGCTGGAATTTCAAATCCATCAGGGCGAATAACCAAATTTTTGTTGAAAAGGAAGTTTCCGCTCACATCGTGGCATTGCCAAGCAAGTTGAACCAAACGTGGCCAGTTTTCAAAATCGGTTAATGGAGCCTTGAAATCCTTTGGCAATCCTGTGGTTTCGGTGTCGAATATCAAAAACATATTGGTACGGTTTTTATGTGCATAAAGATAATGAAACACACTGCCTCAACTTCGATTTTGACAGTTTATAAATATCAACACTCTACCAATCATATTAACACGAGTCAACAATGACGCCACTTTGATGGCAGCTTTTCAATTGTAACTTGCAAAAAAAATCCTGCCCAAGTTGTTTGAGCAGGATTTTTCTGATTTTATGGTTTACTCTGTTTTTAGAATTTGATTCCGCGTTTTTTTGCGGCTTCTTCCATGCGTTTTTGGAAGTTCGACTTTACTGTGGTTTTCTTTTTTGTTTCGTGAATTTTTGCAAGCAAAGCCTCGGTGTTTACAAAACGGCGCATCACGTAGGTTTGAACAATGGTAATGAGCAACGAAATGAAGTAATAGTAGCTCAATGCAGCAGCATAGTCGTTAAACCAGAACAACATCATAACTGGCATCATATACATCATCATTTTCATGCCTGGCATTTGTTGGCCGCCTGTTGCTTGTCCGTTTAGTTTAATGTACAGAATATTAACCACAGTCATCAGCAAGCAGAAAAGGCTCACATGGTCGCCATACCAAGGAATATTGAAAGGCAAATTCAATATTGCATCGTAGGTTGAAAGGTCGTCGCACCATAGGAAACTTTGTTGGCGCAACTCGATTGATGCAGGGAAGAAACGGAACATGGCAATAAGCAATGGCATTTGTAACAACATTGGCAAGCAGCCGCCCATTGGATTGATGCCCGCTTTTTTGTACAACTCCATTGTGGCTTGTTGTTTTTTCATTGCATCCTCTTGCTTTGGATATTTCTCGTTCAACTTGTCAATCTCTGGTTTTAGAGCTGTCATTTTGCCGGTTGAGATGTATGACTTGTAAGTCAATGGGAAAAGCACTAGTTTAATAATGATGGTCATTATTAAAATGATGATGCCGTAGTTGCTAATAAACTTACCAAGCAAGTTGAATAGTGGAATAACAATTCCAACGTTAACCCAACGGAAAATGCTGCGACCAAGTGGAATAATGTTTTGCAAGCCAATGCCAAGGTCTTTCAAAATATTGTATTGGTTTGGGCCATAAAACATTCGCATCGAAATTGTTTCGCTATCGGTTCCCTCAAATGGCACCGAAATGTCGGCTGTGAATTTTGAGAAGTACTTGCTGTCTTGCACCTTTTGCTTGCTAATGTTTGCATTTAAGAAACCTGTGTTTGACACCAAAGCCATGTTGAAGAATTGTTGTTTAAAGTCAATCCATTGCAACTTGCTGTTAATGGTTTCGCTTGCAGTTTCTTTTTGCTCCGATATCATATCAACATCGTCGTTCCAATAACGGTAAGCAACGGTTGAGTTCATGGTTTCCCATTTGCGACCTTTTTCAAAACCTGTAATGTAGGCTTGCCAGTTTAGTTGCATGTAGCGCATTTGGGTAAGAATTAGTTTGTTCATTTTGTTCATGCGAACATCAAACCCAATCTCGTAACTGTTGCGATAAATGGTGTAAACAAACTCCATTGAACGGTTGTTGTCCAAATTCAATGCGTAAATTACTTGTGCCGAATCGGTGTCAACCACTCCGCCTTTAACTGTAGCAGTTTGAGCAAAGAAAAGGTTGCCAGTTGAGATGCGGCGATTTTGTGCAAAAAAGTCAAGACTAAACACTGCAGAATCGCCACTAAACAATACCAATGGTGTTGAATCGCATGTCTTGTAGTTTTTCAATTCAACTGAACTAATGCGACCACCAAGATTGGTGAAAGTGATTTTCATCAAATCGTTTTCGATGGTATTAAACTCGCGATTGCCAGTTGCAAATGGAGCAAAGTCGCCAAATTGATCGGTTAAAAGTTTTGCAACAGCAGCAGTATCTTTATCGTCTGCATCGCTCAAAACGGCAGTTGCCGATGTGTTTTTGTTGGCTTGCTCGCGCGCCAATTGGTTAGCTTGCTCAACACGCGCAATAGAGTCTTGGCGTTCGCGATATTGCTTAATTTGTTCCTCTGAAGGGCGGGTATAATAGCTCCAACCGAACAACACGGCCAAAATAAGAGCCATTCCTATCCACGAATTTTTATCCATATTTTTTGGTTTATGTTAATAATCAAATATTTAGGCTCAGCATTGCGCATAAAATGCACCAATTGAAAAGCAGCGCAAAAGTACAATAATTACTTGTGTATAAAATAGGTGCAGCAAAATAGATGATTAGCAATATTTAGAGGCAGTTTATCTATTTCAAAAAAACTATACATTCGCACATCTCATTTACTTTATGCTTAACAAACTACAACTGCCAATGTTAAGTATAAATTTTTGAGATGGTTATAATATACTAAAAGCGTTTACTACGCTTGATCTTGACGACTTGAAATCTTGCAAACATTTACGGAGTCAAGAACAAAGCAATGGTAGATGCTCGCGTTGTGTACGTATGCACCTTATTGTGCGTACTATATACACGTGGGTTCTGCATTGCTCGTTCTACTCCGTCGGCAATGCAAGAGCCTCAAGTCGTGGGATGAGCAAGGTGATGACACCCACGTTTTTTGTTTTTATACCTCTTGATATTTTATTGTTTACAAGCTGCTGGGTGCGTAGCGCAAACCATTTATGCAAAAAACAGACAGAACCAACTATGTAGAGCCATTGACCAACAAGGTTGGAGAAATTGGCAAGGAAAAACCAAACAATTAAAGGTGAATGAGCAAGCCTTAAGTTGCTCAG
>JAKSOL010000032.1 GCA_024405635.1 Salinivirgaceae bacterium | reverse complement strand
TCATTCCAAAGGCGGCTTCGACAAGCTCAGCCACCAATAGAACTTTTGGCCGTTAACCGTTGGCCATTAGCAGTTAAGCAGAACTTAAAACGTAGAACGTAAAACATATTAATCACTAATCATTAAACATTAATCATTCCAAAGGCGGCTTCGACAAGCTCAGCCACCAATAGAACTTTTGGCCGTTAACCGTTGGCCATTAGCAGTTAAGCAGAACTTAAAACGTAGAACGTAAAACATATTAATCACTAATCATTAAACATTAATCATTCCAAAGGCGGCTTCGACAAGCTCAGCCACCAATAGAACTTTTGGCCGTTAACCGTTGGCCATTGGCTGTTGAATCGTTGATACGTAAAACCTAAAACGTAGAACCTACAACATATTAATCTCTAATCATTAACCATTAATCACTAAAACTGGGTATTGTAATTGAAATAATTATATATTTGTAATCATTACAAATATGTAATAATTACAAAGTAAATGATTGAAGTAGAAAAATACCTTGCAGAACACAACGTTAAACCTTCGGTGCAACGGTGCAGCATAATGCAATATTTGCTCACCCATAAAACGCATCCAACGGTTGACGAAGTTTATTTGGCATTGCATCCACAAATGCCAACACTGTCAAAAACCACAGTTTATAACACACTTAAGTTATTGGTAGAAAGTGGTTTGGCGCTACAACTTAACATTGATGCAGAAAGTGTTAGGTTTGATGGTGACACATCGAATCACGCACATTTTTGTTGCAATAAATGTGGGTGCATTATTGATTTTTTTCCCAAAGACATATCGGCAATAAACAATGTATGCATTAACCACTTAGGTGGAATTAAAATAGATGAAACACAAGTTTACTACAAAGGATTGTGCGAAAAATGCAATGAATAAACACTTTAATAAATAATGTTTAACTAATTAAAAAACTTACTATTATGGCAAAATTTATCTGTTCAGTATGCGGTTATGTACACGAAGGTGATGAGGCACCAGAGCGTTGCCCACAATGCAAACAACCACGCGAAAAATTTAAAGAAGTAGTTGAAAATGCATTGAACTTTGTTACCGAACACGTAATTGGTATTGCAAAAGATACCGACGAGCAAATGAAAAAAGACCTTAATGCACACTTTATGGGTGAGGCTACCGAGGTTGGTATGTATTTGGCAATGAGTCGCCAAGCGGACCGCGAGGGTTATCCTGAAATTGCAGAGGCTTTTAAACGCTATGCATTTGAAGAGGCTGAGCACTGCGCTAAGTTTGCTGAGTTGCTAGGCGATGTTGTTTGGGATACCAAAACAAACCTTGAAAAACGCTCGATGGCCGAGGCTGGCGCTTGCGAAGACAAAATGCGCATTGCTAAACGTGCAAAAGAGTTAGATCTTGATGCTATTCACGATACCGTTCACGAAATGGCAAAAGACGAGGCTCGTCATGGTCGTGGCTTTAAAGGTCTTTTGGATCGCTACTTCAAATAAATAATTTAGTTAATTAAGAAGAAAGCTGCTAGGTTTTGTGCCCAGCAGCTTTTTTTGTTTGTAAAAAAATGTGTTTATGTAACATGATGTAAAATGTATATAACCAAAATAATATGAAATTTTTATCAATTATTTTGAGCGCAGTTTTTCAATTTGAATAATTCTTGTTCCGTTTTTAAATTGCACACCTTATAAATTCATATTGATGAGCGCCTTTTTTATTGCCATTTACAATTTTTTTGAAAAACATCGCGTGTGGCTATACGTGTCGATGTTAGCCAGTTTTGTGGCGATTATTCTTGTTTGTTCTACTATCAGAATGAACCAAAGTCTTACCGCTTTTATTCCAAACATTGACAAAAGTAACAACATGGGCAAAGTGTTTGGAAATCTGAAGATTAAGGACAAAATGTTTGTTCTTTTTTCGGCAGGCGAAAATGGCCAACTCAATGTGCAACAAGCAGCATCTGAAGCTCAGTTGTTGCGCGATAGTTTAATGGCCGAATTTGGTCAAACCACCATCGACGACATTTTGTTGAGTATAGACGAAACCGATTTGGTAAGTGGAGTTAGTGAATTTGTTTACAGCCACTTACCATTGTTTGCCGATAGTGCCGACTATGCTTATTTTGATAGCGTTTGTCAACCAGAAGCAATAGCTCAACGTATGAAAGCCAATCGTTCAAACCTGCTATCGATGGCTGGTATAGTGAGTAGGAATTTTATTTTGAACGATCCGTTAGGCTTTGGCAATAATGCGCTACTCAAGTTGCAAGATTTTAATGTTGACGACACATACTCGTTAGTAGGCGGTTACATTTTTTCGCCCGACTCGTCGGCCATGATGATGCTTATTACTCCGCGCAACGGAATGGAAAGCATTGGCGATAACGAAAAACTAGTAACACGCATCGAGCAACTGATTGCTCAACGCAATGCAGCCCAAAACAATGTGCGCATCGAGTACTTTGGTGGCGCTGCCATAAGTGTTTACAATGCTCGACAAATTGAGCGCGACACTGCACTAACGCTTACCATTGCTTTGGTGGTTATAGTTGTGTTTATCTTGCTGATGTTCAGAAAAAAACGCTCGGTTTTGCTAATAATAGTGCCAGCCATTTTCGGATGTTTATTCTCGTTGGCATTTATTGCACTTTGGCAAGGCGAAATATCGGCAATGGCAGTTGGAGCAGGTTCCATTGTGTTTGGCATAGCATTAAGTTACTCAATACACATGCTTGCACATCAAAATCATGTGGCCGATGTGCGCCAACTTATAAACGAAATTACCTATCCGCTTACTGTAGGTGGATTTACAACCATAGGTGCATTTTTCAGCCTTGTTTTCACAAACTCACAACTTTTGCGCGATTTTGGTTTGTTTGCATCGGTGGCGCTAATAGGAACCACACTTTTTTGCCTCATTTTCCTTCCTCATTTTTTGGTTGGTCAAATTGATGTAAAGAAAGGCTGTGTGCTGAATTTTGTAGAGCGTGTAAATGCTTATCAGTGCGAAAAAAACAAATGGCTTGTAGGCGGCTTGCTGTTGCTTACCATTGTGTGCTTGTTTAAGTGCAACAATGTAGGTTTTAATGGCGACATGATGACCATGTACTACGAACCCGACCATTTGGCGCAAGCCAAGCAAAAAATAATGGGCACCGAAGAGGATACAGTGTCAAGTGTTATGGTTGTGAGTGTTGGAAGTACTATTGACGATGCTATTGAAAGCTACAAGTTGACTAACATCGAATTGCGCAAATTAGACAACCAACATTTGATTAAACTCAACGGTCAAGCCGAGCGTTTTGTACTTAGTAGTACCGAGCAACGCAACCGCATCAATCGTTGGAACAACTATTGGACAGCTGAACGTAGAGCTGCATTGCATAGCAACATTGAAAAAGCTGCTGTAGAGTGCGGATTTAAGTTAACCTCGTTCAACCGTTTTTTTGCTTGGTTCGATTCCGAATGTAAACCATACGATTACGAAGCGGGCGAAAATGCTTTGTTTGACGAAATGCTAAGTTCGTGGCACTCGCAAGGCGATTCTATTCACATGCTAATCAGCCAAATAAAAATTGAAAATCAGTATAAAGATTCGGTTTACGCGCAACTTGAGTCAACAAATAGCAACGTTGTGGTGTTTGATCGCCGATACTTTACCAACAAATGTGTGCAAACCATAAATGATGACTTTAACTGGATTTTGTATGTGTCGGCATTCTTGATATTTGCGGCATTGTATTTTTCGTTTGGAAGGTTAGAGCTGGCGTTGTTGAGTTTTACACCAATGTTTTTGAGTTGGATTATCATTCTTGGGCTCATGGCTATTTTAGGCATCGAGTTCAACATTATTAACATCATTCTATCGACGTTTATTTTTGGCATTGGCGACGACTTTAGCATCTTTATAATGGACGGTTTGATAAACAAGAACCGCACAGGCCAACAGATTCTTAACTCGCACAAAACGGCAATTTTCTGCTCCACATTTACAATTATTGTGGGCATAGGCATTTTGGTAATTGCGCAACACCCAGCTTTGCAATCCATTTCGGTTATTTCAATAATTGGAATGTTGTCGGTTGTGTTTGTGGGATATACCATTGAGCCGCTAATCTTCAACTTTTTTATAGCAAATCCGGCTAGCAAAGGTTTACCACCCTACACTTTGAGCAGTCTTTTGCGCATGGTCATTTTCTTCGGATTGTTTTTTATAGGATGCGTGCTCATAAGTGTGGTAATGTTGTTGTTGCTGGTTGTTCCTGTAAAACGTACAGTAAAACAGCGAGTTATATGTTACTTGCTACACATTACCTGCAAGTTAATAATGAGCATAGCTTCAGCTATTTTCTTTAAACGCACAATATTGAACCCAACAGCCGAAAAGTTTGAAAAACCAGCTTTGGTTATAGCCAACCACCAATCGTTTATCGACATACTTTTGGGTCTTTCGCTTTCGCCACGAATATTGATGGTGGTTAAAGATTGGGTTTGGAACTCGCCAATTTTTGGTCCATTGGTTCGTTATGCAGGTTTCTTTTACGTAGGCGATGGTTACGATTTTAACCTAGATGCAGTGCGCAAAAAGGTTGACGAGGGATATTCAATTTTTGTTTTTCCTGAGGGCTCACGTTCGGTCGATGGGCAGTTGCATCGTTTTCATAAAGGCGCAGCCTATTTGGCCACACAGTTGCAAATGGATGTTGTTCCAGTAGTGATATATGGAGCGCACGATGCCATTGCAAAAAATCAATCGTTTAACTTGCGCCGAGCCACATTGGTTGTTTCAGTTGAAAAACGAATTCCCCCAACCGATGCAATGTATGGCGAAACATATCAGCAGCAAACCAAAAACACAGCAGCCATTATTCGCAACCGTTTAAACGAACTTAATGTGCAGTTTGGCAATACCCAAAACATAGCCTTTTACGACAATCTTATACATAACTTTATTTACAAAGGGCCAGTTGAGGAGTGGTATTTGCGAGTAAAAGTTCGTATGGAGCATTGTTATCAGCAGTTTGACGAGATTATTCCGCGCGAAGGAAAAATAGTTGACATTGGTTGTGGCTATGGTCCATTATGTTACATGTTGGCGCAAACCTCACCTCAGCGCCAAATTTTGGGCATCGATTATGATGAAGACAAAATAGCTGTGGCGCAAAATGGCTGGTTGCGCAAGCGGCTGAATTTGGAATTTGTTTGTGCCGATGCTGTGAAATACAATATTGGGCAGGCTAATGTTTTTATAATGAACGACATGTTGCATTATATGAGCAGTCAAAAACAGCGCGAGCTGATATTACGTTGCGCCGAAATGTTATTGCCTGGTGGTAAAATTATTATTCGCGATGGCAACACTAGCGGCAATAAACACAAAGTGACTAAACTAACCGAGTTCTTTTCAACCAAACTGCTTGCATTTAACAAAACGCAGGAGGAATTGTGCTTTTTCGATAATAAATTTATTGAGCAAATAGCCAACGAATTGGGAATGAAGGTTGACGAACACAAGAATGACCAATACACCTCAAACACCATTTATATTTTAAGCAAATGATGTACGACATAATTATTATAGGCAGTGGTTTGGGAGGCCTAGAGTGCGGCGCCATTTTAAGCAAAGAAGGTTACAATGTTTGTGTGCTTGAAAAAAACGCAAACTTTGGTGGATGCTTTCAATCATACAAACGTAAGTCACACCTGTTAGATACTGGTATTCACTATGTTGGCAGTCTTGACGATGGCCAAATTATGAACCAATACTTTCGCTACTTCGGCATAATGGACAAACTAAAGTTGCGCCGCCTTGATACTAATGCTTTTGACGAGATTCATTATCACGGACGCACCTACAACTTTGCCATCGGGCATCAGAACTTTGTCGACACATTGGCTGCACAGTTTCCTGACCAACGCCAAAATCTTATGCGCTATGTTGAAAGCATTAAAGAGGTGGGCGACCTTATCAGCCTCAATAATCTAAAAAACGGAGTGATAGCAAACGAGGGAATGCGTTTTTTCTGCACATCGGCTGCTGGACTAATTGAGCAAACTATTTCAAATGCCGACTTGCAGGCCGTTTTGGCAGGCTCGGCACTGCTATATGGCGGTGTGCGCAACGAGTCGAATTTTTACGTTCACGGAATGATAAACAACTCGTACATCGAAAGTGCCTATCGTTTTGTCGATGGCAGCCAGCAAGCAAGCAACTTGCTCATCGACGTTATTCGTGCCAACGGTGGCACAGTTCGCAATAGTAGCGAGGTTACTCGTATTGTGGTAGCCGATAACCATGTGAGCGGAGTAGTGGTTAATGGCGAGGAATTTATTGAGGCAAAGAATGTTATATCAAACGTTCATCCTAGCCAAACTCTTAAAATACTTGATAAATGCCACTGCATTAAAAATGCTTATTATACTAGAATTAATTCATTGCCAAATACATACGGAATTTTTTCGCTATTTATGGCAATGAAGCCCGGCACAGTTCCATACTTTAATCACAACATTTACTTGCATGGAAACAACGATGTATGGTACGACCGCCAAAACTATCAAGGCCAAACAACCAACTGCATGATTTCGTGCCAAGCATCGGAAAAAGGCAACGGTTTTGCCGATATAGTATCGGTGCTTACTCCTATGTACATGAGCGAGGTTGAAAAATGGATTGGCACACAACCAGAGCAGCGTGGCGATGAATACCGAGAGTTTAAGGCTCGCAAGGTGGAGCAAATTCTAGCATTTATGCGAGAACAAGGCTACGACTTTAGTAACTCAATTGAAGAGATATTTACCACATCGCCACTAAGTTACCTAAACTACACAGCTACTGTTGATGGTTCGGCTTACGGAGTTATTAAAAACTACAAATGTCCGCAAGTTGGCTTTGTATCAACCCGAACAAAATTGGGCAATTTGTTTTACACAGGTCAAAATTTGAATGTGCACGGAGCGTTGGGGGTAACTATCACAGCAGCACTCACTTGTGCCGATTTTGTTGGTGAAGATTATTTGGCGAAAAAAATAGCAAAGGCTTAATTGTAATATCAGCAATATGAAAACGATAAAAAATTTTTTTATTTATCTGACTATCAGTGCTTTTTTGGCAGTAGTGGTTCAGTTTTTTCTGTTGCTAAACATGCACGAATTTGATGCGCCAACCAATATGCCACCAATGGACACTACACAAGTTGTACGTGTCGATTCGGCTTTGTTTGTAGGTAGCAGTCGCTTGTGTCATAGCACCAGCGGACTTTGGGAGATGCGAGCTGTTGGTGAACCATTTGAACGAGGAGTGGCAATTGGAAAACTGCTTGAACCTCTTTTGTACTATCAAGAAAATGTTTTTGTAAATCAATTGACAGAATTTGTACCATCAAAAACATATTTCAATTTTTTAAAGCACTTCATCTTTTATTTCAATCGCAATTTAGACAAGTATGTCGATGACGAGTTTAAGCAAGAAATTTACGGACAATCGCTGTCGTGCAGCCACGATTTTGATTTCTCAGGTTCGTCTTATTTTCGTCAAATGAACTACCATTCGGCACACGACATTGGCCATACCATGCAAGATTATATGCTTGTGGGTTGTTCGTCGTTTGCTGCGTGGGATTCTATTACCACCAATGGCAGTTTGCTAGTTGGTCGCAACATGGATTTTTACATAGGCGAAGATTTTGCAAAAAACAAACTTGTGAGCTTTTTCTTCCCAACCGATGGTTACAAATTTGCTTCGATTGGATGGCCAGGCATGGTAGGTGTGTTGTCGGGAATGAACGAGTGCGGATTAACTGCCACTATTAACTCGGCCAGAGCCGAAATGCCAACATCGTCGGCAACACCAATATCGTTGGTAATCAGAAAGATATTGCAATATGCATCAAATATCGACGAGGCGATTGCCATTGCCGATAGCAGCAAAATTTTTGTGAGTGAGGCCATTCTTATAGCTTCGGCTCGCGACCACCGCGCTGTTGTAATTGAAAAAACTCCAACCCGACAGGCTCTTTTCACCACGCAAACACCGTACATCATTAGCACAAACCACTATCAGTCAGCTGAGTTTGCAAGCGAGACTAGCAACATTGACAATGTTGCAACAAGCGACAGTCCTCACCGTTGGAAGCGAATAAATGAATTAATTGATAGTTTGCAACCAATTGATTACCAAAAATGTATATCAATTTTGCGCGACTATCGCGGAGTAGGCGGCACAAATATTGGCATAGGAAACGAAATGGCTCTTAACCAATTCCTTGGTCATCATTCAGTTGTTTTTGCTCCCGATAGTTTGATGATGTGGGTGTCAACTTCGCCGTGGCAATGCGGAGAGTATGTTGCATACAACCTTGCCACCATTTTTGCCAATCCCAATAGCGATTGCCAAACATTTGCTACCACTAGCCTAAATGTTGCAGCCGACACATCGGCTACTAACGATTTGCAGCATCTTTACAACTATCGTCACTACGAACGTTTGGTTAAGAACTATATAAAAAACAAATTACCATTGTCAATCAATCAAATCGATTCGTTTGTTCAAGCAAACCCTATGTATTATCGCACTCACGAATTGATGGGCGATTACTATGCTGCCAATAACAACAATCAGCAAGCAATAACAAGTTGGCAAAAAGCATTGTCGTTAGCCATTCCAAAAGAAGAGCAGCGTAACCACATTGCCAAAAAGCTTAAAAAAGCTGAGCGTAAACACTCAAAATAAGAGAGTTTTTATTGCTCCCAAAAAAGTATATTTGGCTTTGTTTTATTTAATTAAAAATGGCCGAAAATACAATCTATCTGCTTGATGCTTATGCACTTGCCTATAGGGCTTACTACGCCTTTATCAAAAATCCGCTCAAAAATTCAAAAGGAGTGAACACTTCGGCGGTATTTGGTTTCACAAACTCGCTTTTGCAGCTATTGCAAAAAGAAAATCCAAGCCACATTGGTGTGGTTTTCGATCCACACGGACCAACTTTCCGCCACGAAATGTTTGACCAATACAAGGCCAACCGCGAAGCCATGCCCGAAGATATGCGTCAAGCAATTCCTATTATTAAAGATGTAATAGCAGCGCTTAACATTCCAATTATTCAACTTGATCGTTACGAGGCCGACGACTTGATAGGAACATTAGCATATAAAGCTAAAAGCGCAGGCTTACAGGTGTTTATGATGACACCTGACAAAGATTATGCTCAACTTGTAACCGATGGAATTAGCGTGTATAAGCCTGGTCGTTCGGGCGACGAACACGAAATTTGGGACGCTGCAAAGGTGAGAGAAAAATTTGGAGTTGAACCATGCCAAATAATTGACCTTTTGGGACTTATGGGAGATGCCTCTGATAACATTCCGGGTTGCCCAGGTGTGGGACCAAAAAGTGCCGAAAAACTGATAAAGGATTTTGGAAACATTGAGGGTATTTATCAGAACATTGACCAACTAAAAGGAAAGCAAAAAGAAAACTTTGAGAAGTTTCGCGAGCAAGTTGAGTTGTCAAAGGTTCTTGCCACCATTGATCGTAATGCGCCAATTGAATTTAATGCTGCCGATTTTGAGCGCAAAGAACCCGACAGACAACGACTAAACGATTTGTTTGTTGAGCTTGAATTCCAAAACCGATTTGCTGCTCTGCTTGGCGGCCCTACCCAAAACGTTGTAAAACAAACACCCAAAAAAGCGGTTCAAGAACAACACGGACAAGGTTCGCTGTTTGAGTTTGATGAACCAGAACTATTTGCACAACCTTCTGAACTAAAAGATATTACAACCGAAAAACCCAACTATGTTGTAGCGCAAACTAGCGAAGAACAAGAGCAACTTTGCCAACTATTGCTCAAATGTCCCGAGGTATGCTTCGACACCGAAACAACTTCGCTCAACACCATTGATGCTCAGCTAGTTGCCATAACCTTTGCCACTGCGCCAAAAACTGGTTGGATGGTACTTGTGCCTGAGGACCAAACCGAAGCGCAAGCCACAGTTAATCGCCTCCGTCCATTTTTCGAAAATGAAACAATTTTGAAAATCGGTCAAAACATGAAGTACGACATACAAGTGCTTATGAATTACGGAGTTGAGGTGCGTGGAAAACTATTCGACACAATGATTGCTCACTATTTGCTGCAACCAGAACAACGTCATGGAATAGACCTTTTGGCCGAAACCTATCTAGGTTACAAAAAAATAAAAACCGAAGAATTGATGGGCAAGCATGGCGAAATACCAATGCGCAATGTTGAACTGAACCGTTTGCGTGACTATGCTTGCGAAGATGCCGACATAGCCTTTCAACTAAAAAATGTGTTGCAAACTGAACTTGAAAAAGTTGGTATGCTTTCGTTGTTTTTCGATGTTGAAACACCACTTATTCCAGTACTTGCAAAAATGGAGCACGCGGGAGTTAAAATCGATTCCGATGCTTTAAATGAATATGCTGAAACACTTCGCAATCAGGCAATTAAAATTGAAGAAGAAATACATCAATTAGCTGGAGTTGAGTTTAATGTTGCATCGCCTAAGCAATTGGGTGAGGTGCTTTATGAGCGTTTGCAAATTGTGAAAAAGCCACCAATGACCAAAACAAAGCAATATTCAACTGCCGAAGACGTGCTCGAAAAATTGGCCGACAGCCATCCTATTGTGAAAAAAATACTTGATTACCGTTCAACAAAAAAAATGCTTTCGACCTATGCCGAGGCTTTGCCAAAATTGGTTAACGAACGCACTGGCCGCATACACACATCATATAATCAGGCAGTTACAGCAACCGGACGATTAAGTTCAAACAACCCTAACTTGCAAAACATACCCGTTCGCGAGCAGGAAGGAAAGCTTATCAGAAAGGCATTTATTGCTAGCCAACCAAACGGTTGTTTAATAGCTGCCGACTACTCGCAAATAGAGTTGAGACTTATGGCGCATTTAAGTCAAGACCCATTAATGGTTGAAGCTTTTCGCAACGAAAAAGACATTCACTCTGAAACAGCTGCAAAACTATTTCATACTTCTACCGACCAAGTTACGCGCGAACAACGAAGCAAAGCCAAAGGCGCAAACTTTGGTATTATTTACGGCATTTCGTCGTTCGGATTATCGCAAAACACGGGCATAAAAGTGGCGGAGGCTAAAGAGATTATTGACAATTACTTTGTGACTTACCCCAAGGTTAAAGAGTATATGGATACAAGTATTGCCTTGGCTCGCCAAAATGGTTATGCCGAAACCATTTGTCATCGTCGCCGATATTTGAGCGATTTGCAATCGGCAAATAGCATGGTGCGCAGTGCCGCCGAGCGAAATGCTATTAATGCGCCAATACAAGGCAGTGCCGCCGATATTATAAAAATTGCTATGATAAACATCGACCGACGTCTTGCCGAAATGAAACTGCGTACCAAAATGATTATGCAAGTACACGATGAGTTAATTTTTGATGTAGCAGAAGGCGAACAAGATATTGTGAGCCAAATGGTTAAACAAGAAATGGAAGGCGCTGTGCGGTTGAGCGTGCCGCTAACTGTTGATGTTGGTGTGGGGCACGATTGGTTACAAGCACATTGATTTTTAGTTTTTTACTATGTTTAAAAAAAAATTTTTACGACAATGAAATCGCACGAAATTGATTACAAGATAATGGGTAACGGCATTCAACTTGTTGAAATAGAATTAGACCCTATGGAAACCGTTATAGCCGAGGCTGGAGCAATGATGTATATGGAAAGCGGAATTGATTATGAAACCAAAATGGGCGACGGTTCAAATCCATCGCAAGGTTTTTTTGATAAATTACTTTCGGCAGGCTCGCGAATGATTGCAGGCGAGTCGGTTTTTATTACACATTTCACCAACAGAGCATTAGGCAAAAAACACGTTGCATTTACCTCGCCATACCCGGGAACAATTATTCCTATTAACCTTGCCTACACAGGCAGCGTAATAGCACAAAAAGATGCATTTTTGTGCGCTGCATTAGGCACCAAATTGTCAATAACCTTTAACCGCCGTTTAGGCGCTGGTTTGTTTGGTGGCGAGGGATTTATTCTTGAACGTTTAGACGGCGATGGTATGGCTTTTCTTCACTCGTGCGGTGCAGTTGTTGAGCGTTACTTAAACAACGAGGAACTGCGTATCGATACTGGTTGTATTGTTGCTTTTGAACCACAAATTGACTACAACATTCAGTTAGCCAGCAATTTAAAAACAGCAATGTTTGGCGGCGAGGGTCTGTTCCTTGCTACTTTGCGCGGAACGGGTCGCGTTTGGTTACAAAATATGCCTATTCGTAAACTCATTCAAGCCTTACAACCAAATTCGCCAAACTCTAACAAAGAAAACCAAAGCCTATTGAACAACTTGTTTGAACATTAGTAATAAGCATCTGTAATTCAGAATAATATAAAAACATATATCATGGAGCAAAAACTGGAAATTGTAAACAACTGGACACTCAAAAAAATACTAAACGAGTTGCAACAAGGGCAAATAAAAATACCTCGTTTTCAGCGCGACTATGTTTGGGAAAAAAGCAAAGTTGTAAAGCTACTTAACTCTATTTACAATCAATATCCAATAGGTTCAGTGTTTTTTTGGAAAGCCCCCGTTGAGTATTCGTTTTTTGTTCGTCCAATAAATATCGAAGGAATAAACGACGCACTTAGCACCGACGATTTCCACTTCATACTCGATGGCCAGCAACGCATACTATCGCTCTATGTTGCCCTTTATGGTAAAAAAATGCAAGACGTTGACTATTCAACCATCTGCTTTAATGTTGAACGCAAAGAATTTTGTATTCCACGCACTCAAAAAGAAAAAAACAACTACCCAGTTTGGCGCATCTTTAACGACGAAGAATTTTCGTCGCTACTTATTGAATTGAGCAAAACCGATACAAAACAAGCTCGCGCTACTCTTGAGAGTTTGCAACATTGTCGCGAAATATTGCTCACCTATCCAGCCAGCATTGTAATATCGTCAAACAAAGACATTGACGATGTGGTTGAAATTTTTGAGCGCATCAACCAAGGAGGAAAACACCTTACAGTTTTTGACCTTATTCACGCCACCACATGGAGCGATAAGTTTGACCTAAAACAAAACATTGACGAATTTAACACACCACAACGCGTAGCACAGTGTGGCCGCTTTACCGAGCGAATTTTTACTCTATCGCTTACACTTAATGCTTTTAACGATGCTCGTAACCTTTATCAACTAAAACTTACACCAAGCATCTGCGCCAAAGTGTGGCCTAAAACCAAACAAAGCCTACTTAAAACAATCGATTTTTTAAAATCGATGCGCATAAATGGCGACCTTACTATGTATCACAATTTGCTGCCCATTTTGCAATACTTTTTCTATCGTACCAATGGCACCAAAGAAATTGATCCAGTGCACCGCAAGGCACTCGAAAAATGGTTTTGGGATGCAAAATTCTCAAAACGTAATGCTACATCGCCAGCCCAACTTAAGGAGAATATACAGTGGATTATCGATTTGATAGGAGAAGAATAATGAAAAAGCTTTTGTTCCTTTTGGTCATCTTGACGGCTATTTTGTTTCAGTCGTGCAAAAAAGAAGTGAACTGCGCTGGCTTTCCAGAGGGAAAACTTGTGCTTATGCCATACACCGAAGGTCAAGTGTTGACCTATACCAACGGCAACAAAAAGTTTAACCTAACAATGGAAAAGGTCTATTTTACTGAAGGTTATGTTATACCAAATAGCCAAGCTTGCGAGTGCGAGTCAAAAGCATATACCTACAGTGCTATTGACACTGCATCGGGATTTAAAATAGATTGCAGTGCCGAAGAACGAGGACAAAACAGGTATCAGTATATATTCTCGGTAAAGCACTACGGATACCTTGGCCAATACTATGTTATGCGCCACGACGACCAATTTACAACAATTGAACGCAACGGAAAATTTGATGTAAAATTTGATAGCACGCTCACCATTGGCAACAAAACCTACAACAATGTAATAAGCATGCAGATTGACACCATTGACCAACGCACAACCGAAATATACCGCATTTTTGTGGCAAAAGGCTCGGGCATAGTGCGCATGGATGGAGTTGATGGAAGCAAGTGGTTACTTGAAGAATAGTTTTGTTATTAACAACAAAACACAAAAGGTAGCGAGCAATTACGTGTATTAACCTTTTTGCTCTTTTTATGCTACAACGCTTTGTAATATCATTACCTTTGACAACCATTTTTCGAATTACTAAAAAATTTTAGTTATGGAATCAATTGATTGGGCCAACATGTCGTTTGGCTATGTTAAAACCGATTACAACGTACGTTGCTACTACCGCAATGGTAAGTGGGGCGAGGTTGAGGTTTCGTCGTCGGAGTATGTTCCGATGCACATGGCAGCAACTTGCTTGCATTATGGACAAGAAGCATTTGAAGGATTAAAAGCATATCGCGGAAAGGATGGTAAAATCCGAGTCTTCCGTTTTGACGAGAACTGCAAACGCATGAACAACACAGCTAACGGCATCTTAATGCCACAAATTCCGCTTGAGTTGTTCAAAGAAGTTGTGTTTAAAGCAGTAAAACTAAACGAGCGCTTTGTACCACCTTACGGCTACGGAGCTACTCTTTACATTCGTCCATTGCTTTGCGGTGTGGGCCCAACTGTTGGTGTTAAACCTTCGCCAGAGTACCTGTTTATGGTATTTGTAACTCCTGTTGGACCATACTTTAAAGGCGGTTTTGCAACAGGCGACTACATGATAGTACGCGATTTTGACCGTGCTGCTCCTCTTGGAACAGGAACTTACAAAGTTGGCGGTAACTACGCAGCAAGCCTAAAAGCAAACAAAATGGCTCACGATGCAGGTTACATGAGCGAGTTTTATCTTGATGCAAAAGAGAAAAAATACATCGACGAGTGCGGTGCAGCAAACTTCTTTGGTATAAAAAACAACACCTATGTTACTCCAAAGTCGTCGTCTATTTTGCCATCAATCACCAACAAGAGCTTGCAACAGTTGGCCGAGAGCATGGGCATTAAAGTTGAACAACGCCCAATTGCCGAAGACGAACTTGAAACATTTGAAGAGGCTGGAGCATGCGGAACAGCTGCTGTAATAAGCCCAATTCGCTCTATTTACGATTCGGTTTTGAATAAAACTTACACTATTTCGAAAGATGGTAAACCGGGTCCTATTAGTACAAAACTATACGAGCGATACACTGCTATTCAATTTGGCGAGGCTGAAGATATTTTTGGCTGGATGACCGTGGTTGAATAATTAGCATAAAATAACATTAATAAGCCGCCTCAACTTATTGGGGCGGCTTTTTTGTGTTCAGCATTTTACATTAAAACATAAAAACAAGCTGAGCAAAATTGAAGAATAAATAGCTATTCTTTTAAAATCATTTTTGCCATTTTGGTTAGGTTAAATATATTTGGCAATCGGTTTGCCGATAAAAATCAATTAAACCACTAAATACTATGGGACGTGAAGTAGAAGAACAAATGCGTCAGATAAACATTATTGGCGCAGGAACTCAAATAAAAGGAGATATTGTTTGTTCAAGCGACATTCGCATTGATGGAAAAGTAGAAGGAAACTTGCAAGTGCAAGGCAAGATTGTTGTTGGAACATCGGGCAATATTAAAGGCGAAATAACTTGCAAAAATTCGGAAATTGAGGGCAAGGTTGAAGGCAAACTACACGTTTCGGATTTGTTGATGCTTAAAAAAACATCGACAGTTGTGGGCGACATAAACATTGGAAAGTTGGCCATTGAACCAGGTGCTGTATTCTCAGGCAACTGCAAAATGGAAGTGAAAGGTGCTGCAGAGGCTGCACCATCAAAATAAATTGAGGTAACACACTTTAAAAATAATGCCAAGTGCTAGGGCTATAGGCTTGTAGTACTTGGCATATTTACTTTTTGTAAGTGGTTGTATTATAGTCTGTTATAAAAACAAAAAACAGCTAAGATTATGAAAAAAGCGTTGGTTATATTTTTGATTCTTGAGGTGGTTTTTTTTGTGCACTTTGGACTTGCATGGTTTGCTCCACACATTGTAAAAAATACGTTGGGTCAGGTAACAATGATGTATTCGCTAGTTGGAGTGCTAACAGTTGTACAGTTGATACTATCGGTACTGATTGCTCGCAAGTGGCCACAAAAAGCAGCTGTTGGTTTGCTTGGACTAAATACATTAAAGTTGTTGGTGTCGTTGGTTTTGTTTTTAGTGATGGTGGTTCCCATTTGTGGGAAAAGTGTAGCCACTGGACTTAACTTCTGCGTAGTTTATTTCTACTTCTTAATATTTGGAGCAGTGTTTATGACACAAATATTGTTTAAGCAACCAGCACCAGTTGATTCAAAAGCTAACCAATCGACAACGAAGGAATAGTAAACGGTTTTTTGCATACATAGGCATTATATCAAAATACAGCGTGAGTTTCTTTTTTATGAAATAATGGGTTAAATCGCCATATTCCCTTCTTCCCCACAAACAACAAACAAAAACCGCCAGCAACCTCAATTTACTTGGTTGCTGGCGGTTTAAGTTTTAATGCAAAATTGGGAGGGTTATTCTTCTACAAGTCTCCAAACTTCACCATTATTAAACAGGATCCTTACTATACCTAAATTTGGAGCAATTACTACTTTATTTATTTCTTTTTCATTCAATGACTGAAAAATATAACACTTATTGTAAGTGTTTAAAGAATCTGTATACAATTCTTTTCCTCCTGAAGAGGATATTTTATCGTAAAAATTACAAGTTCCATTAAAATCAAATGAAATGTATGGTCCATAGCATTCTACCTCAGTTCTAATCGCCAAATATATAGTATATGGCTTACATCGTGCTTCAATAGAAATAACTGACGTACAACCTGACTCTTTATTATGAGAGATAGATCCTCCTTCGTTTAGTAAATATTTTTCAACATAAAATGGAAATGTATCACATCCATTTTCTAGGAGAAACACGTCATTTAGTTTATATGGAACATAAGATTTTAATACACTAGAAATGTTGGGACATTGTCGATTGCAAGATATCAGCGCCACAACACATATAATTAAAAACAATATCTTCTTATTCATAGATTTATTTTATTACAACTTTAAAACTAGCTCCTTTTTCAACTTTAAAACCTGGTTTAAGTGAAATTTTTTCACTAGCTACTAGTTTTACATCAGAGCCTTGTTTACAAGTAACTTTGGTATTGTTTCCTGTATTTATGTTTTTGGCTCTGTAATATAATTTGCTATACCAGTTTTCTGTTTCAAAAGTAAGGTTTTCAAACGATAATCCTCGGTATAAAAATGAAAGATCGCCGAGTAAGTTAAAACCGCCAACAACCTCTTTTTGCTCGGTTGCTGGCGGTTAAGTTTTAATGCAAAATTGGGTGGGTTATTCTATTAGTGTCCAAGTTTCGCCCCATGGAGTATTTGGGTAACTCTCTATTTCCGATTTAGAAACACTTTCCTTTTTTGGCCATTTTATCATTGTAAGGCCTTTATCTCTAATAAAGGTCATCCATGTTCCTAAATATAATGTGTCTTCTCGAATTATATCATTTACTGATCTAGGACTATAAGTATATCCGTCTGTATATAATTGAGATGAAAAACTATTTCCTTCTCCATGGCAAAAAAACATAATACACGATTTGATAGGTAATAGAGTGTCATTATTATATCTAAAGTTGCCAACCAGAACAAAATTTACAATACGTTCAACAATTCCATGAGGATCAGAATCTTCTTTTTCAAACGAAACTCCTAAGTTTAATGTTTCAACTCCATGTGGTGTTTGAAATTTTCGTTCTTCCCACGTTTCTTCGTATGGGAAAAAACTAGCAAATCTTTGTGGTATTATTTCTTCCTCTTTGTAACAAGCTGTTAAAAACAATATTGTTAAAAGAAATGTATATAGTAATTTTTTCATAATGGTTAATTGTTTAATGGTAAACCTTTCTGTATCTCGGCTTTAAAAGTAGCTCCTTTTTCTACTTTAAAACCTTGCTTAAGCATTATTTTTTCGCCTGCTATTAGTTTCAGTTCTGCGTCTTTATTAACTACTACAGTTTTATTGTTCGTATCAATGGTTTTTAAAGCCTTGTAATACATCTTATTGTTATTTGTAAAAGACTCATTTTGAAATTTTACATTGTAGATGTTAAATCCTCTCATAAATAAAGTTGGGTCGCCAAATAGATTGAAACGTTTGCATGCTGAATATGGGTTGCTTAATTTAAAAACCGTAAAACTTTTTGCGTCAAATGCTTTTTCTTTTGCGTAGTCAAGAAAATCGCCTATATGCTCTTTTTTTTCCCAAGCACTTTCGTTCTTTTCTTTTGTACTCCACGATTTTCCTTTAAAAGCCCATTTTACAAAAAGTTGCCCCCAGCGTGCCCCTGTAGTAGTAGATGCTCCTATAAATGCACTACAGCAATTAGTAACAACATTTTGACCAAAAGATTTAGAATTCCAACGGTTTGTATCTTTGCGAGATATTTGAGCATATGCCCCATTGGAGCATGCTTGAGCAAAAAATATAGGGAAAATAGTGTCGTTATCAACTTTATTTTCGTCACACCAATTATACCAACTCGCTGACTTTTTTGCTATGTAAGGAAAATTTGTATATGCAGAACCATGTCCGTTATATAGTAATAGCAAATGTGGTTGTTTTCTTACTCTCGCTACAAAGCCAGCTGAATCACCAACTCTATCACAATGATCCTCTGCTATCCCTTTAAATTCAATATGATCTAATAACACCTGTGCAATATCCATTTCGTCAAGGTCAATTTCTCCTATCTTAATTCCATTCAATAAAGCTTTTATGTATAAAGCTGTTTGCTCCTCTTCAAATATACTCTCTATAGCACCATTTTTGACTGTAAGAGTAATTGTAGGAGTAACAATATGAGTAGGTATCCATCTAACTTCTATATCATGAATACCCATGCCAGTTACTTTAAGTACATGTTTCTTCATGCAATTATAATTCTGCTCGGCTGCCA
>JAKSOL010000031.1 GCA_024405635.1 Salinivirgaceae bacterium | reverse complement strand
GGCAGAAACATTAATAGTTTAAAATCCTTAGTTTTTTGAATAATGCACAATGGGTGCCTTATATTATTCATATTAAAGGCGGCAACTTGATTATAGCGTTAATCTATTGATTGTAAGAAACGAAGAAATTGTATAGACTCGGTTTGATTTAGTTGTCCCGATAATAATCCCCCACCCATTCGTTAAACTATAAGAATAAAAAAAGCCCCGACTCAAATTTGAATCGGGGCTTTTTTATTATATCAAATAATTGATTAGTTCATCGATTTCAACAAATCATCATACTCTTTGTATTTTGACTCATATTCTGGATGAGCTGAACGAGTTTTGTAGTAAATCTCGCGAAGAGTCATAATGGTATTTTTCTCTGCAGCATCAATCTCGTGAGCTTTTTCAAAGAAAGGCAATGCTTTAGCCATTTGCTCCAAAGCTGCTTTAACTGCCTCATCATAACGTTTTTGCTCGCGTGGAGGTATGTCGTTTGCTGCTTTGCTCATTTCTACAGCTTTATTGTAGTAAAGAACGCCTAAGTTATACCAAGCATCAAAATAATCAGGTTTAATCTCAATAGCCTTTTCGTATGCAGCTTTTGAGTCCTCCAAACGTCCCATTTTGTCAAACAATGTTCCTTCTGCAAAGTAGAACGAATGGTTTTGAGGATCGGCCTCGATAGCTTTTTGCAAGTATGACAAAGCTTTTTCTGATTGACCTGAAAGCAAATAGTGGTTAATTAACTCAATCATCAAACGAGCGTTGTCATTTGGGAATTTGTTAATACCCTCTTCCAATGTTGAAATGAAAGTGGCAGTATCACCAAGTTCTTTTTTAATGTTTGCAACATACGCATAAGACGAAACTGCCTCATAGTTAATTTCAATAGCACGGTTGTAGTATTGAATAGCTTTTGAGTAGTTTTTAGCACGCTCAGCAGACATACCAGCATTGAAGATAATCATTGAGTCAACTGTTGATGGGCTTACCAAAGAGTCGATAGTCAACGAAATTTCAAAATACTCCATTGCTCGTTGGTAGTTTTCTGATTGGAATTGAGCAATAGCCTCATCAATTGCAGTGTATTGCATCAACTTAAGTTGATTGTTGATGTCTTTACGGAATGGCGAGTTACCACCTTTTGGGTCCATTTTGATAGCTTTTTTGTATGATACCATAGCTTCGTTCAATGGATTCTCGCTCAATGCTTTAAAGTTTGCATTTTTTGTTCCGGCAATTGCTTTGTAAACATCGCCTCTAACTTTCCAAGTTTTAGCTTGGTCTTTTGTTTTCTCGTGCAAAATAGCAGCCTCAATAGCTTCTTTTGCTTTGTCTAGTTGATTGTACTCTGGTTTGATGTTTGTGATAGCACTCTGCACTTTGCTACCTTGTGCCATTGCAGAGAAACTTCCAGCAACCAAGAGCATCACAATTCCAAGGTGTTTCATAGTTTCAAAAAATTAAAATTTATACTTTCTTATTTGAATATGGCAAATATAGTTTTATTCAATCAAATGAATACTTCATTATAGCATAAAGTTAACCCTACTTTATTTTGTATGTTTTTTAAGTTTGATTTCTAATAATCAACGCTTTGAGTAAACTTTTTATTGTCGTTTAATAAAAAAAAGCGCGAGCAACTTTCGCTACCCACGCTTTTTAATGTCTCAAATCAGTTATTATTCTTCGCCTTTTGGCTCATTAGCACCAGCATTTGATTGCTCACCATTGGTTTCAGATTGTTCTCCATCTGTTACTTCTTCCTCATCTTGATGAGGTACTGCAGTTACAGCTGCAATAGCATCATTTGCACGAAGGTTTATCAATTTAACACCTTGTGTAGCTCTACCCATAACTCGCAAAGCATCAACTGTTTGGCGTATTGCAAGACCATTCTTAGTAATAATCATCAAGTCATCGGTATCAACCACACCCATAACAGCAACCAAAGGTCCTGTTTTGTCGGTTACATTTATGGTTTTCACACCTTTTGAGCCGCGGTGTGTCATTCGATACTCATCAATATCAGAACGTTTACCATAACCGTTTTCTGAAACAACAAGAACATCATGCTTTTCTTCGCCTTGGCAAACTACACCAACTACTTCGTCGTCTCCATCAAGACCAACACCTTTTACACCAGATGCCATACGGCCCATTGGTCGCAATTCTGACTCCATAAATCGGCATGCTTTACCACTACGAACACCCAACAATACTTCGTAATTACCATCAGTCAATTGAGCTGCCAGCAATGCATCGTCTTCGCGAATTGTAATGGCATTGATACCGTTTGCACGAGGACGAGAGTATGCTTCAAGAGTAGTTTTCTTTACTATACCCTTTTTAGATACTAGCATCACATAATGATTCTTTATGTATTCTTGATCTGACAATGTTTTAACATTTATGTATGCTTTAATTGCATCGTCGGCATCAATTTGCAATATGTTTTGAATAGCTCTACCTTTTGATGTTCGGGTTCCTTCTGGAATTTCAAAAACGCGCAACCAATGGCAACGTCCTTTTTGTGTAAAGAACAACATTGTACCGTGCATATTTGCGCTATACAAGTGTTCAATAACATCCTCGTCGCGAGTGTTGCTACCTTTGGCGCCAACTCCACCTCGCGATTGAGTGCGGAATTCGCTCAACGATGTACGTTTGATGTATCCCATTTGCGATATGGTGATAACCACATCTTCGTCGGCATAAAAATCTTCTGGATTAAATTCTCCTGCATCTGGAACAACTTCAGTACGACGAGAATCGCCATATTTCTCTTTTATTTCAATCAGTTCGTCTTTAATGATTGTTTTTCGCAAATCGACGTTTGAAATAACATCGCGCAAGTATGCAATTTGCTTTTCAATCTCTGCATATTCGGCTCGTAGTTTATCTTGTTCTAGTCCAGTTAGTTGACGCAAACGCATATCAACAATTGCACGAGCTTGAATTTCGGTAAGCGAGAATCGTTTTATCAACTCTTCTAGTGCATCTTCGGGGCTTTTAGCAGCTTTAATAATTGCAATAACTTCATCAATATTGTCGCTAGCAATAATTAAACCTTGCAAAATGTGAGCTCGTTCTTCGGCTTTACGCAAATCGAATTTTGCACGTCGAAGGACTACTTCGTGACGATGTTTGATAAAGTTAACCAATAGGTCTTTTAGGTTAAGTAGATATGGGCGACCATCAACCAAAGCAATGTTGTTTACGCTAAACGACGATTGCAACTCGGTGTACTTGTATAGTTTATTAAGCACCACGCTTGGGTTTGCATCTTTCTTTAACTCGTAAACAATACGCATACCGCTCATATCGGTTTCGTCGTTCAAGTTTGAAATGCCTTCAATTTTCTTTTCGTTAATTAGTTCGGCCGTTTTCTTAATCATTTCGGCCTTGTTAACATTGTAAGGTATTTCAGTAACAATAATGCTATTTCTGCCTGATTTATCGGTTTCAATTTCAGCCTTACCACGAATAACAATGCGACCTCGTCCGGTTTCAAAAGCATCGCGAATGCCTTGTTTGCCGTAAATAATACCACCTGTAGGGAAATCTGGAGCTGTAACAATCTCCATTAGTTCGTCAATAGTAATGTCGTCGTTATCGACTGTGGCACAAAGAGCATCTACTATTTCGCTCAAGTTGTGAGGTGGCATATTTGTAGCCATACCAACGGCAATACCTGAAGCGCCATTTACTAGCAAATAAGGTATTTTGGTAGGCAACACAGTTGGCTCCCATAGAGTATCGTCAAAGTTGTGAACCATGTCCACTGTATCTTTGTCAATATCCTCAAGCATTTCTTCGGCAATACGGCGCAAACGGGCCTCGGTATAACGCATTGCTGCGGGACCGTCGCCATCAATTGAGCCAAAGTTACCTTGACCATCAACTAATGGATAACGCATTGCCCACCATTGCGCTAAACGAACCATTGCATAATACACAGACGAGTCGCCGTGTGGGTGATATTTACCTAAAACCTCACCTACAATTCTCGCCGATTTTTTTGTTGGTTTATTTGATGAAACTCCTAATTCCGACATTCCATAGAGCACTCTTCGGTGTACAGGTTTCAAACCATCGCGCACATCTGGAAGAGCCCTCGACACAATCACCGACATTGAGTAATCAATGTACGACGACTTCATCTCCTCTTCAATGTTGATTTTTAGAATTTTTTCTCCGTCAGACATTTGTATTGATTTTTAGTTAGTTATGTTGCATATTTTTAACCTTCAAATATACTAAAACAAACGCTCTCAGCCTTTATCTAACGGTCACAAATACCATGTATTTATCAACATTTAATGTTTACAAAAACCTTAATTTTATTTGCCCCAATGACGCGACTACGGTTTGCCGAATTGCCCTTTTTTAACTTGTTGACTTTTGCTTTTATAAACTATACCTCTATTTATTTTGATTAAATTCGCACAATTTGAAAATGATAGCAAAATATGAATTCAAAATTCTCCCCAAGAATTAACAACATTCTCATTTACAGCAAGGAAGAAGCTATTAGATTAAACAACGACAGCATAACTGTTGATCATCTTTTTCTTGGCATATTACGCGAAAACGAAGGCATTGCTATTGATTCGCTTAACATTGCTGGGGTTGACATTCCAACCTTAAAACAAGAACTTGATGCAAAATTGCGAAACAATGAACCTACACGCAGTTACGACGACAATCTTGAACTTCCTTTTGACAAGCAAACAGAACGTGCACTAACAATAGTTTATCTTGAAGCACGCGCTGACCATAGCAACAACGTTAATTCAGGACACTTAATGTTAGCCATACTACGCGACAACATAGTGAGCCACGCATCGGCCTTGCTAAACGACATGAACGTTACCTATCAAATGCTAAAAGAGATTATTGCAAACAATACAAAAAATCAGCAATCTCCAGCTCAACCTCATAAACCCAAACCAATTGAAAATCAAAACTTCAGCAATTCAAACGACAGCGAAGATGACAACAACGAAGAAGATGATGATGACAATGACGATGAATTTGCTGGACCACGTGGCCCTATAAGAAAATCGGTAGGTAAAAACGCCACAAACTCCGACACTCCTGTGCTTGACAATTTTGGCATCGATTTAACACGCGCTGCCGAAGAAAATAGACTTGACCCTGTAGTTGGTCGCGAAACCGAAATTGAGCGATTGGCACAAATTTTAAGCCGCCGTAAAAAGAACAACCCAGTTTTAATTGGCGAACCCGGTGTTGGAAAATCGGCCATTGCCGAAGGCATGGCTTTGCGCATTGTTCAAAAACGAGTGTCGCGCATTCTATTTGGCAAACGCATTGTTGCTCTTGATTTGGCCGCTATAGTTGCAGGAACAAAATATCGTGGACAGTTTGAAGAGCGCATGAAAGCCATTTTGAATGAACTACAACGAAATCCAAACATAATTCTATTTATTGATGAGATTCACACCATTGTTGGTGCAGGAGGCTCAACCGGATCACTCGATGCAGCAAACATGCTAAAACCTGCATTAGCACGCGGCGAAATACAATGCATTGGAGCCACCACTCACGACGAATATCGCAAATACATTGAAAAAGACGGTGCACTTGAACGTCGATTCCAAAAAGTGATGGTTATGCCAACTTCAGAAGAAGAAACTATTGAGATTTTAAACAACATTAAACCTCGATATGAAGAGCACCACAATGTAATTTACTCGCCAGAAGCCATTGATGCGTGTGTTCAACTCACCACACGCTACATTTCTGACCGTCACCTACCCGACAAAGCAATAGACGCACTTGACGAAGCCGGTTCGCGAGTTCACATTTCAAACATTCACGTACCAAGCATTATCTCTGAGATAGAAAAAAAGGTAGAAGAATACAGAGCCAAGAAAAAAGCAGCTGTTGAAAGCCAACTATTTGAAGCCGCTGCAAGTTTTCGCGATGAGGAGAAAAAATGCTTATCGCAACTTGAAGAAGAAAAAAAGAAATGGGAAGAAGAATTGGCCTCGCACCGCGAAACAGTAACTGCCGACAATGTAGCCGAAGTGGTTGCAATGATGACCGGTGTACCTGTGAAACGAATTGCGCAAAACGAAGGAAACCGACTGCTCAAAATGGGCGAAGAGCTTAAAGGCAGTGTAATTGGTCAAGACGAAGCCATTGCCAAAATTGTAAAATCAATTCAACGCAACCGAGCAGGACTAAAAGACCCCAATAAACCAATTGGCACATTCATATTTTTAGGTCCTACAGGCGTTGGAAAAACCCAACTTGGTAAAGTGCTTTCAAAATACCTATTTGATAGCGACGACGCCCTTATTCGCATCGACATGAGCGAATACATGGAAAAATTTGCAGTATCGCGACTTGTTGGTGCGCCTCCAGGATATGTAGGTTACGAAGAAGGTGGTCAACTAACCGAAAAAGTACGCCGCAAACCATACTCTGTGGTTTTGCTTGACGAGATTGAAAAAGCACACCCCGACGTGTTTAACATTTTGTTACAAGTACTTGACGAAGGTCGATTAACCGATAGCCTTGGTCGTCATGTTGATTTTAGAAATACAATCATCATTTTAACATCGAACATTGGTTCTCGCCAACTTAAAGAATTTGGCACTGGTGTTGGTTTTTCAAGCACAAGCCGCATAAACTCTGAAAACGACATGGCAAAAGGTGTGATTGAAAAAGCACTAAAAAATGCATTTGCCCCAGAGTTTTTGAACCGCATCGACGATGTGATAATGTTCAATCAACTAACTAAGGACGACATTCACAAGATTATTGACATTGAGCTTAAAGGTCTATACAGCCGCATTAACCAACTTGGCTACAACTTGCGCATATCGCCAAAAGCAAAAGACTTTATTACCGAAAAAGGCTACGATGTTCAATATGGTGCTCGCCCTCTTAAACGTGCCATTCAGAAGTATTTAGAAGACGAACTTGCTGAAACTATTTTGAAGGCCGAAATGGTTGATGGTGATACAATAAGCTGCACATTTGACAAAAAAGACAATTGCATCAAATTCAAAATAGAAAAACACAAATCGAAAAAAGATGCTGACGAAAACAATATTGACGAATAACATCATCAACAATAACACAAAAATAAAGCCCGATTGGATAACCAACCGGGCTTTTTTATTTTGACATATAAGTTTTTTATTAACCCAAATATGTTTTAAGCAATTTGCTACGCGAAGTGTGGCGCAAACGACGAATAGCCTTCTCTTTAATTTGGCGAACACGTTCGCGAGTAAGACCAAATTTTTCGCCAATCTCTTCAAGTGTCATCTCTTGGCAAGAGATGCCAAAGAACAAACGAATAATATCGCGCTCACGCTCGGTAAGGGTAGCCAAGGCACGCTCAATTTCACGGCTCAACGACTCGTTCATCAACAATTCGTCAGCTACTGGACTATCTTTATTTTCAATAACATCGAGCAAGCTATTGTCCTCACCATCAACAAATGGAGCATCAATTGAAGTATGACGACCCGACACGCGCAAAGTATCGGCAATTTTTTCTTTTGGCAAGTCAAGCATAGTAGCCAACTCTTCGTTAGTAGGTTGGCGTTCATTTTCTTGCTCAAATTTTGAGAAAGCCTTATTGATTTTGTTCAACGAACCAACTTGGTTTAATGGCAAACGCACAATACGCGATTGTTCTGCCAAAGCTTGAAGAATTGATTGACGAATCCACCATACAGCATAAGAGATAAATTTAAAACCCCTGGTTTCGTCAAACTTTTCAGCAGCTTTAATCAAGCCAAGATTACCCTCGTTAATAAGGTCGGGCAAGCTTAAACCTTGATTTTGGTATTGTTTAGCAACCGAAACCACAAAACGCAAGTTAGCCTTGGTTAGTTTTTCAAGAGCCAAACGATCACCCTTACGGATGCGTTGTGCAAGTTCTACTTCTTCCTCAACGGTAATCAACCCCTCTTTACCAATCTCTTGCAAATATTTATCAAGTGATGCACTCTCACGATTAGTGATTGACTTTGTGATTTTAAGTTGTCTCATTTCAAAAAATAATAGTTAAAAAAATACGCAATGTACGGCTAAATCAACTTATGAGCATATACATTGTTATGAAAAAACTCCCCCTTATACGTAGTGCGCTAAAAAGGGTTGCAAAAATATCAATTATTTTTTTGCTAAATCATAAATTAATTGCGTTATGGTTTGAGTATCAGGAAAAAAGAAAAGCAAATTACATTACCATAGCATCGGCCCCACGCAAAACAATGGTCATTTTAACCTCGTTTCCGTTGCGGAAAACCAAAACTTCAACCTGCTCTCCTGGACGACGAGAACCAACTTGTTGTTGTAGTTCCGACACTTTATTCACCTCATTTCCATCAATACTCAAAATCACATCGCCAGAACATATTCCTGCAGCCTTGGCAGCGCCACCTTCAGCAACGGCAGTAACATAAACGCCTTTTAATGTGCCTATACCCATTTGTTTGGCCAATTGTGCATTATTTTCGGTTATGCTAACACCAATAAACGCGCGCTGTACTTTGCCAAATTCTTTTAAGTCAGCAACCACTTTGCGAGCAATGCGTTCGGGTACGGCAAACGAGTATCCCGAAAAAGTACCTGTTGGACTTTCAATAGCAGTATTTATTCCTATCAACTCGCCTTTAACATTTACCAAAGCGCCACCGCTATTGCCAGGATTAACAGCTGCATCGGTTTGAATAAAAGCCTCAATAGCTGCATTTTTATTTATCACATTTATACTACGAGCCTTGGCGCTTACAATGCCAGCAGTTACAGTTGATGCCAAGTTAAACGGATTACCAACAGCCAAAACCCACTCGCCTACTTTTAACGATTCAGAATCGCCCCACTCCATAAATGGAAAATTTGTGCCATCAATTTTCAAAAGTGCGATATCGGTTGTTGGGTCGCAACCTACTATACTAGCATTGAAAGTTCGTTTATCATTTAAAACCACCTCTAGCAACCTTGCGCCTTCAACCACATGATTGTTTGTAACTATATATCCATCGGGCGACACTATAACTCCACTACCCGACGAAACAACAGGAGCTTGCTCTGATGAGCGATTAGTATGACCAAAAATATAGTTAAGAAAAATGTTTTCGTACGAATTTTGCTGCGAACGTATTTTAACATGCACAACAGCATCTACTGTTTTTTGCGCAGCAACCGTAAAATCGGCAACAGTTGAAAGATTTGTTGGAACAACTACAGGGGGTACCGAAACAGGATTAGCTTGTTTTTTTTCGATTTTACTAATCACGCCTACAGAAACAAAGCCACCAATTACAGCGGACAACAAACAATAAAAAAGGTTTTTCATATTTTATAATTCATTCAAGAAAACAAACACAAAGCAAACGCACAAATTGCTATTTTGTTACAACAAAATGTTGCTTTAACACAAGTTTAACTAAAAAATATGCAATCGGTTTCATTTTTATTAAAAATGTTAATCATCTATAAATCAAAATATTTACAACGCAAACACATTCAATTTCTGGTTAAAAAATAAGTAAATTTGGATATCATTTTTTAATATGATTTGTGAGTAAGATTCTTACTTTTGACGTGTATTCATTATTACAAATTGATGGAGGCAAGCCAAACCGAAAACAAATTTGAATTTACATTGTTTGATACGATGCAGCGAAATAGCATGGAATATGCCTTTCGCGGGTTGTTTACAAACAAAATTTCGGACAACATAACGCTACTTATTCAAGATTGCATGAATGGTATGAATTGCGATACAAAAATTCGCAAGCGTGCTTTTATTGTCCTTGTTGAAGGTTTGCAAAACATAACCCGACATCAAGAGAGTAATGTTTTAAAATATGGAGGCGATGTTCCTGGTTTCTTTGTAACTCAAAATACAGGCAGCAGATACATTATTACAACTGGCAATAGTATTTTGAACGAAAATATTCCCGCCTTGAAGGAAAAACTTGACAATGTGAACAGCACAACAGACGAAGAATTGAAAGCATTGTATCGTCAAGTGCTAAACAACAACCAAATATCGAACAAAGGCGGCGCGGGATTAGGCTTAATTGAAATGGCTCGCAAATCGGGCAGCAAACTGATTTACGACTTTGTAAAAATTGACGACACACAATCGTACTTTTTTCTTGTTTCGGGCCTTACCTACAACGACAACCAAATAAAAGAAGCACGCAACACGCTTTTGGACATAAAAGAGGTTTATAAAATTTCGAGCGAAAACAACATTCTTTCGATTTTTAACGGCAAAATAAACCAAGACACTCGTATCAGCCTTTTGTCGATTATTGAAGAGCACATTAGCGAACTTGACATTCAACTTCGCAAACGCATATATTATATTATGTCGGAAATGTTGCAAAACATTACCCAACATGGTTATTCGGGCAACGATGAAACCGAAGGCATGTTTTTTATTGAAGACATAAAAAACGAGTTTAAACTCAACACAATTAATTACATAAAGAACGAAAATGTTGCATCGACATGTGAATTTATTGAGAAGTTGAACAACATGAGCCAATCGGAACTTGAAGCCTATTACAATAATAATCTTGTTGGCGACAAAGGAATTGGCCTATGCGACATAAGAATGCACGGCAGTTCGCGCATTGAATATAACGTAAAGAGAATTGACAACAACCTATCAATACTACACATCCAAATTCCCGTATAGAAAAAAATGAAACCGCTAAAAATTGAAGGCAACTCAGTAACCCCAGAGGTTTGCCTCGATGATGAAAACAACATATTTCTAATAAGTGGGCGCTCGCTACCTGAAGATCCAGCAAAATTCTACGCACAAATAATAGCGTGGTTTGAAGAATACTACAAGAATCCTAACGAGAACACCGTTATAGGTCTCGATTTTGAATACCTAAACTCATCATCGATAAAGCAATTGTCAACATTGTTGCTTCGCCTTGATGAACTTGATGCTACAACGCGTGGCACTCGCATACGTTGGTATTATGAAGAAGGCGATGTTGAATCTCAAAAACGTGGCGAACATTACTCAACATTAGTAACCATTCCATTTGTTATACTTGAGCGTTTTTACAAAAGATAAAAAGCCTTGAATTTTGACTACTACTCGTATATTATTCTTCCGCTACTAATTTTTGTAGCTCGCATTACCGATGTTAGCATTGGCACTGTCCGTATTATATTGGTAGCAAAAGGTTACAAAAAACTTGCTCCTATATGTGGTTTTATTGAAACCCTAATATGGGTTGTTGCCATTAGCAACATTATTCAAAATATTGATAATTGGGCTTGTTACATTGGTTATGCTGCCGGATTTGCAACTGGCAACTACATTGGAATGATAATTGAAAGTAAACTTGCACTTGGTCACGAGCTAATTCGCATCATCAGTACACGAACCGATTTTAGCCTTGCCGACTCTTTAAGATCAAAAGGATTTGGCGCAACTGTAACTAAAGCTAACGGACTAAATGGCGAAGTATCAATCCTATACCTTATTGTAACTCGCCGAATGGTTGACAAAGTTGCCGAATTGGTTAAGGAACTTGATCCTTCGGCTATATATACAATCGAGTCGATACGATTTGTAAACCGTAGCACTTTTTATGGCGAAAACGAATCGGTTGGTCGCCGCCGTTTGTTGCTAAAATACAAGTGATTTATTCTACTTTTTGCACTACAATCTATTTGGTTGCAAGTTTTTGGGGTATATCGATTTGCAAACAAATAATTGTATAACCTTTCTACTGACAATACAAAATATTACAATTTGAACTCATACGTTGTAACTATTTGAATTGTTAAACTGCCTATACTCAAAACAATAAAAACACTATTCTATCTCGATAATCTTAAAGCGAGATTTACTGTTTTGGTTGTTTTTTCGTCATGCTGCAATGCTCTATTCTCCTTATTAATCGCGGGGTTATTCATTGGAAAACACAAACGACAAGATGCCGTGAATATGGCACTTCAATTCAGTTAATGCATCGGTTTTCATGGGGCTTTATTTCCTTATTTCGGGATATTTTGTACCAATAAGTTTTGATTGTCAATGAGTAAATAGCGACATAATCACGCTTTATTATACCTATCCTTTTCACGCTATTATACCCAAAACTGACTATTAGGCATATAACAATATACCTAACCATGAGTATTGACGCACCTTTTTTATGACAATAGTTTTGCCCCGTCAAATTTTGATTGGGACAAGTAATGAAAAAGAGATTAAAAGTTGTATGCACACTTGCCTTTATGTTTTTGGCATGCAATATAACAGCGCAAGAACAGCACGATGACAAAGTTGACGGTTATAGCGGGGCCACAAAAAACGTTAACAAACAATTAGCCGACACCCTTAAACTAACCAACAAAAATGAGCAACCAACCACAAACCGATTAACCATTGGTGGCTATGGCGAAGTAGCTATGACTCGCAATTTTTACAGCGACCATTTCAATCGATACCGCTATCCTGAACAACATAAAAACGATAAAAGTCACGGACAATTTGATTTGCCACACGTGGTGTTGAACCTTGGCTACGATTTTGGTCGCGGATGGACAATGGGTACCGAAATTGAGTTTGAGCATGGAGGCACAGGTTCGGCAGTGGAAATTGATGCCGACGAGAGCGGCGAATACGAAGCAGAAACCGAAAAAGGTGGAGAGGTAGTTCTTGAGCAATTTTGGTTGCAAAAATCGTTTGGAAACGGACTAAATGTACGCATTGGCGAAATGGTTGTTCCAATTGGAGCCACAAACCAACACCACATGCCTACCGAGTACTTTACAGTTTTCCGACCCGAAGGCGAAATGAAAATTTTGCCTTGCACTTGGCACCAAACAGGCATTGGAGTGTGGGGAAAGATTGAAAAATGGCGCTATGAGTTGCAACTATTACCAGGACTGAACTCCGAGCGCTTTGGTGCCGACGATTTTGTACATTATGGAGCCACAAGCTCGTATGAGTTCCAAATAGCCAACCAATACGCCTTGGCCGCCCGCATCGACAACCAAACAATAAGCGGTTTGCGGGTTAGTTTAAGCGGTTACTACGGCCACACTTTCCGAAACACTTTAAAAAGCATTGGGTCGAAATACAACAATGTTAACGGTGCTCTTTGCATTGGCACATTCGACTTTCAGTACAAAAAAGGCAACCTTATAGCTAGAGGCAATGCCGTGTGGGCTCACTTAAACAACTCCGACGAGATTACAACCTTTAACAAAAACTTTCCTACCCATACTGGACAAGACGGAAGCCCAAGCAAACATCAACCTGTGGCCAGCGATGCTACAACTGCTGGTTGCGAAATTGGATACAACATGTTGGGACGCGTTGGCAAATTGTCTGACGAAGAACAAAAACTAATGCTTTTTGGCCGATATGAGTACTACAACCCTATGCTGAAAGGCACCAACGCATCGGCTTACGAATGGTGCGAGAAACACCGATTTGCATTAGGATTAAACTATGCCCCAATGCCCGAAATTGCCATAAAAGCTGAATTTTCTGAAAGATTTTTAAACAGCACATTCAACAATGAACCTAGCATTTCACTTGGAATTGTATATGCTGGGTGGTTCAAATAGACAACAATCACTATCATAAAAAAATACAATTATGAAACTTAAAATCAACAATTTACTTGCCTTAGCGGCAATGGCAACAATGATGGTTGCCTGCGACAAAAACGAGACGAAAAACGACGACAACAAAATTGACAACCAACTGCAAGCAGCCAACGAGTTGTATGTGCAAAAAACCGTTATTCCTACCTACAAAGGCTTGGCCAACGCTTGCGAAAGCCTAATGACCAGCATTGACGAATTTGCAGCATCGCCAACCGATGCTAAACTTGAGCAAATTTGCGACCAATGGAAATCGTCGCGACAATATTGGGAATGGTCTGAGGCATTTCTGTTTGGCGCTGCATCGGGTTACGGCATCGACCCCCATATTGACACTTGGCCTTTTGACCGCACCGTGTTCGATAACTTGCTTAGCAAATACCATCCAGCAACAAACGAAAACGATGCTGCTATTATTGACCAAAACATTACCACTGGCCAAAACCTAACTGGTTTCCACGCGCTTGAGTATCTAATTTTCCGCGAAGGAAAAGCTCGCAAAGCTGCCGACCTAACCAACGACGAAATTTACTACTGCCAATCGGTTTCAGTTGACTTGTTTGTATCGTCTTGCCGACTTGAAGCTGCATGGAACGGCATTGACAATGTTGCCGAAAGTCATGCTAAAGCTCTTGAGGATAACGAGTTAGAACCAGATGACAATTTTGGCGAAGAATTTATAAACGCAGGCAATGCTGGTTCTCGTTGGAAATCAGTTGAATTGGCATCGATACAAATTATTGAAGGTTGCCAAGATATTATTGACGAAGTGGCACACTCAAAGATTGGCGCTCCACACACTGGCGAGGACGAAAACTACATTGAATCGCCAAACGCTTACAACTCAATTCAAGACTTTTACGACAACATAATGAGCTGTAGGCATGCACTTTACGGCGGATTAAATGCCAACAACGGCAAGCCAGAGGATAAGTCAATTATGGCAGTTTTGGCTGAAGTGGCTCCTACCGATGCCCAAAACGCAATGAGCGCACTTGACAATGCTCTTACAAAAATTGACGCAATGGTTCGTCCTTTTGTACTCAACTACACCCACGCCTCAGCTGGCGAAGCAATTGAGGCTCTTGAGGCTCTTGACGAGGCTCTTGACAAACTAAAATCAGTAATAAACAATTGATTGATCATATAGGCTATAATTTTGATTCGCATCAGGGTACTCATGGGCCCTGGTGCTTTTTCTGCAAAAAAACACACGAAATGAAAAAAATTTATTACCCACTTATCGCCACTGCGCTATTGTTTGTGGCTTGCGACAACAACGACGACCCAACACCAGCACCAACCACAAATCCTTCAAACAACGAAGAATATTATACTGGAGGCAAACTAGGCACGGTGTTCAACGCATCGTCGTATGCTTACCAACAACCTTCGCCTGCTTGCAACAATGCTGGCATGACTCAGGCTTTTAAACTTGGCGAATACTTTTTTGAGCGCGACTTTACACAAGACACCAATAGCGCATTTTCTGGACTTGGCCCGCTTATGGTTCGCAATGGTTGTCTTTACTGCCACCCTGCTTATGGTCACGGCAAACGTCAAACCCGATACAAAGCCAGCGACATGGGCAACGGGTACCTTCTTGTGGTGTTCGATAAGGAGACTAACGGATACCTAACTTCGCTCACTGGCATGCCGCAAACATTGGCCGTTGCTCCATTTAAGGCTCCGCTCAACGAGGACCAAATAACCATCGACTGGCTTGCCTACACCGACGATTGGGGCAACAAATTTGACGATGGCGAAACTTACGAGCTTATTTATCCCGAAGTAACCATTCCTGCAAGCGCGTTTTACGTGCCAATTCAATCGGCTCGCGGCAATCTTGATATAAGCGAAGTTGGGGTAAGACTTGAATCGACAATTGGTGTTTACGGAACAGGTTTGCTCGATGCCATTCCCGACGATTCAATAAAGGCTCAATACGCTTACGAAACTTCGGTTGGCGCCAATTTAAATCCTGCCGTTTGGAACGGAAGCGACTGGGCTGCAATGTATTCGGGCTTAACTGGTGAAAAATATGCAAAGCGATTCACCTACGCCATTTCGCGCGGACCATTGCTTGACGGACCGGGTGCAAATGCCATTTGGAACATCACCAACGTAACTCGCTCCGACCGTCAGTATCACTACATGACAGCAGCTTATGCCTCAACAGCATCAAAAGACCCAGAAGTTCAGGCTGAGTTTTACAACTACTTTCCCGAAGAAAAAACCGACAAGGGCGTGGAATACGACATTTATCGCTACCTAACAGGAAAAGAAGACGGCAAAAACATAGCTAAAGCCGAAATGTCCGACGAAGACTACAAAAACTTTATGATTTGGCATCGCGGTTTGGCCGTTCCTGCTGCCCGCAACCTCGACGACGAAGATGTGGCTCGCGGTCACGATTTGTTCCGCCAAATTGGCTGTGCTACTTGCCACCGTCCCTCGTGGACCACAGGCACCGACGAGATAAACGACCCTAACGGAATGTTTGGCAATAACGATATGCCTCGCTATCCGTACCAAAAAATTTGGCCCTACACCGACATGATTCAGCACCGCCTGTTTATGCAAAACGACATTAGAGGCGAATGGTGCCGCACCACTCCACTTTGGGGTCGTGGATTATCGAGATTATGCACCGGTGCCGACGACCGCATGCACGACTGCCGTGCTCGCTCTGTGTTGGAGGCCATTATGTGGCACGGCAATTCTCAAAGCGATGCCCGTTGGACTGTTGAAAAGTTCCGCGAACTGCCTAAACCCGACCGCGATGCAGTGATAAAATTCATCGAATCAATATAATTTCTTCTTTTCTCTCTTGCCAAATGGGTCCTATTATAGGCTGAAACACTATTAATAGGGCCCTATCTTATTATCGTATTTTATCGATTTTTATACCTTGCAACAAAAAATACAATTCCAATGAAGTGCCTGAGACTCACAACAATAGCTTTGTATATAACCACAATTGTGGTAATGGCCGCCGCCACAATTATTGAAAAAATGATGGGCACACCTTATGCCACAACAAACATTTATGGCTCGTGGTGGTTTGCTGCACTTTGGACATTGCTTGCCATTGCAGGTATAGCCTACATTTTGCGCGTAAAACTTATAAACCGACCTTTTCAATTTCTGATGCACTCGGCCTTTGTAACAATTCTTGTTGGAGCCATTGTCACCCACATGTTTGGTCAGCAAGGAACTATGCATTTGCGCGTGGGCGAAAGTTCATCAATAATGATTTTAAGCAACAACTCAAAAGTTGAAAAATTACCTTTTGCGTTAACTCTAAACGGATTCAAGATTGAAAACTATCCCGGAACACAATCGGCAATGGATTATGTGAGTCAACTATCGTTCAGCAACGGCAAACAATCGATAGACGCATCGGTATCAATGAACAAAATTGCAGAATTCAAAAGTTATCGTTTTTACCAATCGGGCTACGACCCTGACCACTGCGGAACATATCTTTCGGTATCGCACGACCCTATTGGCATTGGCATAACATACGAGGGCTATGCTCTGCTTTTCATTTCGATGCTTTTGCTGCTTATTTTACCAAACGAGAGTTTTAGAAAATTGCTACGAACAATGGCCAACGGAAAAGTGCTTGTGTTAACCACAATGCTCACTTTGGGTTGTTTTTCGGCCCATGCCAACCCAAGCAAACTACCGCCTACTCTCCCCCAAAACGTTGCCCACCAATTTGGCGAACTTTACGCCTACAGCAACGGACGTATTTGCCCTGTGCAAACCGTGGCTCGCAACTTTACACTAAAACTTTACGGCAAAACCACCTACAAAGGACTAACTGCCGAACAAGTGCTGTGCGGTTGGATTTTCTACCCAAGCCAATGGGCCAACGAGCCAATGATTAAACTTAAAGGCAATGCTCGCAACTTGGTAGGTTGCAACCGATTCGCTTCATACAACGATTTTTTCGGCACAAAAGGCTATAAACTCGAAGATGCCATGCAAGCCATTTTGAACGGCGACAAAGTTGAAGGTGCCAAAACCGTGCGCGAGGCCGACGAAAAACTCAACATTGTGCAAATGCTACTTTCAAGACAAATGCTCAAAATTTATCCTTCGGTTAGCAACGGCAAACTAGTGTGGTATAGCCAAGGCGACAACTTGCCAATTGACCAAGCTGACGACAAGTGGATTTTCATAAAAAAATCGATGGATTACCTTGGCGAATTGGTCTTTAACAACGACACAGAAACGCTTTGCCTCACTATTGGCAAAATTCGCGATTATCAAGAAAAAGAAGCTGCAAATTTGCTGCCAAGCGATGCAAGAATTAAAGCCGAACGTTTATTTAACGCACTGAGTTTCATTAAGTTGTTAGCAATGATATTGGCCACACTTGGAATTATAATGTTTGTATTTTGCATGCTGCGAATGGCAAATCAAACAAATCTACCACAATGGATTCGCTATGTTTCGGTAACATTATTGGCCATGTGCACAATCTACTTGGCGCTTATGATTTCGTTACGCGGATTCATTGGCCAACACTTGCCCCTTTCGAGCGGAAGCGAAACAATGCAGTTTATGGCACTATGCACATTGGCGTTCACCTTGCTACTCAACAAGCGTTTTGTTCTTATGCTTCCATTTGGATTTTTAATGTCTGGTTTATCGCTAATGGTAGCATCGTTCAGCGAGTCGAGTCCACAAATTACCCACCTGATGCCAGTGCTTGCATCGCCTTTGCTAAGCATTCACGTTTGCGTACTTATGATTGCCTACTCGCTTTTAGCCTTCATGATGCTGAATGGTGTGGCAGCCATCGTTCTTGGTAAACGCAATGGCGAATCAATGGAAAAGCTTCTGTCCATTAGCAAATTGATGCTCTATCCTGCCCTATTTCTTCTTACCGCTGGAATATTTATTGGCGCCATTTGGGCCAATCAGTCGTGGGGCCGCTATTGGGGCTGGGACCCAAAAGAGGTTTGGGCACTTATAACAATGATGATTTACGCAATGCCGATGCACCAATCAATGTTTCCAAAATTGCAAAAGCCATACGGCGCACACATATTCAACATTTTGGCATTTTTAGCAGTACTCATCACCTATTTTGGCGTGAATATGCTACTTGGAGGAATGCATAGTTACGCAAATGCTTAAACCGAAACACAATTGCCGCAACTAGCATTGTGTTTTAGCATTTGCTTGCAACAACCAACAAAACAAGAAACTAACCTACAACTTAACCTTTGAAATATCGACAAGGTTGTTGACGATAGCAAAAATGGTAAGTCCAGCTGGCGAGTGAATGTCTAATTTACGCGCAATGTTGCGGCGGTGTGTCATAACCGTATTTATTGAAATGAACAAGCGGTCAGCAATCTCTTTGTTTGACAACCCCTGAACAAGGCAAATTATCACGTCTTTTTCGCGCTCCGACAACGAACCTTGCACATCGGTTGATTTACCAATCATGTTCGATATTTTGGCCGACACATCGTTACTCTCAACTTGACGCTCTAGGTTACGAATGGCTGGAGTAAAAATTTCGTCCTCAACGTTTGAGTGCAATTGCAACCACTCCTCGTTGTTGTATATATCGTAAAGAGTTGCGGTTAACTTATTGTTTGTCAGTTCGTTTGATGGCAAATACTTAATAATAATCGATTTCAGTTCAAACAATTTCGATACAGTATCGCCATGATGCTCTGAGAATGTTGCAATGTTGTAATCGGCATTTTTCTTTCCATTGAGCAACGCTTCAACGTACGGAAAAAGTGTTTTTTCCTCATACTTCATGTGTTGCAAAATAGATCGTGAATAATCGTCGTATAATTTCAGAATAAGCTGACCCATACGACTGTCGTCGCCAAGCGCATCTTCAAGTTCTTTGCGAATAAATGGCAGTTGAAAACCGAGAAAATACTCGTGCGAGGCTCGTAAGTAGCGCATCAAAGTTGGCACCGAAATGCTTTCGTCGGGTCCTTGATGTCGATAACCATTGATGATATAGTTTACAACCATCAGGAACGTATATGTATCAACATTTTGCTCTGCACAAACTTCGCTCACCGTTTTGTCGCCAAAACCAAGATTGATGCCAAAAGCACCAAGTGCTTGCAACACGTTGTAATTGTCACGAATTAGCGAAATCATCTTGTCGCTAGCCTCGTATAACTTCATTTTTTTCATATTGTAACTGCCAGTTTTTCAAACCATAAAAATAGTGCCTTTAAGTGACATGTTTATAACGACAATTAGGTATTTAATCATTTTGACGTTGCTATTGCCCATTTGCAAAATCACTATTAATGGGTATTAGAATGAATGTTGTTGTTTTGGCATGCCACGTCTCGGTTTTTGGATAATTGCATTTTTGCAATGGAAGATGCCGCGAACAACGTTTATGTTTGGACAAAACTCGATGATATTTGAAGACGCCGCGTGCGATGAATCGGGGTTAGGTATTGCTTTTTTTGCAATTGGGAGACGCCGCGTGCGACGTCTCTACAAACTCAATTTCTCA
>JAKSOL010000030.1 GCA_024405635.1 Salinivirgaceae bacterium | reverse complement strand
ACTTGTTCTATTTTACTGATTTGCTTATTTGCTTATATCGAACTCGCGTTAATAAAAAACAAAGGAATCCTCACAACTGTGAGAATTCCTTTTCATTGCTTTTTAGTAGCTTTAAGGAATTAATCCTTTGAGATAGCTTCTACTGGGCAAACGCCAGCGCAAGTACCACACTCGGTGCATTTTGCTGGATCGATTACATAAACATCGCCCTCTGAGATAGCCTCTACTGGGCATTCGCTAATGCAAGTGCCGCAAGCCAAGCAACTGTCTGCTGAAATTTTGTAAGCCATAATTTTGAAATAAACGTTTATTTATAATTCGAGCGCAAAAGTACGCTTTTATTACATTTTCAAACCCTCTATTGTTTTTTTTGAGCAAGTTTGGTTATTCCACCTACGGTTTTTTGTCCTAGTTTTACATTTATCTCATAATCAAGAGGTAATAAAACATCGACGCGCGAACCAAAGCGAATAAAACCAAGTTGGTCTCCACTTTTTACCGAATCGCCTTCTTTAATGTAGGTTAATATGCGGCGAGCTACAATACCTGCAATTTGTTTTACAACTATAGTTTCGCCTTGTTCAGGTTTAATAACAGTAACTGTACGTTCGTTTAAATCAGAAGATTTTGGGGCACGTGCCATTACGAAGCTACCATCGATGTGCAAAGCCGTTTTAATAACGCCCGACACTGGTATCCAGTTGATGTGAACATTCCAAACTGACATAAAAATTGAGACTTGGATACGTTTTCCCTCAACATATTCGGTATTTTCAACCTCCTCAATTGTAACAACAGTGCCATCGGCCGGTGCTATAATTTCACCTTCAGCTACAGTTATTTTTCGATTTGGATATCGAAAAAAGCGAACCACAAACAATGCAAGCAATCCTGTAGCCATCAACGAGATATAGAAAGGCAACAAGCCGTTGCTGGCAAAAAACACAATTAAATCAATTAATGCAAGAATAAGAACTGCAACAAATATTACGCTATAGCCAGCTTTATGAATACGCATCTTTTAATGTTTTAGTTTACGAAATGCAAATATGTTAAAATAAAAGGTATTGCCAATATAATGCTATCGAAACGATCGAGCACACCTCCATGACCTGGCAAAACATTGCCCGAATCTTTTACCCCGACATCTCGTTTAATAAGCGACTCAACTAAATCGCCAAGTGTTCCAACTACCGAAATAATCGCAGCCATAACGAGCCACTGTTCTACAGTATATTGCTTGAAGAATTGTGCTAAAACAGCCGATGCACCGAGTGCAACTGCAATACCTCCAACCAATCCTTCGATAGTTTTTTTTGGCGATATACGCTCGTTTAGTTTATGACGACCAAGCATGCATCCAAAAACATAAGCACCAGTGTCGTTTGCCCAAATAATAACAAACATACCCAACACAACCGCCATATCATATTCGGCCGATACAAACGCAATATTATTAATCAGAGCAAACGGCAAAGCAATGTATATTAGACCAAAAGCCGAAATGGCCATGTTTGTTGTAGCATTTGGCAAGGCTCTGAATATCTCAAAAATTGCCACCAAAATCCACATTGCAGCAACTAACGCAATCCAACCTTTATGTATAGTTCCTGAGCAAACCAAATAGTTGGCCACAAACATTAACGCACCAAGAGTTATACAATAACCCTTTAGCACACTGCCAAGTTTGCTAGTCATATTATAGAATTCGTTGAGAGCTAAAATATCGAAAAGCAAAAATGCCAACACAAAGAAATAACCGCCATAAACAATGGCCCCAATAAGCAAAGTCACAAAAATGGCTCCTGTTATGGTTCGTGTAATCAGTTTTTTCATTCTTTCGTTTCAATTATACTCCGCGCCTGGTCAACATTTGCGGCTTGCACTAATATTTCGAATTCGCCAAAGTTATAACTCGAATCTTTTTTATTCATTATTACAGAATTCAGATTGGCCGACTCTAGCAAACTATTTATCATTTCGGCAACATATTGTTTGTCGGTTGAATAAACAACCACCCAATCGTTATCCATGTTTTTTTTAGTTTTCAGGTTCTTGCTTAGTTTGATTAGCATCATTTTCAGATGTATCCTCGTCATCTTTTTCCATTGCCAAAGCATCAGTTTCTGGCTGTTTAACCTTTGTAAGTTCAGCATGTTCAGCAGGTTGACCAGGACGAGGGCCAAGAATGCGTTCCAAGTCTTCGGCAAAGAGTACCTCGCGATCTAATAGAAGCTGAGCCAACTCGTGATGTTGAGCCTCGTAGGTAGAAAGCACCTTGCGAGCTTTCCGAAAAGCCTCTTCAATCACCAATTTAGTTTCTGAATCTATTAATCGAGCGGTTTCCTCGCTATATGGCTTTGAAAAAGAGTATTCCGATTGACCAGACGAATCGAAATAACTCATCAGTCCAATTTTTTCGCTCATTCCATAGTATGAAACCATAGCATAGGCCATTTTTGTTGCACGCTCAAGGTCGTTAAGTGCGCCAGTTGATGTCATATTAAAGAACAACTCTTCGGCACAACGTCCGCCTAGCAACGATGCCAATTCGTCCATCATTTGAGCACGAGTGGTCAGTTGGCGTTCTTCTGGTAAATACCAAGCAGCGCCAAGAGCTTGCCCGCGAGGAACAATGGTTACTTTTATTAACGGATTAGCATGTTCAAGCATCCAACTAACGGTTGCGTGTCCGGCCTCGTGGTATGCAATGGTTTTTTTCTCGGCAGGCGATATTATTTTATTTTTCTTTTCCAATCCACCTACAATACGGTCAATCGCATCAAGAAAATCTTGTTTTTCAACAAGTTTCTTGTCATGACGAGCAGCAATAAGTGCAGCCTCATTCACCACATTTGCTATTTCGGCTCCCGAAAAACCTGGAGTTTGCTTTGCAAGCATTTCGGCATTCACTTCAGCATCAAGTTTTTTGAGTGGGCGCAAATGAACATTAAATATTGCCGCACGCTCGTTCAAATCGGGGAGTTCAACGTGTATTTGGCGATCGAAACGACCGGCGCGCATCAATGCACGGTCAAGGATATCGGCACGGTTGGTTGCAGCAAGAATAATAACGCCGCTGTTTGTGCCAAAACCATCCATTTCGGTAAGTAATTGGTTCAAAGTATTTTCGCGTTCATCGTTGGAACCAAAGTTTGGATTTTTACCGCGAGCACGGCCAATGGCATCAATCTCGTCAATAAAAATGATGCATGGGGCTTTTTCTTTTGCTTGTTTAAATAGGTCGCGAACACGAGAGGCTCCAACGCCAACAAACATTTCAACAAAATCGGAACCAGACATTGAGAAGAATGGTACATGAGCTTCGCCTGCCACAGCTTTTGCCAATAAGGTTTTACCAGTTCCTGGAGGGCCTACTAGCAATGCTCCTTTTGGTATTTTTCCGCCCAAGTCGGTGTATTTTTTAGGATTTTTTAGAAAATCTACAATTTCTTTAATCTCAACCTTTGCCTCTTCTAGTCCTGCAACATCTTTAAAGTCAATTTTTATTTCGGTGCTGTCTTTGTCAAACATTTTTGCGCGCGATTTGCCCACATTAAATATTTGATTGCCGCCTCCCATGCCACCACCAGTCATTCTGCGGAAAATAAAAAGCCAAACCACAATCAGTATCAGAGGAAAGACAAACCAATTCATAATGCTGTTCATGTGGTTTTCGCGTTTCACAAAACGAACTGGGACCTCTTCGGTTGGCGATAGTTGTTGAGTTGCCTCAGCAAGTTGTTCTTCAAATTTATCAACCGAACCTATTGTAAAGAAATACTGCGGATTGATACCAAATTTAGAGGCACCTTTGGCAGCATCGGCATAACGAGATTCGTTTAGCTTTTCGGGTTTGATAAAAATTTCGGCACGGTCATTATTAACCACTTCGATTTTCAAAACATCGTGGTTTTTAAGCATTTCAACCTTAAAGCGTTTCCAATCAATTTCAATTGGACTGCTACCCATTGGCGAAATAAAAAACGAAACGAATAGCACAATAGCTATTGCTCCGTAAATCCACGACATGTTAAACTTAGGCTTTTTGTCGCCCGAGTTACGTTGTGGATTGGCTTGGTTGTTTTGTGGATTAGTATTTTGATCCATTATTCTTCGTCGTTAATAGTTTCACATTTAGCATCGGCCCAAAGGCTTTCAATGTCGTAAAATCGGCGATATTGCTCTTGAAAAACATGAACAATAATATCGCCATAGTCAAGCAAAACCCATTGAGCGTTTTGAGTTCCCTCAACAAACATTGGGTGTTCGTGATTTGGGGTTACAGTACGAACGTAGCGCTCAACATTATCGGCAATTGCCTCAACTTGTGTGTTTGAATTTGCATGGCAAACAACGAAATATTCAGCTATAGCTTGTTCTATTTCAGTAAGATCAATCAGCACAATTTCTTCGCCTTTTTTCTCCTTTATTGCATCAATTATGGCCGTTTTTAGGTCTTTTTCTTCAATTTCAGTATTCATATCTGGTATTTACAATAGTTGGCAAATGTAGTGATTTTTATGGTATTAGTTTGTTGTGCTCTTATGCCACATTTATGCCAAATTTTGCTGAAAGTAAAACTACTGACAGGTTGTCAAAAATTGACTCGATTGATAAAGACTATCAATGTTGCGTTTTGATAACTAATTAACTGATATTCAAAGAATAAGTGTTTGCATATTTACATCGGTTTAACAAAAAAAAACTATATGATTATGACTAACATTAATGAAATTTACAAATGCAGCATTTGTGGCAACGTGGTTGAAGTTACGAATGCCTCGGCAGGTCAACTTGTATGTTGTGGTACTCCTATGACATTGCTTAAAGGTAATACCGAAGATGCTTCTATGGAAAAACATGTACCTGAAATAACCAAAATTGTTGGAGGTTGGATGGTTAAGATTGGTCAAGATGAGCATCCAATGACTCCTGAGCACTACATTGAGTGGATTGAATTAATTGCGGGTAACAAATTGTGCAGAAAACGACTAAAACCTGGCGACAAACCCGAAGCAAAATTCAGATTCAATTGTGGTAATATTTGCCGATATAATGAACCTGTTTCTGCTAGAGCTTTGTGCAATCTGCATGGTTTGTGGAAAAATGAGCAGATGTAAGTTTATTATTTTTTCCTAAAGTCTTTAGTTTGTTGGTTTTTACTAATACAACAAAACTGATTGCATGCATGTCGGAAGTTTGATTTTAATTATCGGCTTCCGACTTTTTTTTGAATTAATGGTAAATTTTAATCAGCATATAAGTTAATGGACTCATTAACTACAATAATGTTTTTAATCTAAAACACATTAAAGTTAACTCGCAACTTGGCTTTAACTTTGTCAACTATTGATTGAGTGAGTAATTCTAATTCCACATCGCAACCTTGGATTAACTCTCCACTAATAGCTTGCTGAAATGCATTGAGTTGGTTAAATAACGATGGTACACTTTCAATTTTTAAACTGCGGGTTGTTTTTTGTAAGCCATCGCTTAACGAGTAGTCAATAGTTTGTCGGCAGTAGTCGGCCGCTTCAATGCTATCAAATCCTATTAAACGCATTGTGTGTTGCTCGGCCAAGTGGCTTTTAGTAATTATAATGCTACCAACAGCACCATTGTCAAAATCGACACGAAGGCGCAGCGCATCGGGTATTTCGCTAAAAACAGAATATACATTTATTTGAGAGCGACGAATGTTACTTTGCACAATAGCAAGCAGAGCAGCCACTTCGGTGCGAGCAACTGATGTAAGCGAGCGTTCGTTGGTAATATTAACTTCGGTTTGGATGTCAAATGGTTGTGAACAAAGTTCTTTAACCTTGTGAAAGAATTCGCTATATAGATAAGGATGCCCTATTTGGAGAACAACTTCGGCCTCGCGGCTTAAAAGTTTTAATGCTATTAGTTCTTGCTCAGTATAGGTGCTCATATTTTCGACAAAAACATGACGACCGTTGCGAAGTGTTTCCTCAATCAAAGGCATGTTAATGTTGTCGTTGCTAGCAAAAACAACAGCATCGCAGCTCTCGCACATTTCGCCAAGCGACGAAAAGGACGGATAGTTTGACCGACGAATACGGTCGAGTAAAAGGCTGGGATCGTACACACCTTTAAACAGCATTGCCGGAATTGATGACATGACATCAACATACATTTTGGCATTTTGAACACCTACTATTCCTATACGTAGCATCTGCTAATAATTTATCATAAGCAAAACTACACGGAATGAATTGTGACAAATTTGCAGTTGCCCAATTATTATCAACACTTACGCGTTAATAATCAGCACTATACAAATGTCACTTTAAAGTTGATACAACTTTGTCGGCAAACGAGGTTGTAACGGTGTATTTTAAATTGATTTTTGAGAAGTCTGATTCTATTGTTCCTTCCCCTTCAACACTTTGATTATCAAGTTCTTGATACGGAATTTCAATAACATTACCATTGAGTGTAAAATGAACATACCGAGTGGTTGATACTCCCATTTGGTAAAGGTTACTAAACACAAACATTGAGGTATCGGTAGCCTCTGGGTCGTTCAAAATTGTTACGGAATATTGTGCAAAACCTGATGATGAGTGTGAGCGATTTTCTTCACAATGCCACACTCCAAGAATTGAGTCTCTACTTTGGTCTTTTTTGCACGATACGACACTAACCATTAAAAGTGCCATAAAAACAATCCGTTTCATCTTTTATATATTTTTCCGCTAATGTAAATTTTTGTGGTATTTATCCCCTCATTAAAAATCACCATATCGCCAATGGTGAAAAAACTATTGATGTTTGAGTACGAAAGCACTTGAGGCTGACCATTGCGCCACATTACAAGGTTTCCGTTTTGATTTATGTAAACCAAGTTGTTGCCATTGATGCTATATTGTAATGGAATGTAGTTTTCAATTAATTGAGTGCGCCCGTTTTCAACCAAAAAGAATTGGTTATGCGAACCATAGACTAACATTCGGCGTTTTATTTCGAAAAAATCGGGAGCATAGCCCAAAACCTCGTAAAGCGAGTCGCCATCAAAAACCATAAAATTTTCAAGAGCATTTACATACGCCACCATATCGTGGCCAGCCTTAACTTCAACAGGCGGCATTTTTTCAAGCACGCGAGTTTTCCCACGATGAAAAAGGTAAAATTGTTCGCCATCTAGGTCATAAAATGCTGCAACGTTCTGCCCCACTTCAACAGGAATAGCGTCATCGGTTTTTAACAGCGAATAAATTTTATTTTGATAAAAAATTTTGAAGGTGTTGTAGGCATCGACATAAGCAACAAGGTTTGAACCTGACTTAAAGTAGAGCAAGTCGTCTTCGATATTTAAATCTTCGAGTTGAATTTGCCTTTCATTGTAAAACACATTGAATAGTCGGTGTACATCGTCAACATAAGCAATAACGCTATCGCCTACTGAATAGTGGCTAGCAAACGAGGCCACAGCGTACTTGTTTCCGTTGACAAAGGCAAACAATAGTTGCCCGATGCGAAAAGCAAGCAGATGATCGGTTTGCCAATACTCGTCAACAGCAGGCGACACATCGTAGCGAATGTGGTTTGAGTAAGCTTTGAGCCAACCTCCATTGTCGGTGTACGAAACACATTTAGTGCCAATGGCGTACGATTGAACTTTTTGGAACTCTACTTGGCGAAATTGTTCGTCGTCGAGCACATAAAACTTATGATCGTAGTCGATAAATGCGCCTATTGGTTGCGCCATGGTTTGCGACACAATCAAAAGGAGCAATATGGACAACAAACCACGCATCAATTACTTACGAATAATTTTCACTTGTCCGCCCTTGCCAATTTTAATTATTGACGATGGTTTATGTGGAGTTTCGTCTTCTTGTCTGTACTTTACTACATAATCGACAGCCGACACAATTTGCTCGTCAATTTGACTAAAAAACGAAGGTGTTGGGTTGCCGCTAATGTTTGCCGAAGTGGACACAATAGGTTTGCGGAATCGAGAAATTAAATTACGACAAAAATCCTCGTCAGCCACACGAATGCCCACACTGTTATCGTCGGAGCAAACTACATTAGGTGCTAAGTTTTTGGCTCCTTCGAGAATAATGGTTGTAGGCTCAGAAACTATGTCGTACATCTGCATTGCCACGTCGGGAACATCGTCAACATAACCAAATATGCGAGCAGGTGTATCAACTAGCAGAATCATTGATTTGCTATCGGCACGCTTTTTAATTTCAAAAATGCGAGCAACCGCTTGTTCGTTCGTTGCATCGCAGCCCAAGCCCCACACTGTGTCGGTTGGATAAAGGATAACTCCACCTTGTCGAAGCACTTCAAGTGCATTTTTTATATCGTCGTTCATTGCAAATTATAATTTTGGGCAAAAATGAGCATAATTATGATAGGTAGAGCTATATCGTTTCTTTTGATTATACCAATACGCATTTATCAGCTTTGCATTTCGCCTTTACTACCCAATAGCTGCAGATACACTCCCACTTGCTCGCAATATGCAATTGAGGCGCTTAAAATTCACGGACCGATAAAAGGCAGTTGGCTCACAATAAAGCGGCTGGCTCGATGCCACCCGTGGGGCGGCCATGGTTACGATCCTGTACCTCCAAAAGAAAAATAAACAGGCGTAGGGCTATTGGCCTCGACCCTCTAACACTGTTTTCACCGTGTAAATCAAAATCTTAATATCGGTGTAAAGCGACATGTTTTCAAGATAAATAATGTCGTATTTAAGGCGATCGACCATTTCGTCAACCGTTTCGGCATAACCATACTTTACTTGTCCCCACGATGTTATTCCGGGACGCACTTTAAAAACCGAATAGTAGTGTGGGGCTTTTTCGGCTATTTTACTAATAAAGAACTGGCGCTCGGGACGTGGGCCAACCAACGACATGTCGCCTTTAAGCACATTGATAAACTGTGGCAGTTCATCAAATCGCATTTTGCGCATCACGCGACCAATGGGAGTTATGCGTTTGTCGTCTTTGCTTGCCAATGCTGGACCATATTTTTCGGCATCGGTGTACATTGTACGAAATTTGATAATGTTGAATGGCTTGCCATAGCGCCCAATGCGTTCTTGAAGGTAAAATACTGGCCCGATTGACGAATGTTTAACACAAACCGCTAATACAAGCATAAACGGACTAATTGAAACTAGCACAATTAACGACACTACAATGTCGGCCAAACGTTTAATATTTGCTTCCCATGCTGGCATCAAATCGTGCGACAACTCAACAAATGGTGATCCAAAAATTGAAGACATTTTTACTTTACCCGAAATAACATCAAGCATATCGGGAATGGCTTTTATGATTACATCGGTTGATTTAACTTGTGTTAAAATGCGCTGAATTTCAGTACGTTCCGCCGAATTAACAGCAATAATCACCTCTTCAATTTTGTGCTGTTTTATTATTTGAATCAAATTTTCGAGTTTGCCTAAAAATGGCAAATAGCTATCAAGCGGTTGGGTGCCCTCGCCATTTATTGTTACAAAACCCACAAATTGCTCTCCCGCCGACTTGGGTTTGCTTGTTAGGTCGCAATACATTTGCAAAGCTTGCTCGTTATTGCCAATAATAATAGTAGGAAAACCTATTTGGCGGCGACGCAATTGTCTGATTGTCAAACTTGTAATTATCGTTCTACCAACGCATGTCAACCCAAAATGAACGCTAAACAAGAAACAAAAAAGCTGGTAGTAGTTTCGGTAATTTTGAATATTGTCGTTAAGAATAAGAGCAAAGAAAATAAGCACCGAACCAATTATGCTAACAACCAAAGTTTGACCAAGTTCCTGCACTCGAGCCTTGTGATAAATATTATTGTAGGCTCCCACAATGTAATACAAAAGCAACCAAAAAAGAGGCACCACCACAAGCCCAACATAAAGCATTGCGTCGCCTTGCGCCAAAACTTGTTTATAGTCCATTGGAGGGACCTCAACTTGTTTGCGAAACATGAAAAAAGTAAACCATGCCACAAAAGCCGACACATAATCAAGTGCCAAGTATTTGCAGGTATGCAGCGTTACGTTTTTTTCTTTCATTAAACAAAAAGTTGTTTGCAGTTTGCAAATGTACTCCACTTGCAAAAGCAACATTTAACAAACGCAATTTTATTTTAGATTATTGCTCATCATCTTGACAAAAAAACAACCAAGTTTTGGCTTTTGAAAGTTGTTGACAATCTTATTTTTTCTGCAAAACTTTGCCAAATGCACAACAATTTGCGCAAAACAACACAAAACACTGATATACAATGATTAAAACAACACCCATTCTATTGCTCACTGGATATCTAGGCAGTGGAAAAACAACATTAGTAAACCACATTTTAACCAACGAGCGCGGCATAAAATTCGCTGTAATAGTAAACGACATTGGCGAAGTAAATATTGATGCCGATTTGATTCAAAAAGGAGGCATAGTCGATACCAAAGACGATAGCCTTGTAGCCTTGCAAAACGGATGCATTTGCTGCACGCTAAAAACCGACTTGATGAAACAAATTGACGACATTTTGATGATGGGCAAGTTTGATTACATTGTGATTGAAGCAAGCGGCATTTGCGAACCAATGCCAATTGCTCAAACCATTTGCACAATGCAGCAACAAAGCCTTAAATACTCGGGAGTTGAAGCTTGCCGACTTGACAGCATTGTATCGGTAGTTGATGCACTACGCCTACAAAGCGAGTTTGGCTGCGGCAACAATCTTGTAAACAAGAAACTTGAAGGCGACGACATTGAAAACCTTATCATTCAACAAATTGAATTCTGCAACATTATTCTTTTAAACAAAGCATCGGAAGTACAACCCGAAGAACTTGAGCGCATCAAAGCCATTATTCGAGTTTTGCAACCTCAAGCCCAAATTATTGAGTGCGACTATGCAAATGTTGACATTCCGCGCATAATAAACACCCACCTATTTGACCTTAGCAAGGTTGCCACATCGGCTGGTTGGGTAAAAGAATTTGACCGCGACCTTACCGAAGAAGAAGAAGCTGAACGCGAAGGACATCATCACCACCATCACCACCATGATGACGAACATGAGCACCATCATCACCACCATCACGATGGCGAAGAGTGCGACGACCCCGATTGCGAATGCCACCACCATCACCACCACGATGACGACGACCATGACCATGACCACGAAGACCACAGCCACTGCGACCACGAACACGGTGTGTGCCACTGCGGTCACCATCACGACCACAATCACCCTCATGGCGACGAGTACGGCATCAGCACTTTTGTTTACTACCGCCGCCCAGCTTTCGATTTAGACAAATTCGATGCCTTTGTATTCAGCAAATGGCCACGAAACGTAATACGTGCAAAAGGTATTTGCTACTTTAAACAGAATCCAGACATGGCCTACGTTTTTGAGCAAGCTGGTGTACAAAAAAAGGTAACCGAATCGGGACAATGGTATGCCACTGCACCAGAAGACGAATTGAAAGAGCTAATTGAAAACGACCCACTTATTTTGAAAGATTGGGACGAAGAATACGGCGACCGAATGCAAAAACTTGTATTTATTGGTCAGCATCTTGATAAGGAGCAATTGATTGCCGACCTTGACGCTTGCTTGGCAAAAAAATAAGCATTCAACCATTATACACAAAAGCCGTTGGTCCATTATTGAGCCAACGGCTTTTTTATGCTAACATGCTATTAATAGCAACAAAAAAGGCCCGCAAATGCGAGCCTTCGTTATATAGGGTTCAAATTGTTATTACATCATTCCCATGCCGCCGCCCATGCCTTGTGGCATTGGAGCTGGAGTTTCTTCTTTTTCCTCAACCAACACGCACTCGGTTGTTAAGAACATGCCAGCGATTGACGAAGCATTTTCCAAAGCTACACGAGTAACTTTAGTTGGGTCGATAACGCCACCAGCAACCATGTTCTCGTACTTGTCGGTGCGAGCATTGTAGCCAAAATCGTTTTTGCCCTCTTTTACTTTTGCAACAACCACCGAACCTTCGCCACCTGCGTTTTTCACAATTTGACGCAAAGGCTCCTCAATAGCACGTTTAACAATGTTAATACCAAGAGTTTGGTCATCGTTGTCGCCCTTTAAGCCCTCAAGAGCCTCGGTTCCACGAATGTAAGCCACGCCACCGCCAGGAACAATACCTTCTTCAACTGCAGCACGTGTAGCGCACAAAGCATCGTCAACACGGTCTTTTTTCTCTTTCATCTCAACCTCTGAAGCTGCACCAACATAAAGAACTGCAACTCCACCTGCCAATTTTGCCAAGCGCTCTTGAAGTTTTTCGCGGTCGTAGTCTGAAGTAGTAGTCTCAATTTGAGCTTTAATTTGTTTAACACGAGCAGCAATAGCCTCTTTCTCACCAGCACCATTAACAATAGTTGTATTCTCTTTGTTGATGTTGATTTTCTCGCAACGACCAAGTTCGTTCATGGTTACGTTTTCAAGTTTCCAACCAAGTTCTTCTGAAATAACTTGACCACCAGTAAGAATTGCAATGTCTTGCAACATTTCTTTTCTGCGATCGCCAAAACCTGGAGCTTTAACAGCAACCACTTTCAACGATGCACGCAAACGGTTAACAATAAGAGTAGCAAGAGCCTCGCCGTCAACATCTTCAGCAATAATCAAAAGTGCGCGACCGCTTTGTGCCACTGGCTCAAGAATTGGAAGAAGTTCTTTCATTGACGAGATTTTCTTGTCGTAGATAAGCACAAATGGGCTGTCGTATTCAGTTTCCATTTTTTCGGTATTGGTTACAAAGTAAGGAGAGATGTAACCGCGATCGAATTGCATACCTTCAACTACATCAATGTGAGTTTCAGCAGTTTTTGACTCCTCAACGGTAATAACGCCCTCTTTGCCAACTTTTTTCATTGCATTTGCAATTAGCTCGCCAATTTCTTTGTCGTTGTTTGCTGAAATGGTAGCCACTTGCTCAAGTTTATCGCTTTGAACATCAATGTCGATTGATTGTTTTTTAATGCTTTCAACAACAGTTGCAACAGCTTTATCGATACCACGTTTCAAATCCATTGGATTAGCACCAGCGGTAACGTTTTTTAAACCTACATTGATAATTGCTTGAGCCAAAACGGTAGCAGTTGTTGTTCCGTCGCCAGCTTTGTCAGCAGTTTTTGAAGCAACCTCTTTAACCATTTGAGCGCCAAGGTTAGCAAATGGATCTTTTAGTTCAATTTCTTTAGCCACGCTCACACCGTCTTTTGTTACTTGTGGAGCGCCGAATTTTTTGTCGATAACCACGTTACGGCCTTTAGGACCAAGGGTTACTTTTACTGCGTTAGCCAACTCATCAACACCTTTTTTAATAAGGTCGCGAGCCTCAACATCAAATTTAATTTGTTTAGCCATTGTTATAAAGTTTTAATTTTTAGTCAATTAGAAGATGTAGATAATGTCTCTGGTTGAAATAAGCATATATTTAGTACCATCTATTTCCACTTCGGTACCCGAATATTTGCCATACATTACGTTGTCGCCAACTTTAACATTTATTTGCTCGTCCTTAAGGTTGTCGCCAAGAATAACAATCTCACCTTGTTGTGGTTTATCTTTTGCAGAATCGGGAATATAAATGCCACCTGCTGTTTTTTCTTCTTTTTCAACTGGTAATACCAAGGCCTTGCCTGGGATTACTCTACCTGTAAGTTTTGCCATTTTCAATTTGAATTTTATGTAATTAAACTTTAGTTTTTTTGTCAACGCTTATTGTTTTAACACAATTTGTGCCAAGCATTAAAGTGTGCCAAACACTGACAAATTTGCAACTTTTTCTGATGAAAAATGTGACAAAGTTGCCTAACAACTTTGCGCTCGCTTCTTATTCGGTACAATTACTAAACAATTGGCAGCGTTATTTTGAATGTGGTGCCCACGTTTATCTCCGATGCCGAAACAATAATTTTTCCGCAATGATAGTCTTCAATAATACGTTTGGCAAGCGACAAGCCTAACCCCCAACCGCGCTGTTTGGTTGTATAACCGGGGTTGAACACTGTTTTGAATTTGCTTTTTGGCAAGCCTTTTCCCGTGTCGGAAACAAGAACCACTGCTTGTTTACCTTGTTCGGTTATTGATATAGTTATAGAGCCACGACCGTTCATGGCGTCCATTGCGTTTTTTATCAGGTTTTCAATAACCCAGTTAAACAACGATGCACAAAGAGCAACTTGAACATTTCCCGTAGTTTTATCGGTTACAGATATGTTTATGTTACTTGACACACGGGCGCGCATGTAGTCAACAGCTTCGGCTATGGCTAGATTTAAATTAGTAGGCTGAAGGTCGGGCAACGAACCTACTTTTGAAAATCGGTCGGCAATCATTTGCAATCGATCAACATCTTTTTGCATTTCAGACAGATAACCTGAATTTGCATTAGGTTCTTGTTTTAGTATTTCGTTCCAAGCCATGAGCGACGAAATTGGAGTACCAAGTTGATGCGCAGTTTCTTTTGACATGCCCACCCACACTCCGTTTTGCTCGGCTTTGCGTGCCGAACTGAATGCAAAATAGGCTAATACTACAAACAGCGAAACCACGCCAAGCTGAATTATTGGGAACACTGACAATTGCCGCAAAATGGTTGAATCGTCGTAATAAATAATGTTTGTTAGTCCTTGTCCAAGTTCAACCACAATGGGTTCGTGATGCAACTGCATTTCAGCAATACGTTTTTGGCAATATGCCGAATCGTTTTGTCGCATTTGTGGCAAATTCATAACCGAAAGTACTTTGTTATTACCGTCGGTTAGTATAACTGGAATGGTTGTGTTGTTTTGAATAATGTTTAAATAAAAACCCATTTCGGCTCCGTCGTTGCTTATTGCAATGCGTTCGGTAGCTTCGGCCCAAATAACCATTCGCTTGCGCTCTTCAACTGACATATTTTTGACTATGCGGTTGGTAAAATAGGCCGACACTCCGTAAATAAACAGAGCTCCTATTATAAAAACCACTTTCCAACGATTTTGGTTTTGGTAAAAGTTATTCATGGTTAAAAACGCTTATTGAGTCGTAAACGCACAAATTTAGCATCATTATAACAAAAAAGCCTCGCTCAATATTTTGAACGAGGCTTTATAAGTGTTGGCTTATTATTTAGCTTTTTGCAAGCGAGTATTCTTTTGCTTTGCGGGGATTAACGCACATAACTGGTATGCGAGCAGTGTTTGCAATAATGTATTGCTCGTCGGCACCAAGAACGTAATCTATAGCACCAATATTTTTGGTGGTCATAATTAGCATAAGGTCGGCATCAATCTCTTTTGCGTATTCAATTGTGTTTTCGCTGATTTTACCAGTTTTATTATCGGCAATTTCGTACTCAACACCGTATTTGTCCAAGTAACGGCGAGCGTAAAGCAAATTGGTTTTTACGCGGTTTGCAAGGTCGCCGCTGGCACTTTGAGCAATGAAATAGATTTTGGCATTGAACATTTTGCCAAAGTAGATTGCCCAAATAAGTTTCTCGCGGTTTTCGTTTTTAAAATCGATAGGGAAAACAATTTTATCGTAGGTAAGTTTCTCAGTTGGTTGGTCTTGCACTACAATAAAAGGAGCCTCTGAACTTACAATAACTTTAAGCGCCCAGCTACCAGTAAGTTTTTGCATACCTTTCATACCATGAGTGCCCATTACCACAAAGTTAATGTCGTTGTTCTCTTTGGTATAGTCGCCAATGGTTGTAAAGATGCTTCCGGGACGAACCACAGCATCGACCTTAATGCCAATTGAGGCGGTTGCATCGGCAGCCACTTTCTGCAGTTTTTCTAGCTGAGCATCGCTTGTTTTTTCGTCGCTGATGTGCAACAATGTGATTGTATTATCAAGAGCTTTAGCCAATTTGGCAGCGTGAGCCAAAGCATTTTGGGCCACATCGGTAAAGTCCCAAGGAACAATAATTCGTTTCCCAGTTTCCATAAGTGTAGTCTTGTTAAGTTTATTTTTGGTGACGCAAATTTATTTTTTTTACACTAATCGTCAATAAATATTTCAAACCTTCTAAAAATCAGTTAATAGCAAGGTTATTCAATCCAATTAAAATAATCGTAAAACTGGCCATTGCGTTCAATTACCAAGGTGTTTATTCCAAATTGAGCGGCAGCTTGCGCGTTTACTGCAGTATCTTCAACAAACAAAACTCGTTGTGGCGAAAATTCAGAGTTAGCTTTTTTAAGTTTTGGCGAGTATTTTTTCTTTTCATTTTCAAGCACTTGCTCAAAAATGGCGGCATCGGGTTTAATAAGATGCATTTGGTGCGAGAGATAAACGTCGTCGAACAGGTCGCTGAAAGTTATGTTGTATTGTTCTTTCAATCGGTCGGCAAAGCACTGATAGTGTACTTCGTTTGTGTTGCTTAAAAGCACCAACCGGCAGTAGCGGCGCATTTGTTTTAGTTTTTTTATGCGTTCGGGCTCATAGTTGAGTAGCATTGCGTTCCATGCGTTGCGAATTTCTAACTCCGAGACTGGTTTTGGTGCAATTTGCTGAATGTTTGCAACAACCTCGCCCCACTCTATTTCGCCACGCTCAAGTGCTACTAACCACTGCGATTTTTCAACTTGTGCTGCACAGTCGGTGCCAAGCAATTGTGCAAACTGGTAGCGAGTTACTTGCGGATTAATGTTGAGGATTACACCGCCAAAATCGAAAATAACAACATCGAACTGACTGGGATTTAGTTTATTGATGTATATACTTTCGTATTTAAGAACACTTTTGTCGCTCACTTCGTTGGTGTAATCGATGCAAGTTCGAATGTCTTGCGCACCTAGCAAATTTGCCACAATGTCGCCAGCGCCAATGTCGCGACTCTCAACGCGCACAAAGAAGTTTACTAGCGGATGTTTAGGTTCAAGCAAAACATTGTTAACTCGGTTTTGTATTATGTAGATGCGTGTGCGCTCGGTTGCTGCTTGCATGGTTGGGAAAAGTTGGCCTTTATCGGACATTACCGAGTCGGTTAAATGAAAATCCATTGCCAACATTTTGCCAAGTTTAAGGGCAAGCTGATATATTTTTAAATCGGTTACCACTGCCACTAGTGGCGAAAAATCAACTTTTTCAACAGGTATTGTAAATCGTCGTGCCATAGTTTTGGGTTAATACTAGTGTTTCAGAATTTTGCTATCGGCAAAAACATAGCTCACGGCAAACGTCAGCAAATTGTTATGCTCACCGCCATCCATATAAGCCGAATGCGCCGAAGTGTAGGGTCTAATGCGCGACAAAGAGTAAGCAAATTGCGCAGTTACATCAATGTTTTGCAACAATCGGTAACTAATGCCCACTATTGAACCTAATTCAAATTTTGCAAACGAATAAGCAGGCTGAGCATAGCCGTAGCCTTCAACATCTTCGAGCGAGTGCACAAGTACACCAGCTGTTAAGCCCCCCTCAAACACCATTTGTTTCAAATGAAAAGTGGCGCACACTGGCATTTCGGCATAGTTTAGTTTTGCTTTATAAAACGATTGTTCGTCGGTGCTGGCGCTACCTTTTTGAATGACTCGCAAGCCTATTTGTCCGCCCCAACTTTTTGAAAATCGGCGATTAACATCGGCACCAACAACATAGCCAAGTTTGTGAAACCCATTCATTTTGTCGCCATCGATTTGCGATGCCACTAAACCAACGGTTGCTCGAGCGCCAAAATCTTGAGCGGTTACAAAAATTGGCAACAACAGTGCTAAAAGCAATAACTGTTTCATTTACAAGTAATTTTCGTTAAGCCATTGTTCTATTTCAACCATACCGTCGCCTGCTCCTTTTTGCACAAATTTAATGTTGCGATTGGCTGGCAGCGGCACTTGTTTTGGGTCGATAACAAAAATAGGCACATTGCGTTGCGCATAATTGAGCAACCCCGCGGCAGGATACACCACCAACGATGTGCCAATAATTCCAAAAATGTCGGCTTGCTGAACTTGTGGAATGGCGGTTTCAATTTCGGGTACTTGCTCGCCAAAAAACACAATGTGAGGACGAAGTTGTGCGCCATCGGCAGCTAAATTGCCTAACTTGATTGAGTTGTAGCCTATGTCGGTTATTAAATTTTCGTTGCGCATGCTTCGCACTTTAGTCAGTTCGCCATGCAAGTGGATAATGTGGTTGCTGCCAGCACGTTCGTGCAAATCGTCAACATTTTGAGTTATTACGCACACATCAAACTGTTGCTGCAGTCTTGCTAAAGCCAAATGAGCATTGTTAGGCTTATGGTTAGGCAAATCGGCTCGCATGTTGTTGTAAAAATCAAGCACCAATTTTGGATTACGCTCCAAACCTTCAGGCGTTGCCACATCTTCAACTTTATAGTTATTCCAAAGGCCGTCGCTGTCGCGAAAAGTGCTTATTCCGCTTTCGGCACTAATGCCAGCGCCTGTAAGTACCACAAGTTTCTTTTTCATATTAAAACGAAATTAAACGTAAATCAAATCTTCCATCACCACGTTGCTAATCATTACCCCAGCGTGAGTTAGTTTTAGTTGCGAGCCAAGTTGCTGCAAATGTCCGCTCGAGATATACTTTTCGGCTTGTTTTTTTAAGTTGGCTAGCATTTTGCCTGCATAGTTCTGCTCAAGCCAGCGTAAATCAATTCCTTGCGAGGTGCGCAAGGCTGTAATCACATAATCGTTAAACGAGTCAGATGGTGTTAGTTGCTCAATTTCGGCATCAACCTTGCCAGCTGCAACCGAGTTAATGTATTTTGCCAAGTGCGATACATTCCAACCGCGCGACTCTATGTTGTACGAGTGAGCAGCAGCTCCCACTCCAAGGTATTTTACACGTTGCCAGTAACTTGAATTGTGGCGCGAGCGATAGCCCGGTAATGCCAAATTTGATATTTCGTAATGTTCAAAATTATTAGCCAAAGCCCATTGCGTAAGTTCATCAAACAAGTCGAGACTAGTTTGTTCGGCCAGTTCAGCAAGTTCGTGGCGTTGCAACTTGCCCCAAAAAGCGGTGCCTTGCTCGTAGCTCAAATGATAGGCCGAAAGATGCTGAACGCCAAGTTGTGTAACCATATTCAACTGTTGCCGCCACTCGTCGATTGTCATATTGGGCAATCCATAAATTAAATCGATGCTAATGTTAGAGAAAAACTGCTGTGCATTGCGCACCGCATCAATGGCTTGTTGCGCATTGTGGCGACGGTTCATTAGCATAAGTCTTTGGTCTGAAAACGACTGAACACCAATGCTCAACCTATTGATGCCCACATTACTCAAACTTTGTAAATACAAAACCGAAAGGTCGTTGGGATTAGCCTCAAATGTTATTTCAGCATCGGCATCAACCGAAAAAAGCGAACGAATAGTACCAATAATCAATTCAACATCGGCAACATTAAGCACCGATGGAGTACCTCCACCAAAATAGATAGTTGACACTGTTTCGCCATCAAGATAGTGGCTACGTTGTTGCAACTCTTGAGTTACTGCCACCGCATAGTCGTGACGACGGGCCAACTGCGTAGTTGAAAAAAAATCGCAGTAACCACAACGTTTTGAGCAAAATGGTATGTGAATATATATTCCAGCCATAGTGCGAAGGTACATATTAAGTTTTATGTAGGCCAAGTTTTAAGTTATAGCAATCCGCACTCTGAACAAGATAAAACCCACACCAATTACGGAATAACGAAAACGGCTTTTACTTACATTTGGCTCACTTTTTCGGACTCAACTAAATTTTTTAATACAGTGAGAAAAGAATACGAATTTTTAGTGATAGGCTCGGGCGTTGCAGGGCTTACCTACGCATTAAAAGTAGCCGAACACGGCAAAGTGGCCGTAGTTACAAAATCGCACCTTGACCACAGTAGCACCGCGCTTGCTCAAGGCGGAATTGCCGCAGTTACCTACGCACCCGACACATTTGAGCAACACATTAACGATACAATGATTGCCGGCAGCCACATTTCGAATCGCGAAGTGGTTGAAATGTTTGTACACGAGGCTCCCGAGCGCATTGCCGAATTGATTGAATGGGGCACCAACTTTGATAAAAACGAAGACGGAACATACGAATTGGCTCGCGAAGGCGGTCACTCGCAGTACCGAATATTGCACCACAAAGACCAATCGGGTTTTGAGATTGAACGCGCTTTGATTGAGAAAGTTAAAAGCCACCCAAACATCGATATTTACGAAAATCACTTTGCTATTGAGGTAATAACCCAACACCATTTGGGATTTGACGTTCACCGATCGAACAAAAACATTGAGTGTTTTGGCTCGTACGTGCTCGACCTTAACTCAAACGAGGTTATAACCTTTTTGGCCAAAACCACAATGATAGCCACAGGTAGTTCGGGCAACGTGTATGCTAACACCACTTGCCCAACCGTAGCAACAGGCGACGGCATTGCAATGGTTTACCGCGCAAAAGGAACAATTGAGGGCATGGAGTTCTTTCAATTCCACCCAACTGGACTTTACAACCCAACCGAAAAACCATGTTTTCTTATTTCGGAAGCAGTGCGCGGCTACGGAGGCATACTTCGCACACAAGATGGCAAAGAATTTATGCAAAAATACGACGAACGCGGTTGCTTGGCTCCACGCGACATTGTAGCTCGTGCCATTGACAACGAAATGAAAACTCGCGGCGAGAATTTTGTATATCTCGATTGCCGCCACCTTGAGGAGAAAGCTCTTAAAGCTCATTTCCCAAAAATTACCGAAAAATGCGCATCAATCGGCATCGATATTGCCAAAGACATGATACCCGTTGTGCCAGTTGCGCACTACCAATGCGGCGGTATTAAAGTTGATATGAATGGCGAATCGCACATTCACCACCTTTACGCTGCTGGCGAATGCTCGTCAACTGGATTGCACGGCGGCAACCGCTTGGCTTCAAACTCGTTGAGCGAGGCGTTGGTTTATGCTCACCGCGCTGCAATGCACGCCATTGATGTGGTTGATAAACTATCGTACAAACTTACCGTACCAGATTGGGATTTTGAAGGTACATCGCTAAACGAGGAGATGGTGCTTATTACCCAAAGTTACCACGAGATGCAATCGATAATGAGCAACTACGTTGGCATTGTTCGTTCTGACCTTCGTCTTGACCGCGCACTTATTCGCCTTAATGTGCTTTACAAAGAGACTGAAGAGTTGTTTAAACGCTCAACACTATCGCGCCAATTGTGCGAGTTGCGCAACATGATTAACGTAGGTTACCTTATTATTAAACAAGCAAAAGCTCGCAAAGAAAGCGTTGGTTTGCACTACACGGTTGATTATCCACCAGTAAAGAAATAAGCACATACACATTAGTATAACGAGAAAAGTCCGATGCGTTGGCATTGGACTTTTTTTGTTGAGTTCACAACACCGTCTAGTGCTGGTAGCAATCATTGCACTTTTCTAAACCTCACCAATATCCGAAATTAGGTTTATAATAACTATCATAAAAATATATGCCATAAAAATATATGCCATAAAAATATATGCCATAAAA
>JAKSOL010000003.1 GCA_024405635.1 Salinivirgaceae bacterium | reverse complement strand
ATTGGGAAATTGATAAAAGAAATTATTTGAAGTTTCAAAAAGACTCGTTGGAAAAAGTGATAAGTAAAAAATCAAATTCATTTATAGGATGGGCTGCAAAAGAAGGAAAAACACTAGAGGAGTATTTTGCAGATTATTATAAAAGCGAAGCTTGTCGTGAATCGCCAAGAAAATTGGAACACATAACAAATTCGTATCTAAGTGCTGCAATTGCAGATACGGTACCCGACTTATATCTTGAAACAGTAGAAAAAATTTATAATAGTAAAGTATTACATGATGGTCCTGGTTATTGGTTCTTGGTAGATAACAGATACAAAGATTATACGGAACGAGCAATTAATGCGAATAAAAAAATGATAGAGAAAATCAGTGATAACCCAACTTTAACGGAGAGAATAGTTAAGGATTTGTTGCGAATAAGAACACAAGAATCTGTAGCCGCTATAGCTCCATTGATAAAATGCGATGTTGTTTATGATGATGGGATTTTTGAAAGATCTGTCGGTGAAACGGCATTGTATCTTATATACATATACGCAAATGGATGGGGGATTATAAAAAATTTTCCATTCAAAGAAGATTATGACCCCAAAGTATTTGACGAGATATATCAATGGTTCATTGATAACCAAGGGAAATATGAATTGGAACCAATAAAACCACTTGGAACAAAGTAAGGCAACATGATTCTTTTATCTACCATTTTGCAACTATCACTGTTAGTCGGACTGCGACGAATAATTAGAAATAAATTACTAATTAGCGGTTATGAGAAAGGAGATTACACACACAGAGTGAGATGGTTGACGCCGTTAGGAAATTTGGTATATAGTTCCATTTTTTAATAATCCGTAAAGTAGTGAAAATAATGAAATATCTTTTAGCAATCTCACTAACAACAGTAGCTTTGTTGGCCACAGCCCAGCCCCACTACCACACCCAGGCCAAAGCCTGTGTGACAAGTGACGGCATCGCTCTCCGTTGGGCGCCGACGGATATGCAGAGCTGGCAAGCAGGTTTGTCCAGTGGCTACATCGTCGAGCGGTTCACTATCATGAAGAATGGCGAAATTCTCTCGGCAGAAGATATCGCCGCACAGAAGATTCGAACCGAGCCTATCAAAGCGAAGCCAGTGGAGGCATGGGAGCCATTCTCCGATGAGAAATATGTGGCCATAGCGGCAGAGTGTATGTAGGACACTACAGAACGTTCGTGATATCACCGAAAAATGGCAGCTTGACTACAACACTACACGTCCTCACGAAGCTTTGGGAAACATGACGCCAATGGAGTACTATGAAATGAAAATGAAGTCTTCGCTCGTCGGGACGGGTGCTCCCGCCCCTTGCTGCGAGGCGCTCCCCGAGCGGGATTTTTCATGATATATTATGAATTAAACAAACAATTCTCTAATTTTAGCTAGTCCTAAAACGGGGAAGGCGACATTTATAGGGAAGGCTACAAGAGAATATGGAAAAAAATAAATGAAACATAGCCTCCTCCTCATACTACTTCTGCTCCTCCTCACCCAAACCACAACCTTTGCGCAAGTGGGAAGCCCTACCTATGCCCCAGCATTGGCAGATAGCATATATGTGGACAACACCATACGCGACACCGTAAAACTAACCACCACCTTTGCCACCATATACCAAAACAACCAAGGGCGCTACATAGCCGTAGATGCCGAAGGCAACGAAGTTGACATAACCGCCAAAGTAGGCTCAAAAAGCCGCAACTTTCAGCTGAAGGTTGCGGCTTTTTTTATCAATAATTGACTACTCTACTATGCTATCAACTTCACCATCTTTAAGTTTGATGCTAATGCGTGCGCCTTGCGTTAATTGCGAAACTGAATTCACAAACTGACCTTTACTGCTCACCACAGCAAAACCATACTTTGTAACTTCTTCTGGATTGTGCAAACGCAATTCAATTTCAGTTGAAACCAATTCTTTTTCCTTAATGCTCAAACATTTAACAACCGATGTTTCAAGTTGCAACTTTATGTTGTCGAGTTTGTTATGCATAACCGAAATTGGCAATTTGTAGGCCGTTTTTGCTTTTTCGGTCACATTATTTAGTTGAATTGTTTCACTATCAACAAAATGCCGCGCTGAATAGTGCAGACTTGTGTGCAAATTATCAAGTTCAAGTTTCTCTTTTGCAAGCAGCTGATTAACAATCATTTCAAACTGGTGAACTTGCTGTTTGTAAGCATTGGTACAATCAACCAACTTTGATTTTACAGAATCGAAAATTGCATCGGCCAGCTCTTGAATTTCAGCCATAAAGTTTGCAGCTCTATCAATAATAAAAGCAGCAACTGCGGTTGGTGTTTTAAGTCGAGTGTGTGCAACCAAATCGGCAACCGAATCGTCGCGCTCATGACCTATTCCTGTAAGCACGGGCAAAGGAAATTGTGCTATGTGAAACGCCAAATCATACTGGTCAAAGCAGCTCAAATCGGTTCGCGCACCGCCACCACGTATAATTGCAACTGCATCAAAATCTTGAAAACGTTGAGATACTTCGTCAAGTGCAGCAATAATAGATTGTGGTGATTTTTCGCCTTGCATCAGTGCAGGAAATAACTGAATATCAAACTTATAACCATAATCGTTACTCTCAATTTGATTTTTAAAATCGCCCCACCCTGCTGCCGAATCTGAACTAATAATCGCAATACGTTGAACAACAATTGGCAATTCAATTTGTTTATTCATGTCTATCACGCCATCGTCTTGCAGTTGCTTAATTACCATTGCTCGTTGTTGAGCCAAATCGCCAATAGTATATTGAGGGTCAATATCTTGCACAATGAGCGACAAACCATAGGTTGGCGAAAAATCGACGCGAACATAGGCTAGAATTTTCATACCAACTCGCAACGATTCGCCTGTAGCCATTTCGAAATTCTGTTTTATGATGCGATAATTATTAGCCCAAATATTAGCTCTAACCTGCGCAACGATTTTAGAATCGAACCCCGCTGATTTTTCAACCAGTTCTAAATAACAATGCCCAACACGTGCCACGCTAATGCTATTTACCTCAGCCACAACCCATTTCGACGATGGAAAATTAACCTTAACCGCATCAGCAACATTTGTAAGCAATTGCGAAAGCGACAAAGCCGACTCGCTTGCTTGTTGTGTAAAGCCAAACAAATCGCCGTAATTATCTTCCATAATCAATTAAGTTGAAATATTGTTCGGTTCCTTTTGTAATTCGATGTTCAATAGGCACATTTGCATCAAATTCGTCCGAATAAACATCAATTATTTGGCGTTGCACTAGTCCAACATTAGTTGCATAAACCTCTTGTTGTAGCTTTTTACTAACTATGTTCGACTCGTTTATGCGTTCAACAACCACAACCGAGTCAAATGCCATTGGTTCAGCAACGGATACATTTAGTTGCACCACTTTGCTCAACAAAGTTTGAACGGTATCGATATGGTTATATTTGTTTGCATTCCAAGTTTTGCCCAATTCCAATGGAAACTGCAGTTTTAAGTAACGTACATTTTCATCTACCAAAATAGCCTCGTTATTCTTTACATAAGCAACATGTGTATTGCTTTGCAACCAGTTATCTGACAACGAATTGCGTACATATCGTTCAATCTTTCGCATTGTATCGCCTACGTTATCAACAAAAACGCCTCCGCACTTTTCCATTAAATAATAAACGTTTGTGTCACAAACATTTACCTCTTTATCTGTTCTTATTTCAGTAATTTCAAACACTCGCCACAAGCCCGAATCAAGAGGAAAGTATTGATATTTTTCTTGCTGATTGTTTGTTGGAAATGGCTCTAAAGTTTCGTTTTTTGAATTGCACGAAACAACAACAATTGCAAGCAAAACCAAACGACATATATTTCGCATCGTTTTCATATAACCACTTATTTATCAATCATTTTCGGCTGCATACTCGCGTTTATAGTAGCTCACCACCAAACGTATTTCGTCAAAAGTAAACTCTGGCAAATTCTTTTTAATGTCGGAAAGTGGGCGTAGTCCATTCTTTTGCAAGTTGGCCAAAATTTTTTCAACCACTTCAACATCTATAACATCTTCTGGATCAATAGCTCCTTCGCTTATATAGTGGCACAAATGCCCAATTATTGTTGAAATGGTTAGGTTGCGTTTTTTTGCTATTTGATCAACATCGTTTCCATCAAGAAACAAACGCATTGTAGCCTCGTGAGTGTCAAATTTTTCAATATCAGCAACTTTCTCTTTTTCTTTTGCCGATTTTTTGGGTTTAACTGAAACGCTAGCATCCATCAAACTCAATTGTAAAGGAGCGCCTTTAATGCCATTTTCTTGCATATAACGTTTAACTATTTCCACAATCTTATAGCCAAAACGTTTCACTTTTACCGCACCAAAGCCTTTAATTTTTTGCAACTCGTCAACAGTTGTAGGTAATTTTTCAGCCACCTCAACCAACGAATCTTGAGTTGCAATTACATACAACGGGGCACCAGTCTCTTCACTAGTTTCCTTTCGCCAACTGCGCAACAATTCAAACAATTCAGCATTAACAATGTTTAAGTTCGATGACTTAGCTGTTGGCTTTTTATTCTCTGTTTTAGGTTTGTTTTCGGCCTCTAATTTTGACATTGCCCTTGCTTTCATATACTCCTGAACATCAAACTGTTCCGACATTTTTTTGAGGCAAAAAACTTTCTCTTTGTAGTTTTGCGACAAGTCAAGTAAATGCGTTTGCATTTCGTTGCCAATCTCTTTGTTATCGGCCGAAACGTCGAGCGTTAATATTGGAGTTATAATTGCTTTCAGTTTATCCAAAAAATAGCCAACACCATTGGTCATTCGCGTTTGCAAGGCTTGCCTATCAATTTCAGAATTGTTGGCGGTTGCCGTCATATACATAAACTTAACTTGATTCTGAAATTTTTCCGACACGCTACAAACTTCTGTATTTAAAGCCATTAGCGCCGAATTTGTTTGACCTGACACATCAACAATCAAACGCGACTTGTATTTGCTGATTGAATTGTTCAACAAGCGCATACATTTTTGAATTTGCTCAAACGAAAACAAATCACGAATCAATTCGCACTCAAAATCGTTTTTTGACACTTGTAAGTCATGCTCGCTAACAGGATTCTCTTCAACCCAACGATTAAAAGCCCGAACTTGCGGGTCGTTTATTATGCATCGGTTATTGATTGGCGAGCGCAACACAATGCCCTCCAAAGTACGACATCGGCTCATTGCAACATATACCTGACCATGCGAGAACGACTTCTCGGCATCAATCACAACCTTGTCGAAGGTTAGTCCTTGACTTTTATGAACTGTTATGGCCCAAGCCAATCGCAGTGGATATTGCGAAAAAACGCCATCAATAACCTCGGTTATTTCTTTTGTTTCGTTATCAATCTCGTAGCGCGAATTGTTCCACTCAAGAGGCTCAACCTCTATCATTTTTTTGTCGCTATTGCATTCAACGTAAATCTTTTCGTCTTCGATATTAACAATGCGACCTATTTTACCATTAAAGAAGAGTTTTTCGGCCGAAGGGTCGTTTTTTACAAACATTACCTGCGCACCTTCTTTTAGAATTAGTTTTTCCTCAGTTGGAAACATGTGCGAGGGGAACACTCCTTGAATTTTAGCCTCAAACTCAAACTGTTTGGTTTTTAGCTCTTTAAGTTTAGTTTGATTTATTTGGTCGGCTTGATTATTGTGTGTTGTGAGTGTTATATAGCCTTCGTTATCGTTTGGCATAAAAGCCGGATTGTAAAGGCCATTTAGCTCTTGCATTGTGTCATTATCAACAGTATTTGTACGAATTTGGTTCAGAATATCTACAAAATGTTGATTTTCTTGACGATAGATGCGTTGTAGTTCAACTGTTACGTAATTAGTTCGTTGTAACGCACGACTGCTGAAAAAGAAAGCGGTATCATAATAATCGCGCAACTGCGCCCATTCGTCGTCGCGAACTACTGGCGATAGTTGTTGCAAATCGCCAATAAGCAGCAACTGCACACCGCCAAACGGTAGGCTATTGCGTCTGTATCGTTGCAAAGTTTCGTCAATTGCATCGAGCAAATCGGCGCGAACCATACTTATTTCATCAATCACCAAAAGGTCGAGCGTACGAATGATATCAATTTTGCGCTTTGTAAATCGGTTTTCTTCTTCAGCTCGTTTATAACCCGGTATGTTCAGACCGAATGGTAGTTGAAAAAACGAATGCAGGGTCATACCGCCCGCATTGATGGCCGCAACTCCAGTTGGAGCAAGAACTACCATTCGTTTAGGCGACTCGGTTCGCAACTTTTTTAGAAAAGTTGTTTTTCCTGTGCCTGCCCTTCCTGTTAGAAAAACATTTCGGTTAGTAAACTGAACAAAGTTGTATGCCAGCCTTAACTGAGGATTATCGTCGTAGCTCATAGAGTTGGGTATTTGAATTTTTCTTCAAGTATTGGAAGAATCTCAACAAAGTTTTGCTGAAGTTGCCACATTGTATTTGCCATAAATTCAAACAGTTGCGGCCAATTGTCGCGATTATGAAACGTAACATTTTCCAATTGAGTACTGATGCGCATTACTGGTTTTCCAACATCAAGATGATGGTCGTCGGTCCAATTTAAACCATTATCAAACCCTTGTTCCAAAATCACTTTATACTTTTCAAGTTCAATAAAAATATCAAGCCTACGACTTTCGTCGCGACTGTTTGACTCTAACACCGTTCTTACTCCCCTTTTGTCCAAATCGAACTTTAGTTCAAGTCCTTTTATGCCTGTTTTGTATAGCAACCACTCAACTGGCTCACCTTTTTTTCGTGCAAAGTATTTGGTGTAGTTGTTGAACCCATTCCAAAAATCAACCATCAATTGTTTTGCCTCGTCTTTGCTATACATTTGCTATTCATTAAAACAAATTAGCCGATAGTTAGCAGTAAATTACTAACTATCAGCCAATTATAAATAAAACATCGCAATTTAATTTTACTCAAACTGCATTTATCTATACAACGAAAAAGATATAGTTAGCACCGTGTCTTTTCCATTTTTTGCGCGCTCTACTTTTGCGATTTAATATAATCCCACGACAGGTAATTTTCGTAGCTCAAACAAACTTGTGCAGCAAATTCGTTAGCCACTTTTAATACCGAAAGCCAATCGTTAATTGGTTCGTCGTTAACAATGTGGTTTATATCGTCTTCGGTAAGGCGCGAAATCATACCAGCGGTAAATGTGTCGCCAGCGCCAATTGTACTCACACTTTGAATTGCGCAGCCGTTTACGCGAGTGCTTCCTTGCATTGAGTATTGCACTGCACCTTCTCTGCCTCGTGTAAGTACTAGCACTTTAGCACCTTTTTGGCTTATTACCTGCCAAGCCTCGTCGGGATCTTCAACATTAAACATGTATTTCATATCCTCGTCAGAAGCCTTAACAATGTGAGCCATTTGAATAGCTTTGTCAATTGTTGGCATCAGTTCGTTCAGTTTTGAACGATACGATACTCTAAAGTTTGGATCGTAAATAAGCAATGCTCCAGCATCTTTTGCTCGTTTTAAAAACGACATTAAAACGCCTTGAACTTTTTGATTTATTGCGAATGAAGAACCATACAAAATCACATCACCTTTACGCAAGTTTGGGAATTTAAGCAAACTATAATCGCTCAAATCATCTTTATAAAAAGTGTAGTGAGCCTTAAAATCACTGTCCAAATGGGCAAAAGCCAAGTTGGTTCTTATTTGGTCGGACAAATAAATGTAATTGGCCCCAACGTTGTTTTCTGACAAGAAATCGAGAATTAATCGTCCGTTTTGGTCAACCGACAAATACGAGATATGATTAACCGGCAATCCCAATCGGCCCAATGTGATGGCGGTGTTAAGCATTGCACCTCCAGGTTTGGCTCGCATGTCGTCAAAGTTTCTTGTAATAATATCAAGAACTATCTCTCCCACAGTGTAAATCATAGCGCAAAGTATTTAGTTCCACATTTTTATATAATCCGAGCCGCAACTATTTAAAGTTGTGGCTCGGTTTACAAGTTAAGCAATTTTTAAATCGGCACAAACTACGCTGATTTTTTCAGCAAGTTTTGCGTTAACTGCGTCATAATCAGCAGCGTTGTTCAATTCCATTTTTGTACCGATGTAGAATTTAATTTTTGGTTCGGTTCCCGAAGGACGAACTGAAATGATAGTTCCGTCGGCAGTGATGAATTGAAGAACATTTGATTTTGGCAAATCGATGTCGGTTTGTGCGCCGGTTTTAACGTCGGTTGCTTTTTTGGTTTGGTAGTCTTTTACACAAACCACTTCAGAACCTGCAATTGTTTTAGGCGAATTGGCACGGAAATCGGCCATCATTTGTTGAATTTCTTCAGCGCCCGATTTACCTTTCTTTACAATGTTCACCAATTTTTCTTTATAGAAACCGTAACGCATGTAAATTTCAGCAAGTACGTCGAACAACGATTTGTCTTGGCTAAATGCCCAAGCTGCAGCTTCGGCAATTAGCGAGCATGACATTACAGCATCTTTGTCGCGAACAAAATCGCCGCACAAGTATCCGTAGCTCTCCTCGCCACCGCCAATAAATTGTTTCTTGCCTTCGTTTACTTTTATCTTGTCGGCAATGAATTTGAAACCTGTCAAAACATCAAAGTATTCAACATTGAAGTCTTTTGCCATTGCTGCCAAAAGTTCGGTGGTTACAATTGTTTTAACAATAAATTCTTTGCCTTTTAGTTTACCATTCTCTTTCCATTTGTTTAGCAAGTAGTAAACCAAAATGGAACCTGTTTGGTTACCGTTAAGTAGTTCAAACTCGCCTTTGTTGTTTTTAGCAGCAATACCAACACGGTCAGCATCTGGGTCGGTTGCCATAACTAGCACAGCATCAGTCTCTTTTGCTTTTTCAATTGCCATTGCCAAAGCTGCTGGCTCTTCTGGGTTTGGCGATTTTACGGTTGGGAAGTTTCCGTCGTTAACGTCTTGAGCTTCAACGTGAATAATGTTCTCAAAGCCATAGTTTTTCAAGCTTCGTGGCACAAGATTAACACCTGTTCCGTGGATTGGTGTGTAAACAATCTTCATGTCTTTATTCTTGGCAATAATCTCTGGCGACAAGGTCAAAGCCTTAATGCGGTCAAGATAAACGCTATCAACGTCCTCGCCAACAATGGTAACATTGTCAAAAGTGCCATTCCATTTCACATCGTCAACCGATGTAATTTTCTGAACCTCAGCAATGATATTGGTATCGTGTGGTGCAATAACCTGACCACCGTCTTCCCAATATACTTTGTAGCCGTTATACTCTTTTGGATTGTGCGATGCGGTAACTACAACTCCACTTTGGCAACCCAAATGGCGAATTGCAAACGACAATTCAGGAGTTGGACGCAACGACTCGAACAAATAAACTTTGATGCCATTGGCCGAGAAAATTTTAGCGGCAGTCTCGCAGAACAAACGACCGTTGTTGCGGCAATCGTGAGCCAAAGCCACTTTTATTTCTTTGCCTGCAAATTGTTTTAGCAAGTAGTTGCACAAACCTTGTGTTGCCATTCCAACGGTGTAAACATTCATACGGTTGGTTCCTGCGCCCATAATGCCACGCAAACCACCTGTACCAAATTCAAGATCACGATAAAACGACTCAATTAGCTCATTCTCATCGTTTTCCATCATATTTTTTACTTGCGCTTTGGTTTCATCGTCAATTGATGCTGTTGACAACCAAACTTGAGCACGTTGCTTTACTGTTTCTAAAAGTTCCATAATAAATTGTTTTGTTATTGTAATTTGTTTAACATAAAATCAAGACTATCAGTCCAATAAGGTACATCAACGCCAAATGCTTTTTTTATTTTCGATTTATCGAGAACCGAAAAAGCAGGACGTTGAGCCGCTGTTGGATATTCGGCCGAACGAATTGGATTTACCTTACACTCTATTCCTAATCGATTGACTATGTGCTTAGTAAAATCGAACCAACTGCAAACTCCTTCGTTTGAATAATGATATAGTTCGTTGAAAGGCTTTTGAACCTTTTCAAGTTGCGGAATCATATCAAGTATGGCCTTTGCCAAATCGCGGGCATAGGTTGGTGTTCCCACCTGATCGAACACAACATTCATCTCGTCGCGCTCGGTGCAGTACTTTATCATCGACTTAACAAAGTTCTTTCCATAAGTTGAGTACAACCAAGCTGTGCGTATTATCACAGCGTTTATGTCTGAAAAAATTATTTGTTTTTCGGCATCGCGCTTGGTTGAACCATAAATTGAACTTGGAATTGGAACATCGTCCTCAACATAAGGTGTGTTTTTGGTACCATCAAATACATAATCGGTTGAAACCTGAATAAGGAACACATTGTACTTCTGTGCCATTTCAACCAAATACGATACCGCTACAACATTCAGTTTATAGCACAAATCGCGGTTTGTTTCGGCTGCATCAACAGCTGTATATGCTGCGCAGTTTATAATAAAGTCAAAATTACCTTTAGCGAAAAAATTGTCAAGTGCATCGATATTGGTAATATCAAGCTCTGTAACATCGGTAAAAGTAAACTGGCAGTTGGGATATTGCACTGACAATTCGCGCAACTCACTGCCTAACTGACCATTGGACCCGGTAACTAAGATGTTTATTTTTTCCATATACATGTATCTCTAAAAAAAAATAACAACGTGGTGCTAATGTACACAATTATCGGTATTGGTGAGCGCATGCACACAAATAGAAATTCACAAATAATAACAAGCCAGTTGCATTATTAAACGCGATTTTGGTACACACGTGGAGTGTTTTGCATTGGTTTTGAGACATTGCATTTTTGCATTGGGAGACGCCGCGTGCGACGTCTCTACAAACTCAATTTCTCATACCGAAAACCCGTAGAAACGCGGCATGCCACGTCTCATTGCACAACGTTTTTACAGAAAACAAAAAAGGCATTGCCGTGTGCTGACAATGCCTTTGTATGGTTGCGTTTACAATTATCTATGGTTTGCACACAGGGCGAACCGACTGGCCGACGTAACGGATGTCGTAGTTCCAAGGGTTGAAGTGGCCCTCGTAGAAATACAGGCTACGGCCGCAGTGCGAGCTGTCCCCGCGGAGCGACGACGACCAGTAGTAGCCGATAGAACCCCCGCCGTCGAGGTTGCCGTAGTTACGATAACCAGCGGCAGGAAGGAAAATAGAAGCGCCCTCATATCCTTCCTTGGTGCTGGTGAGGATATAGCCCTTAACGCCTGTACCCTCATAGTCGTTTGTCCATGTCTGGGTTGTGTTGTCGTAGAGCTCTTCCCACTCGGCAGCCGTTGGCATCCGCCATTCTGAGCCCCACGACTGTGTTGCCACGTCGTCCTTTACCTCGAGCGTTGTCTTCTTGTCGCCTTGGTTGCAGTACTTCACATCCTTGTACCATGAGCCGTCAAGCTGATGGTCGTCTGCCTGATACTTGTTGATATAGTACCACTCCGACTTCCCACTCGGCATGTGCTTGTAGGTGCTCCAACAATAATTCTCCTTAGCCTCGGTTTCGCCCCATGCAAAATAGTCGCCGCTAGCCTCTGGCGTGCTGGCGCCTACATTGCAATCTGCCCACAGTTTGCCGCTTGGCAAGCCAAGGTCTACGGCCACATGACCATTGGTATTTCCTGCGGAAGGGCACACAGGGCGAACCGACTGGCCGTAGTAACGGCTGTTGCTGCTCCAAGGGTAGAAGAATCCCCCGTCGAAGTACAGGGTACGGCCGCCGCCCGAGTAGCCCCCGTCGAGCGACGACCAGTAGTATCCGATAGCCCCCCCGCCGCTGAGGTCGCCGTAGTAACGACAACCAGCGGCAGGAAGGAAAATGGAGTTGCCGTTAGTGCCCGTAATCTTGTAGCCGTTAACGCCATTCTGGGTTGTCCACTCGTAGGTGCAGTTATAATAGATCTCCCTCCAGTCGGCTTCCGATGGCATAACCCAATCGCCGCCCCAGTTGGCAGCAGCAGCATCGTCTTCTGGATCTAATACGGTTTTATTGTCGCCTATAAATGATCCTTGTTCTACTATGTATGTATCCCAGTTGTACTCACTTTTTGTTTTGGTTTCGCCCCATGCAATATAATTACCATAATCTTCGGGCTTAGTGGCTCCAACATTCATTGTTGCCCATTTTACCGAGAGACCAAGGTCAACACTCTCATGTAAAATTGGTACATAATCAACATAATCATCGTACAACAATTTTTCTTTCAAAAATGATTCTAGTTTTGTATTGGCTGCTTTTAAAGTTGCAGTATCGGCTACCAATGCTGCTTTTTCGGTAGAAAGCTGAGTGTTTTCTTTCTGCAATTCATCAACCGAAATGGCTTGGTCAGCTTCGGTGGCATCAAAGGTTATGTATTCTATTTCGGTTACATAGCTCTGGGTGCCGTTGTGTACGCGCACTTTTTCTTGAGCTGTGGCGCCTATGGCCATTATGGCTATGGCGGCGGTTAGTATTTGTTTCTTCATGTTTTATTGTTTTTTTATTTGTTTCAATTTTTTGTTTTTGAGACGCGGCATGCCTCGTCTCTACATTAAATTTGTGGTTTATTCATTTATTTCTTCACAACCTTAACCACGTTTGCTCCTACTTGCAATAGGTAATCGCCTGCTGTAAATTGGCTCATATCAATGGTGGTTTCGGTGGCTTTTAGCACTTGCTGGCCGTTGGCGTTAAATAGTCTAACGGTTTCGCCTTCGGCTATACCTTCCACTGTTAGGCGGTTGGCGGTTGGATTGGGATAAACCTTAACTCGCACTTGTGCATCGGCAATGCCATCGGGCGGCGTTACTGGTGTGTTGGGAGTTAGGTTTTTCTCGTCAACCTCAGCAAAACGTATTTGCTTTATGTCGGTTAGTGCGCCAAGGTTGGCGGTGCTATTGTCGGCAAACTCAAGCGTGGCATTGCCGCCACTAAAGGTGAGTCGCCCAATGGTGCTTATGGCCTTGGTGTAGGCTGGCGTGTTGGAGTTTAGGTACTCCACCGTCAAACCCGGCACATTGTCGGCCATTGCTCCGCTGCTTGCTGCAAGCAGAAGGAGCGCGGAAATTAGCTTTTTGTGCATAGTTCAAATTGTTACGTTTTAATTTCTAAATTTTAAGTTTCTCGCTGAACATAGCGCGTAAAACAAAAAAAGCGCTGCCAACTGCAAATGCAGCATGGCAAGCGCTCTATGTATTATTGTGTCGGCAAGGCCGACAACTATATATCTAAATGGTATTGTGTGTGTGTGTGTGTGTGTGTGTGTGTGTGTGTGTGTGTGTGTTTAATAAATTTTGCGAGAATACAAAATTATTGATACACAATAACATAGCACTACACATCGACATATTAAAAATTTGTTTTTGTTGTTAAAAATGGAGAGCAAATATATAACAATATTTCTCATACCAAACTACAACTTCCATCATAAATTAATACAAAAGTCCCCTCTTACACATGAAATCAAATTTCATTGTAGCCAAAAATTACACACTAATCAGCAATTCCAAAATTCTTACCTTTGCCGCAGTTAAAAAAAAACAAAAGCACAATGAAACTTACTGTAATTGGGGCCGGAAACATGGGCGGAGCGCTCATACACGGTTGGGCAAAAAGTGGCAAGGTTGACAACATAACCATAGCCGACAAAAACGAGCAACTACTTGATAGTTTCAAATCGAAATATCCGCAAATAACCACAACCACAAACAATATTGAGGCAGCCCAAGGCGCCGACATTATTATATTGGTAGTAAAACCATGGCTTATGCCTATAGTGATTGGCGAAATAAAACCTATTTTGGATTTAAAGAAACAGATTATTGTATCGGATGCAGCCAATTTCACCACCGACAAACTTGCAGAAGCTCTAGAATCCGAAGGCAACTTGTTTTACGTAATACCAAACATTGCTGCAGAATTTGGAGCCAGCATGAGTTTCATAGCAAAAGGCAAATCAGCAACCGACGAGGCACAATCTCAAGTTAAAGAATTATACGACATAGTTGGCGACACACTTGTAGTAGCCGAAAACCTTGTAGGTCCTGGCATGATGATGGCAAGCTGTGGCATAGCATACGTAATGCGTTACATACGCGCACAAATGGAAGGCGGATGCGAAATGGGATTTTATCCCAATCAAGCAAAGCAAATAGCACTACAAACAATGCAAGGCGCCGTTTCTCTTTTAAAAGAAACAGGCTGGCATCCTGAAGAAGCCATTGATAAAGTTACCACACCAGGCGGAGTAACAATCAAGGGACTGAACGAACTAGACCATGCAGGATTCAACAGTGCAGTAATACGGTCATTAAAGGCAGGATTGAAATAGCAACCCAACAATAAATAAAACATTTCAACGGCTAAGCAAAACACGCTTGGCCGTTGATATTTATAACCACACCCACACACAATCTACACATATTAAACATTCAGCAACAACCGCACAAAACTCCAAATGTTGTAATTGAATAAAAAAAGAGCAAAGCAAACTGCAACAAAATGCTGATGCAAAACAAATTACAATTAACAACCACACATTAAAAACAAGCCAAACATTTTTGTATAATTAGTTCAAATAGATTACTTTTGCGCGATTTTTACAAAATAAAGTCTAACTTATTAATTTTAAACATTTTAATGAACAATCAAAATTCTGGTGCAAACGCATCATTGGAAAACTTCGATTGGGAAGCCTATGAAAAAGGCATTGTTGTTACCGCAGAGGAACACGCCAATCTAGAACAACTTTACAGCAACACACTTTCTTCAGTATCAGAAGGCGAAGTGTTTGAAGGAACCATCGTTTCAATCAACAAACGTGAGGTGTTGGTAAACATTGGTTACAAATCAGAAGGCGTAATCAACGCCAGCGAATTCCGTTACAACCCAGACCTTAAAATTGGAGACAAAGTTGAGGTTTACGTTGAAACACAAGAGGACCGCAACGGTCAACTTACACTTTCACACAAACGCGCACGCGCTTTGAAATCATGGGATCGTGTAAACCAAGCATTGGAAGAAAACGAAATCATCAAAGGTTACATCAAATGTCGCACAAAGGGTGGTATGATTGTAGATGTATTTGGCATCGAAGCATTCCTTCCAGGTTCACAAATTGATGTTAAACAAATTCGTGACTATGACGTTTATGTAGGTAAAACAATGGAATTCAAAGTTGTTAAAATCAACCACGAATTCAAAAACGTTGTTGTATCACACAAAGCTCTTATCGAGGCAGAACTTGAAGCTCAAAAGAAAGACATCATCTCTAAATTGGAAGTTGGTCAAGTACTTGAGGGTACAGTTAAAAACATCACCTCTTACGGTGTATTCATCGACCTTGGCGGCGTAGATGGTTTAATTCACATCACCGACCTTTCATGGGGCCGTATCCAACACCCAGAAGAGATTGTTGCTCTTGATCAAAAACTTAACGTTGTTATCCTTGATTTCGACAACGAGAAAAAACGTATCGCTCTTGGCTTGAAACAACTTACTCCTCACCCATGGGATGCTCTAAACGCTGACCAAAAAGTTGGTGACCACGTTAAAGGTAAAGTAGTTGTTATTGCCGATTACGGTGCATTTGTTGAGATTGCCCCAGGAGTTGAGGGTCTTATCCACGTTTCAGAAATGTCATGGAGCCAACACCTACGTAGCGCTAACGAGTTCCTTAAAATTGGCGACGAGGTAGAAGCAGTTATCTTGACTCTTGACCGCGAGGAGCGCAAAATGTCATTGGGCATGAAACAACTTCGTCCAGATCCATGGGAGAACATTGGCGAGAAATATGCTATTGGCACAAAACACACCGCAAAAGTTCGCAACTTCACCAACTTCGGCATCTTTGTTGAAATTGAAGAAGGTATCGACGGTTTGATTCACATTTCAGACTTGAGCTGGACCAAGAAAATCAAACACCCAGGAGAATTCACCGCAATTGGTGCTGACATTGAGGTTGTTGTTTTGGAAATTGACGTTGACAACCGTCGCTTGCGTTTGGGTCACAAACAATTGGAAGACAACCCATGGGATGCATTTGAAGAAACATTTACTGTTGACTCAATCCACGAAGGAACCATCACCGAGTTGTCAGAAAAGGGAGCTGTAATTGCTTTGCCTTACGGAGTTGAAGGTTTTGCAACACCAAAACACCTTATTAAGGAAGATGGTACAGCAGCAAAAGCTGACGAAAAATTGAGCTTCAAAGTTCTTGAGTTCAACAAAGACAGCAAGAAAATTATTGTAAGCCACTCTCGCACATTTGAAGACGAAAAACGTAGCGAAGAAAAGGCTAAAAAAGAAGCAGCTGCTAAAACAACCAAGAAAGCAACCAAAAAATTGGCTGACACATTGGAGAAAACCACTCTTGGTGACATCGCAGAACTAGCTGCCTTGAAAGACGAAATGTCAAAAAAGGCTAAAAAAAGCGATAAAAAAGCTGAAGAATAATAAAAAATAGTTGCAGGGAAAATTGTTTTGTTATCTTTGAGAAAACCAAACCAACATATTTGACTATGGAATTCAAAATAGAAAAACTAGACAATTTTACACAAATTGAAGTGTTGATTGACAAATTGGACACACACATTGCGCCATCACTTAAATCAGAACTAGTACTTATTGCTGGTAATGGTGAAAAGAACATAATTCTTGATTTAAGCAATTGCCGCTATTGTGATTCATCTGGTTTAAGCGCCATTTTGGTGGCCAATCGTCTATGCAAAAATGCAAGCGGAACATTTGTGCTTGTTGGATTGCAAACTGCTGTTGAACGCTTGATTACAATCTCGCAACTTGACACAGTTCTCAACATTACAAAAGACATTGACTCTGCTAAAAAAATTATTCTTAGCGAATAAAGACTTATGTCTTTTAGCTTGAAAATATTAGGTTGTAGCTCTGCAACACCTACACCCAATAGATACTCAACCGCTCAAGTGCTCAACGTGCTTGAGCGGTTTTTTTTAATCGATTGTGGCGAAGGCGCACAAATACGTATGCGCCAATACAAAATAAATCCGCTACGCATAAATCACATATTTATCAGTCACTTGCACGGCGACCACTACCTTGGTTTGCCTGGTTTAATTTCAAGCATGGGACTACAAGGTCGAACAAACGACCTACACATATATGCAAACCACCAACTTGAAACACTTATTAATTGTTTTCTTGACACTTTTGACCATCCAATTGGATTCAATATAATTTTTCACCATTTGGAATATTCGGGATTGAATCTTTTGTATGAAGACGACAAACTGACAATCTATTCATTTCCACTTAGACACCGCATACCAACTTGCGGATTTTTGTTTAAAGAAAAAAATAGGCTGCGACACCTAAATGGAGAAATGGCCAAAGCTTTAGAGATACCTATAAGTAAATTACAAAGCATAAAAGAAGGTGCCGACTACACCTCTCCCGATGGGCGTTTTTTTGAGAACAAATTTTTAACCAAAGACCCAGAACCTCCACACTCATACGCCTTTGTATCAGACACCGTAAAGTTGAACAAAATAGTGCCATGGATAGACGGAGTCGATTTGCTTTACCACGAAGCAACATACGCCAACGACAATGCAGAACGTGCAAAAACGATGCACCACTCTACAGCCCGTCAAGCAGCTGAAATTGCGGCTTCGGCAAATGTTAAACGGTTATTGATTGGTCATTATTCTAACCGGTACAAAGATTTGACAATTCTGCAAAACGAAGCTCGACAAGTGTTTGCTGAAACATATTTAACAAACGACGGTGACGAATTTGAAGTAAAATAGCTTTTGCCAAAAGTTATGGTGCTTTTCAAAAGCATTATTTCTAATAACTAATTATAAAATAGCACATTATTATGAATAACAAAGAAATCTACAAGCAAAAAAACCTTGACTTTCTTGATGAAATAAGCAAACAAGAAGACATTAAACGCATTACTAATGGGCTATATTACAAAGTATTGCAAACAGGCGATGGAATGCAAGCCCGAACAAACAGTGTGGTATCGGTTTATTATACTGGTAGGCTGATAAATGGGCGAATATTTGACAGCAATGTGGAGCAAAGTTATCCTGATGCTTTTCACTTAACCAAACTAATTCGAGGTTGGCAAGCTGCAATTCCTTATATGTGCGTTGGCGACAAATGGGAAATATACATGTCAGCCGAAATGGGATACGGATCAAGAGGAATGGACAGTATTCCTGCAAACTCAACCTTAATTTTTGAAATAGAGTTGAAAGGTGTGGCATAGCAAATTGATGGTAATTTCCAACAAACAACTACACGAAAATTAGTAAACCTAAAACGTACGCAAAACGTGTAATAGTGGGTGTTTGTACCCATAGTCGTTGTACTATTTTTAATACATTTGCGCAGTTTTTTGAAATTTAACGTAAAATAACATACACATGGACATTTTTGATAGAATTGAAGCATCAACAGGTGGACCAATTGGTCAATACCGAGACAGAGTAGAAGGCTATTTTGCTTTTCCTAAATTGGAAGGCGAACTAGGACCTCATATGACATTCAACGGACAAGAAGTTCTAAACTGGAGTTTGAACAACTATCTAGGTTTGGCAAACCACCCAGAGATTCGTAAAGTTGACGCAGAAGCTGCCGCAAAATGGGGTATGGCTTATCCAATGGGTAGCCGCATGCTTTCAGGACACACAGCATTGCACGAACAACTTGAACGCGAACTAGCAGAATTTGAGCACAAAGAGGCTGCTTTTGAGTTCAACTTTGGTTACCAAGGTATTGTTTCAACAATCGACTCGTTGCTATGCCGCCACGACGTTATTGTTTTCGACGCTGAAGCACATGCTTGCTTGTTGGACGGTAAACGTTTACACCAAGGTAAATCATTCTCATTCCGTCACAATGACATTGAGAGTTGCGAAAAGAAACTTAAAGTTGCTTGCAAAGTTGCAGAAGAACAAGGCGGTGGCGTATTGCTTATTACCGAGGGCGTTTATGGTATGACTGGTGCACTTGGTATTTTGGACCAAATTGCAGCTTTGAAAAAGAAATACAAATTCCGCATCTTAATTGACGATGCTCATGGTTTTGGTTTGATGGGACCAACCGGACGTGGTACTTCAGAGCACTTTGGTGTAATGGACGACATTGACATCTACATTGGTGCTTACGCAAAATCAATGGCAACAATTGGTGGTTTTGTAGCCAGCGAAAAAAGAATTATTGATTACTTAAAATACAACATGCGTTCGCAAATGTATGCTAAGTCGTTGCCTATGCCAATTGTTGAAGGTTGCTTGAAACGTTTGGAGATTATCCGTGGCGAAGAAGGTGATCGTTTGCGCAAAAAATGTTGGGAAGTAACAAACCGTTTGCACAAAGGTTTCCGCGACCTTGGTTTTGAGATTGGTCCAGCTGAAGCATGTGTTGCTCCTGTTCACATTATGGGTGGAGCAAACCAAGCTGCAAACATGGCTCTTGACTTGCGCGAGAACTACAAAATCTTCTGCTCAATTGTAACTTACCCAGTTATTCCAGAAGGTATGGTTATCTTCCGTATCATTTCAACTGCTGCTCATACAATTGAAGACGTTGATTACACATTGAACGCATTTAAAGAGATTCGTGAAAAATTGAATGCTGGTGTTTACGACAAAGAGATGAAAGACGTTCGTATTAAATAATACGATTGCTCTGCAATACAAAAAAGCCTCTTGGAAAAACCAAGAGGCTTTTTCTTTTTTTATACTAAGAACAAAAAGAGCAAACTAAAAAGCTGCCATAATCAAATTGATGTCTTGAAATGGAATTCCAAAATGTGAAGCAACACATTCTTTGACCAAAATTCCATTGAACACATAAGTACCGCAACGCACCCCATAATGTTGTCGCACTAATTGGTTAATGCCACCAGCCTCGCCCAATTCAATCAACAATTGAACCAAAACATTGCTAACAGCATACGAAGCTGTACGAGCAACTCTTGATGGAATGTTTGGAACACAATAATGCGCAACACCTGCTGTGTAATAAACAGGATTGGCAAAAGAAGTTCGTTGCGAAGTTTCAAAGCAACCGCCTTGATTCATACACAAATCGACAATCACCGAACGCGGTTTCATTTGAGTTACAGCATCTTCCATAACAATAAAATCACGATGTCGGTCATTATTTTCGTACAAAGCACCGATAACCACGTCGGCCGTACGAAGCGCTTTAAGCAATACTCTTTGCTGCAATACTGATGTAAAAAAACGCTGACCCAAATGCTCTTGCATAGCACGCAACTTGGTAATTGACAAATCAAAAACTTTTACAGTTGCACCCAAGCCCATTGCTGTTCTAGCCGCACTTTCACCAGCAGTTCCTGCACCAAGAATAACAACTTCAGTTGGACTAATGCCACTAACTCCACCTAACATTTCTCCTTTTCCGCCATGCTCGTTGCTCAAATACTCAGCAGCAATCATAACTGCTGTTGAACCAGAAATTTCGCTAATACTTTGTGCAATAGGATATTCGTCGGCTCGTTTGTCTTTGTAGTACTCAAAACTTACAGCGGTTATTTTCTTTTCGAGCAACTTTTGAATGTATCGGCAATCTTGCGAATGGATATCGTATGAGCTGAACAGAACTTGCTTTCCTGGCATCATATCAAGTTCTTCGAAGGTTGGAGGCAGCACCTTAACAATTACTTCACTTGAATAAAGTTCAGCTCGGTTTGTAGAGATACGAGCACCTTCGGCTACGTATTTTGCGTCATCGAAACGAGCACGCTCACCTGCCCCTTTTTCAATAATCACATCGTGACCTTGATTTACAAGAAAACCAACTGCATGAGGAGCAAGTGCTACTCTATTTTCGTCAGCAAACGATTCACGAGGCAGCGCAATCTGCATCTTCTTGCTTTTATTAATCACTTCGAGCATCTCTTCGCAAGGCATTAAACCATCGGCTGCAAGTGCAAAACCAGAAGAAGAAACATTGTCCATCATAATCAAATCGGTTTATATTGTTCAACTACACAGCCACATCTCCTTTTATTGAAGGATGAGGGTCGTAGTTATCGAGACGAAAATCTTCGTATTTAAAATCAAAAATATTGCGCACTTCAGGATTAATCCACATGGTTGGCAGTTTACGAGGCTCACGTGTGAGTTGCAAATGCACTTGTTCAAGGTGATTTTTGTATATGTGCAAGTCGCCAAACGTGTGAATAAACTCGCCAAGTTTAAGGTCACAAACTTGAGCCACCATCATTGTAAGCAAGGCGTAAGAGGCTATATTGAATGGGACACCCAAAAAAGCATCGGCGCTGCGTTGATATAGCTGGCACGACAATCGTCCGTCGTTTACATAAAATTGGAACAGCGAATGGCAAGGAGGAAGCGCCATGCTGTCAATGTCGGCAACATTCCATGCACTTACTATCAATCGGCGAGAATCGGGATTGGTTTTGATATCGTTAATAAGTTTTGAAATTTGATCAATGTGACCACCATTTGGAGTTGGCCACGACCGCCATTGATATCCGTACACGTGACCAAGGTCGCCGTTTTCGTCGGCCCACTCGTCCCAGATTGTTACTTTGTTGTCGTGCAGATATTTAATGTTAGTGTCGCCTTTTAAGAACCAAAGCAACTCGTGAATAATAGCGCGCAAATAGAGTTTTTTGGTGGTTAAGCAAGGAAAACCTTCATTTAAATCAAAACGCATTTGATAACCAAACGTGCTGATGGTTCCTGTGCCCGTACGGTCGCTTTTTTCGTGACCGTTGGTTAGTATATGATTCAGAAAATCAACGTATTGTTTCATATTTTGAGTATGATTAGTTAGGTTTTAAAAGTAACCAATCGCTCAAAAGAAACACCTAACTACCGAGGCATATAATCAACAAGAAATCACCAACTATCGTAATAGTTTATACTTGGCAACCCACGCTGGGTCGTTAAGTTTTCGCAATAAATTGAATAGGTTGTCGCCGTAAATTACATCGCTAATGCGCTCAATACCAAATTGTTTCAATTCTTCCATCTGTGCGGGACTAGGCATTCCGTTTTCCATGCCCCAACCTTGCACTTGCGATTTGCCAAATGGATAGGTAGCATATCGGAGTTTCCAAGCCTCTTTGATTATGTATTGTTCAATGCCAAGTTTTTCAAGAAAATCAATTCGGTCTGGATTGGCTCGGCACTCTTCGTTACCCGAAAATTGGCGCAAAAAAGTTTCGTATCGAATAAAATTAACTTCAACTGTACTATCGGGTGCCATGCGATGAATGCCAAACGAAACGGCTCCACTATTTGGAGCAGGCAACAAGCTGATACAGAAAGAGTAACGCGCAATACGTTTTTCGGGAACGTAGTCTTTTTTAGGAATGAGTATTTGTGCCGAAGTTTGAAAACTCAAAGCCAATAGCAGAATTGCAAATATTTTTTTCATAGTAGCCTATAATTCGATTAGTAAGGCCATTATTGCAACGGCAATAAGCACAATTCCACTTACCATTTTACCATGGTGCTCCAAATAGTGCCAATTTATATGGTTTAATCCTTTTAATCCAACGTACACAAGCATTGTCATTGCTAAAACTGTTGCAAACAAAAATACAAGCGATGTTGTTATGATGCCGGCCCAACCAAAAGTACCTGCTTGAAGGTAAAAAACATCGAGTTCAAGACATGGCGAGAAGAACATTGCCACCGCCATTGAACCAAGTATTGCCCAACGCGATTTTTTGCGCAGTTCGGTGCTCACTTCAAAATGATGGTGATGATGGTTATGCCCAACAATATCTAAAACAATGTAAATCAAGCCTATGAGAATTAACATACAAGGGAATATCAACTCAGTTAGTTCTTCATAGGTTTGCGATATTCGTAATCCAGCAGCTCCAATAAGTGTACCCACCATAATGGTGCTTAAAATATGAGCCGAACCAATTAAAATAGTTGCGTTTATAGTTTCGCGAATGGTCCACTTTTCACTTTTCCCGAGCGCTATTATTGGCAGCCAATGATTTGGAATGCAAGCATGAACAAGGCTCAGCAATAAACTTCCCGAAATAATCTGCCACATATATTACAAGTTTAATAAAAAGTTGAAATTCGATTTTGCAGGAATTTCTTCGGCATCTTTTCCATACTTGAAAATTTTAGCTGAACGATTACCTATATATTTAAGTTCCAATCCATTACGCAAAAACATGCAACCTTCGGGCAAACCAACTACAGTTGCATTTTGATTAACTGAAACAAACTCACTAATGCGCACAGCACGTGTTTCGCCACCATGATTAGGAATCACGCCATCGGTGTAGTGTGGATTGATTTGAAAAGGAACCAAAGCAAGTGATAGCATTCCTTGTGGGTCAATAATTGGCATGTCGTTAGTAGTTTGCATTGTTGGACTTGCTATTACGGCGCCTGCACTCCAACCAACATAATAGGCTCCATTTTGAACAGCTTGACGAATAACTTGCATCAAACCTAGCCTATTCAACTCGTGAGTAAGGAACCAAGTGTTACCGCCACTAACCATTATTGCATCGGCGGATGCAACTGCGGCTTTTGGGTCGGCAAACCTGTGAATAGACTTAACTTGCACATTAACAGTTGCTAGACATTCGTTAATCTTGGTTTCGTAATCGTCGTAACTCATTGACACATTGGCATAAGGAACAAACACCACATTGTTTTTTCCTTGCAAAAAACGACCTATTTCAGGCTTTGAATATTGAAGGAATGGCTCGCCTGCCATTGTTGAATTACTGATTAAAAGCGCATGCATAACTTTATTCAATTAGTAATCAGAATCGCCTTGCCGATATTTTTCTTCATCCTCATCGTTCAAAATATTAAGGTAGCTATCGTAGCGAAAAGGATTAATTTGTCCATTGTCAACTGCCTGTTTCACAGCGCATTTAGGTTCGTGAGTGTGTGTGCAGTTATTAAATTGGCAATCGGCTGAAATGGCAAATATTTCAGGAAAATAATGGTACAATTCCGATTTATCAACTTCTAAAACACCAAAACCTTTGATACCTGGAGAGTCAATAACCCAAGTCTCGTTGTCAATTTGATGCATTTCGGGGAACGTGGTTGTATGCATTCCGCTGTCGTGACTTTCAGATACAGCAGCCGTTTTAACATTCAACTGAGGGTTAAGCAAATTGAGCAACGATGATTTGCCAACACCCGAATGCCCTGCAACTAAACTGATTTTTCCTTTAAGAAGTTGACGCAACTCCTCGGTATTCTGCTGATTTTTAATCGACACCGCAATACATTGATAGCCAATCTTTTTATACATATCCATCATGTACCACAATTCCATTTTCAAGTCTTCGTCAAACAAATCGATTTTGTTGAAAACGATGAGCACAGGAATGCGATAAGCCTCGGCTGTGACAAGAAAACGATCGATAAATTGTTGGTAGGTACGCGGGCTGGTTAAGGTAACCACAATTACTGCCAAATCGAGATTAGCGGCCAAAATGTGAGCTTGTTTCGACAAATTTGTTGATTTGCGTATTATGTAATTTTTACGTTCTTCAATACTGCTAATCAAGCCATTACCATTATCTTCAAGTTCAAAAAGCACGTGGTCGCCTACGGCAATTGGATTGGTGGTACGCAGTCCTTTTGTACGCAATTTTCCGCGGATTCGGCATTCAACTATACCTCGTTCGGTTTTAACTAAATACCAACTTCCGGTAGATTTTATCACTAAACCTTTTTCCACGTATTATTTGATTTTGATTCGCAAAGATAAGATTTGTTACTGCACAAAAAAAGCTAGCAACAAATGCTTTAGTTATACGTTTATAGATTACTTAACAAGATTGTGAAAAGTAAATTAAAGCTTATTTTTGCGCGACAATCAATAGCAATGAAAACAACAATTAACTTATTGAATATTAACAAAATAGTACTGAGTTTTTTGCTAATTTTTGTATTATTTATTAGCCAAACTTGGGCTCAAAAAAACACATACAACTATTCGGGACAAGTAATAGACTCTGAAACTGGCGAAGTTTTGAGTTTTGCCACCGTACAAATTGAAGGAACCACATTGGGTACGGTTACCGACATTAACGGACGTTTTAAATTTTCGAACCCTGAGTCTTCAATATCGTTGGTAGTGAATTACATGGGTTACGTAAAGCAAATTGTAAAGGCTACAGCAGGCAAAGCAGTTACAATACGGTTGGAATCAGAAAACCACAACTTGCAAGAAGTAACCATTTCGGCAGCTCAACGCGAACACCTACGTAGCACAACTACTGGAGTTGAGCGGTTGTCGCCTAAACAAATAAAAAGCATGCCAGCGGTGTTGGGCGAGGTTGACGTGCTAAAATCAATACAAATGATGCCTGGTGTGTTGGCAGCAAGCGAAGGTAGCTCAGGCTATAGCGTGCGCGGTGGCGGCACCGACCAAAACTTAATTCTAATTGACGAAGCAACCGTTTACAATCCATCGCACCTGTTGGGTTTCTTTTCAACCTTTAACAACGATGTTGTGAGCGATGTAACTCTTTACAAAGGAGACTTGCCTTTGCGCTATGGCGGCAGGTTGTCATCGCTACTCGATGTTCAAACTCGCCACGATATTCCTCAAAAATGGCACGTTAATGGTGGCATTGGGTTATTGTCGTCGCGATTGTCAACCGATATTCCAATTGGTTCAAATACAAGCATTATACTTGGTGGACGCAGGTCGTATCTCGATTTGTTTCTAAAAATGTCGCTAAACAAAGAACTGCGCCAAACCAAATTGTTCTTCTACGACTTAAATGCTGGCATAGTTCACCGCATAAACGACCGTAACACGCTGACTATCAATGGATATTTAGGAAAAGATAAACTAGCAATGAAAATTGGAGAATTTAAATACGGCAACAGCACTGCAAGCGCCACTCTTATGAGCTATTTATCTGACCATCAATCGATTAAAACCACATTTGCAATAAGCGATTATAGTTACTCAATGGTGGCTAGTTTAGGCGAAATAGAAGCAGGTATTGAGGCAGACTTGCGCGACTATTCTCTTAGAGCCGATTTTTTCAACATTCTTGACAACACAAAAATTGAATATGGAGTACAAGGTACTTTCCATCAATTTCAACCTGGCCACGCTTGGCAAAAAACTACCGAAGCACTTGATATTAATTTACAGAAAAACAAAGCATTAGAATCGGGTGTATTTGCTAGCGCCGAGCATCAAATTAACGAAATGTTGTCAATAAGATATGGCATCAGACTATCTGTTTTTCAAAACATAGGCAAGGCCGATGTATATACGTATAACGATGATTATGAGGTTGTTGACACAATAACATACGGTTCTGGCAAAATATACAACACATACATCAATCCCGAACCGCGAGCTGGCTTGGTATTCAACATAAACGAAAACAATTCAATTAAAGCTAGTTATGCACGCAACGCTCAGTACTTGCAACTAGCCAACAATTCATCGGCTGGCTCGCCTGTTGACATTTGGTTTCCTGCATCGCCCAACATAAAGCCACAAACTTCAGACATGGGCGCAATTGGATACTTTGGTTCGTGGAACAAATGGACCGCATCGGCCGAGGTATACTACAAACAACAACACAACGTGGTTGACTTTGCCGACCACTCGAACCTTATGCTCAACGATAAACTTGAAGGCGAAATTCGCATAGGCAAAGGACGAGCCTACGGATTGGAACTTTCTGTTAACAAAACTCAAGGCCGACTAACCGGTTTTGCAAACTACACACTTTCAAAATCGGAACGCTGCATAAACCAAGTAAACAACAACAAATGGTACTTGTCGCCTTACGACCGCACACATAGTTTCGCCATTTCGGCAGTATATGAGTATTCGGCTCGGCACACGTTCAGCTTATCGTGGACCTACGCAACAGGCACACCTACCACTTATCCGTCGGCCCGATTTAAAGTTGGCGACGAGTACTTGCCCATTTATTCAAACCGAAACACCGACCGCAAACCAAACAACCACCGACTTGACATTTCGTGGACATTGGTTCCGCATCCCGAACGTAACAACAGGTGGCATGGCGAGTGGAACTTTGCTATTATTAATGTTTACAATCACCGCAACCCTTGGGTTATACAATACAAACAAGACAACGGAACTCCTTATGCCGAAATGATTTACCTATTTGGAATTGTTCCTTCGGTGGCTTATAACTTCAAATTTTAAAAACAATGAAAAGACTCTCAATATTAGCCATTTGCTGCATCATTGTTTCAGCATGCACCAAACGCATTGAACTCGATCCTGTTGGGGTTTCCAGTTCTGTTTCCGTTTTCGGCATTATATCGTATGAGGTTGAAAATCAAAAAATTGAAATTTATCATACTGCCAAATATTTTTCAAACAACGACAACCTTCCTGTTGAAAATGCAGATGTTACCGTAACAACATCAGAAGGCGATGTTTATGAATTTGAATTTGATGAAAGTGGAAATTATATAAGCAAAACAGCCTTTGCCGCAAAAGAAGGCATAACTTACAGTTTATCAATTGATTATACCGACAACGGCAAAACAAAACACATTTCGGCTGAAACAACCGGACTTGAGCCTTATATTGTTGATACTCTTTATGTTACAAAGCAACCGATAATGGGCATCGAAATGGCAATTGTAACTATGGAAGCACAAAACAACACTAATGTAAAAGAGCAATTTATGGTTCAACTTGCTATAAACGACTCTATTATAAACCCCCAAATGAGTCAATGGGGCTTAATGAGCAACAATTATATTGGCGAACGTATGGTTGCAGGAATAGCAACGCTTATTGTTGCCTCAAGCATTCCAGAAGAATTAATTGAAGATATGGAGGGTTTGGTTTTCGATGGCGACACTCTTACTTTGATAGTGGGACGAATTGAAAAAGGGCTATACGATTTTATATCGCAATCAAAATCGGAGATACAAGGCGAATCGCCATTCTTTAGTGGACCAGCCAGCAACATTGCCACCAACATTGTTAATGGAGTTGGCTACTTTGGAACATGGTGCACAACTCGCAAGGAGTGCATTTTTAACGACAAAGAAACTAATTAAACACTTGATGCAGAATTTCGTGTGAGTTTATGTCGGCCATTGAAACAATGTTGTTGGCATACCACATAACAACCACATCAAGCAAAAAATCGCGGTCAGTCTTTGACAAAGGACAAACATCCAATTCGCTATATTTCAAACCGAAATACCTATACATTTTCTTAAACAGGTCGTTGCCGATATAATGTTTATGATGTGGTCGTATTTCAACGCCATGCCCAAGAGTGAGATCAAAAAACGGCATATCAACAGATTCTTGTCCCGGGTGAAAACCCAAAAATTGGCTCAGTTTAACCAAAAAAGCTATGTGAAATTCAGCCAAGCCTTTTTCCATTTCTTCAAGCATCATTATCGATTGCTCAACAAAAGCGAATACAAGACTATCGGGAGTTTCGGGCATTACACTTTTACCCACAACCTCGGCCAAAAACATTAGTTGAGTACTTTTACGCAAATCGGTTGTACAATTGGCCAATAGTGGATTAGGTTTATATTCGCTCAAACGTTGCACTTGTCGGTCTTCGCGATAACTATAAACCGCATCAAGCAACGCAAGCGGATGAAAAGCACCAAGTTTTGTTCGGTTTTTACCTAAACCACTCACCATAAGCGACACCCGCCCATGCTTTTGCGACAAAGCTTGAACAATAATCGACGAGTCGGAATACTTTACGTACTTGAGCACTATAATTCTATCGGCTGTAACCATAACTACCTAACTACATTCACTTTAGTTACCGCAGAATGTTGGCCGTCGGCAGTTGCGCAATGAATAAGATAAATACCTGTAGCGACATCATCGCCCGCCATGTTTTTTAGATTCCAAAAAGCATCGCCACCGTTACTAATTGTCTCATATACAAGGTTTCCCGACAAATCAGTCACTTTAACAACCGATTCGTCAATCAGGCCTCTGATTGTTACGTAACCGTTGTAGTTTGGCTCAACTGGATTGGGGAAAGCAAAAACGTTTGTATATTCAGAATGCCGCTGCGTTGACGAAATGCGAACCGACTGCAAACCTTTGTCGGTAACAATGTACAACCAACCTAAATCAGAATCCCACGCCAACGACATAATGTTATCGGACAACAAGTATGAATTTTGCTTTGTATATTGAGCTAATTGAGTTGTTCCATCGTCGCTCACCACAAACAAACCATGTTTTTCGGTTCCAATCCATTTGCGATTACCGCCATCAACCACAATGGCTGTAACATTTTCTGTTCCAAGTAAATCCTGATAATAACCATCGACAACCATCTGTGGCCGCTGAGCATAAAAATTATCGCCATTCAGAATTTTTTTTGGCGAACGAAAAACATAAACTCCTTGCGAACTTCCCACCCAAATCTCACCATTTTTGTCTTCAGCAATGGTATTGATGCGAGTATCAAATGCCTCACCTTCAATGTTTTTCGGCACAAAAAACAAACACTTATCATCAACCCCATCAGCAGGAGTAGCATTTGCATTCCAAACCAAAATGCCATTACCTCTACTGCTTGCAAGCCAAAAATCGTCGGTTGAAGTATGTGTTAGCGTATTAAGTTGAACTTGAGTAAAATTTTTAGTGTAATCAAAGTTAAACCAGCTACCATCTTTTGTTTTAACCACAAGTCCATTACTGGTGTATGAACTTGCTATCCAAAGATTTGCATCTTTATCAAAAGCACAAGCTGCAACATTATTTCCTAGAATGTTATTAGTGTTGTCGCTATTGAAAAAACGCACTTCGTCACCATCAACCTCAATTAATCCGCAACGCCAAGCCGATGCATAATAATGATTATCGTTTCCATTGCCTGCAAAGCCCACAATATTGCTAACGCTACTAGGAATTTTATCGCTATCAACTGTGGCCCAATTGTCATTTTTATACACACAGATATCAGGTTGAAACCAAGTGCCTTCGCCAGTAGCTAGCATTCCACCAGGCGCAAGCATCAAACTTCCACCAATATAAACAACACCATACGCATGACTAGTTATTGGTCCCGATGGAAAATACACTGTCCAACTGCCGCTTTTAAGACGACATAATCCATGATACGAACTTGCATACCACAAAGTTTTTGCATCAGTAGCAATTCCCATCACTCCAGTTTTATCATCCATTGAACTAACCACATTATACTTAGTATCAAGCACATCAACCGTTGCGGCTTTAGCAACCACCAACAAGTTTCCATTGCTATTAATTGATTTTATGTTGGGTTCGTTTTCAATAACTACAGTCCATTTTTCGCCATCGAAGGCCGAAACTTCGCACACGCTACCATCATCCAACTCGCAGTTAACCAATAACTTATTGTCAAAAACACAACCCGAAGTATATTTTGCATCTGGATGCGCAATGACAGTTACTTGATTCCAGTTTTTTCGGTCGCTCAGAAAAGGATTACTCAAATCGCCTTGCAAAATTCCGTTTTGAGTAAAGGCATAAATTTTTCCTTTATACACAGCCGAGCCCAAAACTTTTTCATAGTTACCGTTTTCGCCAAGAATATACGTATCTGTAAATTCGCTACGATTAAGATTAATAGCAGTGAGCCCAAAATTGTACGACAAATAAGCCAAGTTTCCTTCAATATTAATGTGATTCAACTGTTTGGCAATTGAAAGATCTTTTTCGTACAAGTCGGGCATATTAATAACTGAGCCTTTTTTATCAATTAAATCAATGTTTCCGTCTGAATAGCCAACCACCAGTTTTTCAGCACTTTGCGAATAAGCAATATAACCTATTCCCAAATCGGAAAGGCCTTGAATTGGAGTAAGCCGATTTAAAGAATAGTCGTCAATATCGTAGTAGAACAAGCCTTGCTCTGTTGCACAATAAACCTTATGGTCAGCTATGGCCACCGAGTTTGCTACACGATAGCACAAATGGTCGCGCCACGAGGTTGGTTCAACCTGCGCAAATGAATGACACAAAGCGCTGACGGTCAATACTATAAGCAAGACAAGTTTTTTCATCGACCAACTACAAGTTTTTCAAAAAAGTGCACAACTCAGCTATAGCTCTACCGCGATGGCTAATGCTATTTTTTAACTGCATCGACATTTGAGCAAAAGTTTCATTGTAACCATCAGGAACAAAAACCGGGTCATAACCAAACCCTGCATCACCAACTAGGTTTTCAATAATTCTACCATTAACAATGCCCTCAAACAAATACTCTTTTCCGTTGAGTATTAGACAAATAACTGTACGAAAACGGGCATTGCGATTTTGTACGCCGTTCAAGTTTTTTAGCAATTTTGTAATGTTATCGGCCGAATTGCAAGCGGGCCCAGCATACCGAGCCGAAAAAACTCCAGGTTCACCTCCAAGCGCCTCAACTTCAAGACCTGTATCGTCGGCAAACACGTTAGCTCCTGTTCGGTCAAAAATGTAATGCGCTTTTTGCCGAGCATTTCCCTCAAGTGTATTTGCAGTTTCAGGAATATCCTCAGTAATATTCACATTATCAAGACTTTGGAGTTGTATTTTATCACCAAGCAATTGTGCCACTTCCTGCAATTTATGATTGTTATGAGTGGCAAAAATCAAGTTAAGCATCTGCATAATTATTAATCAGTAATGGGAGCGAAGGTAATTATAATATGGTGCGCTAAAGGCATGTTTTGCAATAGGAATTTGCAGGTTTCAGTAGATTTGCGTAATTTTAAGCATCAGTTGTTTATGACAATGAAAAGAATTGGCAACATACTATTGTTTTTGATGGCGGTGTTACTCGTTTCGTGCAACAACCACCAAACTAACAATACCACAAGCACCGATTTGGACGCTATTCAAAAACGCGGCAAACTTATTGCGCTAACCGACTTTAACTCAATAAGTTACTTCATTTACCGCGGTACACCTATGGGCTATCAGTACGAACTGCTAAAAGACCTGGCTGCCGAACTTGACCTTGATTTGGAAATTCACGTAAGCAACAACCTTCAGCAATCGTTTGACATGCTAATTAACAACGAGTGCGACCTTTTGGCCATCAACCTAACAATAACATCGGAGCGACAAAAGTTGGTTAATTTCACCCAACCAATAAGCCAAACTCAGCAAATATTAGTGCAACTAACCGATAAACAACGTGCCAAATACAATCCCGATTATAAAGGTGGCGGACATATTAAATCAACACTTGACATGGCTCAAAAAACCATTCATGTAGTTAAAAATTCGTCGTTTGCTGCTCGTTTACGCAACATTGAAACCGAAATTGGCGACAGCATAAACATTGTTGAAGTTGACAATATAGACTCGGAACAACTTATTTGGCAAGTGGTTAACAACGACATTGACTATTGCATTACTGACCAAGAAGTGGCACTAGTTAATAAAACCTACTATCCCACTCTCGATATTTCAACCATAGCATCGCTGCCTCAAAATATGGCATGGGCTGTAAACAAAAACAACCCACAGTTGTTAGACGCTGTAAATGAATGGATTACCAAAATAAAAAAATCGCCAAAATATGCCATTCTATACGAAAAGTATTTCCGCGACCCCAAAACCGTTAAACGCGCTCAAAGCCCATATCTATCGTTTAAAGGCGGTAACATTTCGGTTTACGATGACGAAATAAAAAAATGTAGCAAGATTATAAATTGGGACTGGCGATTGTTTGCTTCATTGGTTTACCAAGAATCGAGGTTCAATGCCGATGCTATATCGTGGGCTGGAGCTTTTGGTTTGATGCAACTGATGCCCGAAACCGCTCAACGCTATGGAGTTGACGAAGAATCGACTCCCGAGGCTAACCTTAAGGCTGGTGCTAAATTCCTAAAATGGATTGATAAGCAACTGCAAGATAGCGTTCCAGACCAAAACGAACGCATAAAATTTGTATTAGCAGCGTACAACATTGGGCTAGGACATATATTTGATGCTCAACGTGTTGCGCGTGCTAATGGATACAATCCGCAAGTGTGGGACGGAAATGTTGACTATTTTTTGCTACACAAATCAGACAACCAATACTACGACCCCGAACTTGTTAGAAATGGTTATTGCCGCGGCATTGAAACCTACAACTTTGTTCGCAGCATTATGGAACGTTACAGAATATATAAAACGCTGATAAACTAACAATTAGGAACAAAAAAGAGGTGTTGTAAATTACTAACAACACCTCTTTTTTTATAATTCATTTTTAATCAACGTAAAGAACCAACCCTTTAAGGTACTCGCTCTCAGGATGAAACATGCTTATTGGATGGTCAATTGGTTGCGAAAGGAAATGTAATATACGAACGTTACGTTTTGCATTAACCGACGCAGCAAAAACAGCTTTTCGGAAATCCTCCTTATCAACAGCCTGCGAACATGAGAATGTAAAAAGAATTCCCCCATGAGCAATTTGCTCAAGCGCACGTTGGTTAATTCGCTTGTAACCATTAAGCGCATTGTTCAAATTTTTTTGGTGCTTTGCAAATGCAGGTGGGTCAAGTATTATAACATCGTATTTTTCAGTTGATTGCGATAGAAAATCAAAAGCATCCATTGCAAAGCCTTTGTGGTTAACACTATTGCCAAAGTTTATTTCAACATTTCGGTCGGTAAGATCAATAGCTAGTTTTGACGCATCAACTGTGTGCACCAATTCGGCACCAGCTTTAAGTGCGTAGATGCTAAAACCTCCAGTATATCCAAAAATGTTACAAACCTTTTTGCCTCGCGAATACTCGCCCAAAAGACGACGGTTTTCACGTTGATCAATAAAGAAGCCTGTTTTTTGTCCTTTCTCCCAATCTATTTCAAACTTGTTGCCATGTTCAACAACAATGTTTTGACTCAAATTGCCGTACAAATAACCGTCAACAGGCTCAAGACCTGCCTTAAACGGAAGTGTTTGCGAACTTTTGTCGTAAACTGCATTTATTTTATCGCCTAACAACTCCACAAGAATTTGAGCAACATCGTTACGCAAATTATACATGCCCGCCGAGTGTGCTTGAAAAACTGCAGTACCATTGTAGTAATCAATTACAAGTCCAGGCAAACCATCGCCCTCGCCATGAACAAGGCGAAAGACATTTGTATCGGGAGCATCAAAAAAGCCCAATTTACGGCGACACTCAATGGCGCTTGCTATTTTGTTTTTCCAGTAGTTTCTATCAAGTTCAACTTTTTCAAACGAAAAAATGCGCACAGCTATTGAACTTGGTTGGTAGTGACCTAGAGCCAAAAATTCGTTGTGATTGTCATAAACCTCAACCACATCGCCTTCAGTTGGGGCTCCAAGTATTTGTTTTATTGCGCCCGAAAAAATCCAAGGATGCAAGCGTCGAACCGATTGTTCCTTGCCCGACTTTAGTATTATTTTAACAAAGTTGTTCATTATAAACTATTTGGTGTTAGCGAAATTAGTTTTTGATAAAGAAGCAGCGAAATCCAAGCATCGGTTGCTGCGTAGCGTTGTTGTGCCTCAGTTAAAACTGTAGCCTCCCAGTTTGATGTTTGTTGTGCTTTTGATATACGAAAGCCTAACAGCAAACCCGACATTCCTCGTAACCCAAACTCCTGAATGCCAACTTGTTTTGCCAGGTTTTGCAAATCAACAAAACCACATGGCTCAAACTCACACAACTTGCGCAATCCTTTCAAATCGTCGTGAATGGCGGCTCCTGTTTTAATAATTCGAGCATCGGCCAAGAAATCGGTAAGCGGAGAGCCAAACTTAACTTGATTAAGGCGAAAAAGATACGCTCGTTCGCCTGCAAACAATTGTAACAATGCTACTTTGTTTCGCTGACCTTTAACAAAATTTGGACGGGTTTCGGTGTCAAAACCTACAACCTCAAAATTAGATAGATAGTTAACAGCCTCTTGTATTTCTTGCTGATTAACAGGCATATAAATATTGCCAGTATAGCTTCTCACTTCAAGCAAGGCGAGTTCGTCTTTTGGGATTGAGGTTCGCATCAATCTTGCTCGTTATTATGGGTTTTACGTCGGCTTTTGTTTTCGTCAAATTGGCGAGCATCGGTTGTGCAGAGTTCAACACCAGAATATTGCAAAAGATGCAACACGCGTAGGATATTTACCAATCGTTGTCCCCAATATTGGCGAAAGTTGTTGGTGCATTCCCAAATGGCATCATTCATCATCTCAGGCGAACCGTAACTCATAAGCGAGGTGTAGTCCTTCAAATCTTGAAAAATATCGGCAAAACCTTCGGCAATGCTAGCCATTTCGGCCTTTGCTCCCGATTGAATTGGCTGCTCAATTTCTTTATACTTATCAAACTTGCCCATTTTTAGAGCCACTGCATTAAAAACCTCGTCCCACTCTTCTTGAGTAACTGTTTTCTCAATCATATCGGGATCGGTAGGTTCGGTTTGTGGCAATGAGAGTGCTTTTACATAAAGCAAAGCCAGCAATTTGTGAGCATTGTCAACAAAATCTTTTTGCGAAAATGTGGCAACTCTATCAATAAAGGTGCAAAATTGATTAGCCAGTGCCGTAAAAGCTACTGTGCGATCGTTATATACTACGCTTTCGATATCTTCCATAAACAACTGATTACCAACCAGAATTCATCTCTTCCATTTCTTGTTTTTGCTGAATACCGCGATTTTTCAAATCGAACAGATATCGATGAGCTCGTTTTTCGTACTTGTCGTTAAATAGATTAACGAATCGTTTAAGCGGATCGGTTACATGAACTTCTTCAACATAACGAACCACTGTACGCATATTGCCTTCAGCATCTTCAAGGTTTACCAATGTTATGTTTCGATTTAGTTCTGTTCCATCGGGACAAATTATCATACGAATGTAGTCGAACTCGCCAAGGCTTTGTGTTTGTAGTTTTACCGAATCGCCGTTGGTGTAGTATTCCATCCACACATCGCGTGCATCTATTTGCTCTAGTTCAACCATTGAATCGACCTCAGTACGCCAAATTGGCTCTTCCCAATGATTTGATACGTTGCTCAACACCTCAAAATACATTTGGTCAATCATAATGCGAGCATCTACCACACGATCTTTTGGCAAGCAAAAGCCTACAATGAAAGGGATGCAGACCAAAATAGCCAAACCCACAATTACTTTGCTGATAAGTTTCATGCTTTATTTTTGTTTAATATATTAACAATCAGTTTATTACAATATTCTTCTCCACTTTTTAGATATAACTCAAAAGTAATGCTTTGACTTTTACGAGCAATATGGTTTTTTGTTTCATGCAGAATTATGGTTTATGTGGATTAACAGCAATAATTTTTGTCAATTGTCGAACATTGGTTTAAGCATCAAAACATATATTTCATCGGAATGAATTACGCCCAACAATTATGGCTATTTACGACAATTACATAATGGCGATAATAATTCTAATTTTGCTTGCATGAAGGCATTGTACAAAATATCGGCAATCGTAGCATCAAACATCACTCTTATAGTATTATTTGTTAGTGCATTAGCTTTACTTATGCCTAAATCTTTCAATTGGATTAGCACTTCAACAATAACTCCAATGTTGGGCATTGTTATGTTTGGCATGGGATTAACTCTAAAACCAAGCGATTTTAAGCCCGTTTTGCTCCATCCAAAAGACATAATTGTTGGCGAGTTGGCTCAGTTTGTTATTATGCCTACTGTTGCATGGCTTTTGTGCAAATTGCTTAACCTACCAACCGAGCTAGCTTTGGGGGTGATATTAGTAGGTTGTTGTCCCGGAGGAACAGCAAGCAACGTTATTTGCTATCTGGCGCAAGGCGACATTGCTTTAAGTGTAGCCATGACTGGGGTTTCAACTTTGTTAGCGCCTTTAGTAACGCCTGCTTTGGTTTTCCTATTGGCAGGCGAAATTGTAAATGTTAATGTTTGGGGAATGTTTTTAAGCATTGTACAGGTGGTAATTGCTCCAATTATTTTAGGATTTGCAGTTAACCATTTCTTCAGTTCTTTTACTCAAAAAGCAACACCATTGTTGCCAATGGTTTCAACATTTGCTATTGCTATAATAATTGGTACCATTGTTTCGCACAACGCACAACGCATTTTGTCGTGCAGTTTGATTGTTGGCATTGCGGTGGTTATGCATAACTTGCTTGGACTAACAATAGGATACGTGGTATGCAAAATATTTGAGATGGAAAAAAGCAAGCGTACAGCCATTTCAATTGAGGTTGGCATGCAAAATTCTGGACTTGCATCGTCGTTGGCTGCAACACACTTTGCCATGTACCCTTTGGCGGCCGTTCCTGGTGCTATTTTTTCGGTTTGGCACAACTTTTCGGGTAGCATTGCTGCTTCTATTTTCAAAAAACTTTGATAATACATTGCTAATTGACACAAAAAAAGCAACCCTTGTACTTGAGTTGCTTTTTTACTTACTTATCAATTGTATTTCAATCAATTAGCATCATATACTATAAAAAAGACTTACCACGGAAAGTTTTCAGGATCGTTGCTTTTATTTGAACGAAGGTTGATGTTCAATGCATCAATAGCAGCCATATCGTCGCTTGACAATTCAAACAAAAGAACTCCAAGGTTTTCGTCAAAGTGATTTGGTTTTGCACGCGGAATGGTAATTAAATCGCGTTGAATTATCCAACGTAGCACAATTTGCGATGATGTTTTGCCATACTTTGCAGCCAGATGCTTAATAACATCGTTGCCAACAACATCAATATCGCCTTGACCAAAAGGGCCCCAAGCCTGAACTTGAATGCCAAGCGAATGGTTGTAAGCTATGTTCTCCACTTGGCTCATAAGTGGATGTACTTCAATTTGATTCAGCACAGGACGAATGTTTGCGTATTGGAAAAGTTCTTCAAGGTGATGGCGGTTGAAATTGCTAACACCCAGCGACTTAACCTTTCCTTGTTGCACATAGTCTTCCATAATTACCCAAGTTTTTTTCACGCAATCTTTTACTGGCCAATGAATAAGTAGCAAATCGACGTATGGCGTTTGTAGCTTTGCCAAACTATCGTCAATCGAGGCACGAATAACCGACTCCTTTTCGCGCATAACAACGGTTGAAACTTTGGTGGTAAGAAAAATTTCCTCACGGGGCACTTTACTCAAACGAATTCCGTCGCCTACCTCTTTTTCGTTTTCGTACATCTGTGCAGTATCTACAAGACGAAAACCTGCATCAAGTGCCATACGCACATTATTTACCGCAGTTTCGCCTTTTAGTGTCCATGTTCCAACACCTATTTGCGGTATTGTTAAATTATTGTTTAGGGTAATCATATCAATCTACGTATTTTATTTTTTCAGTTTTTCGAGGTTTTGCGTTTGGCGACTCGTTGGCATATCCCAAAGCTATGCTATACAAAAGGTTGTAACCTTGGCTAAAACCAAGTTTCGCAATAAGCGGAGCGCACAATTTACTTTCTTTCATCAGTCGTACTGGGTATGCCATACAACACGACGCTATACCTTTTGACCATGCTGAAAGTATGATGTTTTGGCCCAACAAGCCACAATCAACCTGCGACATGTCGTAAGTTGTATCGTTTGCTATAAAAACAACACAAGGTGCGCCTGCAAAAATGTTTTTTACTTCATTCTGTGGTTTCATAGCTTGATTGTCGTTTAAAACTGCCATAGTAATTGCTGCGAGCATTTCTGGGTTATCAACCACACGAATTTCATAAGCTTGACGTCCTTGTCCATTGGGTGCATTAATACCACTTTTCAGCACTTGATTAAGCATATCGCGACTAATTGTTTTGTCGGTGTACTGACGGACACTCCTTCGCGCCATTATTACACTATCTACAACTTGCGATGCGTCACCTACTTCGTTTTTCACTTGTGGTGATGTGCACGATACCATTGCAAACAACGATACCAGCATAAACAATGTTTTTTTCATTTACGATAATTTTATTTGGTTTAGTATATGCACAAATATAAGCGATGTATTTTGTTAAATATCAACAGTTTCGCCCACTTCTTTAATTTTCCAAAATGCAATTTCACTTTCTTGGCAAAAAGGTTCCATGCGCCAAGCCGACTCAAAACCACTAGCCTCAAAATGCATTGGTACAAACATTTTCACTTTAAATCTTTCAATAAACTGACGAGCTCCGCGTGTATAACCGTTTCCTATTCGCCCATCGACAGGAAACATTGCAAGGTCGAATGATTGGGTTACTTTTCGTAAATCTTTCAATTCGCCAAGAAATCGTTTTTCCTCAATAACTGGGTTCACATTTTTGCCTAACATTTTGCTATACACCGATTCTGCTGGTATTTCATCGGCAAGAAACCTGGCATACCAGTTGCACAAATCGCCTGCGTGGAAAATGCTTTTGCCGTTGATATTTATTACCCAACTAACTCCGCAGTCGTTGCTTCCGGTTGCTGTAACCTTCAAATTTTCATCTTCCCACACATCGCCTTTCACCATCCATACTTTGGCATCGGTTTGTTGTGCTCGTTTATGCTTCAAAATATCTTTTGAAAGAACATAAGTTATGTCTGTTTTCAACTTTCGCCACTCGAATATGTTTTTTGAAAAATGATCTTCGTGAAAATGGCTAGCAAACACATACATGGGCTTATTTACGTTTATCAACTGCGGCACCACATTTGCGGGGTCGGTCCAATAGTCAAATATCAAAACACAATGGTTGGTTTCTAAAGCAAAACCGCTGTGAAAAATGTATGTCAGTTTCATTTGGAGTTTAAAAGGCTACATAAAAAACAGAGAGTTGGCAGAACACTACCAACTCTCTGTTTACAATTTTTTTGACAAACCAACTTTGTTGCAAAAGATAGTTTCGGTTTTTATGGCAATTGGTTAATCCAAATTTGCAAATCTTGCATCATTTCTTTGTTATAGCGGAAAAATTTGCCGCAACCCCAACCATGTCCTCCCGAAGGATAAACGTGCATCGAAGCCTTTACTTTTGCTTTTTTTAGAGCAAGGTAATATTCTGCTGAGTTTGCTGGTGGAACAAGAAAATCGTCGTCGGACAAAAGAATGATGGCAGGGGGAGTTTGGCTGTTTACTTGAAGGTGGTTGCTGTATTCTTGCTCTTGTTCGGCAGTTGCATTCTCGCCCAAGAAACAGTTATGCGAATCCATGTGGGTAATTGACTTATCCATTGAAATAACTGGATAGAACAGAATTTGGAAGTTTGGACGAGTTGCTTCGTCGCTATGAGTTGCAATGGTTGAAGCCAAGTGGCCACCTGCCGACGAACCAAGAATACCAACCTTTTGTGGGTCGATGCCCCATTTTTCGGCATTTTCGCGAATAATGCGCATTGCCTCTTTTGCATCGCTCATAGGCACCTCTTTGTTTCCGTTTGGCATACGGTAGCTAAGCACTATGGTTGCAATGCCTTGTGGCACAAACTCTTTTGCCCAATCGTAACCCTCTTGTGCTAACGACAACACACGATAACCGCCACCAGGACAAACAAGAATTGCTTTGCCATTTCGATTACCTTCCTCTGGCAAAAACACGCGGATACTTGGTTTAAAATTTCGTTGTTCTGCATTGTAGGGTTGATGGTCGATGCCATTTGTGTTTGGCAAACCATTTTGCCAAAGATCAATATCAAAACTCTCTGGCATTTGCGCCTTGCTTACTAGCATCCCGCCCATAAGCATAAGCATTGTAAATAGTTTTTTCATAGTAGTTTATTTATGTAATGTTTTTTCATTTTTCGTAGTTCAGCAAATATATAATAGTGCTTTGGCTATATCAAAACCAATTGTCGATACTTATCCCCTATTTATCTATTACAATTGGCACGCTTCAGTAGCACATAACAAGTACGCACCTCAACTCTACTAAGTACACAAAAAAACGCCCAACCTTTTGGTTGAGCGTTTTTTATTTATGAGGTAAAATGATTCCTACTACCAAGCAAACATTGGACGTGGTTCCATCATTGCGTTAACCTCTTTGCGAACTGCAGCAATTACACTCTCGTTCTCTGGGTCAGCAAGAACACGGTCAATCATATCGGTAATTGTAACCATATCAGCCTCTTTCAAACCACGAGTTGTGATGGCTGGGGTACCTAGACGCAAACCGCTGGTTTCCATTGCGCTACGAGTATCGAATGGAACAAGGTTCATATTTACGGTAATGTCGGCTGCAACAAGTGCTTTTTCAGCAACTTTACCTGTCAAATCAGCATATTTTGGACGCAAGTCAACCAACATTGAGTGGTTATCGGTACCGCCAGAGATAATAAAGAAACCTTTGTCGGTCATTGCTTTAGCCAAAGCTGCAGCGTTCTTTTTAACTTGTTCTTGGTATGTTTTGAACTCTGGTGTAAGAGCCTCGCCAAATGCAACTGCTTTTGCTGCAATTACATGCTCAAGTGGTCCACCTTGTTGACCTGGGAACACTGCCGAATTCAACAAGCTACCCATTGTGCGGATTTTACCTTTTTTGGTAGCCTTGCCCCATGGGTTCTCAAAATCTTTACCCATAAGAATAATACCACCACGTGGGCCACGAAGTGTTTTGTGTGTTGTAGAGGTAACAATGTCGGCATATTTAACTGGGTTGTCAAGCAAACCTGCTGCAATTAAACCTGCTGGGTGAGCCATGTCAACCATAAGCAAAGCGCCACAAGCATCAGCAATCTTACGCATACGAGCATAATCCCATTCACGACTGTATGCTGAACCACCACCAATAATCAATTTTGGTTTTTCGCGCATTGCAACTTCTTCCATCTCGTCGTAATCAACACGGCCAGTTTCTTTGTTCAAGTGATATGCACATGGAGTGTAAATCATACCCGATGTGTTAACATGCGAACCGTGTGAAAGGTGACCACCATGCGAAAGGTCAAGGCCCATGAATTTATCGCCTGGATTAAGTACGCAAAGCAACACAGCTGCATTGGCTTGTGCGCCCGAGTGTGGTTGTACGTTTGCATATTCAGCACCATAAATCTTTTTCAAGCGCTCAATAGCAAGAGTTTCAACCTCGTCAACAACCTCGCAACCACCATAGTGGCGTTTGCCTGGGTAACCTTCGGCGTATTTGTTTGTGAGGCACGAACCCATTGCTTGCATTACTTGGTCGCTCACAAAGTTTTCAGATGCAATCATCTCAATGCCACGTTTTTGGCGGGCGTATTCTTTGTCAATAAGTGAGAAAATCTCGTTGTCCTTATTCATTTTACTTAAAGTTAGATTATGTTTTGTATTTATTGTTCTGCTAAATCGATTGGGAATTGTCGGCGGAAACTCTCCTCAAGCGAGATGATGGTCTCAGTGCGCTCCACAATATCGAGTCGTTGCAACTTGTCTGATAGTATCTTTCGCAAGTGCTCGTTATCGTGTGCCATCACTTTAATAAAGAGCGAGTAGTTGCCGGTAACGTAGTGGCATTCAATTATCTCCGGTATTTTGGCCAACTCTTCGGCTATGTCTTGATAAAGACAAGCCTTTTTTAGGTTGATGCCCACAAAAGCGCATGTTTTGTATCCCATGCTTTGAGGACTAACAATGAACTCCGAGCCTATAATAACGCCCATGTTGACAAGCTTTTGAACACGTTGGTGTATGGCAGCACCAGACACTCCGCACTCTCGAGCCACCTCAAGGAATGGCGTGCGCGCATCCTTCGATATTATCGATAAAATCTTTCTGTCAAGCGCGTCTATTCTCGAATTGTTGTCCATTCATTTTTGCCGTTACTTTCAATGAGCAAAGAAAACCAATTCTTTGGTATTATTTTTATTCCGAAAACTATTTTTATCATCGGAAAGTTAACAACCTAAAAGGACAGAGATATTGTAAAGCAAATCGTGCCGAGTGTTTCGACACGATTTGGTTGTTAGTGAGTGGGCGTCTTTTTCAAAAACGCACAAAAGTTTTCAGTAGAGAAGGTTTTGAAGACAAGTTTATAAAAATTCTGATTTTTGTCCATAATTTAACATTTGCTCAGCTGCCACAGCAAAATCTAATGCTTTGTCATAAGCATTCAACATCTCGTCCTTATACTTTACCACACCTCTCATCACCAACTTCTCCCAAGCCGATATAAAGTGTTGCATAAAGGTGTAGTCGATGTCATTATCAAGAGTACAAGGCAACATAATAAATTCTTCTTTTACTTCATTCCAGTAAGCCTTACAATCATAATAAAATTTTAATCGTATTGATTTTTCTATGACTGTCGCAAAGAAAAAAAGTTGTTCATCTTCTAAAGTTGTTTTAACATGTTTAATCAAATAAGAATCCCACAACACGCCTGTTTCTTGAGGTTGAGCATATACTTTTCCTGTAGCAATTGCTCCATTTTGAATAACATCTATACACTTTGAAATAGTCTCAAAATCTCCTTGCTTTGCCCAATACATTATTCCATTATCTCCAATTTTTGCATTTATCACAGGAATTGGGTGTTCTAAATCTTTGCAAGCAGACAAATCAGTTTTTTTATTAAAATTAGGATTACTAATCCCTAACTTGACTTTTTCAAACAAATCCCCTATCTTCCTCTCCACAAACTTCACCTCTCCATTTCTAAACTTTTCAAGTGCAGCTGTTTCTTCGACAGTAAGTGTGGTATCATTCAAGCCAGAATCTTTTAGGAATTTATCCACTTGAAGCATCTTTTCTTTTTCTAACAAAGAGATGTATTGTTCCATGTAGAAATAGGATGGCTCGCCATTGAATGTTGGAAGATTCACAAGCATTTCTTTTGCTATTGCTCTATTGAATTTGCTAGCATAATCAAAACGACCTTTTGCAGATTTCTTGAATAATGAAACAAAATACAAAAGCTTGTCCTCATTCCAATTATAGGTTTTCAACGGATAAACACCTTGAACATGAGAATACCCAACAAAATCATAAGGCTGATAAAATATTCCTTCATCAGTAGTTGTGTCACTATATGTAACAATACCACCCTTTTCAGTTGGTTTCAAATTTACATATCCGGTAATACCATTTTCTACACTTGAATTTGTTACTACTGGTATATCACCTTTATTCTTAAACAAATCAAGATTAGTCATCTTGTATGCTTTAGTCGGGTGTATGTCAAACAAATCCCCAATTCTCCACTCTTTCCAAACTCCCCCGCTTGCCTCAAAATCCTCTTTGAGTTTTGTCAAACGAGGGCTTACTGAAAATTTGCAGCGTCCTCCTTAATGATGGTTGAGAGTTTCCAACTCAAATAGTCTGAAACAGTCTTGCGGAAATCTGCTTCGGTTGGCATAGTGTCAATCTTGCGATGCTGATTGAATGTCCAATCGTTGCCTTCGAGCGAAATGGAATCTTTCACCACAAGTCCGTTCGCCTCAGTGTAATAGTTTGTCTTTGTCTTACGATTAAGTACAATATCCACCAACTCTGCATAGCGTTCCTTTACATGATCCACATCTTTCAAATTCACTTTAGAGTTTGATTTCTTGCGGTTCTGTCGGGCATAACCATCATTACTAAAATCTACAAATGTAACAAGACTCTCTGTATCATGTGGTGTCCCCACCTCGAACAAATAGATTGCAGTCTGCACACTCGATTTGCCTATAAACAAATCTATTGGCATACGAATGGAAGCCAACAATGTGCTATGCTTCAAAATGTTTTTAGTAAAGCCATCGCCTTTGCCACCTCCTGCATTTTCCTGAATAATCACAGCCGCACGACCTTTGTTCATTCGATTCAAAGCCTTTTCTACAAAGACAAAACCTTTACCTTCCGCCGAATAGGGAGGATTTAATAGGAACACATCGGCAGGGAACTCATCATCTTTATTTTTTCCCTGCTCATATTTTCCGTTGTATTCATTTAGCGAATCCTTATTCAAGATGTGGCTTGAACCATCTTTCATCAGAATCATATTAAGCACGGCAAGAACATAAATATCCTGCCTAAGCTCTATACCAAGCAGCTGATCCACTTTTATCTTTGCAATCTTTGCTTTTCGCTCATCTTCGCTTTGGATTGTTTTGTTGGCATCGTCAATCATCAACTTCATAGCAGAGACAAGAAAACCAGCACTGCCAGTCGCCCAGTCCCAAACATAACTATCCTTGTTCACTTTGCATAGCTTTGCCATCAGTTCGGTAACATATCGAGGAGTAAGCACAACATCATTTCTTTCATCATCACTTGCACGCTCCGTAATCCAACCTGTCAACACATTGAGCAGTTTTCCAGTAAAATCAATATGCACTTCCTCTCCCATAGTAAAGATTGGCATAATTTCTTCCTTCACATAAATAAAGGCTGTCTTTATCGTGCTTTCGCCGTTTATTGCCCGATAATAAAGAGCGTCGTTCAGTATTCCTTTATAGAGCGAATATATATTGTCGAGCTTTTCTTGTGGTATATGTTTTTCGTTCAAAAACACTTTTATCTTTCGCAAAATAATAGCTCCATCGTGGTCATCTTCGGTTTGTAAACCTCTTAAATCGGCAATTTCAAGAGGCGGAATTTTCCCTTCCACGCCAAGAGCTGCCATTATCAAAGCACACACCAACTTCAATCGATCTTTAGGCTCCGACACACGCATCTTGTCTCGCATATCCTGATTAAGTTCGGCAAGGGTATTTTCAATTCTATCCTCCAACTCACGAGTTTGGCGTTCCTTTTCCTCGTCAGAAAGCAGTATGGCGTTAAGCCTTTCCTCTAAAATCGAGCCATTTTCTGCCTTCAAGAAAGAGAAATCGCTGTAATCTCCCACCTTCTTGGGGCAATACATGTTCGATTTGCTCACATAATATACACCCATTTCTGTTGTCGGCTCAGCATTTCCCGACGCATCAAAGCCGTTGAATCCGATGGCTATAACATCGCTATATGATTTAGTGATTTTTGCTATGGCTTCCGAATAATGCACGGCCCCATTCACAGCGTACTTCTTAATGTGTTTATAAATAGGTTTGCCGTTATCGTCATAATTGGCGACCTCTCCATCCTCGATTTTTGCGAAATCTCCCTTTGTTCCTTTAACCTCTATCATTACAGGAACAAACTTCTGACTTTGTGGTAACTGAATCAGACACTTGATGTCGGGATAGTTACCTCCATCATTTCCCGACTTTGACTTTGCGCTTTGCAGAGCATTGTCAATCTCGCTATTTATGTTGTCCGTCTTTATGTGATACTTCACACCAAATCTGTCGAGTTGCTTTTTAGCAATATCCTCGATTTTTTCTTCAATACTTTTCGCCATGGCAACTTGCTATTAAGCGAATTGCCAATGTCCTTCTTACAACCTACGACATAAAGAACGGGCGAAACCTGCCCGAACTGTGGTCGTAGGAAACCAGAAGGAACGACAAGAGACGCCCGCCTATGACGGACGTTTGCACTTTTGTCTTTATTCCTTCATCAGTTTTGAAATTTCCTACGTTTCAGTTCGATGGAACAAATAGCAAACGCTATGATTAATAATATGTTAGTCTAAAATTATTTCTATTTATTACTTTAATTCTTTAATTTTCATTTGTTTATATTTCAATTTTCGACAAATAATCTTGTAATTCGTTTTCTGTGGGGAGATTTATTTTGTATTTGCTTACCATAGTTGGTTATGTTTTTCGTTCTGCAATTCCCCCAAAATACGAATAGAGGCCCCTTTCGGCGCCTCTATATCACAAATCTTCTATTCCCACTCAATAGTGCCTGGAGGCTTGTGGGTAACATCGTACCAAAGCGAACCTGCGCCTTCGGCTACAAAGCGGCCCCAAAGTCCTTCAAGAAGTTTTTGGTCAATCTCGGCAAAGTTGGCTGTCATAGCCTCCGAGCTGTTTACTGGACGCATCACAATGCAAGGTTTGTCTTGTACTGTAAGCGGAACCAACACAACTGGCATTTGCCAAATTGACTCGTACAAGTTGTTCTCTTGCAAAAACTCGGTGCAAATGTTGTCAAACTTGCGCAAGGTGTCGAACTTGTCTTTGGTTGCATATTGCTCAACAAGTTTTGGATCATCGTCGCTTACCGAGCCAACTTGCCAAATAACACGGTTTATCACCTTAAAACGGTTTACCAATTCGGTGCTAAATTTCTCACATTGCTTCCATGTTAGGTTTTTGGTTGTTAGCAAAAATGGTTGCGCGTATGTGCGGCCGTCGCCTTGCACGCCAACACTCTTAATTGGCAACACTTTGCCTTCAATGTTGTTTTCTTTCAAATACTCGGCCAAACCTGCCACTTCGGCATTGGTTGCAAATTCGCCTTTGCCATCGGTGCAAAGCATGCGCACGCCAAGGCCTGGGCCTGGAAATGGGTGGCGCCATACAAGATTGTGAGGAATGCCAAGTTCCTCGCCAAGCATACGAACCTCGTCTTTGTAAAGGTCGGCAAGTGGCTCAAGAAGAAGTCCTTGTGCCATTAAGTCCATCACCTCTTGCACACGGTTGTGGTGGGTTTTAATTAGGTCGGCATTCTTTGTGCCGCCACTTTCAATAGTATCAGGATAAATAGTTCCTTGAGCAATCATCCACTCTTTTGGATCGAGGTTCAGTTTAGCCATTTCCTCATCTTTAACAACAAGGAATGTTGCACCAATGCGCTTGCGCTTTTCTTCTGGAGCGGTAATTCCCTCAAGACGACCAAGGAATGAATCGGTTGCATCAACAACGCGAAGATTGTTCATACCCGAAGCGTTAAGAAACTCAATAATCTTTTGGCTCTCGTCCATACGCATCATACCGTTGTCGATATGAAGGCCAAGAACACGGTCGGTTCCAAGCACTTTGTTTAGGAGCACAAAAGCAACTGTACTATCAACACCTCCCGAAACAAGCAAGAACACTTTGCGATTGCCAACTTCGTTTTTAATTTTTTCGGAAATAAGCGGCATGTAGCTCTTCATGTTCCAAGTACGTTGGCAGCCACAGATGTCAATAAAGTTATCAAGAATCTTCATGCCATATTTGCTGTGAGTTACTTCGGGATGGAACTGAATTCCATATATTTTTCGACTATCAAGTGCAACAGCGGCAATTGGGCAATCTTTAGTCGATGCAATAATTTTGTAACCCTCTGGCAATTTTTCAACAGCATCGCCATGACTCATCCACATTGGCGACGATGCAGGAATATCTTTCAAAAGCGGATGTTGTGGTTCTGTTAGCAAAAGATCGGCAATGCCATACTCCTTTACTTTTCCTGGTCGAACCGAACCACCAAGCTGCGATGCCATAAGTTGGTGACCATAACAAATTCCCAATTTTGGCACAGGAATGTCCAAAATTTCAGGATTATACTCTGGTGCATCTTCAGCATAAACACTTGAAGGACCACCACTATATATAATGCCCTTTGCTCCTACCAGTTCGCTAACTGGTGCTGTTGGAGAACAAATTTCAGTAAAAACGCCCAAACGGCGCACTCTGTTTGCAATAAGGTGAGCATATTGTCCACCAAAATCCAATACAATTATTTTCTCTTGCACAACAATTCGTTTTTAAATAATAATTGGCAAATTTAGATAAATGACAGTAGCAAATATGTGTAGTGAATAACTTTATAAAAAGTAATTATCGTTAATTGTAAACACATTGTAATCTTCAGCAAAACAACAATTTACAAAAAAGCAAACGGCAAAAAAAATAGCACGCACCACGAAAAGTGTGAGCAAAAAAAAAGCACCCAATTGCTTGAGTGCTTTGCGGTGCGGACGAGACTCGAACTCGCGACCCCCGGCGTGACAGGCCGATATTCTAACCAACTGAACTACCGCACCATTTTTAGAACTTGCTTTATGTCTCAAAAGCGATGCAAAAGTAGTGCTTTTTTGGTTATCTGCAAGTGTTATAGTTAAAAAAATTCAACATTTTTTCATTCAACATCGCCAACCACATGAATATCAAACAAATAATCGACACTATTTTTTCTGAGTTGTTTTAAAATTGCTTTCAGGTTTCGGAATATTTAATTGCGGCTACCATTATTATTAGTAACCCCAAGCAACCTCTCTTCATATTTTATCGTCTATCAAAACATCATTTACAATATCTATACTTTAGTTATTTTTGTAAATTGTATTTTAAGAAAGAACAACAATTACTATTTACCATAAATAACAAATTGTCAAATGAATAAACATAACATACTAAAACTGATGATTGCATTGCCAGCAACTTGTTTGCTTATGCATAGTTGCCATAAAGACGATGCCATTCTAGCTCCTGGTTACAACGAATACTCGCGCCCGCTTGAAATTGCCGCGCCAATATTCACAACTCAACTCGACGTAAATGCTTTGTTCAATCATTTTGCAAAAGACAGCAGTAGCGTTTTACGTGCAAACAACAATGGTTTGCTACATGTGTATTACCGCGACACTAGCGAAATTGGTTGGGAACAAGTTTTGGACTTAAACAACATTAGTTGCAAACAAAACAATAGCGTGTCGCTTGTAAAAGGCAAAGATGCCGACTTGTCGTTTACTATTACCCAAGCAATTACAACCGACAACAATCAGCGCATCGATTCAATAGTTATTGACAGCATGCCCATCGTCTTAAACATTTCTTCTCTACAAATAAGTGGAAACGGAATACTAGAAATAAAAAACATTCGCCGCAATGGCGAGCCTTTCACCCTATCATGGCCTTTAACCGATGGTTACTCGTCACAAGCCAACTTAACTGGCTACACAATTTACCCCGATATTACAAGCAGCGGCAGTAGCATCTCTATTAACGTTACAATAAAAGGTACCGCCCTTTCTAACGAAACACAACAATTTAACTTTAACCTTGTTGCCGAAAAACTAATTCCACAAGTTGCATACGGCTACTTGGGTAAAAACATTGTACTATCGCAAAAAAACAATCGCTCAATAGTATTTTTTAAAGACTACGACATTCCTAACGAAATTGAATTTGCTGGGGCTTGTGTAAATATTGATGTACTAAACCACACCGGCATACCATACAAGGTAAGCGTAACCGACATGCATTTTCATTGTAAAGACGATTCCACCCCGTTGGTATTCAACATTGACAATTCGCTTAAAATTGAACAAATACCTTACTCAACAAACTTAAGTTTGAACAACCTTGAGCCAAAGCACAACAAATTTACATTCGACTCAACAAACTCAACCATACAGCAAGTTATTAACCTTTTTCCAAACCATTTTTCTCACACAATTAACATTGAAACCAATCCCGACGGCGAAAAAGACGAAAACTTTATAACCAAAACCAACAAAATGAGTGTAGTGAGCGAAGTAAACGTTCCCATATATTTAAGAATAAACCATTTACTGCGTTTCGATACCATCAACTTTAACCTATCGTCGCAATTAAGCAATAGTACAATAGAAGCCATTGACTCGCTAATATTTGTATTCAACACCGAAAACCTAATTCCACTTGATGTGTACTCACAAGCTTACCTTATGTCTGAAGATGGTAAAATTGTTGACTCGCTAATGAACACATCCGCCCCGCTTTGGAAAGGCTGCAAACTAAACAACAATATGATAGCCAACCAACCAGCCCACAACACATTCAACATTGCACTTGACAACCCTCGAGCCACAAAGTGTCTAAACTCAAATGTTACACATATTGTGTTAAAATCGAGAGCCACAACAAGCGAAACCGCTGGCAACAACTTCATTCCTTTGTACAAAGACTACTATTTAAATATAAGTATGGCCGTTGAAGCAAAAAGTAACTCTAACCTAATAAACCAATAAACAATGAAAAAAATAGTTCTTTCAATATTGTTCGCATCGTTGTTTTTTGGGGCAATAGCTCAAACATCAACATCGCTATATTTTATGGAGAATGTGCCACAAAGCACAAAACTCAATCCAGCACTACAACCTCGCACAAATATATTTGTTGGAATTCCTGTTCTTAATTTTTACGAAAACCTACACACCAATTTCAATGTAAAAAACCTGTTCCAAGAAAAAAATGGATTAACCTACACTTTTTTACAAAAAGAATTCGAATACAATCAACTATACAGCAAATACAAACATGGTTTTAGTCTAAACAACGACTTTAGCACAAGTTTGTTAAGCGGAGGTTTTCGACTAGGCAAAGCATACATCACCATTTCGTATGACGCACACATCGACCTACGCTCAAACATTCCCTCCGACGCATTTAAGTTAATAGACCGCGGCCTACCCGACGGATCAAACCTTAGCTTCAAAGATCTTCGATTCAACACTTTGATTTACACAGACCTTTCGGCTGCATTATCGGCAAAACTAACCGACAACTTGACCGCAGGCGTGCGCGCAAAACAAATTTTGGGTATAACCGATATTAGAACCAAGTTTAACCAACTCGACTTATACACTAGCAAAGACAAATGGGAACTTAAACTTGATGGAAAAGTTGACGTTGCCCTACCTATTGACATTACCGACGAAAACGGCGAAATGGCATTAATTGATAGCATTACCATTAATAGTAGTGTAAAATCATTCATTCCTAGCTTGCGAAATCCTGGTTGGGGATTCGATTTTGGTACCCAATACGATATAAACGAAAAACTAAGCATATCGGCAGCACTAAACAATATTGGTTTTGTAGTGTGGGCGCGACAAACCAACAACATAACAATGAAAGGCAAATACACCTACACAGGTATCCACTGCGAAACAAGTTCACTCAACGATATTCGCGACAACGTGGTTAATTCATTTGAAAACATTGCCGACTCAATTCAAACACAAATAAAACCCAAACCCGGGCACAAAACATACGCAACCGCCCTCACACCATCGTTGCTTATTGGTTCTGAATATAAACCATGCAGATGTTTTAGCGTTGGTATTTTATCTGCAACAAAATTCTCCAAACCAAGCATCGACCAACAATTCAGTGTTTCAGCAAACTTTAATCCACGTCACGATTGGTTTTCGGCCACAACAGGATTCAACTATAGCATAAAAGGTGCACTTACCGCAAGTATGGGAATGTCAATAAACCTAAAAGTTTTGCAACTATATACAGTAATAGATAACATTCCGCTAACCTATCGCTCATACATTTTGCCTGAATCTGAAACCAAATCAATATCGAAAATAAACGCGCCTTATAGCTTCAACAACTTTAGCATGGCATTTGGCATGAATATAATGGTTGGATCAAGCGGTCCAAAAGACAAAAAATAAAACACGTTAAACCTCTAGTACAAGCAATAAAATGGGAACAAAAAAAACTTTGTTATTAGTTGCTTTTGCAATGCTATTTGCAGCATGCAACAAAGAAGATTCAAACACAATTGATGCATCTGAAATTAGAAACCAGATTAGCAATAATGTTAATTTGGGTAACAATTTGCTATTAAACATATACAACTACGAAGACGACTACAATTACGCTAATTACTATTACAACAACGATGGCTCACTTGACGAATTTTGGGCTTCAACAATGAGCGAAACTATCTTTATTGGCAAATTCAATTATTCGGGCAACAAAACAAAAATCAGCGTTGTTGAAGACATATACGACGAAGAAGACACAGACATATCTACAATTAAAGTATTGCCAGAGTTTAACAGCAATGGATTTTTAAGCAAAATAACAATAGAAGAAAAAATAGTTGAAGAATACCATGGAGAAAAGATAACTGCAACTATATCAGACAATTATAGTCTTTCATACAACAGCAACAAAAACCTTGTAGCTATTGTAGAAAAATACAAAATTAGCGGTTCATATATGGGAGTAACACAAAACGAAACCATAACCATCAATACAAATATCAACTGGGAAAACGGTTGTGCAGTTTCGTCAACATCAGAAGCAACCAACGGCAAATACAAAACAAAAAGAACCGCAACACTAACATACAATGGTCAAAATCCTCTTTATCAAAACACATTTGCACTAAACGAGATATGTAACATATATTATCTAACTGAATTACAAATGGTTGGATTAATTGGAAAGGGAACAAGTAAACTCCCAATGAAATACTCATACAAAACTACAGGCATTGATGAAAGTGGACCATTGAACGAATCAAATAGCTACGATTGGGACATTGAATTAAACGACGACAATACAGTTGCATACGAGCTAGACTATGAATTTGATTACGCACGAGCAACAAACAATCTAACTCCTACGAAAAAATTATCAGCAAAGAAAAAATTACCAACAAAACAATTGCAAGAAAAACTACGCAACCAAGCAAAAATCAATGTTTACAACAAATTGATTAACAAAGAGAACTAGCATTAACACGACATAAAGAAGCAGGTAGCCCAATAGATAAAATCTTTTGGGCTACTTTCATTTTAAAACATAACCAAACGATTATTTTGCCAAAAGCACATATTTTGTACACAAAAAAAATACACAAACGTTTCCGTAAGCACTTGCAAAGATTTGGCAATCGTATATTTACAATTGAGCAAAAACTTAACAAGAATATTGACGAGACGAAAAAATCCTTGACTGTTTTTTTTGTTTCTTTGCATTTGTAAAAAAAGTAACTGTTCATAAGACTATATAAAATGAACTCTTTGGAATTCAACAAGAAAGAACTGGTCAACCTTGAAAAATCTCTAAAGAAAGAGGTTTTGCGAACCAACCGAGCAGGCTCCTACTCGTGCACTACAGTTATTGGCTGCAACACCCGCAAGTATCACGGATTGTTGGTAACCCCACTCCCCGCACTTGACGGAGGCCGCCACGTACTATTATCAAGTCTTGACGAAACAATCATTCAACACGATTGTGAATTCAACCTTGGATTGCACAAATACGAAGGAGACAACTACGAGCCAAAAGGGCACAAGTACATAACCGATTTCAAAAGCAACCCTATTCCAACTTTGGTTTATCGCGTGGGTGGCGTATTGATTTCGAAAGAAAAGATTTTGGTTTACAACGAGCCACGTATTCTCATCAAATACACATTGCTTGATGCTCATAGCGAAACTAAAATTCGTTTCAAACCATTTTTGGCATTCCGCAACATACACGCGCTGAGCAAAGCCAATATGGATGCTAACACAAAGGTTCGCGAAGTAGAAAACGGCATTTCAGCTCGTTTGTATAGTCCATACCCAGACCTATACATTCAAAGTTCAAAAAAATGTGAATTTGTTCCTGCACCTGATTGGTACTACAACATTGAGTACATGAAAGAACAAAGTCGCGGTTACGATTTCAAGGAAGACTTGTTTGTTCCTGGATACTTTGAGACATCAATCAAAAAAGGAGAAAGCATTATTATATCAGCTGGTTTGAACGAGGCTAATCCACAAACGCTTAAAACCAAATTTAGCAACGAGATAAAGAACCGCGTACCTCGCAACAGTTTTACCAACTTCTTGATAAATAGTGCATCACAGTTCTTTATGACCGATGGTAAGCAAACTCACATATTAGCAGGATACCCATGGTTACCTGCACGCACTCGCGATGCATTAATTGCGTTGCCAGGTTTGCTCAACGGATCGCAAAATCCTACCATTTACAAAAGCGTTTTATCCACAATACTTTCGCACAGCGATGGTTGCCTAATGGGCGAATTCACAAACACCGATAGTTACGAATTCCAATCAGACATTGCTTTGTGGTTTATTTGGTGCATCCAACAACTTGAAAAAATGTTCCCAGCCGAAAACATCTGGAAACAATACGGCAAAGAGGTTAAAAAGATTCTTAATAGCTACCTGACTCAAAACTATCACTTTAAAGTTGACGACAACGGACTTATATACAACAACCACAACACCGTAGCAAACACATGGATGAATGCTGTGATTGGTGGCCGCCCAGTTACTTCGCGTAATGGTTATGTTGTTGAAACCAATGCACTATGGTACAATGCTATTGAATACGCACTAGCCAAGAGTCACGAAAACAAAGACCACGCATTTATTAAAGCATGGGAACCTATAGCAGTTAAAGTGCTTGAAAACTATAGCAAAATATTCTGGAGCGAAGAGAAAGGCTATCTTGCCGACCACGTAAACGAATATGGAGCAAATTGGCAAATGAGACCAAACCAAGTAATTGCTTGCGCGCTAGACTATTGCCCACTTGAAAAAGACCAAATTAAGAAAGCATTTCGATTGGCCGAAAGTCAATTACTTACCCCTTACGGAATGCGTTCACTTTCGCCATCAGACTCGCAATACATTTCACTATACAAAGGCAACCAAGACCGCCGCGAAAATGCAGCCTACAATGGTTCAGTTTGGCCTTGGTTATTGTCGTTCTACATCGACACTTTGGCAAAAATTCAACCAAGAATGTTGAATGCAAAAATTGCCGAGTTTGTTGACAATTTTGAAAAAGAAATGACCATGGCGGGCATTTGCTCAGTTTCAGAGTTGTATCATGGAGACCCACCATACAAAGGAAAAGGTGCCATTTCGTTTGCAATGAATACAGCTTGCTTGCTTAAATTAGTATTCCAACTTAACAGCACAGCTGCAATACAAGAGGCAAATGAAATTGTAGCAAAAACAACCAAAACAAAAAAAGTTGTAGCACCAAAAGCTGAAGCAAAAACAACAAGCAAAAAAGCTTCAACCGAAAAGAAAGAAACCAAGAAAGGAAAGAAATAGTATGAGAGTATTAATGTTTGGTTGGGAATTCCCACCTCATATTTCTGGTGGTTTAGGAACAGCATGCTATGGTTTGACCAAAGGAATGTCTGAAATACCTAACTTGGAAGTGATATTTGTTGTGCCAAAAGCCTATGGCGACGAACCACAAGATGCCATAAAACTTGTTGGTGCAGGCAACATTCCAGTTAAAATCACTCGTTTTACTGACGACTCATACGTCAGTAACCTTGAATACTTGCAAGTTGATTCTAACCTTGTACCCTACTCTACTCCAGAGGAATATTTTGAACTTGTAAGCAAAAGTACAACTAACAAATCGCGCATAGTTGAGGTAAACGAGCAAGGTTGCATTCCATTTACTGGTAAATATGGCAGTTCTCTTTACACAGAGATTTACTACTATAGTCTTGTTGCCGAGCAAATTGCCAAAATGTACGACTTTGACATTATCCACGCACACGATTGGCTAGCATATCCAGCAGGAATTGCAGCAAAACGCGTTTCGGGCAAACCATTGGTTGTTCACGTACACGCAACCGATTTTGACCGTAGTGGAGGAAGCGTAAACCCAACCGTTTACCGCATCGAAAAAGAAGGACTTGACAATGCAGATCGTGCAATTACTGTAAGTAATCTGACTCGCGACATTGTTATTAACAAATACGGACAATCGCCTGATAAAGTTGTAACCGTTTACAATGCTGTTGAGCCAAACGAAGCAGCATTAGTTAAACAGAAAAAAGGCATGGACGAGAAAGTTGTAACTTTCCTTGGCCGCATTACCTTACAAAAAGGTCCCGAATACTTTGTTGAAGCTGCATACAAAGTTTTAAAACGTATGGACAATGTTCGCTTTGTTATGGCAGGTAGCGGCGACATGATGAACAAAATGGTAGAGCGTGCTGCAAGTTTGGGTATTATGGACAAATTTCACTTCACAGGATTCTTGAAAGGAAATGCAGTGTTCAAAATGTTCAACTATAGCGACCTATACATTATGCCATCAATTTCAGAGCCTTTCGGAATATCGCCACTTGAGGCAATGCAGTCTGGTGTGCCAGTAATCATTTCAAAACAATCGGGCGTAAGCGAAATATTGAAGCACGCTATTAAGATTGACTTTTGGGATATCGACAAAATGGCAAACGCTATATACGCAATACTCAACTACCCATCGTTGGCTCAAACAATCAGCGAAAATGGTCGTAACGAGGCAAACAACTTGCGTTGGAGCGCATCAGCCAAAGAGGTATACAAAGTGTATAATTCAGTTATTTCAGAAAAAAATATTTAAAACATATAAGCCATGAAGAGTTTGTGTTTATACTTTCAAGTTCACCAACCATTTCGGTTCCGTAACTACTCGTTCTTTGATATGGGTAAAAACCATTATTACTATGACGATTACCTCAACGAATCAATTATGCAAAAAGTGGCTCACCGCTGCTATTTGCCAGCTAACGACTTGTTGTTGCGCCTAATTGAAAAACATGGTAAGAACTTCAAAGTAACATTTTCAATCACAGGTATTGCTCTTGACCAATTTGAGCTTTATGCTCCAGAAGTTATTGAGAGTTTTCAACGTTTGGCAAAAACTGGCCAAGTTGAATTTCTTGCTGAAACATATTCACACTCATTGGCATCGCAAACCACATTTGAGGTTTTCAGCAAACAAGTAAAAGCCCACACAGCAAAAATTGAGGAGCTATTTGGTTACAAACCAAAAGTATTCCGAAACACCGAGCTTATATACTCCGACGAAATTGGTGCTGCTGTGTACAAAATGGGTTTCAAAGGAATGCTTACCGAGGGTGCTAAACACATTTTGGGTTGGAAATCGCCAAATTTCTTATACTACAATGCAATTGAGCCTCAGCTAAAATTGTTATTACGCAACTATGTATTAAGTGACGACATTTCGTTCCGATTCTCAAACCAAGGTTGGGAAAACTATCCTCTTACTCCTGAGAAATACGCATCATGGCTCAATGAGATATCAAACAAAGAGGAAGTTGTGAACTTGTTTATGGACTACGAAACATTTGGTGAACACCAAAGCGCAGAAACTGGAATTTTCAATTTTGTTGAACGTTTGCCAGAAACTGTGCTCAACATGACTGACTTCAAATTTGAGACACCATCATCAATTATTAAGAAAGTTCAACCAGTTGCAGCCATTAATGTTCCTTATCCTATTTCGTGGGCCGATGAAGAACGCGACATTACCGCTTGGTTAGGTAATAGCATGCAAAACGAGGCATTCAGCAAGTTGTATGCTTTGACCGAAAAGATGGAAAAAATTAAAGACCCTCAAATTCTTCAAGATTGGAAGTATTTACAAACTAGCGACCACTTCTACTACATGTCAACCAAATGGTTCAGCGATGGTGAGGTTCATGCATACTTCAATCCTTACAAAGATCCATACGAGGCATTTATCAACTACATGAACGTGCTAAGCGATTTTACAATTCGTGTAAATCGTGAATTGTATGGCGAAATTGAAGGCCAAGACATTGAAAAGCTACAAAAAACTGTTCTTTCGCAACAAGACGAGATTAAGAAACTTAAGAGCAAGCTAAAATTAGCTCTGAGCAGTTCTAGCAAATTGTAACTAAAAAACAAAAACCTATACTACAAATGAGTACTACCCCCTCATCATGTTTTATTTTTGAAACAAGTTGGGAAGTTTGCAACAAAGTTGGAGGCATCCATACTGTTATTACATCAAAAATGCCATACCAACATGCCAAATATGGTGACAACGTAATATTTGTTGGTCCTGATTTTATTCGCGACACACAAAACATGGAGTTCACCGAGGATAAAACTCTATATTCTGAATGGCGAGAAGCAATTGCAGCAGAAGGTATTAGAGTTAGAATTGGCAAATGGAACGTTGCACACAAGCCAACAGCATTCTTGGTTGACTATACAGTTTTAATTCCACAAAAAGATAAAATCTTTGCTAAATGGTGGGAAACATATAAACTCGATTCTATTACCGGCGACTGGGATTATGTTGAATCGGCATTGTTTGGTTATGCTGTGGGCATGGTAATTGAAAGTTTTAAGAAGTACGTTCTTAAAGGCACTCCAGTTATTGCCCAATTCCACGAATGGCAAACAGGAGCAGGCGTTCTTTACCTTGAACAAAATTGTCCACAAATTGGCACAGTATTTACAACACACGCAACCGTTCTTGGTCGCTCAATAGCAGGCAACGGACTTCCATTGTATAAAAGCCTTGGCACTTTTGACCCCGACACCAAAGCTCGCGACTTGAATGTGATGGCAAAGCACTCGCTTGAAAAAATGTCGGCAAAATATGCATCGGCATACACAACAGTGAGTAAAGTTACAGCAACCGAATGTTCGGTTATTTTGAACAATGCTCCAGATGTAATTACCCCAAATGGTTTTTCACTTGAGCACTTGCCAAAAATTGCAAAAGACACCCCTAAAAAAGCACGTCAACTATTAGCCAAAGTTGCATCTGCACTAACTGGCAACCAATACGACGACGATACTTTATTTGTAGCTATTTCTGGTCGCTACGAATTCAAAAACAAGGGAATTGATGTATTTATTGATGCTCTAGGTAAACTGCGTCAAACCAAACACGACCACAAGATTGTTGGTTTTATTCTTGTACCAAACAACAATTACGGACCTCGACAAGAATTGATTACCGCGCTAAACGGAGGAATGAAACCTATTAGCGATCGTATTTTAACTCACGAACTTGACCGTAACGCATACGACCCTATCCTTGATAAATGCAACCAATTACAGTTGCTAAACAACGATGGTAGCGACATTAATATTGTATCGGTTCCTGTTTACCTAAAAGGAAACGATGGCATTTTCAACATGTCGTACTACGAATTGCTAAGCGGATTTGATTTAACTGCATTCCCATCATATTACGAACCTTGGGGCTATACTCCACTTGAGAGTATTGCAGTTGGAGTTCCAACAGTTACCGACAACTTGGCTGGTTTTGGACAATGGATGCAAAAACGTACCGATGGCATTGAAGACGGTATTGCTGTTATCAATCGCAACGAAGACGGATATTGGGATGTTGTAAACGATTTGGTAGATGTAATTGAAAACGTTTACCGCATGCCAGTACAAAAACGTAAAGAAATTGGCGAAGCAGCTCGTAAACAATCGCTAGAAATAAGTTGGGAGAACTTATTCCCATACTACATTGAGGTGTACGAAAAAGCCTTGAGCATTTCAACAAGAAAAAAAGTTAACGACACACAGATTATCACAAATTATATTATGGAGAATAGACAGACAAGTAATGAACCTGTTTGGAAAAGAATGGTTATCCATTCAGACTTACCAAGCAAATTGGAAAATCTTGAAGAAATTTCAAACAACCTATGGTGGTGTTGGAGCTACGAAGCTCTAGATATGTTTAAATACATTGATCCAGAACTTTGGAAAAAGAGCGAAAAGAACCCAATCACCTTACTTAAACGAGTTTCAACAGCTCGTTTGAACGAATTAAGCAAAGACCCTGTTTTCCTTGCACAATATGAAAAAGTTTACAACGACTTTTCAAAATACATGAGCGTTGCTCCACGTACCGATATGCCACTAGTTGGCTATTTCAGCATGGAGTATGGTTTGACTGACAACCTTAAAATATTCTCGGGCGGTTTGGGTATTTTGGCAGGTGACTACTTGAAAGAAGCCAGCGACTCTAACATGCCCATGGTTGCAATTGGTTTCCTATACAAATACGGATACTTTACACAAGAATTAACAGTATCAGGCGAGCAACAAGCTAGTTTGATTCCACAAAACCTTGATAGCCTTCCAATCAAACCAGTTCTTGACGAGTTCAATCACCATTTGATGATTACATTGAACCTGCCAGGTCGTATGGTAATGGCTAAAGTTTGGATAGTTCAAGTAGGTCGCGTTCCATTGTATTTGCTTGATACAGAATGCCCTGAAAACTCACCAGAGGATCGTACCATTACACACCAACTTTATGGTGGTGACTGGGAAAACCGATTGAAACAAGAAATGTTCCTTGGCTTGGGTGGTATTCGAGTATTAAAAGCATTAGGCATCAAACCTAACGTATATCACTGCAATGAGGGCCACGCAGCTCTTATCAACGTTGAACGCTTGTGCGACCTTGTTCAACACGAGAACTTGACATTTGGCGAGGCTCTTGAAGTAGTTCGCTCATCATCATTGTTTACCACACACACACCTGTTGCCGCTGGCCACGATGCCTTTGACCAACAAATGATTAGAACTTACTTGCGCCCAATTCCAGAGCGCTTGAAAGTTGATTGGGAGGTATTCTTAAACCTAGGTCGCGAACACGAAGGAAGCCAAACCGACAAATTCTCAATGAGCGTTTTGGCAACAAAAACTTCGCAAGAAATGAACGGTGTAAGCCGCTTGCATGGTGAAGTAACAAAGGAGATGTTTAAATATATGTGGAAAGGCTTCTTTACAGAAGAACTATACATCAACTACGTTACCAATGGTGTTCACATGCCAACATGGACAGCAAACGAATGGCGTCGTTTGTATGAGCAAGAATTTGGCGAAGGTTGGATGCAAGACCAATCAAACACAGACTATTGGGAGAAAATATTCAAAGTAAAAGACAACGTTATTTGGGATTTGAGAAACAAACTCCGCAAAAAACTTATCGATTACGTAAAATCACGTTACGAGGATAGTTTCATTCGTCGTCACGAGAGCCCAAAATACATCGTTAAGACTCTTAACTCAATTAACGAGAACACCTTGACAATTGGTTTTGCTCGCCGTTTTGCTACATACAAACGTGCACACTTGTTGTTCAGCGATATTGACCGTTTGGCTAAAATCGTAAACAACCCAGAGCGTCCAGTTCAATTCTTGTTTGCTGGTAAAGCTCACCCACACGACAAACCAGGTCAAGACCTTATCAAAAACATTATTGAGATTTCGCGTCGTCCTGAATTCATTGGCAAAATATTGTTCCTTGAGAACTACGATATTGACCTAGCAAAACGTTTGGTTCGCGGTGTTGACGTATGGTTGAACAACCCAACTCGCCCACTTGAGGCCAGTGGTACAAGTGGTCAAAAAGCCGAAATGAATGGTGTACTAAACTTTAGTGTGCTTGACGGTTGGTGGTGCGAAGGTTACAAAGAAAAAGCTGGTTGGGCTTTAACTGAAAAACAAACATACCAAGACACTCAATTCCAAGACGAACTTGATGCTGCCACTATTTACAGTATTCTTGAGAACGAAATCATCCCATTGTTCTACCAACGTGGCGAAGATGGTGTTCCAACAGAATGGGTACAATACATCAAACGTTCAATTGCAAGCATCGCTCCTAACTTTACAACAAAACGTATGCTTGACGACTACATTGCTCAATACTATAGCAAGCAATACGTTCGCAGCAAAAAAATCATTGATAACAACTATCAATTGGCTCGTGAACTTACTAGTTGGAAAGCAAAACTTATGGAGAATTGGGACAAAATTGAAATTGTATCAGTTGACTTCCCTAACACATTGAATAGCGATTTTAGAACTGGTCAAAACTACCACGGCGAAGTAGCCCTTGACATTAAAGACCTAAATATTAACGACATAGGCGTTGAATTGGTTCTTGTTCAACCTGATGGAAATAAATTCATTGGTTGCCGTGAATTAACACTTTCTAAATCGGTAAATTCAATGGCATTCTTTGCAATTGATTTCCAACTTGACCTACCAGGTTCGTACGATTACGGTATTCGCGTGTTTGCAAAACATCCAGAATTGCCTCATCGTCAAGACCTTCCATTGCTTCGTTGGATTTAATACAAAAGGCAATAACATACAAAAGCCGCATTCCTATAGAATGCGGCTTTTTTTATATGTTTTTCTCACATGTAACCAACGCCATAAAGAAAACGAACTCAAAAAATATATATTTGTAAGGTAAACCGATACCTATAGTAAAACAACTACTTGTTATGAAAAAAGCAGCAACAATAAAAGACATTGCCAAAGAACTTGGGGTTTCGGTTTCAACAGTATCGCGAGCGCTACAAGACAAGCCAGAAATATCTGACGAGACAAAACAACTTGTTCGCGACACCGCAGCTAAACTCCAATATAGGCCAAACACAATGGCGGTTGCCCTAAAAACGCGCAAAACATATTCAATTGGAGTAGTTGTACCTCAAATTGTAAGTTTCTTTTATGCTACTGTTGTTCAAGGCATTGAACAAGTTGCAAACGAACTTGGTTATCAAGTTTTTGTATCATCGTCAAACGAAGACATGATAAAAGAAATGCAAAACGTATATGGTTTTCTTGATCATAGAGTTGATGGTATGATAGTATCGCTATCAAAAGCAACCGATGAGTTTGTACATATTCACCGAATTGAAGGCGACAACGTACCATTGGTACTATTTGACCGCACATCAAAAGAAATAAACGTGCCAAAAGTTGTTGCTAACGATGCCGATGCCGCATACATGGCAGTTTCTCATCTTATTGAAAACGGAGCAAAACGAGTAGCGTTAATAACAGGCCCAGAGCACATGTTGATAGGTCGCAACAGATTTAGAGGATACCGAGCTGCACTAACAAACCACGGGCTACCAATTGACAATAGTTTAATTGTACGCTGCAATCTTACCGTTGACAATGCAAAACAAGCCACAAGCGAATTGCTAAACCTAAAGAATCCACCTGATGCTATATTTGGCATTAACGACGACGTTGCAATTGGCGCACTATATGCAATTAAAGAAAAAGGATTAAGTATTCCTGATGATGTTGCTGTTGTTGGTTTTTCAAACAGCCGTCGCTCTAGTTATATGGAACCTGCATTAAGTACATTGGACCAAAATCCTTTGAAAATTGGAATTTTGGCAGCTAAACTATTGTTTGACCAAATAGAAGGTAAGCCTGTAGCCGAAGGTAAAGAGATTATTGTACCCGCAACACTTATAGTTAGGGCCTCGTCAGATAAAAGCAAACAAAATTAACTTACAAAAATACTTATCGAGCTGCAATAGCTTCAATCTCAATCAAAGCTCCTTTTGGCAAATTAACCACTTCATACGCAGCGCGCGCTGGTGCTTCGTTAGTGAAAAACTTTGCATATATCGCATTCATTGCTGCAAAATCGTTAATGCTCTTGAGTAGCACTGTTGTTTTTACAACATTGGCCAACGAAAGACCTGCAGCTTCTAAAATTGCTGCTATGTTTTTCAAAACTTGCTCAGTTTGCTGTTCAATACCGCCATCAACAAGATTTCCGGTTTGAGGAACAATTGGAATTTGACCAGACACAAAAACAAAACCATTTGTTTCAATTGCTTGGCTATATGGGCCAATAGCAGCAGGAGCGTTTGATGTTGCAATAACCTTTTTCATTGTTACGATATTACATTTCTACAAAATCAAATGGCATATCAAGTAACGAAGAAAAGTCCTCGCCAACCTCACGTTGCGATTCGTCAACCTTAACATAATGCCACTCAACATTAACTTGGTTTCCTTTAAGCACCAAATTCTGTTTCAAACTAAGAAGGATGCTCATAAACATTCGCGACGAAGACGAATTTTGGTAAATCATTTTAAACGCCACATTGGTTACTGGGTTAGGATTTATTGAATACTCCTTAAACCAATCAACAACAGGACGAAAGAATGTCAACGTATCTTCAGGTCGCGAAATACCCTGAATTTCAAAAACACCACCATCCTTGTCCAAAACAATTGATGGCGTTGACGATGTTCCTGTAATAATTAGCGGTTTCATATTATAATTTCACTCCTCAAATTTAAAGTTTGTTTGTGTCAATCTTTTTTAATTAGCCTTTTTTATTAAAACTCAAGTTGCTTAAAATCGGAAACCAAAAGTTGCTACAACAGATCCAATATTATTCTTTAATACATATTGGCTATCGTTGGTTGAATATATTCTACTATTTAGTTTGTTATGTTCAAACCTATATGCCAAATCAAAAGAAGCAACGGCTCCTCCAAATCCTATACCTGCACTATATACCATTTTTTTAGCCGACTCGTTTACTTCGCCACTTTTGTAAGGGCTACCAAAGTAAGCAAATCCGCCACGAACAACAGCAGGACCTAAATTAATTTCGGCACCAGCCTTAAGGTTAAGCGCGTTGTGCAATGTTTGTTCAATTTCGTCATTTACACCACTTAACGAGTTGTATGAAAAAATTTCGTCATCTCCATCATCCATTGATGTATTGGCATAGTTTACATACTCACAATCGACCGACAACATTGCAAAACTAGGGATAACCATAGCCACACTACCTACTAGTTTGCCAGGCAAAGTCATTGTCCATTTAAAGTCGTCGTACGACGAACCTTGATTTGGTGTTTTAATGTATGTTGTTGAAACTGTTTCGCGACTATTAAACACATCGTTCATTGATAGTAGCACAGGCGAATGCATTGCAGCTCCAACACGAACAAATTGGTTAAGCCAAACAATGCCACCCAACTTTACTCCAACACCTGAACCTTTGGACGAAAAATACTTGCTGAGCGAAAGATTTTCAAAATCAGTAGGAAGCATTGACACTTCCTTAAAACGGCTATCCATAGAATAGTTCACATCATAAATATCAAGCGAGCCTCCGATATAGAATTTGTCGTTTAAATTGCAACCAATGCTAAAATTCAATACTCCTATTGAGCCCGAAGGTTTTTCTTCATACAATTGAGTAGAACCATACTGGCCATATTCTTGATAACTATTAAAGCACTCGTTAGCCAAAGTATCAATAAGGATAGCACCAGCCTCTAAATACATATTATCGTCGCTAGGATTTTCGCAATAATAATAAACCTCGCCATCAAGAAACGACCCCTTATTATTGGCTCCACTAACATTCATCCTATTCAAACGAAAATCGTGAAATTTATCGTATGCAAAAGAAAAGTTAACCATTTTGCACCCCTTTTCGCGTTCAGTATCAAGCGAAAAAACCACACCAACATCGTCAAACATATTGAACTTGCTCTTGCTCACTTTTGAATCATTTCCATAATACGACGCAGTACTTTTGCTCATATTGAACGATGGCGTGAAAGAAAAATAATTAGTTCGAAAAACGCCAACACTTGCAGGGTTGGTTGACACCGCAGAAATGTCGGCACCAATGGACCCAAGAGCGCCACCCATTGCTACAGATTTTGCAGAACCAACTGGAGCCAAATAATTATAACGAATGGCATCGTCGATATTTTGCGCTGTGGATGCAAAAGCCAATAATGCCAATGTTAATACAGAAAAAAACTTTAGTTTCATTTACCTTACTTTTTTGAAACATTTTCCTTTAACGGCCACGACCTCCTGAATGAGAACCACCACTTGAGTGAGATCCTCCACCATAAGAACCTCCACTTGAACGTGTTCCGCTATTGTATGAAGGGGTACTTGTACGCGGTGTTGTTGAACTATTTTGAACTCGAGGAGTAGGATTGCTTCGGTTTTGTGTACTTGTTGAACGGTTTGTTGTATTTACATGACTACGTTGTTGCACACCCGACGAAGTATTTGTGCGTACACCTGTTGTTGTAGAACGAGTGGTTGTAGTTGCACGTTGTGGTTGTGTACTAACTCGTTGAGTTTGAGTTGTGGTTGTAGTACGTTGTTGCATTGCTCGTTGTTGAGACTCCTTTTGACGCTCAGCACGTTGTTGTATTGTGCCTTGTCGTGTTTGAGTGGTTGAAGAAGTTGAAGGCGAAACAATTGGTCCACGACCCGTGCCTTGTGACTTAATATGCGAGTTAGTGCGCTTACTTTCAGTTGACAATTTAGAACCACTATTTTTTGAAACCGTGGTTGGAGTTCTATCAGATGAAATATGACTAGCTGCAGCGTTGTTTCTTATACCTTGGGCTGGCTTAACATTTTTTATTGCCGAGGTTGTTCCTCCTCGCGATGCACGAGTACTTCCTCCCAAATTCATACGAGCCTCAACATCCTCAAAACGAGAATTTGTTGTTTGCGACATTCTGCGTGACGAATTCATTGTATGGCTTGTATTGGTTGCAAAACCATAATTATTGTGATAATGATAGTATGGATAACCACAATGATGATGGTGATGACCATAATTTGGGTAATAATAGTATGGATATCCATAATAGTAAGGATAACCATAGTAAGATGTCAACGCATAGTCAAAATACGGATAATCATACAAACCATACATATAATAGCCATGACGATAGTAATATCCATAATAAGGATAACCAAAACGATATGAGCCATAGTAGTATGAGGAGTTCCACCAAAAATCGCTATACAATGGACGATACCAACCAAGTTCCCAACCATCGTTTACTACATTGAGATACACATTAACATTGGCTTCTTTTTCTTCTTCAGTAAAATAAGCGCCATTATAATCGTCGCTAAAGCGAACCAAACGGCGTTCAATGTCGCCCATTTCTTCGTCAGCAACCGCAGCAGTTGCATCATCAGAAACAGTTGATTTTTCAGAAGATTGCTCTTGAGTAGTAACTGGTTGTTGTGCAACAGGAGTTGCTTTTACACTTGGATTATAATACGCATCGTTATAATATGAATTCATACTAGTTAACGAAGCACACGACGACATTGTAACCGCCATGAGCAGCACCATTAAGAGTTGGTTGAAATTTTTCATGTCGTTAGATTTTTAGTGTGTTTATTAAAATGTTTTCTTTGCGCACAATTAAGCATAAACTATGCAATGCGAATATAACAATTCAATTATACTCTTGACAGAAAGATGGGCAAATTTTTAACATCACGCAGCGAGAATTACTCGCAATGGTACAACGAATTAGTTGTAAAAGCCGACTTGGCCGAAACATCGGCAGTGCGCGGCTGTATGGTTATAAAACCTTATGGATATGCCATTTGGGAAAAAATGCAACGTCAGCTTGACAACATGTTTAAAGAAACTGGTCACGTTAACGCTTATTTCCCCCTTTTGATTCCAAAATCGTTTTTGAGCAAAGAAGCCGAACATGTTGAAGGTTTTGCTAAAGAATGCGCCGTTGTAACTCACCATCGTTTAATGAACGACCCTAATGGCAAAGGTGTTGTTGTTGACCCCGAAGCTCGATTGGAAGAAGAACTCATCATTCGCCCAACATCAGAAACCATTATTTGGAACACATATAAAAACTGGATTTCGTCGTATCGCGACCTTCCTATTTTGTGCAACCAATGGGCTAACGTAATGCGTTGGGAGATGCGCACACGATTGTTCTTGCGCACCGCCGAATTCTTGTGGCAAGAAGGACACACCGCTCACGCTACTCGCGAAGAGGCTGAAGCTGAGGCAAAAAAGATGCTTGAGGTTTATGCCGAATTTGCTGAAAAATACATGGCTGTGCCTGTTGTGAAAGGTGTTAAAAGTGCTAACGAGCGTTTTGCTGGTGCACTTGACACTTACACCATTGAGGCTATGATGCAAGATGGTAAAGCGCTTCAAGCTGGAACATCGCACTTCTTGGGACAAAACTTTGCTAAAGCCTTTGAGGTTCAGTTTGTTAACAAAGAAAACCAACTTGAATATGTTTGGGCAACATCGTGGGGCGTTTCAACCCGACTAATGGGTGCTTTAATTATGACTCACTCCGACGATAACGGCCTTGTATTGCCTCCATGCTTGGCTCCTACTCAGGTTGTTATTGTTCCTATTTACAAAAAAGCCGAAGAACTTGAAGCTATTTCGGCAAAAGTGAACGAAATTGTTGCAAAACTTAAAGCAAAAGGCATTTCGGTTAAGTTTGACGACAACGACCAAAAGAAACCAGGTTGGAAGTTTGCTGAATACGAACTAAAAGGTGTTCCTGTACGTTTAGCTATTGGCAACCGCGACTTGGAGAATAACAGCGTTGAAGTGGCTCGCCGCGACACGTTAACCAAAGAGCAAATGTCGCTTGACGGCATTGACGAAGCTATTGTTAAGTTGCTTGACGACATTCAAGCTAACATATTCAACAAAGCAAAAGAGTACCGCGATGGCATGATTACCAAAGTTGATACTTACGATGAATTTAAACGTGTGCTTGACGAAAAAGGCGGCTTTGTTTATGCTCACTGGGACGGAACAACCGAAACCGAAGAAAAAATTAAAGAAGAAACAAAAGCCACTATCCGTTGCATTCCTATTGGCAATCCATTGGAAGATGGCGTTTGCATCTACTCTGGCAAACCTTCGAAACAACGCGTTTTGTTTGCTCGCAGCTACTAAACTGCAAGTTTTGCATATAACTTAAAAAAGAACCGTCCCAAATGGGGCGGTTCTTTTTTTGTCTTCCCTTTTTCTCTCAATTTTGGCGCATTAGCAAATTATTCTTCCTCAATTAAGTTCAAACACTTTTTAAATGGTACTGAATGTTTGCGACCATACTTTCCCCAATAATACCAATGTCTATCTCCCTCCAAACACATACGCACGTCATACGCTCATCATACGCACAAGCAAAAATTTCCGTCTCAATGGTATTCTACACTGATTCTCACCGCACTATCATCAAAATAAATCACTATGAGTGCCTGTAATGACTTTTTAGCCATAATCAATGTGCGTTTAAATTAATATGTAGCTTTCTGTAATACCAAAAGGTACTGATAATTCTGAAATAACAGAATTATCAGTACCTTAATATCTTAGTCTGGCACTTCTCCTAGTAGGACTAAAGCACTTTGATGGTTATTTTCCTATTGTATGGTATAGGCTTGACTTTGTAATCATCGGTTACATAAACTGCTGTACATCCTACTCCCGTGGTATTGTAGTCTATGTTTAACGTGTACCTGTCCTTCAATGGCTGAAGCTGATAGGTATACATACTCTTCGTCAAGTTGTCTGTCGTAAAGTGATACGCATTGAAGTTGAACAGCTCGTCCATCGATATCTGTATGCCTTTGCCTTCCTTATTCTTTAGCTGTAGGTAACGTATATCTGTTCGTAAAGCATGGTCTTGTGGCATAAGGTAGGGCTCGTACATCTGATCTACAGTACGACTCCATACGCCGACAGGGTAACCGGTCTTTCTGTCTGGGTAGTTCTCTTCCGGACCGCGACCGTACCAGGTTATATTGTCAAATTCTTTTGATACTTCTGTTGTAAAACCTATACGTGGAAGTATCTCTGGTAGTCTGCCTTGTGGACTGACATGGTTCTCTATCTCTACTGTACCATCATCTCCGAAGCTGTAGGTGTAGTCAAGGGTAAAGCCTGAACGCATTATTCCTCGTATATAGGCATCAAGATTACCCAATCGTGTCTCTCCTACTTGTACTATCTGTCTGATTCTAACTTTGGTCTCTCCATTCTCCTGTGTCAGCTCTATAAATGATGGTGTTACCATTACGTCATTTAATCCGCTGGTATAGAAGAGCGTAGCGACTTGAGCGCCGTATCCTTCTGCTCTGGCACCGCTCATACGGTATGAGGTCCAGTTGTCTGATTCATTGGCAAGTGGAGCTCTCCAGAGGTTAAAGGTAAGCGGATTGCTTAGCACTTCTTTACCGCCAACTATTACTTTCTCTAAATTGCCTGTCGATTTGCTGATTATATACTCAAATCCTTCTCCTGCTATTCTTACTTGCTGATTGTCTTCTTCTGCTTTGAGATTTGTTGAACGGATAGCTTTCTTGACTTCTTGCTGATTCCATGACTTGAGTTCTAACTGATTCCATGCAACTTCATGTCCTGCTTTCGCCCAAATCTCATCTTTGCGTAGCGTTGCTGATATAGTTACTCTGTACTCTTTGCCAGCTATAATGGTAGGCTTGATTAATGGAATACGTATTATTTGCTTCTGCTGTGGCTTGGTGGCTAGGTCAAATGTACCTTTGGCTAGCTCATCTCCGTCTGCCTGTAATACCCAACTGAAGGCATACTGCGACAAATCGGTGAAATGAAGTCTATTGGTAACTTCTACTTCGCCTGTCTCTGCATCAATGAGTCTGAAGCTTACAGGTTGTGTTGTCCATTTCATCTGTCGCATCTCGGGTTGTACCGTTCTGTCTGGCCAGATACTTCCGTATGTTCTGGTGGTAATACCGTATGTAAAGTATTTGCCTTCGTCTTTAACACCATCAAAGGTAAGGTACAACAGTGCGTCTTCTGCTTTCCCTTCTCCATCTGCAAGGCACTTGCCGTAGATGGCAACATTGTCCATTTCTGCATCTGCTGTGTATATGGTATGGGTCTCTGATCCGTGTGATGCCTCTATGCGACCGATATTCACTGAGTATGGGTAATTGTCCATTATTACCTTCTTAATCCTATCTCCAGCAGCCAGTTCTGTAGTCCCCTGTGATACCTGGACTCCATCTATGTACAACTTCATCTCTTTGCCATTCCATGACGCTGTCACATGATGCCAATTATTCTTCCAATTATCAGGAAGTTTCCCCTCTATGCTGTATTGCTTGCCTGCATGCAGATAGAAGCATAGCTTGTCTTCTCCTCGCTGAACTACACCAAACTGAGCAATACCTTTTGTCACATAAGGTGCACCTTCATGTGCTCCACACAACTTTCCTGGCTTGACATCGAAACTGATGGTTAATGCCTCTCCATTAAGTTCCAACTGGTCTTGACGATAGACTTCTACCCACTCTTCATGACCGTTTAATCTTAACGTTCCTTTCTCTACCTTTGAATATCCCATAAGTTGCACAGGGGTATTATATGGCGAACTGTCTGTAAGTGTGCGGATATGGTCGGTTAAGCCCGGACTTACAAAATCCCATATAGCACCACCCATAACACGTGGATGTCTGCGTATCACATCCCAATATTCATCCAAAGCTCCACATGCATTGCCTGCCACGGAGATGTACTCGTCCATGAATGATGGTCGCGGATCTTCCTCTTCTGGTATCATAGCTGTGTTGACCTCTAATTCGTATGGAGTAGGATATCTTGGACCTATAATCTCTTCTCCAGGATGTGAATAGGCATTACCACCATACATAAAGTAGCGTGTAGGGTCGTATTTCTTGCCTTCTTTTACAACTTCTGTAATATTCGGACCTTCTCCGCTTTCGTTACCGGCACTCCAGAAGAGAATACATGGATGATTGCGGTCGCGTAGTACCATCTGTCGAACTCGCTCTTGGTACATAGGTATGAACTCTGGAATGGAAGAGACTTGTTCTGTAGCGTGAGCCTCTACGCCTGCCTCGTCTATGATATATAGGCCATACTCATCGGCAAGTTCCAGATATTTATTCACTGGAGGATAGTGGGAGATACGTACAGCATTGAAATTGTGCTGTTTGAGAATCTCCATATCCTTGCGTATAACTTCTTCTTTCATCGTGTGTCCCCAGTCTGGGTGCTGCATGTGGGTGTTTGTCGCATTGACTTTGATTGGCTGCCCATTGAGATAGAATACTTGATGACGTATTTCTGTCTCCTTGAATCCCATACGACTTGGAATATTCTGTATTGTCTTACCCTGTGCATCTAGTAGCTCAAGGTTCAGGTTGTAAAGTGTAGGGGTCTCGCAAGTCCACTTGTCTGGATTTGATATCAGAGCCGACATGTTGAATGTTTGTTTGCCCGGCCCTGTAACATCAAACTTGTCTGTGCTTAGCTGCTTAACCTGAATACCTTTTGAATCAGATAATGTGGCACGTACGGAATAAGTACCCGATGCTGTGTCGTAGCTCTTCACGTCGACAGCTATATTGAGATTTGCATCTTTGTATTGGTCGTCTAAGTCTGTAGTGACATACCAGTCGAAGAGACGGGTCTTTGGTGTGGCATATAATGTCACGTCATCAAAAATACCTGCGAGTCGCCAATAGTCTTGTCCCTCTAGATAATAACCATCGCTATATTTTGTGACACACACAGCTATGGTGTTCTTGCCAGGCTTTACGAACTTCGTCACATCATATTCAGCTGGTTCTTGACCTCCTTCGTTGTAGCCGACCTCTTCTCCGTTTATCCATACGAAAGAGGCGCTCTGCGTTTTTTCAAGGCGGAGAAATATTTGCTGTCCTTTCCAGTTGGATGGAACATTGAATGTACGCCGATATGCTCCTGTTGGATTATACTCACGAGGAACGTACGGAGGATTTGCCTTGAATGGTGCCGCTACATTTCTGAATATCGGGTCGCCAAAACCTTGCATCTCCCAGTTACTTGGTACATCAATATTGCTCCATTTGCTGTCTTTATATGATGACTGATAGAAATTTGACGGTACTTCCTCTGGAGTATCCGCAAAGAAAAACTTCCACGAGCCATTGAGTGAAATGTGATTATCAGCAAGATAGTAGGCATGTCCCTCCTCCTGATTGACCTCATACACATTCAGGTTCTCTATGTAGTCGTATACTTTAGGCAGAAATTGTGAGTTTGACGGCATTGAAACTAGAACAGATAGTCCCAACGCTAAAAATCTTAAATTCATTCGCTTAATTTTATTGTGTTCTGTGTCCAAAGATACATAAAATAGTAGCATCTAATGTAAATTCACTTGAGAGTTTACCAACATGGCTTTATGAGTCAACCGATCTACCATAGCCGCGACCAGGACCTTATCTTTAATTATCTCGTTCCATCTGTTGAAAGCAAGATTAGTAGTGATTATTATTGCCTTCTTACCCGCCCGTAGAGACAAGTGATTGAACAAGAGTTCGCCTCCTTCCTTGTCGCAGTTTACATATCCAAACTCGTCGCATACCACTAAATTTATTCTGGTTCACGATGGCATAGCGTAGCGTCGTGTCTATGCGCACATGACCCAAAAGTTTCTGCACTTGCTCGATGGGCATACCCTTGTCAATGGCCATTGTCGCCATAGTTCGCCTAAACTTGTGAGGATGCACTTTGGGCATATCTAGTCGTTTGCCCAATTCCTTGATTCTCTTCTCAACTCCGCTGATGGTCAGACGCGTATGTGGTGATGCGAGGGTGACGAATAGCGCCTCCCCATCCCACCTGCCTGGGTTTCATTATAGTATCGAATATTGTTCATGTAGCTGAGAATCATTTACTTATGGTATTTTGTAACGCTTTAAAAACCCTTTCACAAAAGAACCGTCCCTGATGGGGCGGTTCTTTTTTTGTTTGCACATACATTTTACCGTCAAATTTTGCACATTGTCGGCTTATCTTTGCAAGAATGAGAACAATTGCTTTTACAAAGAGCACTAATGGCTATATTAACAACCAACAATGAACGCAACACTTACAATAACAGGATCGGATAGCGCTGGAGGTGCTGGAATACAAGCCGACATAAAAACCATAACTGGACTTGGAGGCAAGGCTCTTTCGGTAATCACTACGCTCACAATGCAAAACACGCTTGGCATTCAAGATTATTTTGACATTCCTGCCGAAATGGTTGAACGCCAGATAGATGCTGTTGCCGAAGATTTTTCGCCTTTTGTTTTCAAAATAGGACTGATACGCAACATTTACACACTTGATGCCATAATACGCTGCATAGTGCGATACAAACCGCAGTGGGTTCTGTTTTCGCCTGTGGTTTACTCAAGCCACGAGGAGATGATGATGAGCGACGAACTGATTGACCGCATTCAGCAAAAACTAATTCCTTTGTGCCATGCTGTTGTTGTTCGCAAGCGCGATAGCAACCACTTTATAGCCGAACACACCATTGTAGCCGACGATAGCCACGGCCGATGCAACGAATTGTGCTCAACCATTGCAACTTTGCTATGCCAAGAAATGACTCTTGACAAGGCCGAAAAAAAGGCAAAATTCATGCTTCCGACAAACGTAAACCCCGAAAACTCAAGCCGTTGCATTACTCTATATAGCAGTTTTACAGCCATGCAAACCGACGAGTGCAAAAACAGCCACGATGTAAATTACTATGCATCGCGACTTAACGTTTCGGCCCGATACCTATCGCAAGTAACTCGAAAAGTAGCATCACAGTCGCCAAAATCGATAATAGACAACACTCTTTTAAACAAAATAAAAGAGCTACTACTAACCGACAAAACCATTCAAGAAATAGCTTACGAACTTGAATTTTCGTCGCAAGCCCATCTCTCCAACTTCTTCAAACGTTTTACGAGCATCACTCCCACCGAATACCGAAAATTTGCTTATCGGTAACCGATGTTTGTCAACAGGAACAAGCTGTTATACTGCACTTTACAACATTTCTTTTGCCGAAGTATTTTTACACAAAAAAAATATTTCAGCACACATAGTGCGTTTTACGTTACCTGAGCCTCAACCACTCAACGGTTCAGCAAATCAACATTTTACCACGGTTAACGGATAAAGGCCATCCGTTCGCGAGCCTCATATCTGGACCGAGATAATATAGTAGCAAGTGCCATTTTAGACCGAGATAATATAGTAGAACATGCCATTTTGGACCGAGATAATATATTTGAATAGAAGATAAGTGTATATTTGCGAATAAAAACCGACTATTATGGACAAAGAGAAATTAAAGCAAATTATTATAGATCAAGCAGATGAACTTGATACAAGGACAATACCTAATCTTTGTCATCGCAAGGAGGAAGATTTAGTTGATTTACATAGTCAGCTTGCCCAAGTTGTAATAGGAGTTAGGCGGTGCGGCAAATCAACATTGTGCAAGAATGTTTTGCAAAAAGCAGCCGTTAAGTTTGGATATGTGAACTATGACGACGAACGCCTTGTAGAACTAAAAACCGAGGAACTTGATGACATTCTGATGACGCTATATCAAATTCATGGCGACTTGGACTATTTCTTTTTTGACGAAATACAGAACATTAATCACTGGGAATTATTCATTAACAGGCTATTACGTCAAGGCAAGCATTTATTGATAACTGGCAGTAATTCAAAATTATTGTCGCAAGACTTAGCTACGCACCTAACTGGAAGACATTCAAAAATAGAACTACTGCCCTTTTCTTTCGCCGAATTTTGCAATTACAACAAAGTGGCAACAACCCCATTAACAACAAAAAACAGAGGATTGTTGGCAAGATGTTTCGACCAGTATATTGCACAAGGTGGGTTGCCTGAACTTCTGCACGAAAAAAATTCTTTAGGCTACGTAAATTCATTATATGAAAGCATAATAACTCAAGATATTAAACGAAGATTCAATGTAAAAAACATTGAGGGTTTGAGACTATTGTCGCAACATCTTTTGAACATATCACCAGCAATAATCAACAAACCCAATCTCCGAAAATTATTTGAAATGAAGTCGCCTATTACAATGGACAACTACCTTTCGTATTTAACTCAAGCATATCTCATTTTGCCCATAAAAAAGTTTTCAAACAAGAGCAGCATAAGAACCCAAAGCGAAAAAATATATGCTATAGATGTGGCCATGATGAACAAGAGGGAAAATGCGTTGGCAGGCAACAATTTGGGTTGGAGGTTAGAAACCATTGTCTATTTAGAGTTACGCAGACGCATAAAGTACACCAATGAGGACATTTATTATTATGCTGTACAAAAGAGCGAATGCGATTTTGTAACAACAAGTGGCAATAGCGTTACAGGTATTTATCAAGTAAGCTACGACATATCTAATGCCAAAACTCGCAAACGTGAAATTTCAGGATGCGTATCGGCAGCCAATGCCACTAATTGCAATAACGTATGGCTAATAACCAACAGTCATTCAGAAACAATAGAAGCTAATGGTATTAAAATACAATGCATTCCAGCTTATGAATGGCTAACTAATTGTAAACAATGATTAATGTTTAATAAACTATGCTGTTAGCTTTTAGCCTTTTGCGACCAATGGTCAACGGTTAATAGTCAATAGCAAATCATCAGTTCAACGCATCAATATTCTAACCGTGCCTTCGACAAGCTCAGGCACCGGGTGCATTGGGTGGCTGAGCTTGCCGAAGCCGCCTTTGGAATGATTAATAACTAATCATTTGCCCTTTTTAACCAAACTTGAACCCAGTGTGACCAATGCCAATACAAACGGATAGAACAAGAATTGTATTATTTGAGTTGGCGCAATGCCGGCTAAACCTGAGGCTATTAACAACTGAGCGCCATACGGAATAAGCGATTGAGCAAAGCAACTCCAAGTATCGAGCAAACTAGCCACACGTTGCGGAGCAATGCCAAATCGTTCAGCAATTTGTTTGGCTATGCTGCTTACGGTTAAAATGGCAATGGTGTTGTTGGCTGTGCAGAAATCGGCCAAAACAACAAGCGCACCGATGCTCAGTTCAGCACCTTGACGATTTTTAATGCGCCTACTTATTTTGTTCATCAACGAATCGATACCACCGTTGATGCGAACCATTTCCATTAGTCCACCAGCAAGCATTGTAACCACTATAAGTTCACACATTGCCTTTACACCGCTATCAACAGATTGCATTACACTAGTAATAGTTAATGAATATAACCCAAGTGCCAAAGCCGAACAAAGCAACAGACCAATGGCAAGCACCACAATTACATTAAACCCACAAATGGCTGTAACAAGCACCACCAAGTATGGCAGCACTCTAACAATGTCGGGAGCATCGACACTATGAGTTGCCGAACTGCCAAAACCAATAACCGCATAAATAACCATTGCAATCAAAGCGGCTGGCAACACAATGCGCAAGTTGGCCTTAAATTTTTCGTGCATGGCAATACCTTGCGTGCGAGTTGCTACAATAGTGGTATCGCTAATAAACGACAAATTGTCGCCAAAAAACGCGCCACCAACTATACAAGCTGTGTAAAGAGCCACGCTGTTTCCTGTTTGTGTAGCCAATCCTGCCGCAAGTGGCACCATTGCCACTATTGAGCCAACCGATGTACCTATGCTCATCGACACCAAACATGTGGCAATAAAAAGTCCGGGTAGCAACAACGATGTAGGCAAAAAGTACAAGCAAAGATTAACTGTGGCATCAATCGCACCAATGCTTTTAGCAAGCGAGGCAAATGCTCCTGCAAGAATAAAAATGAGAATCATGTACATAATGTTCTCGTTGCCTGCGCCTCGTGCAAACGCCATTACTATGTTGTTAAATGGTTTTGTGCGAAAAACAAAAAGAGCATAAAGACTTGCCGCTACAAAAGCCACAATAATTGGTATGGCATAAAAATCGTGCAGCAAAATGCTACCACCAACATAGGCCACAAAAAAGAAGAGCAACGGACTAAACGCTTTCATAGTTAGCTCGGTTTCAATTATTTAGCAAGAGTGATAAGTGTTATTTCAGGTATCGCACCTATACGAAACGGAGCTGTTCCGCCCAAACCGATGTTTACGTACAGCGTTTGGTTGTTTTCGGTGTAAAGGCCATCGCACTCGGGATATAGCCACCGCGAAGGTGTCCAACCAAAAATGCGGAACTGCATTGCGTGAGTGTGTCCGCTCAAGGTTAATTGAATAGGCGTTTTTTCAAGCACTTCGTGTCGCCAATGCGAAGGGTCGTGAGTTAAAAGAACTTGGAAACCAGCCATTTGCGGTTCCCCCATTGCCCTAGCCAAATTGCCACGCTGAACTACCGAATGTGCTCCAACGCTATGGTTTTCGCAACCAATTATTTTTATGCTATCGGTTCCTAGATGCAACATAACATGCTCATTTAGTAGCAGTTGCCAACCTAAATCGTTTCGTTGACTGCGCACAACGCTTTCAATTGCTTCGTTCCGCTGTTCAGCACTAATGCGGCTATAAGGCATGTAATCGTGATTTCCCAACACCGACACTACCCCATCTTTTGCTTTCAGTTTTTTCAGAATTTCAATATTCGGCTCAATTTCGTTTGCCGACATCGACACCAAATCGCCGGTAAAGCAAATAAGGTCAGGATTAAGGTTATTAATCTCGTTGATGCGTTTTTCAAGTTGACGGCTATGTCCCTTCCAACTATCGAGATGAAGGTCGCTTATGTGCACAATTCGGTAACCAACAAACGCATTTGGGACATCGGCATTAACATAATTGACTTGCTTTACTTGATGAAGAAATCGGCCTATAAGATTGCCGTACAACAACAAACTTGCGCACACAACAACCAGAGTTATAGCCGTGTAGCCAAAAAAACGATATGGCAAATGATAATGAAACGGCAATGCAATTATGTAGCAAACAAGGTAAAGCACATTGGGAACTAGTGCCAAAAAGATGCACAAGAAAAGTGTGAGTACGACGAACATTGCTGCGTAATGTTTTTATTATAAACGAGTTACAGTTTCGGAAATAGGTTTTCGCGATGCATGATTAGCAAGTGGTTGGCCACCATCGGCAGGAAAACCAAGGTTAAGCATCATTAGCACCTCCTCGTTGTTGGGCAAGCCTAGCACTTGGGCCGTTTTTTCGGGATCGAAAAATTTTATCCAGCAACTTTCAACGCCAACCGATTTGGCAGCCAACATCATGTGAGTTGCTACAATGGTGGCATCTTCGCAACCCGAATTGCATTGCCCACCGGGATAGGTAAACACGTTGTTTTTGTTCCATGCAACAACCAACACGGTTGATGCTCCGTATCGGCATGGCGTAACAGAATCGATTTTTGCCAAACCTTCGGCCGACTCCACTACATATATGCGTTGCTCTTGCAAGTTTTTGGCAGTTGGCGCCCATCGGCCTGCCTCGAGTATAATGTTCAGTTGTTGTTCGGTTATTTTCTCGCCGTTCATCTTTTTGCAAGAATAGCGCTCTTGCACTAGCTTTAGAAAGTCCATATTGTTTTTTGTTTTGTTAACGATTACTATAAAATTGATGCAAAAAAACCGTGCATTCAATTGGTTATCAAACGGTTAATTGCACAAATAACTTTACATCAAAGAACGAGAAAAATCTTGCATTTTGAAATAATGCACAAGGAATTATTTATTTCAATTTTTGGCAACGAGCCTCAACAGGAAACCAAATTGGCATAAACAAAACAAAAGCAACGATTGAAAACAACATTCCGCCAATTACACCAACAGCGCCAAAAAAAACAAACTTCCAAATTTTTGTTTGAGTTTTTTCAACCTGGATTAAAAAAGTCCACTCTCACTTTGGCAATCAGTCATTAATCATGCTTAACAATCTAAAATTCAACGCAAACCGCAACCAAAATTTATTTAATTAATATTATTAACTAAACAGATTTTATGCTTGTTAAACAACCCAACAACTTACTTAATTCTGCTTATTTTTTCCCTCGCCAAACATTGCTAGCATCAGCATAAGGCAAACAAAAATAGAGTTGCTGTAGCGATTGAATATCGATTCCATAAGCATGTTGAGCGACACCACTATTAACAAACACGCCATCAAGTAGTTACGTTGCTTTATTGCCAAAACAAATGCCGATAAAAGAAGTCCTAGCATCACTATCAAACCCAAAATTCCGTTTCGGCCTAAAGTTTCAAGATACTGATTATGTTGGTCGTAGAATTTATCAACGGCCTCCCAAAGGTCGTTTTCGGCATAAGCACGACGCAATTCATTGTTATAATCGCCTAAGCCAAAGCCTGTTAGTGGTTTTTCGGCTACTAGTTTCAAACCACATTGCCACATTGCCACTCGCACATTTACATCGCTTGCCTTATACTCGCGAACCACAACAGTTCCGTCGTCTAACACAATTTCAACCTCGCCACCTTCAACGTATTCAGCAACTTTGTCCGACAGATTGTGAACGCGCATGTTGCAGTTCTGAAAAAAGTAGAGCAACGCACTAACGCCTATCAGCATAATAATTGTTGTGCGAATGTTACGCTTTAGCAAATAATAAACGGCAATGGTGAAATACAAGATTAGGAACATTGAGTACACATTGGTGCGCGACGATAACAAATAAACCATTGCTACACAAAGTGTTACAAGCAACCAAAAACCTACTCGTGGTTTAACGCCACCAAACAATGCCAGCCACAACAACACTGCCAAGGCAAACACCACGTACATTGCAAAACTGTTGGTGTAGAGAAAAACCGACAAATATGTGTAAACAAACTGTGTGCGATAGCCTATAAATGGATTGAATTGCCAGCCATCGGGGGTTATGTATATCGACCTATAAACGGCTAACGCTAAACAAGTTAACGATGCTATGGTTACGGCCGCAACAAACCATTTTAACACACGTTTGTATTGTTGAGCCAGTTGTTCGCCAAACAAAAGAGCCAACAACGGCAATGCGGCAAATGGCGTTAGTTTTGACAAATTTTGCTGTGCGTGATACTTGTCGGACGAAACAACAAAGCCTTGCAGATTAACTAAAAAATAAGCCGCAACAAGCAGAATTACACAAAGTTGCAGTTTGTTATATCGGTAAATTTGAAACTTAAAGTTTTGAGTAAGTGCAACGCAACAAACAAGTGTGAGCAAAAAATTTGTTAGTACTTGACTGAATGGCATTGCCAAAACGAGCAACGCCACCAACAAACTGAAAATGTTTAACAAGTTATTTTTCATTAACCGTTGCGGTTTGTTCAATATTTGTGTTTTGGCGCCCCACCAATGTCAAGTAAACCAAACAAGCTGCACCAACCACCAACATAAAGGCATTGGTTGATGTGTGGCAAATAAGTGCAAACACCTTTCCGTCAGCAATTTGAATGCCATAAAGCGCCAATGTTTCGTAAACCATAAAGTGCCATGGACCTATGCCGCCTTGCACAGGAACAAGCATTGCCAAACCTCCCATAATAAAGGTGGTTAGTCCAGCCGAAAAGGTCAGATTTTGAGTTGGTTCAAAGCTGTAAAACACCACAAATGTCATTAGGAAATAGGTGAAATAGATAAACAACGAGTAGAACCCAAAGAGCCATGGATTTTTCAGTTTGGTTACCGATTTCAGTCCGTCTAAGAATTTGTGCATCAACTCAATAACTGGTTGCATTATGCGCCATTGGCTTATTGTTTTGCGCATTTTCCATAGCACAAACACAATTGCTACACATGCCAACACGGTTATAACCCAAAACCAAGGCGAAAGAAAAAGTTCAAATTTTTGAACATCAATTTCGTGCCCAGGTTGGCTAAAAAAGTCTTTAAAAAATGGCAATTGAATGCAAAAGGTGATGATTACCAACACTATAAGCAAAATAATATCAACCGAGCGCTCAACCACCACAGTACCTAGCAACACTGCAAATGGTATGCGATCGGAACGATTGAGTGCCGTGCAACGTACAAACTCGCCGCCTCGTGGAATAATCAGGTTGGTGAAATACATTGACATTACCGCACAAAAGGTGCGAAAAAGGTTGGTTTTGTAGCCTAACGGATTGATTAGCATATTCCAACGCAAGGCTCGGCATGTGTGACTAACCAAACCTATTGCCAAACCTAAAACTATCCAACCCCATTTGAGCGACGACAATTGGCCTTTTAGTTCGTCCCATTTAAATTCTTTGTATATGTAGTAGAAAACAGCAATGCCTATTGCCAGAAAAAGCACGTATTTAAGTGCCGAAAGAAACTTCTTCACGATTTGTTGTATTTATGTTTTTGAACTGCAAATATAGACTTTTTGCCCTTGCGGGGGAACCTTATGGTTTCTACAAACAACATAGTTTGCCGTTACTCATATTTTCTATTTAGAAATTCGCGAGTCATAAAAAGGCGCGCAAACTTTTGATCGTCAATATTTTGAGTGAGCCGCACAAAGCAAAAAGTTATTACAACCGCAAAAATTAATCTGAACACTATAACGCCCGACCAATGCCCTCCCATTGAAAGCATCAGAATGGTGTCCTCAAAAATGCTGTGAAATAGCCCCATGAGCATCATTGCATAAAAAATACCTTTTGGTTTCATTGCTTGTCGCCTACTTTCTTCAATAATTAAACCGCCACCATAACCAATGCCAAGTGTAAGTCCAACCACAGTAAGTGGCATCATTTGATTACTTATTTTGAGCCAATTGAGCATTGGGCCCATTACTTTATTCACAATTTTTATCATTCCCGTTATTTCGAGAATGCGTATCATTGTTACCAATGCAAAAATGACGCAAGTTATTATGGCATAATTCTTTAGCTCGTTTATTATCCAATCGGTCCACAAGGTTGATTTGGCGGTAAGAAAAGTCGCAATGGTTGCCGATTGCTGCAACCAACCAAGCAAAAGGTAGGTTCGCGACATTATGAATCCCAACAAAATGGCAAAACCAAACCTAATGATGAACATTATCCAAAGTTTGGTGCCTGTTTTTTTTGCCACCACCAACTCAATGGGAAACGAGTGTGCCAACAAAATCATTGTGCAAAGCGTTGTCATTTGGGCCACAGTTAGCGGCTCAGCCAAATTTGGGTAAATGCCAAACAATGCCAAAAACGCACCGTAAATGTTCACCATAATGGCGGTGAGCCACACCAACGACATTTCGGCTGGCAAATCAACCACTCGCATCACCGGATCGAGCCACTCCGATATATATGGCAGCAAATTGAGTTGCTGAATAACCCTGATTATTATTGATGCAGGTATCATCAGCTTAAACAAAATGATGCACGAGTTTTTGCCTTTGGTGTAAATGTATTTTAGCGATTCGGCTAGTTGCGACATGGCTTTGCTTGTTTAGTTTTTTTTAGAATTCAACTGAAAGTTTTACGTTAAATCTTCGGCCTGTAAGCGAATTTGGAACAGCATATTGCAGGCTGTTAAAATCGGTAACCCACTCATACGATGCCACATTTTGTCTATCGGTAACATTGAGCACTTCGGCGCCAATCCACGCATCTTTCACGTAGTGCAAAATGTGTCCGCTTGCATAGTTTCGGTTTTTGTTTTTCAGTGTGCGCGAAAAACCAAGGTCAACGCGCTGATAGGCTGGCATTCGGCCTGTTGCCATGTATCGTGGCGAGTTGGGTGGACCAAATGGCAAACGGCTACCATAATTTAACTGCAAATGCACTTTATATGCTTCGTTTCCAGGTAAATAATCTTGAAAAAACATGCTCACGTTAACGCGCTGATCGGTTGGACGAGGAATGTAGCCCGGAAAAACGGTTTGCGTTGTGCCGTTGTTGATTGTTCGCTGATAACTATCGCCTTTAATATCTTCCTCTGTTTTCATTAACGAAAGGCTAATCCACGAATCGACACCTTTTACAAATTCGCCAGCAACCTTCATATCGAGCCCAACCGCATAGCCGTCGGCATCGTTGCAGCCCGAATAAATGGTTCGCAGGTTATCGACTTGATACGAAACCAAATCGCGTAACATTTTGTAATACAACTCGGTAATAAACTTAAACGGTCGGTTCCATGCCGAAAAGTTATAATCGGCCCCCAACACAAAATGAATTGATTTTTGGGCTTTAATGTCTTTATTCACAACACCTTGCGGCGTGCGCATCTCTTTGTAAAACGGCGACTGATAATAAAAACCCGTTGAGAATTTGAAAAGCCAGTCGGCCTCCCAATTTGGTTTGTACGAAATGCTTGCTCGTGGCGAAACCAAAAGTTCGTTGTTAAAGTTCCAATAATTAGCCCTCACGCCATAAGTAACATGCACATTGGCCGAGTCGGCAACAAAACTGTAAACATCTTGCACATAAGCTGTTACCCTACCCGACTCCACATTATTTTTTGCTCGCAACGTGCGATACAATCCGCTACCATTGTTCGAAATGGAATAGCCTGCCGAATCAATCATAACCCATTCCGACAGGTCGTCGTCAATAATCTGCCTGTTGGCTTTTATTCCCCAATTAAAAAAATGGTTTTCAGCAGTTAACAAGCCACGATGCTCAACGGCAAACACTTTAGCATCAAGATAATTTCTTCCGTGTTCTAAAAAACCGCCAATGCCCAATGTTTTCACGCTATCGCCAAAATTGGCAGCACCAACTGCGGTTTCAATTTCGTTTATGTAATACTCGCTCAAAATGTCGTAGGTTTCACGCTCGGCAGTTTTAAAAGCCGATGCCGTAAACTTGAGTTGAAAACCGTCGTTTATCTTAACATTGGTAGTAATGGCCCCCATAAGTGTACGATACGAGTCGCGCTCGCTGCCTTCAAAATACATTCGCAACTCCATTGGCTGGTTATAAAGACCAAATTTGGTAGTTCGGTCTTTTGGCCAAAAATTGTACACGTTGCTTGAGTAATTACCCAAAAAGCCAACCTCAACGCGGTCAGTTAAATCGCAGGTTATATATGTTTGAAAATCAGCAAATTTTGGGTCGTAATCGCCCGATGTTTCAAGCGAGTTAAGCAAATATTTGTTGCGCTTGTACCTTAAGCCCGAAATGTGATGCAGCCTATGGTTAAAAGCGTCGCCAAAAGCCGTAACCGAACCGCCAAACATACTTGCCGATGCCGAAACGCCCCACCCAACTGGACGTTTGTACTTAATGTCGAGCACCGACGCCATTTTGTCGCCATACTTAGCATCAAATCCGCCAGCCGAAAAAAGCAAGTTCGAAACCATGTCGGAGTTTACAAAGCTCAAGCCTTCTTGCTCGCCGCTACGCACCAAAATTGGGCGATAAATTTCAACATCGTTCACATAAACCAAATTCTCGTCAAAGCTGCCGCCACGCACCGAGTATTGCGAACTCATCTCGTTATTTGATGCCACACCCGGCATGGTTTTCACCAAACTTTCAATTGAGCCTGATGCATCGGGCAACACGTTCATCACCTTTGGATTGATGCGCAACAACGTACTTTTTCGCACTTGTGCATCTTCAACTGTCACTTGCTCAATATCTTGCATCGATGCGTTAAGCACCACATCAAGTTTTCGAGTTTGATTTGGCGCAATTATCAGTTCCTCCCAATGCGTTTCAAAACCGATGCACGAAAAAGCCACATAAATCGATTTTCCGGCAGGAACTTTTATTGAATATTTTCCGTTTTGGTCGGTTGTTTCGCCTCCTGCAACATCTTTCACCACCACATTAGCCATTTCGATGCCATTGCCCGACGCATCGGTAACCACACCCGTAAGCATGGCTTGCTGAGCACTCAACGAGCAAGATAAAAAGAGCAAGATGGCGGTGATAATTTGCCTCACTTAACGTTGTTGTTTTTTTGAATGTGGCACAAAAATAATGTGAAGATTGATTGCCGCAATAACTCAAAAACTCACAAGTTTATTGCTCACCAAAACAATAAAAAGCCGCATTCGATAACAATCTGTTTTTTTGAACCAATGCCAATAAGTAAATTTGACACACGAAAAAACATTGAACAACACTAACATGGTTACACAAGTTACATTTTCGCTACCACAACGCAAACGTGGTTATCATTTGATTACCAGCGAAATAACAAAGCAATTACCCGAATTGCCCGAAAGTGGAATACTGCATTTAATGATTCAGCACACAAGTGCGGCACTCACCATAAACGAAAATGCCGACCCAACAGTTCGCATCGACTTTGAAACATTTTTTCGCCGCACAGTTGATTCGCAACTGCCTTATTTTGAGCACACGCTTGAGGGCGACGACGATATGCCCGCGCACATTAAAGCTTCAATAATTGGGCCTTCGGTTTCTGTTCCAATAACCAACCACAGGCTTAATTTAGGAACTTGGCAAGGCATTTACCTATGCGAGTTTCGCGATTGGGGCGGTTCGCGCCGCATTGTTGCTACAATTGTTTCGTAATGCCTAACATTTTCTACATTGCCAATTGATATTAACTGATAATTGAAAACATAAAAAATGAACTCGATAGAAAATCTTCAGCCTACCGATGTTTGGAAATACTTTGCCGAAATTTGCAAAGTGCCTCGTCCATCGAAAAAAGAAGGAAAAATAATTGAATACCTACTCAACTTTGGCAAAAGCCACAACCTTGAAACTCAACGCGACGAGATAGGCAATGTGCTTATTAAAAAACCCGCAACCAAAGGGTTTGAAAGCCACAAAACCATTGTGCTACAAAGTCATATAGATATGGTGTGCGAAAAAAACGCCAATTCAACTCACAATTTTGAAACCGATGCCATTCAACCAATTATTGACGGCGAATGGGTTTGCGCAAACGGCACAACACTTGGCGCCGACGATGGCATGGGAGTAGCAACTCAACTTGCTATTTTGGCATCGCAAAGCATTGAACATCCAGCAATTGAGTGTTTGTTTACCGTTGACGAAGAAACTGGTCTGACTGGCGCATTTGCACTAAAAGACAATTTTCTTACCGGAAAAACGCTTATAAATCTTGACTCAGAAGACGAAGGCGAAATTTTCATAGGCTGCGCTGGCGGCATCGACACAACCGCCACCATGAAGTACAAAACACAAGCTTGCCCCGACAATTCATCGGCCTACAAAATTTCAATAGGTGGATTGCATGGCGGCCATTCGGGCGACGACATTAACAAAGGTTTTGCCAACGCCAACAAAATAATTGCCAAACTGCTTTGGTCGGCATCGCACCAATTTAATATAGGTGTGGCAAAAATTGAAGGCGGCAACCTTCGCAACGCCATTCCACGCGACTGCTACGCCATTGTTACTGTTGATGCAAATGCCGAAACCGATTTTGTTGCCTACGTTGAAAACTACAAACAACAAGTAACAAACCAATTCAGCCAAACCGAACCAAACATGAATTTGCTGGCTGAAAAAAACGAAACTCCTGCAACAATACTCGCAACCGAAAACCGCGACAAGTTGCTCAACTCGCTAATGGCCTGCCCAAATGGCGTTATTGCAATGAGCCAATCGATTGATAATCTGGTTGAAACATCAACCAACCTAGCATCAATCAAATTTATTGATGCCGACAAAATAGAAATTGCAACCAGCCAACGCAGTTCAGTCGAAGACTCGAAATACAACATTGCGCTTGTGGTTGCAAACGCCTTTAAAAGCAATGGCGCCGAAATAAATCACTCCGAAGGTTATCCGGGTTGGAACCCAAATCCAAACTCACAACTGCTTTCAGTAGCCATCAATTGTTACAAGCAACGCTTTGGAAAAGAACCAAAAGTAAAGGCCATTCACGCCGGCTTGGAGTGTGGATTGTTCTTAGAAAAATATCCCGAAATGGACATGATTTCAGTTGGTCCAACATTGCGAAACGTGCACTCGCCTAGCGAAAAAGTTGAAATTGCCACCGTTGCAATGTTCTATAACTTTTTGCTCGACATTTTAAAAAACGCCCAAAAACTTTGATTATGAACAACTTAACATCAAGCATAAACGTAAAACAGTTTAATAGCATTGCCGAACTAGAACAAAGCCGACAAGAAATAGCAAAACGAGCACAATCGGCAGCCAAACGAGCCTATGCACCATACTCAAAATTTAACGTAGGCGCTTGTGTTTTGCTCAACAACGGACAAATGATTGAAGGGTCGAACCAAGAAAACGCATCGTACCCTTGCGGAATTTGCGCCGAACGAACTGCCATGTTTTACGCAAATTCAACATACCCCGAAGCTGTTCCAGTTGCCATAGCCATTGCAGCATTCAACAACGGCAAGTTGCTCGACGAGCCCATAACCCCATGCGGCATGTGCCGACAAGTTTTGCTCGAAACCGAAACTCGATACAACAGCAAACTAGAGGTTATTATGGTTGGCGCAAACCACACCTACTCAGTCAATAGTGCATCCGACCTTTTATCGCTATCGTTTACAAAAGACGTATTGTAAGCAACACATTTACAAATTGTTACACATTTATCAACATACAAAAAACAACAAATAACAAATGGTTGAAAACTTGTAGCAAGTAATTGCCAACAATCAGGTTTTGAAGGACAGAAAAACGAAAAAATGGTTCTATATTTGCCAAAACGATGAAACGATGAAAATGAAAAACGAACATTCCTCGTCTAAAAAGCACATGGTTTTAACCTTGGCAAACGTTGGGTGTTTGTTTTAAAAAAATTTAAGCATTGATTGATTTTTCAATCGATGCTTTTTTTTGTATGCAAGCAAGTTAAACTAAATAATACACGATGGAAAACTCAATTAAAAAGGTGCTCCTTTTAGGTTCAGGAGCATTAAAGATTGGTCAAGCTGGCGAGTTTGACTACTCTGGTTCGCAAGCGCTAAAAGCAATGCGCGAAGAAGGCATTCAAACTGTTCTTATCAACCCAAACATTGCCACCATTCAAACATCAGAAGGAGTGGCCGACCGCGTTTACTTTTTACCAATCACTCCTTATTTTGTTGAGGAGATTATTAAGAAAGAGCGCCCCGACGGCATTATGCTTTCGTTTGGTGGACAAACAGCATTAAACTGTGGTACTGAACTTTACACAAGTGGTACTCTTGAAAAATATGGCGTAAAGGTTTTAGGAACCTCTGTTGATGCCATTATGATTACCGAAGACCGCGATTTGTTTGTAAAGAAACTAAACGAGATTTCGGCTAAAACTCCAGTTTCGCAAGCTGTTGAAACTATGGAAGATGCGCTAAAAGCTGCAAACAAAATTGGTTTCCCTGTTATGGTTCGTTCGGCCTACGCTCTTGGCGGTTTGGGCTCTGGCATTTGCCAAAATGAAAAAGAATTTGTTGAGCTTTGCGAAAGCGCACTTACTCATTCACCACAAATTCTTGTCGAAGAGTCGCTTAAAGGTTGGAAAGAGATTGAGTTTGAGGTAATTCGCGACAAAAACGACCACTGCTTTACCGTTGTTCCAATGGAAAACTTTGACCCACTTGGCATACACACTGGTGAGTCTATTGTAGTGGCACCTATCATTTCGTTGTCGCAAGAGCAAATAAGCATGTTGCAAGAAATTTCGAAACAAGTAGTTCGTCACATCGGCATTGTTGGCGAGTGCAACATTCAATTTGCATTCAACGCAGTAACCAACGACTACCGCATTATCGAAATCAATGCACGTTTAAGCCGTTCGTCAGCTTTGGCTTCAAAAGCATCGGGTTATCCATTGGCTTTTGTGGCTGCTAAATTGGCTTTGGGCTATAGCCTTGACCAAATTGGCGAAATGGGCACTCCAAACTCAGCTTACGTTGCACCTTCAGTTGACTACATCATTGCAAAAATTCCACGTTGGGACTTGACCAAATTTGTTGGCGTTGACCGCCAAATTGGTTCTTCAATGAAATCGGTTGGCGAGATTATGTCAATCGGTAAATCGTTTGAGGAAATTATGCAAAAAGGTTTGCGCATGATTGGCCAAGGCATGCATGGTTTTGTTGGCAACAACGACCTTGAGTTTGAGGACCTTGACTATGAACTTTCGCACCCTACCGACTTGCGCATCTTTGCCATTGCAAAAGCTTTGGAAGCAGGCTACACTCCTGAGCGCATTGTTGATCTTACAAAAATCGATATTTGGTTTATCAACAAACTGAAAAACATTGTTGACTACACCAAAGTTCTTTCGCAATACAACAAAATTGAAGACCTTCCAGCCGACGTACTAAAAGAAGCTAAACGCCTTGGCTTTAGCGACTTCCAAATTGCACGTTACGTTGAGGATCCTCAAGGCAATATGGAATCTGAGATTTTGCGTGTGCGCGCAGCTCGCAAAAAAGCAAACATTAAACCAGCCGTTCGTCGCATCAACACTGTTGCTTCAGAACATCCTGAGCTAACAAACTACTTGTATATGACTTACGGCGTTGACGAACACTCAATTAGCTACGACTACAAAAACGAAAAGACCATTATCGTTCTTGGTTCGGGAGCTTACCGCATCGGTTCATCAGTTGAGTTTGATTGGTGCTCGGTTAACGCTACACAAACCGCTCGCAAGTTGGGCTACAAATCAATTATGATTAACTACAACCCCGAGACCGTTTCAACCGATTACGACATGTGCGACCGTTTGTACTTTGACGAGTTGAGCTTTGAACGTGTTCTTGACGTAATTGACTTGGAAACTCCACGCGGCGTTATTGTGTCAACTGGCGGCCAAATTCCAAACAACTTGGCAATGAAACTTCACCGTCAAAACGTGCCAATTCTTGGTACTTCGCCAGTTTCAATTGACCGTGCAGAAAACCGCTTCAAATTCTCGGCAATGCTTGACCAACTTGGCATTGACCAACCACGTTGGAAAGAACTAACAAGCTACGACGATATTGATGGATTTATTGACGAGATTGGATTCCCTGTTCTTGTTCGTCCATCGTATGTACTATCGGGTGCTGCAATGAACGTTTGCTACGACAAAGACCAACTTCACACATTCCTTGGTGCTGCTGCAAAAGTTTCAAAAGAATACCCTGTTGTGGTTTCAAAATTCTTGCAAAACGCAAAAGAGGTTGAATTTGACGCTGTTGCTAAAAACGGTGAGATAATTGAATACGCTATTAGCGAGCACGTTGAGTTTGCTGGAGTTCACTCTGGCGACGCTACTTTGGTGTTCCCTGCACAAAAAATATACATGGCAACCGCTCGCCGCATCAAACAAATTTCGGCTAAGATTGCTAAAGAATTGAACATTAGCGGACCTTTCAACATTCAATACCTTGCAAAGAACAACGATGTTAAAGTTATTGAGTGCAACTTGCGCGCTTCACGTTCGTTCCCATTTGTATCAAAAGTGTTGAAACGCAACTTTATTGAAACCGCAACCAAAATTATGCTCGACCAAAACGTTGAGAAGAAAGACTCTTCAACATACGATGTTGACCGCGTAGGTGTTAAAGCATCACAATTCTCGTTTGCTCGCTTGCACAAAGCCGACCCTGTTCTTGGCGTTGACATGAGCTCAACTGGTGAGGTTGGTTGTCTTGGTGCCGATTTTAACGAGGCTTTGCTTAACGCAATGATTTCAGTTGGTGTTAACATTCCAACCAAAGGCGTACTAGTATCGTCGGGCGATGCAAAAGGCAAAGTTGACTTGCTTGAGGCTTGCCGCGAATTGAGCAAAACCGGCTTGAAAATTTATGCAACCGAAGGCACTCAAAAATTCCTTGCCGAAAATGGAATTGAAGCTTTGCGCGCATATTTGCCAGACGAGAACAACAACGACAATGTTATGCACTTGATGCAAGAGCACAAGATTGATTTGGTTATAAACCTTCCAAAGAACCAAACAAAACGCGAGTTAACCAATGGATACAAAATTCGCCGCTCGGCAATCGACCATAACATTCCATTGCTAACCAATGCTCGTCTTGCAAGTGCATTCATCACTGCATTTACCGAGAAAAACATTTCGGACATTGCAATTCGCAGTTGGCAAGAGTACATTTAATAAAATGTAAAGTCGCACAAACCAGACTTTTACAATAAGCCAAGCGCCCCAAGTTGAATTAAACCAATTTGGGGCGCTTTTTTGTTTCATTTACTTTTTAAAACACAAAAAGACATAAATTTGTCGAAAAGGAAACATTACTACCACAACGCAAGGCAAGGCACTAATCAAAAATAAACTCAAACTATACGCATTTCAACCTGTAAAAGCATGCCAACACTTACCAACAACCAGCGAGAAAAAGCAATAAGCAAAGCAACTTGGGTTGGCTTTGGGGTAAACGTATTTCTTTCAGTAGGAAAACTTATAGCCGGAATTTTAGGACGAAGCGGAGCAATGGTTGCCGACGCCATACACTCAACAAGCGATTTTATAACAGACATCATTGTTTTGGTATTTGTAAAAATATCGGCAAAACCTAAAGACGAAGACCACGATTACGGGCATGGAAAATACGAGACACTAGCAACCATTGTTATTGGATTAATGTTAGCAGGCGTAGCCATAGGTATATTCACAAGCAATGCTCAACGAATCGCATCGTACATAAACGGGCAGCCACTTAACCGGCCAGGTATTATTGCTATGGTTGCTGCCGTAGTGTCAATCATTTCAAAAGAAATACTTTATTGGTACACCATATCGGTTGCAAACAAAACAGAATCTCAAGCACTTAAAGCAAACGCGTGGCATCACCGGAGCGATGCTTTTTCGTCAATTGGTACACTTTTAGGCATTGGTGGAGCATTCTTTTTAAGCGAAAAATGGCGCATACTCGACCCTCTTGCCGCCATTGTTGTTGGCGCCCTAATTATAAAAGTTTCATACGACCTTATAATCCCTAGTCTAAACGAACTTTTAGAGCGCTCGCTTCCAAAAGAACAAGAAGACGAAATTGAATGCATCGTAATGAACGACAACCGTTTAAGCGACCTACACAACCTAAAAACACGTCGAATTGGAGCAAGCATAGCCATTGAATTTCACGTGCGCGTGCATGGCGAAATGACTGTTAACGAATCGCACGAAATAACAAAGCAAATTGAGCAAAAGTTGCGAACCCAATACGGTGACTCAACACAAGTAATAATACACATTGAGCCAATAAAATAAATCGACAAAAACAACTTGAATTGTATCTCCTAAAAAACAAAAAGAATTGTAAGAGAAAATCTTAACGTGATGCAAATTTGAAAGTAAACACAAAGGCTTAACACTATTTTTTATAAATTTGCGCGATAGCAACAAAAATTTATCTAAAAAACTAAAAAAGTTTATGAAGAAGTATGTGATGTTACTTGTGAGCTTAATGTTCCTATGCTTTCAAGTGGCAAATGCACAGACCAAAACGGTATCTGGTGTTGTAAAATCCGCCGAAGACGGTGAAACAATGCCAGGTGTTAACGTTTTTGTAAAAGGAACAACACAAGGTACCATTACCGACATTGATGGTAACTTTGTTTTAAAAGTACCAGAAGATGCAGTAGCATTGGTATTTTCGTACATCGGTATGGTTTCGCAAGAGATTGCCATTGGCACTCAAACAACATTCAATGTTACAATGGAACCAGAATCAACCGACTTGGAAGAAGTTGTGGTTACCGCATTGGGTATTACAAAAGCTGAAAAAGCTGTAGGTTTTGCCACTTCAGTTGTTAAATCAGAAGACATACAATCTGTTCCACGCGCAAACGTGTCAGAAGCACTAGCTGGACGTGTTGCAGGTGTTAGCGTAGCATCTACAAGTACAGAACCAGGAGCAGCAACATCAATCAGCATTCGTGGCTGTAGTTCACTTACTGGAAACAACGAGCCACTTTGGGTTATTGATGGTGTGCCAATTCAAACAACCACCGTTGAGTCTCATAACGGTGATGGTGTAAAGGGTGCAGGTTCTAACAACATTAACCAAGACGACATTGAGAGCATGAACATCCTAAAAGGTGCTGCCGCAACAGCACTATATGGTTCTCGTGCTGCAAATGGTGTTATTATCATTACAACCAAAAACGGTAGCAAAGCAAAACGTGGTTTTGAGGTTGAAGCAAACGCAGGTATTCAAATGAGCCGCGTAGCCAACCTTCCACAAATGCAAGACAAATATGGTCAAGGTTGGAATGGTGTTCGTACTCTTGACGAGAACGGATCGTGGGGCCCAGCAATGGACGGTGCATGGCGTGTTTATGGCGCGGAATACGAAAACGCACAATTGATGCAACAATTCAAAGCCGTTAAAAACAACGTAAAGAATTTCTTTGAAACAGGTTACACCAAGAACTTCGGCATTGGAGTTTCAGGACGCTCAGTTAACGAAGAAGGTCAAGTAGCATCAACCTACTACTTGTCATATAGCCGTTCATCAGACGATGGTATTATTCCTGGAGCAAAAGACAAATACGAACGTAATACTTTTGCAATGCGCGGTTCGCATGTATGCAACGAGTTTATTAAATTCTCTTCATCAATTAACCTTGCAACTTCACGCACAAGTTCAGTTCCAACCGACCAAGGAACAACAGTGATTGATGGTTTGTATGAAATGCCTCGTAACATTAGCGTTGCCGATTTGAAAGACCTTTCATCTCCATTTAATACACCATTGGCATACTTTACCGAATATGGTATCACTAACCCTTATTGGGCTATTGAAAACAACTATGAGGTAATGAACCAAAAGAAATTGTATGGTAAACTTCAAGCCGACATCACTCCAATGCAAGACTTGACATTTACCTATCGTTTTGGTTTCGACTATTTGGATTATGACGACAAAGCCGCCGAAGCAAAAATCACAACAGACAACCCATCGACATCAGGAGATAACATGTACTTGGGTACTATTTACGCACAATATCATCGCGAATACGAAACCAACCACGATATTATGGCAGCATACAACAAAAAGTTTGGTGCAATTGACATGTCTGCCGTAGTTGGTTCAAACATTAACGAGCAATTCTATACCGAAATGACAGCAGAAGGTAGCGACCTTACAATTGAAAGTGGTTGGTGGCATTTAGCAAATGCAGGAACACAAAAGCCAGCAACTGAGAAACAAGAAAAACGTCGCTCAACCGCATTGTTTGCCGACATTAACCTTGGTTACAACGATTTGATTTATCTTGACATTACAGGTCGTAACGACTGGTCATCAACTCTACCAAAAGAAAACAATAGTTTCTTCTATCCAGGTGTAACAGCAAGTTTCTTGTTCACAACCTTGCTCAACAACGATGTTAAGAAATACATCACCTTTGGTAAGGTTCGTGCAGCATTTGGTAAAACTGGTAACGATGCTGATCCTTACAAAACAGGCAAAACATTTGTTTCTGGTTATTCTAATACCATTTATACTAGCGAGGTTACAAAATTCCCAATGAATAACGGAACCAACTCTTACAAAACCCAAAACACTTTGGGTTCTTCAGATTTGCGCCCTGAGATGACAACAGAATGGGAGTTGGGTACTGAGATGAAATTCTTCAACAACCGTATGGGTTTCGACCTTTCTTACTACAACCGAAATACCGATGATCAAATTATGATTTTGAACTGCGACCCTGCAGTTGGTTATATATTCATTGCACGCAACTATGGTAAAGTAAGCAATAAGGGTATTGAGTTAATGGTTGACTTTACTCCAGTTAAAACCAAAGATTGGGAATGGGATTTGTCGTTCAACTATAATAAAAACATTAACAAGGTAGTTGAGTTGCCAAAAGAATTGAATGGTGAGTATGCAATCAAAGACTTCTCAACATCAAATTCTGCAGTATATATGAAAGCCATTGTTGGCGAGTCGATGGGTCAATTCTACACCTACCGTACACAATACGTTGACGATGCTGGAAACTTGAAATATGACTATAACGCCGAGGGTAACCTAGATTTAAACAAAGAGTTTAAAGGAAATGGTCAAATGGTTGTAAACGAGCAAGGTTTACCTGTTATGACAAACGATGTTGTTGCTACAGGCAAAAGTGCAATGAACAAATGGACAGGCGGTGTTAACACTTCTCTTAGATGGAAAGATTTAACACTTAGCGGTGCTTTTGATATTCGTATGGGCGGTTACATGTTCTCGCGCACAAGCGATTTGATGCGATTTACTGGCAACGGCATTTCGTCAACATACAACGACCGCCAAGCCTTTGTAATTCCTAACTCAGTAGTGCTTGACGCTGAAAGTGGTGAATACGTTGAAAACTCAACTCCACTTACACAATATAATGGAGGTATTCAAAGTTGGTACGACCTTGGCGGAAACATTGGCGGCGAAGGATTCTTAATCAACCGTTCGTTCGTCAAATTGCGTAATGTATCATTATCATACGATATGCCTAAAAATCTTGTATCAAAAATCGGTTTGCAAAACATACGTCTGTCTGCCGTAGCAAGCAACTTGTTTACTTGGACACCAGCATCTAACTGCTATATCGATCCTGATGTTTCATCATACGGTACTGGTCTTGAAGGAATGTTTGGTGAGTTATATTCAACCCCAACAAGCCGCAGATTTGGTTTCAATATTCAAGTCAAATTCTAAACATTAAAATTCTACAATTATGAAAATGAATAAGATATTGACTTTTGCTGCTGTTTTAACAGCATTAACAATGGTTAGTTGTAAAGACTATCTTGACATTAACCAAGATCCAAATGCCATCACCGAGGTGGGCAACGACTTTATTTTCCCAACTGCTGAAGTCAACCTAGCAGCCACAATGGGCGTAGGTTTCAATATTAATGGTGGTTATGCGGCTGAAATCTATTCTCAAAATGCAGGATGCTCAAACTACTTGAACTACTCACAATTCCAATTTTCAGCAACCAATACAACAAGATCATACTCACAATTATTTGCCAGAGTTCTTGCTCAACTTGATGTAATTGAAAAACAAACAAAAGAAGATGAAACTGGAACATTGTTAGCTTGTGCTACATTAAAAGCATACACTTTCCAAATTTTGGTTGATGCTTACGGCGAAATTCCTTATTCTGAGGCATTTGACGCAACAAACACACAACCAAAATACGATGACGGCAAAGACATTTATGCAGACATTATTGAAAAACTCGAAACAGCTAAAGCTAATGCTTCAGCTTACGATAATGTGTGCAACAATTTCCTTTTCAGCAGTGTTGACAAAGCATCAAATACAAAAGCTGAACCTTGGATTCAATTTGCCAATGCCGTGTTACTTAAACTATATATGCGCGAAAGTGCAGTGGTTGACGTTAAAAGTAAAGTTGAAGCCTTGATTGCTGAAGATAACTTCCCAACAACCAACGTTGGCTTTGACAAATGTTGGAGTGATGCTAAAGGTTCTTGGTCTCCATTGTACGCTGAAAAGAAAGAAATAACGACAAGCGACATTACTCCAAACTATGCACTTACTGCAACAGTTGCTCAATGCGAAAGTGACACTCGTTTGTATTACAATTACGAAAAAGGTGCACATGGAATGATTGGTTCAATTTCAGGAACAAACCTTTCAACCGAAATGCCAGGTTCTAAAACATCGGATTTTGCTCAGCCTAAGTACCGATTTAACCAACCTATTTGGATTATGACACTTGCTGAAATTGATTTATTTATTGCAGAGTATTATGCAACAATGGCAAGCAACATGACCAAAGCCGAAGAATACTACAACGCAGCTATTGAATCAAACTGCGACTTGTGCGGTTGCACCGCAGTTGATAAAGTCCTTGCTTCATACAAATTTGATAGCTCAAATGCTATTCAATCGATTGGCATCCAAAAATGGATTATTCTTGGTACCGTAATGAATGGTTTTGAGGCATGGTGCGAAGTTCGCCGTTTGGGTTATCCAACTTTCGAAAAAGATGAAAAAAGCAACACCTTCATTGACTACAAAACACCACTTAAAGATGTTTCAGAATGGAGAGAAGTTGCAGTTGACTACCAAATTGGAACTCTTTACACTCCAAAAAATGTAGAGCCAAAAGTTGGCGTAGGCAAACTTGCTCAACGCTTTGATTACGCATCAGACTCAAAACAATACAATAGCAATGCTCCTGCTACCAAAGAGCCTACTGTTCCTGTATTTTGGGCTGCTAAATAATGTTTAATCTTAATTGAAAATTGATTATGAAAAACATACTTAAACTAATAGCAATAAGCCTTGTACTATTTGTTGCTGCAAGTTGTGAGGAGCCCGAAACTGGACTTACCAAAATAACATACTACGCACAAGTAGATTTGAACGGTGACCAATATATGTATGCAACTCTTGGCGAAGATTTTGTTGACCCAGGAGTAACTGCCACTATGAAAGGTAAAGATGTTAGCGACATGGTTATAGTTAAAGGAGAAGTTGATACCGAAGAAAGTGGCATGTACACTCTTACATATACCGTTGTTAATGAAGACGGATTTTCGGCATCAGCATCGCGCTATGTTCTAGTTAAAGATCCTGCTGATCAATATGCAGGTATTTACAATGTACGCACAAATGAGAGTTATCGTTTAAGCGGTGGCGAAACTGTCATATACAATGCCAAAGAATATGTTGAGGAGCCTTTGATAATTATAAATCAAGGCGACGGCACATATTCAATCAACGATTTACTAGGTGGTTGGTATTGGCAACGTGCTGGTTATGGAGAAGAATATTGTATTGCAGGCAAATTTGAAATTGCCAACGATGGAACCATTAACCTTACCTACAATAAAATGGTAGGCGGTTGGGCAGACGAATTGGTCGGTTTTACCGAGGCCAAATTCACCCAAGTATCTGGAACTACTTCAGCACAATGGGTTGCCGAATACGTTGAAGGTATGATATTCAACGTTACTGCCGACAAGGTTGAATAACTAAATTAAAAACACAAGAAACATGAAAAAGATATTATTCATTGCTATTGCAGCCGCATTTGCTTTCACCTCTTGCAAAGAAGGCAAGTTTGGTGGCGACTTTGAAGTAGAAGGCGTTGCGCTACAAAACATGTGCGGAACATGGATGTGTACTGTTGAATGTAACGCCGCTTATTGGTTCCCTCAATACTTAATAGGCGAAGAAATTTTTGAAACCGTTGCCGAAATTGCTGCCGACCCTGAATGTGCCAAAGAGGGCTACGGATTCTATAACCCAGACGTAAATGGAGATGGTGTTGTTGATTTGCAAGACCTTGAATCGGATGATTATGCTAAGAGATGGGAAGACGAATATGGTGTAGGAACCATTATGTTCCAAACATATAACACAGCCGACAACAACAAAACCGATTTGTGGCTTGAAGACAATTTTTGGGGAACTAAAACCCGTTGCATTGTAAACTCAAGTAAAATGACATTTGACTGCTCTGGTCAATTAAGCGATGACTTGGCCTACGAAGTTGAAATGGACGGCGGAAAAACTGAAACCATCAGTTCTTCATACGGAACAGATGAAGGCGTTGTTGTTCTTGGTGGCAAAATTTTGAAAGGCGCTGCTACTTCTCCTGTTTCAGGTATTAAAACCGACTCTATTATCTTCTACATTAAATACAACGATGACTATGCAGAAGATATCTATTATCGAGTATCTGGTTATCGTGCTACTGGCTACACCGAAGACGAAGAACCTCTTGAATAATAATATTATAGGTTATTCATATAAAAAACGCATCAGAAACTGATGCGTTTTTTTTTGCTTTGTACATACAATTCCTTAATCATTTATTGCAAACAAAAAGGCGCTACCAACATTGGTAACGCCTTTTCTGCTATTATCTTATCTAAAGCATCAGTTTATAGATATTTGTACAATCGTCGGTATTCAATGTTACAAAACCAGAAATTGAACCTGTGCGACCATCGCCATAGCATAGAGTATTTACCAATTGCGGTATATCTTTTTCATTAGCACCAAGTTCCGCAAAATTCTTTGGCATACCTAATGCTATTAAAAAGTTTTGCAAGCATTTTATACCAGCTTTTGCAGTTACCTCTGGGTGTTCAAAATCCATTTGGCAACCCCAAACACGCACTGCAACTTGAGCAAAACGCATAACATTGTGGTTCATTACATAAGTAAATACAGCAGGCATTGTTACTGCCAAACCAGCTCCGTGTGCACAATCGTAAGTCGCTGACAATTCGTGCTCAATATTATGGCTATTCCAATCTTGGCTACGGCCTACTCCACATGCGTTGTTGTGAGCCATCATGCCTGCCCATAAAATATTAGCACGAGCCTCATAATTATTTGGATTTTCAATAACACGAGGACCTTCATGAACCAAAGTGAGCATTAAAGCCTCAATCATACGATCGGTTACTTCAACTTCAGTAGAATTAGTCAAATATCGTTCATACAAATGAGCCATTATGTCGGTAATGCCACATGCTGTTTGATAAGCAGGCAATGTTTGAGTTAAAGCAGGATTCAGTATGCTAAAACGAGGACGAATAGCATCACCACTTGCTCCGCGTTTAAACATGCCTTCCTCTTTTGTGATAACAGAATCTGGACTACCCTCGCTTCCGGCTGCGGCTATTGTTAATATTGTTCCAACAGGCAAAGCTTGCTCAATTGTTTTTCCCATATAAAAGTCCCAAAAATCGCCATCGTAAACCACACCTGCTGCTATAGCTTTTGACGAATCGATTGTACTTCCTCCTCCAACAGCAAGAATAAAGTCAACATTTTCCTTTTTGCAAAGTTCAATACCTTCGTAAACTAGTCCACTACGAGGATTTGGTTTAACTCCACCAAGTTCAACAAACTGAACATTTGATGCCTTAAGCGAAGCTTTAACTCTATCGAGCAAGCCCGAACGTACAACACTTCCACCTCCATAGTGAATTAGCACCTTTGAACCGCCAAAGCGTTTTACTAAAGAACCTGCATTGTTTTCGGCATCTTTTCCAAACTCAAAAAAAGTTGGTGAATAGAAAGAGAAATTTTCCATATAAATATTATTAATTGGTTGAATTACAAAACATTTCCAATATTATTGATTTTTCCCAAAAAAGAAAAACGAGCCCTTGCTAATAGCAAGGACTCGTTTACGATAATATTACCTTTTATTAGAATTTATTCATATACCATTTGATGGTCTTCATAATGCCGCTATCAAAATTCTCATCGGCACGCCAACGTAGCTCTGTTTCAAGTTTAGTTGCATCAATTGCATAACGGCGATCATGACCTGCGCGATCTTGAACAAAAGTTATCTGTTCTTTATACGATTTTCCATCTTGACGTGGACGCATAGCATCTAACAAACCACAGATAGTATCAACAATTTCAAGGTTTGTTCGCTCATTTCTGCCTCCTACATTGTAGGTCTCGCCCGCTTTTCCTCGATGATACACAAGGTCAATTCCTTTACAATGATCAAGCACATACAACCAATCACGAATATTTTTTCCGTCGCCATAAATTGGTATGTTTTCACCTGCCAATGCTTTACGTATTATGGTAGGAATTAGTTTTTCGTTGTGCTGTTTTGGCCCGTAATTATTTGAGCAATTGCTAGTTGTAACATTCATTCCGTATGTATGGTGATATGCTCTAACTATTAAATCTGAACTAGCTTTTGCTGCCGAATACGGACTGTTTGGTGCGTATGGTGTTGTTTCGGTAAACAAACCTTCAGCGCCTAAAGTTCCATAAACCTCGTCGGTTGAAATGTGATGAAAACGACAACCTTCAAAGTCTTTTTTATACTTAAATGGAGCTTCCATCCAAAATTTTCGGGCAACGTCGAGCAATGTAAATGTTCCGTTGATGTTTGTTTGAATAAACACTTCGGGACCATTAATTGAATTATCGACATGCGATTCGGCTGCAAAATGAATTACTCCACGAATGTGATATGTTTTGAAAAGGAATTCAACCAATTCACGGTTGCAAATATCACCTTTAACAAAGGTATAATTTGGATTATGCTCAACGTCGGCAAGGTTTTCAACATTGCCTGCATAAGTTAGTTTATCGAGGTTTATGATATGATATTCAGGATGTTCCTCTATAAAATAAGGAATAAAATTAGAGCCGATAAATCCCGCTCCACCTGTTACTAAAATTGATTCACTCATATAATTTATCTGAATAGTTAAACAAATCTGCATCGGCAAGTTGCTTACCAGCCGTATCTTTTTCTGACAAAATAACATTGTCGCACTTAGGCCACTCAATGTTAAGTGTAGGGTCGTTATATATTATGCTACGCTCGCTAGCTTTATTGTAATAATTGTCACACTTGTATGTAAACACTGCAGTGTTACTCAACACCATAAAGCCATGGGCAAATCCGCGAGGAATAAAGAATTGTCGTTTATTTTCGGCAGAAAGGACTACGCCAACATATTTGCCAAATGTTGGAGAACCTTTGCGAATATCAACAGCCACATCAAACACCTCGCCTACTACAACTCGCACCAATTTTGCTTGCGAATGCATGCCACTTTGATAGTGCAACCCACGTAGTACACCTTTACTTGATGATGATTCATTTTCTTGAACAAATTTTGTTTTGCATACTTGCTCGCAAAATTCGTTATCACGAAAACTCTCAAAAAAGTAGCCGCGATTGTCGGCAAATACTGTCGGCTCTAGAATTTTAACTTCGGCTATTTCAGTATCAATAATTTTCATACCAATTGTTTTATTTACAATCACTTGATAAGTTTCATCAAATACTTACCATAGTCGTTTTTAAGCATTGGAGCAGCAAGTTCGGCAAGTTTATCTTTTCCAATCAAGCCCGATTTATAGGCAATTTCTTCGGGACAACTCACCATAAGTCCTGTACGTTTTTGCAAAGTCTCAACAAAATTGCTAGCCTCAATCAAACTCTCGTATGTTCCTGTATCGAGCCATGCAAATCCACGGCCCATAAGTTCAAGCGACAATTTGCCCGATTGCAAATATTCTTGATTAACGGTTGTTATTTCCAATTCGCCACGAGCCGAAGGTTTAATTGTTTTGGCTATCTGAACCACCGAATTTGGATAGAAATAAAGTCCTACAACTGCATAGTTTGATTTTGGTTGCAACGGTTTTTCTTCAATTGAAATAACTTTTCCATTGGCATCAAATTCAGCAACACCATAACGTTCAGGGTCATTCACATAGTAACCAAAAACAGTAGCATCACCGTTTTGTTCCACATTCCAACGAGCATCCTTAAGTTTTTCTGGCAAACCATGACCATAGAAAATATTATCGCCAAGGATAAGACAAACCGAATCGTTTCCTATGAATTTTTCACCAATGATAAATGCTTGCGCCAAACCATCGGGCGAAGGTTGCTCAGCATATTCTAGTTTTATGCCCCAATTGCTACCATCGCCAAGCAAACGTTTAAATCCTGGCAAATCTTGAGGTGTCGAAATAACAAGTATCTCGTTTATTCCAGCCAACATTAAAACCGACAACGGATAGTAAATCATCGGTTTATCGTATATCGGCAACATTTGTTTTGACACTCCTTTTGTTATTGGATAAAGACGAGTGCCGCTACCTCCTGCTAGAATTATTCCTTTCATATATTTTATTTTTTACGATTCAAAAGATCGGGATGAAAATCACCAACTAATCCAATTGGTTCAGCGTTTCGAATTTGATGAGCAATTTCAATCGATGCACGAGCATCGTCAAGTCCAAAACCATTGCCTGCAAGAATATTCTTGTACGTTTCAGTATGTAATTCGGTAAAGCCTTCGCTAAATTCTAGTTCTTTGCCATCAATCAAAATTGTACGTAAAGTACGTTTGCCCGTAGCTTTAACTTCGTTTGGAATATCATTATAGTCAACGCTTAAGAACCAACGTACACGTGCTTGTTTCAATCGCAAGAAACCTGCGGCATGAAAAGCATCTTTTTCGTGAACAATATTCTCTTGTACGGGTCCAAAAATCCACGACAACATGTCAAAAAAATGTATTCCAATGTTTGTTGCTATTCCTCCAGACTTGCTAATGTCGCCTTTCCATGAGTAGTGATACCATTTGCCACGACTAGTAAAGTAGCGTAAATCAACATCATAAACTTTATTTGGATCGCCACTCTCAATTTTCTTTTTCAAATCGATAATGGTCTGATGCAAACGAAGTTGAAGCACATTATAAACCTTTTTGCCAGTTTCTTTTTCGTAATCTTTCAAGGCGTCAACGTTCCACGGATTAAGCACCAAAGGCTTCTCGCATATTGCATCAGCACCTTGGCGCAATGCAAAACGAATGTGCGAATCGTGCAAATAGTTTGGAGTACAAATACTTACATAATCTAAAGGAGTGCCTTCGCGTTTCAATTTGTATACATGACGGTCAAAACGCTCATATTCAGTGAAAAAATCAGCATTTGGGAAATAACTATCAATTATTCCAACACTATCAAACTTATCAAGAGCAGCAACAAGATTATTGCTAGTATCTTTAATAGCCTTCATGTGGCGCACCGCAATGTAGCCAGCAGCACCAATCAGCGCAAAATTTTTACTCATATTTCGTTTACTGAATCGTTTTCAAATTTATAATGTTGCCCGCTTTCTGGACAAACCGCAACTCCATTTTCGTCAAAATTTAATCGATGCCCATACTCACTTACCCAACCTATTTGCTTTGCTGGATTACCGACTACCAAAGCATACGGTTTTACGTCTTTTGTTATAACAGCACCAGCACCAATCATCGAAAACTTGCCTATTCTATTTCCACAAACAATTGTTGCATTTGCTCCTATTGATGCTCCAAGTTCAACAACCGTTTCGCGATACTGATCTTTTCGGGCAATGGCGCTACGGGGATTAATAACATTAGTAAAAACCATCGATGGTCCTAGGAATACATTGTCCTCACACCTAACTCCTGTGTATATCGAAACGTTGTTTTGTACTTTCACCCCATTGCCCAAAACAACCTGAGGCGACACAACTACGTTTTGGCCTATATTACAGTTTTCGCCAATTTGGCAACCTGTCATTATATGAGAAAAATGCCAAATTTTAGTGCCTTTACCAATTTTACAATCTTGGTCTATCACAGCTGTTTGATGTGCAAAAAAATCGCTCATTGCTTTTGAAAAAATGATTTAACAGCAGTAGTTATTACCGAAATTTGTTCATCGTCAAGTTCTGTGTGCATAGGCAACGACAAAACTTCGTCGGCTAGTTGTTGCGACACTGAAAACATTTCATTTTCGTCAACATATGGAGCAAATGCCTTTTGCTGATGAATAGGTATAGGATAATATATCATGCATGGAATTCCTTTTTCGTCAAGGAATTTCTTCAAATCGTTTCGACGGCCATCTTTAACAAGCAAAGTATATTGATGATATATATGACTTGAACTATCTATTTTTGAAGGAGTTACAACACCTTCAACATTTTCTAACTCTATGTTATATTTAGCAGCAGCCTCTTGTCGAGCCTTATTATACGAATCAAGACGTGGCAATTTTACACGCAATATTGCAGCTTGAATTGTATCAAGACGAGAATTCACGCCAATCATATCATGGTGATAACGAACTTTCATTCCGTGATTTGATATGTATCGTATTTGCTCTGCTATTTCATCATTATTGGTAAACAAAGCTCCTCCATCGCCGTAACAACCAAGGTTTTTTGATGGAAAAAACGATGTACAGCCCACATGACCAATAGTACCTGCTTTCAACTTTTTACCATCATCAAAAGAAAAATCGGCCCCAAGAGCTTGCGCAGTATCCTCAACCACAAACAAATTATGGCGATTTGCTATATCCATAATCTTCTGCATATCAGCACACTGCCCAAAAAGATGAACAGGAACTATTGCTTTTGTTTGTGGAGTTATCTTTTCTTCAATTTTATCTGCATTGATGCAAAAAGTTTTAGGGTCTACATCAACCAAAACAGGTTTAAGTCCAAGAAGTGCAACAACCTCAACAGTTGCTATAAAAGTAAAATCGGTAGTAATAACCTCATCGCCAGGTTTTAGGCCAAGCGCCATAAGAGCTATCTGCAATGCATCGGTTCCGTTACCACAGGCTATAACATGTTTAACTCCAAGATACGAAGCCAGCTCAGACTGAAGCAATGTAACATCTTGACCTTTAATAAATTGAGACGAATCAATAACGCCTTGAATAGCTGCATCAATCTCAGTTTTTATGTTTTTGTATTGACTTTTTAAGTCAACCATTGATAAAGGTCGCATAGGCATTTTTTTACTGAACTAAATTACCAAAATTTAGTGTATTGGATAAAAAAAAATAGAGCCGAAAAACATCGGCTCTACTTTATCTTGTCTGCTTTTATCACCATTATTTTGCGAAACTAACAGCACGAGTTTCGCGAATAACTGTAATACGAATTTGACCAGGATAAGTCATTTCGTCTTGAATTTTCTTAGCAATATCGTACGAAAGTGTTTCTGCATCAGCATCGCTAACTTTCTCGCTACCAACTATCACGCGCAATTCACGACCTGCTTGAATAGCGTATGTTTTAAGCACACCTGGATACGAAAGAGCCAAATCCTCAAGTTCTTTCAAGCGTTTAATGTAAGACTCAACTACCTCGCGACGAGCACCTGGACGAGCTCCTGAAATAGCATCACAAACTTGAACTATAGGCGAAATAAGTGAATTCATCTCAACCTCATCGTGGTGAGCACCAATAGCGTTGCAAACTTCTGGTTTCTCTTTATACTTTTCAGCCAACTGCATACCAAGAATTGCATGTGGCAACTCTGGTTCGTCATCAGGCACTTTACCAATATCGTGCAACAAGCCTGCACGTTTTGCTAGTTTTGGATTCAAACCAAGTTCCGATGCCATAATGGCAGCAAGGTTAGCAACCTCACGCGAGTGTTGCAACAAGTTTTGACCGTACGATGAACGGTATTTCATCTTACCAATCAAACGAATAAGTTCTGGATGAAGACCATGTATTCCAAGATCGATTGTGGTGCGTTTACCGGTTTCAATCATTTCCTCTTCAACCATTTTTTGGGTTTTAGCTACCACCTCCTCAATGCGTGCAGGGTGGATACGACCATCGGTTACAAGTTGGTGCAATGCCAAACGTGCCACCTCGCGGCGAACTGGGTCAAAAGCCGAAAGAATGATAGCCTCTGGAGTGTCGTCAACAATAATTTCAACACCTGTAGCAGCCTCAAGAGCACGAATATTACGTCCTTCACGACCAATAATGCGACCTTTAACATCGTCATTATCAATATGGAAAACTGTTACTGAATTTTCGATTGTATGTTCTGATGCAACGCGTTGAATTGTTTGAAGAACGATGCGCTTTGCTTCTTTATTTGCGGTAAGTTTAGCCTCGTCAAGAATTTCGTTAATCTCTGACATTGCTTGTGTGCGAGCCTCGTCTTTCAACGAGTCCATCAATTGGTTTTTAGCCTCATCAACCGACAAACCTGAAATTGCCACTAATTGCTCGACACGTTGCTTGTTAATTTTATCAAGTTCTTCACTTTTCTTTTCAAGCATCTCTTTTTGAGCAGTTAGGCTGTCTTTCATGCCGTCAACCTCTTTTTTCTTGCGGTTATACTCCTCAATTTTTTGGTTTAGGCCTGCTTCTTTTTGTTTTAAGCGAGTTTCGTTTGCTGCAATCTTGCTATTACGCTCGTTCATTGCCTTTTCTTGTTCCGACTTAAGTTGAAGCAATTTTTCCTTCGCTTGAAGATTTTTTTCTTTAATGAGCATATCAGCTTCAGCCTCAGCATCTTCAATTATTTTTTTAGCCTTTTTGTTCAACCCTAATTTTGAGAGGGTGAACACCACCAATCCACCTACTATGGCAGCAATGGCGGCTACAATTACAATTACTTGTAAGTTCTCCATTTGTTTGTGTTTTAGTATATAAATAAAAAACCCGCAACGGTGTGTGTATTGAGGAAACCCCTGTAAAAACATGGGCGAAGCCGTGTTGCTTAATTCTTACTTCCACTGGTTCCAAAAAACGGAACCCATCTTTCGATGGTGAGGCCTGTCTTACATAAACACTAACACTAACTTCTTAAAAATTTTAGTGTTGAGTTTCCCAATCTATACAAAACCGATGCGGGTTGTGTTTTGCTATTAAATAGAACCTTCTTGTCGTGCTTGCAAAAGCAAGTCAGTCAACATTTTATCAACATCTCCAATTTCTTCGGAAAGTTGGTTATCTGATGATTTGTCACCATTTGATGCCAATAGTTTTGACGCATACTGCAAAGCCACCATAGCCAAATAATCTTGAATGTCTTTGGTACTGTACTTCCTTTCCTGATATTGAGCGATTGTCTCGTTTATCTTTTTTGCTGCCTTTCTAATTCTTTCCTCATCAGCTGGATCGATTTGCAGAGGGTAAGTTCTATCTGCAATCGCAATATTTATCCGTTGTTTATTTACAGAGTCCATATTAAGTCCTATCTGTTGAGCAAAGCAATGCAATTATCAATCTCCCGCACTAGTCTGGCAATTTTGTTTTTTGCCTCTAACTTATTTCCTCCGTTAGCAGCCGTAAAAATGCCAGCCATTTGATTCAATTCCTGCTGTTTTTTAGTCTGTTCTAATTCAGACTCTTTGGCAGACAAAGCATTTTTTAGTCTAATATTTTCCTCCTTAAGACTTTTATTCTCAGATTTTAGCGATTGATACAGTTCTACAAACTGCTCAAATTTTTGCTTAAAACCTCCTAAAAGTTGTAGTTGTTCCATTAGACTTATCAAAATTTGCACAAAGATAGAACTCTTTTGAAATTATCAAACCCCAACGTTAGGCATTGGCGATTCATTTTTGATAAGTTTTTGCATAAAAAAAAGCCGCTGCGCTTTTGCACAACGGCTCTTTTTATTTGAATTGATATTGAATTATGCGTTTTTAATCCAATTGCAAATCCACTCGCCCACTTCAGATGTGCTGTGAGCTACCGATTTATCAATATCCTCGGTAACGTAGTTTGCATCAAGCGATGCGTCAACGGCCTTACGAATAATTGCGCCTTCTTCTTTCATATCAAAAGCATACTCAAACATCATTGCAGCCGACAAAATAGTAGCCAATGGGTTTGCAATGTTTTTGCCTTTTGCTTGTGGATACGAACCATGTATTGGCTCAAACACACTGGTATGTTCACCGATTGATGCTGATGGCAACAATCCCATTGAGCCTGAGATTACTGATGCCTCGTCGGTCAAAATGTCGCCAAATGTGTTTTCGGTTACCATAACGTCGAAGAAACGAGGGTCTTGAATCATGCGCATTGCAGCGTTGTCAACATACATATAATCTGTTGTAATATCTGGATACTTAGGTGCTATTTCTTGTGCAACTTTTCTCCACAAACGACTTGAAGCCAACACATTAGCTTTATCAACCACAGTTACATGTTTGCGACGTTTGCCAGCATATTCAAACGCAACTTTAAGAATGCGTTCAATTTCAGGACGGCTATAATAATTAGTATCCAAAGCATCTTCTACACCATCGGCATTAATTGCTGGTTCTTGTTTTTTACCAAAGTACATACCTCCTGTCAACTCGCGAATGCAAATAAAATCAGCATTTTTCACCAACTCTTCTTTCAATGGAGATTTGTGGATAAGGCAGTCAAATGTTTGAACTGGACGAATGTTTGCAAACAAGCCCAATTTTTTACGCATTGCCAACAAACCTTGTTCAGGACGAACTTTTGCGTTTGGATCGTTATCAAATTTAGGATCACCAACTGCACCAAACAACACAGCATCAGACTCCATGCAAAGTTGATGAGTTGACTCTGGATAAGCATCGCCGTAAGCCTCAATAGCGCAAGCTCCGGTAAGCGCCTCTTTGTAATTCAATGTGTGACCAAATTTTTCGCACACAACTTTTGTAACGTCTAAGGCTTGTTTAACAACCTCAGGACCAATTCCATCGCCAGCCAAAACGGCGATATTCAATGTTTTTCCCATTTGTATTTAGTTTTAATTGTAAATCGATTTTTACGAGCGGCAAATTTACCAACTCTCTACTTTATTCCAACAAAGGTTGCAAAGTTGAATCAATAAAAAGCTACCTTTTATATTCAACCAATTTGTTTTTTGGCTTCAAGTAAATAAATCGGTTCTCAAAACTTGCTAATGTGCCTATCTTTGCAATGTTACATTGTACACTTAAAAGAACTAATTCACCAAAAATGGGAAAGAACAATACTAAGCCAAGTAACGATTGGAAAGATCGCCTAAATGTAGTTTACTCTACCAATCCTGATTTTGTTTATCAAACCGACGAAGAGCCTGAGGCTGAGACTCTTGAGCCTGCAAAACAACATTTAAAAGTTAGCATTGACCGCAAGCAACGTGCTGGCAAATCGGTTACGCTTGTTCAGGGATTTGTTGGCACTGACGATGATTTAAAAGAACTAGGCCGATTACTAAAAAACAAATGCGGTGTAGGTGGTTCAGTTAAAGATGGAGAGGTGATTATTCAAGGTGAGTTTAAGCAAAAAGTTGCCGATATTCTTACCGCTGCCGGATACAAAGTAAAGGTTATATAATTTCAAGAAAACAATAGGCAACCTAATGGCTCGCGAACTAATTGTGGTTATTGGCATGCACCGAAAGTTCGGCGCAATGCTTTTTCCGCACATTATTACTCCCACAAACGCAACTGCCGACTCCGATTCAATTTACTCAGCAATTGACGATGCTTCGTGCGTTAACATAAAAGATGTTGAAGGATACTGCCCCGAGTTTGATTTGCTGCTAAAAATATCGGACGAAATAAGCGATTACGAAATTTCGCGCAAGTTTTCAAAGGAGCCAATGCCTACATTTTTACGCCACGTTGATGCCGAATTTGTTGAGCAACGTGTGAGACCATACATTGAACTGCGTCTAAAGAAAATTTTGCAGATAATTGAAAATCAACATATTCGAATATTTCACCAAAATTATCGCGAAGCAAAGTTGATGAAAAACGATGAAGTTAGCATTCAAGAGACTTACAGCCAAGCCATTTACGTTTTTAGCCGCATCAACGAGGGCATACATTACCACATCGACATTTTGAGCAACAACGAACGGGTGTCTTTTCACGGAAAACGAAGTTTGGTACTAACCGCTCAAGAGCCATGCAACATTTTGGTAAACAATACATTATATCGATTCAAAAATCTTGACAGCAAAAAATTTCTTCCGTTTTTCAGCAAAAACTTCATTCTAATAAACAAAGAAAACGAACTAAAATACTGCGAACAGTACATTTTACGATGCATAAAAACAGCACGAGTTCACCTTATTGGTATGCCGCTAAAAAGCATTGACGAACCGCCAGTTGCCACTTTGCACCTTGAAACCGATTTGAACTTAAATCTCGCTTTGGTTTTGCGTTTTAACTACGGCCAGAAACAAATTTATGCAACCAATACCGAACGTTGTTTCGCCGACATGAAAGTTGATGGCGACCAAATATCGTTTACTCGCACAAAACGCAATTTTCAGGTTGAAAAAGAATTGATTGAAAAACTAACTTCTTTGGGCTTTTCAACAGTTGACCAAACAACATTCTACCCCGCCGGTTGCGACCGTCATTGCGACAATTCGCATCAAATACTTGCTTTGCTGAACAAAGTTTATACCCAACTTAACGAATTGGGAGTAAAGGTGTTACAAGACAAACTTGAGCAACAATATTACATTGGCAACATCGATTTAACTTTAAGTTCAAAAGCAAACAACGACTGGTTTGACCTTTATGGCGATGTAACACTCAATGGTTACTCGTTTCCGTTTATTAAGTTGCGCAACCACATACTAAAAGGCATTCGCGAATACCAACTACCTGATGGGCAAATAGTTATACTTCCCAACGAATGGTTTAGCCAATACTACGAACTTATGCACATGGCGCAACCAAAGCAAAACGGGACGCTTGGTATTGGCAAACAGCACTTTGGACTGATTATTGCCGCCAACATAAATTCGCCCGATGCCATAAAACTTCAACAACAACTCTGCAATCCACAACCACAAAAAGATACTCTGCCAATTGCACTACAAGCGACATTAAGACCGTATCAGTTAGCCGGTTTTTATTGGATGAAACAACTGCGCGATTTGAATTTAGGAGGTTGTTTAGCCGACGACATGGGTCTTGGCAAAACATTGCAAACGCTTACTCTGCTTGCCGACTCGGCACAAAACATTGAAGCAGAGTGTGGCGAGATTAAAACCCCATTGCAACTTGATTTATTTACCGAACCCGATTATATAAAGCCTCGTCCACGACCAACATCGCTATTGGTGGTTCCGCTGTCGCTAATTCACAACTGGAAATCTGAAATCTTAAAATTTGCCCCGCACCTTAAAGTGCTAATACACAGCGGCATTTCGCGCGCCAAAAACGTTAGTGCATTTACTCTTTACGATATTGTAATAACCACCTACGGACTAGTTAGAAACGACACCGAACTACTTGAAAAATTCCGCTTTCACTACATAATTCTAGACGAAAGCCAAGCAATAAAAAATCCAAGTTCAAAAAATTACCAAAGCATAATTCGCTTACAATCAGAGCATAAATTAGTACTAACAGGTACACCTATAGAAAATAACTTGATTGACCTTTGGACTCAAATGAACTTTGTAAACCCAGGTTTATTGGGCAATTTGCAATATTTTAAATCCACTTACGTAGCTCCAATTGAGCGCGACCTAACTGGACAACATAGCAAACGCCTTCAACGCCTAATTGAACCATTTATCTTGCGGCGTACCAAATCGCAAGTAGCATCGGACTTACCACCCAAAACCGAACAAATATGCATTTGCGACATGGACGACGAACAAGCGAAAATGTACGAAAAAGAAAAGTCGCAAATACGCAACACTCTACTTTCGCAATACGACAAACAAGATGCAATAGCAACATCGGCCTTGGTTCTTCAGTCGCTTACCAAACTGCGACTACTTGCGTGCCACCCTCAGCTTGCAGGTTCTGACTTGCCTTCGGGCAAATTCAACGAAGTTATACGAGTGCTTGAAACCATTCTTTCCGAAAACCACAAAGTGCTTATTTTCAGCTCATTTGTGTCGCAACTCGAAATATACGAGCAGTATTTTCAGCAACAAAAAATTGGATATAGCAAACTAACAGGACAAACTGTCGACCGCAAGTCAACAATAGAACAATTTCAAAACGACAGCAAACGCCAAGTTTTTCTCATTTCGCTCAAAGCTGGCGGCGTTGGCATCAACCTTACCTCGGCCGATTATGTATTTATACTTGACCCATGGTGGAACCCAGCAGCCGAAAACCAGGCCATTGACCGCGCACACCGAATTGGTCAAACTCGTAACGTATTTGTTTACAGATTTATAACACAAAACACCATTGAAGAAAAAATAATAAAATTGCAAGACCGAAAGACGGAGTTGTCAAACATGTTTATAAACACAAACAACCCGCTTAAAGGCCTATCAATGGACACTATAATGGAACTATTTAGTTGATTTAATATGCTGACTAACAATACAATAAAACTAATTAAGACTCTTGATTCAAAAAAATCGCGTCGCGAAAACGGACTATTTGTAGTTGAGGGCGAAAAAATGATTAAAGAACTGTTAACCAGCAAATTTGATGTGGTTGAGATTTTTGCTACCCAACCATTGTTTAACGAATTATCTCAACTCACGCGCAAAGGTCAAATTATTAGCGAGATAAGCGAAAAAGATTTAAATCGCATTAGTTTTTTAAAAACCCCCAACCAAGCACTAGGTTTGGTTCGATTGCCAAAAGAGAGTGAATTGCGCATTCCAAATGGGTTGAGCATTGCCCTTGACAATATTCAAGACCCAGGCAACCTTGGTACTATTGTTAGAACTGCCGCATGGTTTGGCGTAAACACAGTTTTTTGCTCGCCCGAAACTGTTGACCTTTTCAACCCAAAAGTTATACAATCGACCATGGGCGCCATTTTTCGTGTAAATGTTTGCTACACATACCTTTCAGATTTAATAATTGAGGCCAATAAACTTGGTATTGCTACCTACGGCACTCGCCTTGATGGCAGCAATATTTACAAACACAAACTGCCTAAATCGGCCATTGTATTTATGGGAAACGAGTCAAAAGGTTTATCGCCAGAAATAAGCAAGGCGATGAGTAACAACCTTTTAATACCATCGTATGCAAAAGAAAACGGAGGGATTGAATCGTTGAACGTATCAATAGCAACTGCAATAACTTGCGCAGAGTTTATGCGACAAAATGGCTGATTTACAGCTAGTTATAGTTAAGAAAATCGATATCGATACACATTTAGTTAACAACACTAAATTTCGATACCTAACACTATCACGTCGTCGGTGCGCATATTTTTGCCTTGCCATTTAACCAAGTACGACTCTAATTCTCGTTTTTGATCCTTCATAGGCATTTTACTCACGCGCATCAATACATCTTTAAAATTCTTGATTAATAGTTTGTTACCGTGTTCGCCGCCAAATTGGTCAACATAACCATCGGAGAACATGTATATTTTATCACCAGATTCCAAATCGAAAGTTCTTTTTGTGAATCTGTCGTTAAAGTGGTCGTCAATACTGATGGCCATACGGTCGCCCTTAATGTAAATCAACTCCTCGCCTCGTATTATAATAGCAGGGCGGTTGGCTCCTGCAAATTCAAAATGATTAGTCTTGGTATCAAGGGTAAAAACGCCTACGTCCATACCATCGCGGTTACTATTTTCGTTTGTCACCTCTTGACGCAAGTTGCTGATAATTAATGTTCGTAGCTCATACAATATATTTTCACAAGATATTGTATCGTCAACAATTTGGTTAAGAAACGCAAAACCAAGCATACTCATAAAACCGCCAGGAACGCCATGCCCTGTACAATCGGCAACAACACATATTTTGCGATTGGCAGTTTGCGAAATCCAATAAAAATCGCCACTTACCACGTTGCGAGGTTGATAAATCAAGAAGTTTTTTGGGAAAACTGCATCAATAACATCTTGCGGAGGAAACAAAGCTCGCTGAATACGACTTGCATATCGAATACTTTGTTCAATCTCCTCTTTTTGTGTCTCAATAGCCTCTTTCTGATATTCAATTTCAATAGTATGCTTATGAACCTCATTTGCAAGTTGTTCTTTTTCGTAAAACAAACGTTGGTTGTTAAGTTTAACAATGCAGAACATTATGAAGGTTCCTATCAGTGTGTATAAAACATACGCTAATAAGGTACGATAAAATGGCGGTTTAACACGAAAAGCAAAAGTCTCAATTGAACCTTCTTGACCATAAATGTTACGCGATTTAACCTTAAACTTATACAATCCTTCTTTTAGGTTATTGTAATTTACATGGTGATGCAGCGCCCACGACGACCATTCTTTATCTTGACCAACAAGCATCCACGAGAATTCGGTTTTTTGTTCTTGCTCAAAGAAAGTTGCCGAGAATCTAAAATCGACGTTATTATCAGAATACGGAAGAGTCGCTATTTTGTCATAGTTGCTAGTTTTAATTGGAGCACCATTGTATAGCTCAACATTACGGCTCGACACTTTACGAATCAGAGTATTAAAAGGCTTTGCGCATGAGTAATGGTTAACCATGCTCTCGAATGACAATGATGTGTCACCCTTAAAACTATATACATCAGTATTTTGCCCCATCCACAACACACCTTCATCGTCAACATAAAGCATTTCGCTCATGGTACCTGGCATGCGTTTTAATGGTGTATCAAAAATTTTTAGTTGACCGGTTGAGTCGGGCAAAAGAATTTCGAACCAATTCTTAATTCCATTTTTACGCAAAACAGCATAACCTTTTCCGTAATGGCAAAGGCTAACTATTTGGTCGGTTTCGTTGGAACTTAAACCAATAAACGGAGCATAAGGTTCAAATTGGTCGGTTTGACGATTAAAAGTATAAACGCCCTTGGGTGTGCAGAATAAAGGTTCACCTTTGTGGCTTGTAAAGATGGTAATATGCTGCATAATTGGCAATCCGTTTTGCAAGCCGTATGGTATTAGCGTATCTTGACCAGCGGGTTTGCGCATTACGCCCTGCATTTCAGGCGAAATCCAAAAGTCGCCATTCGCATCTTCGCAAACGCCCATTGCGTAATTTCGCACTTTTTCGTAGCCTGGTATATTTTCTTTTATCACGAACTTATCGTCGGTATTAAATTCAAAATGAACAAGTTCGTAACAGTTAACATATAAAATGCGTGGGTCAATTTTCGATTGGTATATTTTATTGGCAGGATAGGTATCAATAAGCCTTGCTTTATGGTCAATTATTTTGAAAAGGCCATTTTGAGTGCCAGCCATCAACATTTTCTTTTTTGAGTATGGCTCCGTGTACTCAATAACCGTTATAACAGGAATATCAAGTCCTTCTACTTTTTTCAATTCGGCAAAGCCAAGTTTGTTTTGGGAGCGATAAAACAGACCTTCGGAAGTAGAAAAATATAGTTCACCATTAACATTAACGCCTTCAAGCATAACGCCTTCAAGCCCCGATTCGGTACCAAATTTTGCCAAAGGTAAGTGTGATTCAACGCGCGACACTCCAACATTCATTGCGGCCCATACGTTTCCATCGTTGGTAGCCTTCATATCGAATGTTGTGTTGTCTTGAATTCCGTTGTAACGGTTAACAACATTGCTTACTTCAAAGTTTTTATCGAAGAAAGTGAGTACATAATCCTTACTTAGCGCAGCTCCCATAACAAAACGGCCGTCGGTGGTTTTTTCCAAACCATAAACTAGCGCCATGTTTTTGTTCATATAATCAAACACCTCTTTGGCTTTTGGAAATGGTGTTTTTTCGCCAGTGTTTATATTATACTGATAAAATTGAGTTCTACTTTCAACAATAATATTTTCATTGTCAATAGCCTCAACGTCAATCAACGGCTCCATTGTTTGCGCATTTTTCATTGTTACAATGCCGGTTGACGATGTTTGTTTTAAACCCTCGTATCTTGTTGAAGTGAGCAGATTGCCATTAACCATAAATGATAAGAATGTGCTAACAGGCATTGGCCAACTTTCAATGGTATGAGTTGATTTGCTAAGAACAAGAATATATTCTGGAGCACAGAAATAAACATTTAGAGTATCAAAAAAGATTTTATCAACGTTGCTAAATTCAATGCCATGAGGAACTTTATCCATTAACGATACATAGCACAACGAACCTATGCTATCGGCAGCCAGGTAGCCTATTTCGGCCATTGAGCCTACATAAATAGTACCATCGGAAAAGTCGCTGGCAACGGAGCGTGCTGTTTGTTCGTCATTTAATGAAATGAGTTTCCATGCGTATCCGTCGTACTCAAGAACGCCATCGGTATTGGCCACATAAATCACACCACGGGGGTCTTGAGTAATTCCCCAGTTTTGCGGATTTGCCCCATAGTCGTTGTTTGTGTAGTTGGTAACCAACATGTTACCATACTTATTCACTTGCGCCGACAATAGTTGGGCAATCAAAATTAGATATATGGTGAGCCAATGTTTCATGTATATAAATTGCGCAAAAATACGAAAAGCCACAATTTGACATATAAATGAACGATTTTAATTGACGAACAAAATAATAATGCAGACAAATTCACTCACGCGTTTTGCCGCATCAGTTTGATTGACGATTTGCAATAATTGATACATTTGCCACCAGAATTTTAAAACGAAAACAATATGAAAGACATTTTAGCCATTTCGGGCTATTCAGGTTTATTCAAACTTATTTCGAGCACCAAAAACGGTGTATTGGTTGAGAATGTTGAGACTAAAAAACGTATGCCAGCTTTTGCCACGTCAAAAATCAGCTCAATGGGCGATATTGCAATTTTTTGCAACGACGGCACCGATATGCCACTAGTTGACGTATTTAAAGCAATTCGTGCAAAAGAAAATGGTGGTGCAGCTGTGAGCGCAAAGTCTGACGACAAAACCTTGAAAAGTTATTTTCTTGAGGCTATGCCAAACTATGACCAAGATCGTGTTTATGTTTCGCACATTAAAAAAGTGTTGACATGGTACAACATTCTGCAAGCTAACAACCTACTTTCAGAGCTTGACAAAGACGATGAAGTTGCTGCAGAGGCAGAACAAGCAAAGGTTGAAGAGGCTCCTGTTGCTGAAGAAAAACCTAAAGCAAAGAAAACTGCTGCTAAAAAATCGGCTAAAAAGAGCGAAGAGTAACATTCTTGATTATAAATGAAAAGCCGCTTTCAAAAAAAAAATTTTGAAAGCGGCTTTTTTATTTACGCTGGCTTTTCTATTTGCATTCCATTGCTTTAGCAACAACTTCGGCAATGTCCATAACCAAAGTGTCGCCAGCACGTTGCAAAGTTCGTTTGCACAATGGGCAGGCTGTTGCTACCAAATCGGGATTGTTGGCAGTAAGCACTTGCATGGTTTGCTTTGCCAGTTCGTGTTTTTTTGCCGATGGCAGAGTAAGGTTGGCCAAACTACCACCACAGCAAAGCGAGTCGCGGCGCTCGTTGCTACTTTCAGTTAGGTTTGCCACTGCTGACAAAACATTGCGAGGTTGCTCATAAATGCCACTGCCACGACCTAATTCGCAAGGGTCATGATAAACCGCCATCATATCTTGACGAGTAACTTTTAGTTTTCCGCTTTTTAGTAACTGCTCAATGTATTCAGTGTGATGTAAAATGCTGATATTCAGATTATATTCTTCTTTAAAAACTTTATAGCAAATTGGGCACGACGTAACTAAAACTGTAGCACCGCTTTGCAAAATAGTGGCACGATTTTTATCCATCAACTGACGAGCGGCATCAACCTGCCCGGCAAGTTTCATTGGTCGGCCACAGCACACTCCGCCCTCTTCGTCCATAAACCAAAAATCGTCGCCCGATGCTTGCAAAATCTTCACCATTGCGTTTTTGATATGCGGCGTAAGATGCCCCATGCAACCTGCAAAATAGACTACTTTGGCTTGGCGTTGCTGCTTATTATCGTATGGCAAAACCACCTCTTTTGGAGTAAAATTCAATCGGCGTCGGTTTCGGATTGCATTTAAATCGATGCCAACTGGACATACCGATGCGCATCGACCACACATTAAACAATTGTTTGCTTGTGCGGTATAGTCTTCGTTTCGACGTATGCGCTGCAAGAAATAAACCGCCTGAGTATCGTTAATGTTAAGATTGGTATTGAGTTGACAGCGGTCAATGCAAATGCCGCAACGTGGGCACGACAGAATCATCACCTCTTCAAGAATTGGATTATCGGGACGGAGCTTGATGCCCCAATTGCGGAAGAAGATGAGCACCATTTCGGTTGGAATGTGCATGTATCGGCTTGTTGGCAAACCCAAAAAGAAGATGCACAACACTATTGAATAGCCCCACCAGAGTGGGTACTCCATATATTGCAAAGGCAAAATGTACGACATGATGGTGCCGAGCGTTCCTGTAAGAAAGCCGCCCGAGTTGTGCAATCCACTTGTTGTGCTCTCGGCCAACAAACGCATTGGGAAGATAAGCCACAAAGAATAAAGCACTGCCTTGTCGCGGCGACGAAGTTTTGTGGTCTTTTTCATTCCCACTATGTTCGATTTAAATCGTTTGGCGAATGCCATGCCTACGCCTGTTAAAACAAGCAACAAGGCGGCGTCCATCAGTTGCACATAAACCGATGAAAGAAAAAAATCGGCCTCGTAGGGAACAAAAAATCGGAAGAAAATAGGGAAATAGAATGGTGCGCTACCGCCAGCGTATGTGTGTGCCTCAATTGCGCCAATAACTATAAGCAAAAACCAGCCAAAAGCTAGGCTCATGTGCATAAAACCAAGGCGTTTGTCAACTCTAAAGATTTTGCGGTGCAGCAAACTTTCCATAAATATCTCGCCGCAAGCTCGCAATGACTTCTGACTAAAAAAGCCTTTCAAGATGCGCAGTTTGTCATCGGTTGGAAGCAACCAAATCCAGTGTGCGTATTTGAGCAAAAGGTACGCAAACAGCAAACTCATGCCGAGCGTAAAAGGAAGGACGAATATATCAAATGGCATTTGTGTCATTTGCATCTGATTTTTCTGAGTTCATAATAGCCTCGCGTGTTTTAAGCACCACGTTGCGAATGTTAACACCACGTGGACACACAATGGTACATTTTCCGCAAAGCATGCAATTGTATATCTCTTTTTTCACCTGAGAATACTCGCCGCGTTGCAGCAAAGTGTTGAGTCGGCGAATATTAAAAGGCACAAGATTACCAGCCGAGCAAGTTGATGTGCAACCGCCACAAGCCATACATGTACGCAACGAAGGTTCTTGCTCAAGCACGTAGTTGATTATTGTGCGATCGTTTTGGTCGTACACAATGCTTTGCGATTTAGCAATAGAATAACCCCACATAGTTTATTTGCTGAAGTATTGGTGAATGCTCAATGCAGCAGCACGCGCATTGGCAATTGTGTCGATTATGTTCATAGGTGCTGTGCATGTTCCGGCAGTAAACACGCCTTCAACGTTAGTATTGTTGTAGCGCAAATAGTTGTCGGTTGAACTATAAAAACGATTCAAACCACGAGCCACATTAAGAGTTTGAGCAAATTTGGCATCGGCAGTTGATTCCATTCCGGCCATGGCCACAAGCATATCACATTGCATACGCAGTGGTTTTCCAATCAAGGTATCTTCGGCTTTTATTTGCAAACGTCCGTCGATATTTTCGGCTGCCTCTGAAATTTTTCCTCGCACAAACACCACTTTCCATTTCTCTTGGGCCTCGCGATACAGTTCCTCGTAATAAGGTCCAAACATACGAATGTCCATATAGAAGCAGAAAGTTTCAATTTCGGGATTCATTTTTTTAATCTCAATAGCCTGTTTTACAGCAGTTACGCAGCAAACTTTTGAGCAGTAGTTATTACCAACTTTTTCGTCGCGCGAGCCCACGCAATGCAAAAAGACAACACGTTTTGGCATTTGACCGTTGGCCATGGTTAGGTCGCCAGTGCGCAATTTCTTTTCCATTTGCAGGCTGTTAATCACATTTTTGTAAATGCCGTAACCGTATTCCTCTTTGCGAGCCACATTAAACAAACGGAAACCTGTTGCAATAAGCAAAGCATCGGCAGTAACGGTTTTTTGGTTTGAAAGTGTGATTGTAAATCCCGACAAATTACGTTGAGCATCAATCACTTCGGTATTAAGCATTACGTTTATGTTTTTTTGTCGAGCATGAGCAATTAGTTCAGAGAGCACCTCGGCAGCGTTTCGGCCGTCGGGGAAAAGGGTAAACATTTGGCTCAAATGGCCGCCCAACTCTGCCGATTTTTCAATCAAGCTTACACGGTAGCCTAGTTGTGCAAGGCTTGCAGCCGATTCAATTCCTGCGGGACCTCCGCCAATTATTGCGATGTGTTTCATACTATTTTAGTGTTGGAATGGTTAGTTGACGAGCACCCAACTCGTGTTTGCCGGCAGGGTTGTAATCTATTCCCATTTTAAGCAAAAGTGGCTCAACATCAATTTGATGTAGTTGCATGCCAAGGTCCCAAGGATTGTAGCCTAGAACCAAACCTGCCATTTCTTCGTAAGTCAGCACTGGAATACCTTGGCCATTTGCACCGTAGGTTTTGCCCTCCATCTGCTCAATTGTGTATTGCCAACGGTCGAGAAACATGGCGCAACCTGGGCAGTTTGCCACAATTAAATCAGGTTGATAGGGTTTCATCGACTCAAGTTTTTTATGCGAGTTTGCAACCGAATATCCGCGGTTTGCCATTACCAAATAGTTGCGAAAACCAAATCCGCAGCAGTGACGTCGCTCTGGATAATCAACTTGTTGGCCTCCCCACGCATCAACCATTCCTGCCAACACGTACGGAAATTCGGCACCGCCAACTCCTTTGCTTGGAAACAATTTGGCGTAGTGGCACCCAATATGGTCAACCACTTTAAGCGGATTGCCATTCACATCGACCAATCTACGTGTTGCTTTTTCGGCAATTTGGTGGCGAAAGTGGAAGATGATGTCGGAAGTATGAGCTATGTTTTTAGGTATTTTGAATTCGCGGCGAGTGGCTTTCCACAAGTAATCGCGAACTTTTTCTTCTTCTTCGGGATGCTCTTTCCAAGTTTCAAGAATTTCGGTATAAAGGCCAAACGATGTGATGCACGAAATGGCCATGTTTTCGTAACCAGCTTCGGTCATCAGTGCAAAATGGCGAGCAATGACAGTGGCTGTGGTTTCTTGTGGCACAAGGTCGGAGTGGTAAGCAATGCCTGTGCAAGTGGTGTGCTTTGGGTCGTCGTAAATATCTTTACCAAGAACATTGCCAACAATATGCAGGAACATACGCTCCGAGCCTGGCAAAAAAGCTTGTCGGATGCAACTGCGACAATAATAATAATGGTCGTCGGCTATATCTTTTTGGTAATTAGCCCAAACAGCATTTTTTCCAAGTTCCTGTTCCATTAGTCTTCGTTTTGAGAATTAGTGTGGTAAACGAGGTTGAAGTAGTCGCCATTTTCAAAATCGACACCCATTTCCTTAGCTTTTTGTTCAGAAAAGCGCTCAATGGCCTCATACATTTCGGTTCCGCCAGTGGTGTCAAAAATGCTTTTAAGTTCGTCAAGATCCTCTTGCCTAATTTTGCGCATTGTGCCTGCACCATCTTGCTGATAGTTACCACCCAAACGAGCCATAACGCCCTCAACATTACTATAATACCATTCCCACATTGGGCCTTGTTCGGGATGCATCCACGGAGTTACCAATTTTGGCGACACGCAATAACCGTGTTTCAATATGTTTTCGCCAATTGTACGCTTAAGTGCAAATTGTTGGCGACCTTTTTCAGAACATGTAAAGTAGCCCATTTTAATCGATAATTTGCGCAATGCCTGAATAATGAATCCAGGAGCGTTGCCACGCGGACAACGGGTTTTGCAACTCATGCATTGTCCACAGTACCAAATGGTTTCCGATTTTAACAAGTCCTCAATAATAGCATCGTCTTTTTTTTGAACCATATCGGCAATGCGGCGAGGATCGTATTCATAAAACTCGGCGGCGGGACAAATGGCGGTACACATGCCGCAGTTCATACAAGCATTCAATCCCTCCTCAAGTCGCACATCTTCAGCAAGTTGATCGTACAATTTACCCATTTACACGTTCTTTTATTCCTATTGCAAAAATAGGTGTAGGTTATGCCTAAGGGTTGCCGTTTTATGCCCAAATATTATGGGTTAAAAATGTGACTGAACAGGTGATATTTATAGGCATATACAACGAAGAAAAAAATGGTTGACAACAAGTGACAAAAAACAGGCATCTGCTTATTTTTGCGGCTCATTTTTTTGGCAATGAACAAAGTTGTAACATTTATAAAAGATTGGACTCTTCCCATTTCAATGGTTACTGGAGTGCTAATTTACCTTGCGTTTCACAATTTTAGTTTTTTGGAACCCACAAAACCTGCAGTGCGTCAAATTGAAGAAACGGCCACTCCGTTGCTAATCTTTATGCAACTTTTGCTAGCATTTTGTAAAACCGAGCCAAAGAATTTCAAATTTACCCGTTGGCACTTGTGGTTCATTGTGTTTCAGGTAGTTGTGTCGTCGGTGGCATATATTGCGATAGCTCAGTTTAACCCCATTTTGGCACAAGGCGCATTGGTTTGCCTTATTTGCCCAACAGCCACTGCGGCATCGGTTGTAACACAAAAACTTGGCGGTTGCGCCGAAACGCTCATAACCTACACCGTGCTTATAAATTTGGTTGCTGCTATTTACGTTCCAACTGTGTTTCCAATTATTTACCCACACGACGGAATGGTGTTTACCGCTGCATTTTTAAAAATGTTGGGAAAAGTGTTGCCATTGTTGCTGTTTCCTTTCTTGCTCATGGTTATTTTCCGATACATTATACGCCCCGTTTACAACTGGATGCACAACCATTCGAGTTGGGCTTTTTACTTGTGGGCAGTATCGTTGGCAATGGTAACAGGCAAAACAGCCAAATCGATTGTTGACGATTCGGGACAAATAGGCATTGTGTTTGGACTAAGTGCGGTAAGTATGCTTGCGTGCGCTCTGCAATTTACTGTTGGAAAGGCCATTGGTCGCCGCAACAACGATGTAATAAGTGCAGGACAATCGTTAGGCCAAAAAAACACAGTGCTTGCCATTTGGATGTCATACACTTATCTTGAACCAATATCGAGTGTTGCTGCTGGCACTTATGTGCTTTGGCAAAATTGTTTCAACTCATACCAACTCTGGCGCAAACGCAAAGAGACTGAATGTTAAGTTCGTTTTTTTTGCAAGAAAAACAATTTACAATCAACTGAAAATCAACTCATTTCCCTACCCTACTTTTGAAAAATAATTTTTTTCAAAAAAAAAGTAAAAACAAGGTAGGGTTATGTGGCACTTGTTTGTCATATAGGTGTTTTAAGGAACACGATTATGGAAATGGCAAAGACAATAGAATTGGGCGTTTACAGAACATTGCGCCGTTTGGGCGTTAACCGCCAAAACATTTATTCTGAAGCTTCGTTTACAAAAGACTTGTTTTTTGACGAGGATGATTGGAACTGCTTTTTATTCTTTATTGAAGAGCGTTTTAACATTCAAATTAACGACGAGGAAGCAGTAAACCTTGTAACTGTTGGAAACACAGTTGATTTGGTTAACCGCCACTTGATGCTGAACTAACAACCTTTTACAATACTCTTTTAAGGCCTAGGCATTATTGTCTGGGCTTTTTTTGTTTTGTAAGAAAAAACAAAAAAACTGCAGTCTTCCATATTTCGTACGTCAGAAATAAGTGGTAACAACTGATTTGAATCCCAATGCAATTCAAACAGCTTAGCATTCTGCCAAATAAACCTATTCATCGACATACATTATGCTTTGATAGCATAAGTTGTGAAATGGTGAGAATAAATACATTATTCTCGTAGAACTGCTTTTAATTCAACCAAGAATGACAGGAGCATCAATTATCGCGAACTCTCACAACTTCATTTTTTACAATATTTTTTTCACACCAGGAATGAGTCGCAAGACCCATGTGAGTAGGTATGACAATATGGTGCTAAAAATGGCAATAAACATGAACTTGCCGAAAGCACCCATCCAAACACCGTCAAATGCAAACTGGAGACCAAGCATCAGAAGAAGATGAACTACATAGGCGCCATAGGACTGAGCTGCACACCACTGCATAAAATCTGACGTATGATTGAAATACTTGCGAAAAAGCCACAGCAATCCGAAACTGATGAATATGCAAAGGAAAGACTCATAGATGCCGAACCATTTCCACACAAAGTTATCCCACCATCCACCATTACGCATGTAGATGCCAATAGCCAACAAGGCTCCAACAACCATCGATGCAGCTCCAACCTTGTCTGTCATCTTGCTAAGCCAGTCAAACCTTCTTGCAAGAACACCCAAAATGAACATCATAACATACTGAAGATAATGTGCTGGTTCCATTGGCAAAGGAATGACTCCCAATGGCCATATCCAATGGTCTTGAGGACTGAGCTGACGAATGAAATAACTGCCAACCCCCATAACAACGGCCACTATCGTCATACCTATAATAGTTGGCTTTGAATCACAATCTCCCGATATTGGTTTGCAGAACAAACGCATCAAAGCATAGACGAGACAAAACACAAGAAGACTCTCAACAAACCACATGTGGGCTATCTCTACCGACTGAGTAATCGCACATATCGTGCCGCCCATGACAAGCAACGGGATACCAAGACGAATCAGTTTCTTGCGGATGAAAGTTGCAAGACCTTGCCTATCATAACTCGTGGGAACGAAATAACCAGAGATGAGAAAATACAACCCCATAAAAAAAGCTGCGTTTACTGAGAAAAAATGCCAAATCCAAGGCATGAACTCGTCTGGATTGGAAGGTTTATAAGCCCAACCTCCGCCATAACCATACGCTTGTCCGGCATGATGAAAAATTACAAGGACTGTAAGCCAAACTTTCAGATTATCAATATAATGTTCTCTATTCATGTATATTATCAATAATTGTCATTAGATGTAAACCTTACACTTACTTTCTTTTCTTAGGATAAGGTGTTACGGGCAATAGAGCAGACACAACAGCCTGAGCCTCACGACGATGCTCGATGTCTAGAATATAATGTTCCTTTGCACCATCATAAGGAAAGCCACACAGAGCATCAACCATCATGTCGGCAATAGCAGGATGCTTCTTTACATAGCATTGATTATCGCAAGCCAAGATTATAGGCTTCTCATTTACGTAGATGCAATAGTCACCAAACATCTTACGCGAACGAATGACACCAACACCCTCAAGTTGAGAACAGACAAATTCTATGTATTCAGCAGTGGAAGCCATATATTTTAACGTAAGTTCGATAAACTTGTTTTTTTTAATTTAATCACCTGATTATTAGTAAAATAGCGAAAGATATAGTGTGTTTTAGTGTCCCACTAAAATAACAAAACAATTCTCGCTATGATTACTGAGTGCCAAATTGCAGAAATTTTCTTTGAACTATATGAATTTATAAGCTTTTTGTCTTTGAACTACAGAAAAGAAGTCTTGAAACGGTTTCGAGCAAATGAAAATATAAGAATATAGCGCCAATTCTTTCAATACCAGAAGTCATGATGATAATAGTGATAAATGCAATCTTTCAGAATGGAGTATTGCTACAGTGACGATGACAAGCAATTGACGTTATTCTAATTTCGTCGAACTCACGTTAAAGTAATATCCTATTTTTGCCGATACCAAACCCCTACCCGATGGACACAAACAAACTGCACATACCACAAATAAATAGCAGCAACAAGCCGCACACACTAAGCATTAACAACGACCCATTTGCAGGCCTCAACCCTAGCCAGCGCGAGGCAGTTACCGCTATTGATGGCCGAATTAGAGTTGCCGCCGGTGCAGGTTCGGGAAAAACAAAAACACTAGCTTCAAGGTTTGCCTTTTTGGTAAACACCGTTGGCATTGATGCCGCCAACATTTTGTGCGTTACCTTTACCAACAAAGCTGCGCAAGAAATGAGGTCGCGAATTGCTCGGTACGTAAACTCAGGTCACCTAAACGACATGATTTGCACACTATCGAGCCTTTGTGTCAAAATTTTGCGTCAAGATATTTTCCGCATGGGATACCCAAAATCGTTCACCATTCTTGACGACGAAGACCAAAAAGCTTTAGCAAAAGAAGTTCTTGAGCAATGTGGCCGCAAAAAAGACAAAGTGAGCATTCGCAATTTTCTTGACGAAATGGAAGTGTTAAAATCGATGGACAACTGCGCCTACATTGAGCGTTACATGCTGCCCAACTGCGAGCTCAACGAGCAAGAAATGGCCGATCCTCACTACCTTTTCATGCACAAGCAACTAAAACTGCTCGCTCTCGACTTTACCGACATCGACTATTTTGCCCTTTATCTGCTCCACAAGTACAACGATGTGTGCAATTTTTGGCAAGACAAAATAAACTACATGATGGTTGACGAGGCCCAAGACTGCAATGGCTGCAACTGGGATTTGATTGAAACCATAGGCAAAAAACACAACAACATTTTTGTAGTTGGCGACCCCGACCAAGCCATTTACGAATGGCGCGGCTCAAAACCCGAGTTATTTCTAAATTTTAACTACGATTTAGACCTAAAACTCGAAGAGAACTACCGATCGACCCAAGATATTTTAAACATTGCCAACTCGCTTATTTGCCACAACCAAAACCGAATAAAAAAGGACCTGTTTGCCCACAACAAATCGCAATCGTACGACATTGTTCACTACCACGGCGACAGCGAAGTTGACGAAGCGCAATGGGTTGTAAACCAAATAAAAGCAGGCATCGAAAAGGCAAATGCCAAGCCATCGGATTTTGCCATTTTATACCGCGCAAGCTACATGTCGCGCAGTGTTGAGCAAGAACTAATGAAACTGCAGCTGCCATACATTATTTGGGGCGGAACCCGTTTCTTTGACCGCAAAGAAATTAAAGACGCACTAAGCTACTTGCGTTTGGTTGCCACCGAAGACGACTTGTCGTTTCTGCGTGTAATAAACCTACCATCGCGAAAGCTGGGCAAAGTGTTTGTAGCCAAAGTAAAAGCCATTGCCGAACGAGACAACTGCTCGTACTTTCAGGCCTTGAAAAACAACCTTGAAACCGATGAACTTTGCAAAATAAACGCCATCGATTTTGTAAACAAAATTGAAGAATATCAGGCACTTGCAAGCAAATTGAGCATATCTGACCTTTTAGATCACATTTTGCTAAACACAGGCTACAAGCAAATGTTGCGCGAAGACAAAGACGACGAACGCCTTGAAAACCTTGAGGAGCTGATGTCGTCAATTAAACTTTACGAGCAAGACCACAAAGAAGACGACGTGACGCTGAACTCGTACCTGCAAGACATTGCCCTTTACACCAACCTCGACCGAAGCACAGCCAATCAAAGCTGCATCAAACTAATGACCATTCACCAATCAAAAGGACTTGAGTTTCCGTTTGTGTTTGTAGTTGGATTGAGCGAGGGCATGTTTCCAAGCCTAAAATCGGTGCAAGAGCGCAAGCAAGCTGGACTTGAAGAGGAACGCCGACTGATGTTTGTAGCGGTTACTCGTGCCGAAAAATGCCTATTCTTAACCGAATCGGAAGGATATAACTTGAGCAACAAATCGAAAAAATACCCTTCGCGATTCTTAACCGAAATAAACCGCGAGTTGTTTGTTACCGAAGGAAAAATGGACCAATCATTGTGGCAAAGCACACTCAACCTTGTGGCTGCTGGATTTAACAACGTTGCCCCCGCAAGCGATGGTTTTGAGGTTGGCGACAAAGTTTGGCATGCGTATTTTGGCAATGGCGAAATACTTGAAATTGTAAACACCGACTCGTACCGAGTGCTCTTTGCTGGTAACAAAGAACGTTTTATTAGAAACGGACTGCAAAGACAATAACTTTAAAACAAAAGTTGCGCGTTGGGCACAGGCCGAAATCAAATTCGGCGGCACACCACAATTTGGGCAATATTAAACTAACCTGCACTCGCGTATTTAATTATACACTTTTCGCAAGTCGTTTACGCGCACTGCTTTGCCTTCGGTTTGTGGCAAGGTACCGCGAGCTACAAGTTTCACGATAGGCGTAAGCAATATTTCATCTTTTAGCTGGCGGATTATTTCTTTTGTTAGTTGTTGCAAGTGCAAATTGTCGTTTGCATACAAGTCGTCAACCTCAACTTCCACTGTCATGTTGTCGTTGTCGTTATCGGTGGTAAGTGTAATAAGATAGTTGGTTAACAGTTCTCTTTTTTATGAAAAAATCGCTTACTCCACTAACCGAAATCCTATAAAAATCGGTTACTGCAATAAGCGATTTTGGTAGAACCTATCGGAATGTGGCAAAAAATGTGACATTCCGATAGGTATGAAGGATTTTCTCAATACCCAATTCCCACAATCCACAATGGCAGTTTTTTGCCGATTTATCTGGGGATTTGGTCATCTCTACCAAACCGCTACCATTTTCCTAATCTTGCTAAGTTTTTCCGTAAAACTTGTGTCTTTCTTTGCAACTTGCATATTGTAGCGCATCTGCATATTCAGGAGAGGCTCTGCCGATATGCCTAATGCAACCTCTATCATCATAGCGAGTTCGGTGTTGAGTGGACGTTTCCCGTTAAGAACCTCGTTGAGAAATGAATATGAAACGTTCATATTCTCTACGAGGTCTTTCTGAGAGATTCCGCGGAATTCTATTTCGTCTTTCAAGATCTCACCTGGGTGTGTGGGAGCGAAAGGTGTAATATTGTTTGCTAATATATGTGCCATAGTTTCTATTTTTTGTAGTGATTCGACAATTCTTCGATGTTGCAGATAGTTGCGATGTCTTGCCCTTCTTCGGTTTTTTCCGTGAATTCAATTCTGTATTGGTCGTTGACTCTTACAGAAGAAAGACCGTTTTTGTCGCCACTGAGTTTTTCGTAATGCAGTGAGCCATATTGGGTTAACGACAATACGTTGGGCTGTGATATCATTAAATCTATAACACGTTTATATTTGTTGATTATCTGAGGTTGGTAACGATGTTTTTGTCGTTACATTTACCATTTTGATATAGTTCGCTCAAATAATCCTTTTCGAAGTATATTTTCATTGCCGGTTAATTTGTGGCATATATATATTACAAATTCACTAAAAGTAGAATTTTTACTCAGATTTTTTTACCATCTCGACAAAATACCTGTGCATTCTTTCGTCTTGGGTGAGTTCGGGGTGGAAGGAGCAGACGAGCATTTTGCCTTGCTGGGCGCAGATTATGTTTCCGTCTAAGACGGAGAGTACTTTGGCATCAGGGCCGATGCTCTCGATGTATGGCGCGCGGATGAAGGTCATAGGGATTCTGCCGATGCCTTCCACCTCGTGGTCGGTGCTGAAACTTCCCAACTGACGGCCGTAGGCGTTGCGTTTGGCGTGGATGTCCATCACGTTGAGGTGGAGGTCGTCGAGCATTATCATTCCCGCACAGGTACCGAACACGGGAAGTCCGCTGATGATGGCCTCACGGATTGGCTCAAAGAGGTTCTCGTCCCTGATGATACGCATCATCGCGGTGCTCTCTCCGCCGGGGATTATGAGGGCTCTGTTGCCGTCGGTTGCCGATATATATGCCTGCCAATCAGCAAGATTGCGGATAAACACGCTATCCACGCTGATTTTTTGGAGCATCTGGGCGTGCTCCTCGAATGCTCCTTGAAGGGCAAGAATTGCGATGCTCATTACTTTCCTCTCTCTGCCATTAGCAATTGGATTTCGCTCTCGTTGATGCCTACCATTGCCTCGCCGAGGTCTTCGCTGAGTTCTGCGATTATCTTGGGATTGTTGTAGTTGGTGACGGCTTTCACGATGGCCTGGGCACGTTTTACGGGGTCGCCGCTCTTGAAGATTCCCGAGCCTACGAATACGCCGTCAGCACCGAGTTGCATCATAAGCGAGGCGTCGGCTGGGGTGGCCACTCCGCCGGCTGCGAAGTTCACTACGGGGAGTTTGCCGTTCTGGTGAACGTACTGCACCAACTCGTATGGCACGCGGAGTTGCTTGGCGGCCTCGTAGAGTTCGTCCTCGCTCATTGATGTGAGTCGGCGTATCTCGCTCTGCATCATCCTCATATGGCGTACGGCCTGAATGATGTCGCCGGTGCCGGGCTCGCCCTTGGTGCGTATCATTGTGGCGCCCTCGTTGATGCGTCGGAGTGCCTCGCCGAGGTCCTTGGCGCCGCATACGAATGGAACCTTGAAATCGCGCTTGTTGATGTGGTAGATGTCGTCGGCGGGCGATAGTACCTCGCTCTCATCGATGTAGTCGATCTCGATAGCCTCAAGTATCTGAGCCTCTGCGAAATGGCCTATTCTGCACTTTGCCATTACGGGGATTGTGACGGCCTCCTGAATGCCTTTTATCATCTTTGGGTCGCTCATTCTCGATACTCCGCCTACTGCGCGGATGTCGGCCGGGATGCGCTCCAATGCCATTACGGCGCAGGCTCCGGCCTCCTCGGCTATGCGTGCCTGCTCGGGTGTTGTTACGTCCATTATCACACCGCCCTTGAGCATCTGTGCAAGGTTGCGGTTAAGTTCTGCTCTGTTTTCTGCCATTTCTTTTTCGTGTTTATGTGGTTTGATAGAACGCGGATTACGCAGATTAGGCGGATTGTCACGGTCATAATATCAGCGCAAATCCGCTTGATCCGTGTTATCTGTGTTCCATTTTTTTCGGTGCAAAGGTCAGTTTTATTTTTTGGGGGCTGACGATTTCTCTCCTAAATGGGAATACTTGTCGTACAAACAGACAAATTTGTCGTTTTCGGAATTCGGATTTGGGAGGCTTTGACTTTGTTTCTATCTTTGTGACACTATGAATAATCCTGTTTCGATATTATGCGTTAATGGTTCCGACAGCACGGGACATTCTGGCATTCAGGCTGATATAAAGACCGTTAGGGATCTTGGCGGTCACGCGGTAACGGCTGTAACGTCTATCGCCGTGCAGAACGAGGACGGCATTCAGTGTGTCCACACCTTGCCCGACGATATCGTGGTTGGTCAGGTAAGGGCCGTGTATCAGGATTCAAGGCCCAAGGCGGTGAAAATCGGTATGATAGATTCGCCCAAGGCTATCCGCTTGCTTAGGAACGAGATTGTGGGATGCGGAAGGATTGTGTGCTCGCCTGGAGTTTTGTCGTCCAGGGGTGGATGTCTTATGTCAAATGACTCCATTAAATCCCTGTGCAACAATATTTTGCCTATTACGACGATTCTTATGCTGAAGTGCACCGACGCCGAGATTATTCTTGGGCGCAGTATCAGCACCGACGAGGATATGGTAATGGCGTCGAGGCGGTTTGTGGATATGGGTGCTGAGTCGGTGTTGCTCCGTGGCGGCAAGTTCTCGGAGGGCAGGATTCACGCGTTGCTCTATGGCGATGGTTCCCAGAGGTTTTTCTCGTCGGTGAATGTGTCGGGCTGGCAGCGTCACGGCGTGGGAGGCGCGTTGTCGTCGGCCATTGCAACACGTCTGGCTATGGGCGACGATGTGGAGTTGGCGGTAGGCAATGCCCACGATTATCTGCATCGTCAGGTGGTTTATGCTGAGTCGTTTGACAGGAGGAACAATCTCAGGCCCAATGATTTGTATAATAAGTTCCTCTCGCAGGTGGCCGATAATTACACCAAGAGTCACGATGTTCAGTTTTATGCTGACGCCCTTGCCATCACCACGCGCTACTTGTCGCAGATTACCAAGTCGATAAGCGGTCGTACGCCCAAGCAAGTGATTGATTCTCAGATTCTGAGGGAGTCGGAGGTTTTGTTGAACACCACCACGATGTCGATTCAGGAGATTGCAAATGTGTTGGGATTCTCGTCGCAGATGGTTTTCGCGAAGTTTTTCCGGAAATGCAAGGGGCAGTCGCCGTCGGCTTATAGGGGAGGATGAGAAAAAGCCTAAAAAATCGTGTGAAAGGGAATTTGATGTTTTTGCCCACACTATGAACCTTTGTCTTTGTGAACTTTCCGAATTTATTGAAAACAACAAATAACTTGTCGCTGAATGATTTCATTGAGCCTCCGTTATCTTATAAATGCGAAAGAGAACCTGAGAGAATGCGTAAAGACCTCCAATAATGGAAAGATGACCTCGGTGTTAGGCATTTTAAAAAAGGAACTTGACCAAAATATCAATTTCACGTTAGGAGAACTGGAAGTTTTGAATCATTACGTGGTGGAGGGTTGCTACGCAAAAGTACGGCAATGGATTACTGAACATTTATGATAATAGTAGAACCGCAACCAAAACTCACTTTTTTTGACTTTTGGTTGCGGTTGTTGGTTTTTTCTACGTCGAGATGAGAGTTTCCGTACGAGAGCGAAAACGGGTCGCTGCGGTCAATGAACGGGTTTAGTTCCTCGATTCCGGGTCGTCGGATTCGCATATTGTAACTGAGTTCCATGTTGCTGCGCTCGCTCGCCACAATTGTTGGCAAGTTTAGCCTAAACCGCGCACTCGCGTTTTTAACTATACACTTTTCGCAAGTCGTTTACGCGCACTGCTTTGCCATCGGTTTGTGGCAAGGTACCGCGAGCTACAAGTTTCACGATAGGCGTAAGCAATATTTCATCTTTTAGCTGGCGGATTATTTCTTTTGTTAGTTGTTGCAAGTGCAAATTGTCGTTTGCATACAAGTCGTCAACCTCAACTTCCACTGTCATGTTGTCGTTGTCGTTATCGGTGGTAAGTGTAATAAGATAGTTGGTTAACAGTTCTTTAAATTGCATGAGTATTTTCTCAATTTGTATTGGGAAAATGTTAACGCCTCTAAGCACCATCATATCGTCGGAGCGACCTTTCATACGGTCGAGTCTAATGTGATTACGACCGCATGGGCAAGTTCGACCAAGCACACGTGTAAGGTCGCGAGTTCTGTAACGTATAAGCGGCATAGCCTCGCGGTTGATTGTAGTAAGCACAAGTTCGCCTATTTCGCCATCGGGCACAGGCTCAAGTGTTTCTGGGTCAACAATTTCAACAATGTAGTAGTCTTCCCAAAAGTGAAGTCCGTTTTGCTCTTTGCATTCAAACGCCACACCAGGGCCACACATTTCGCTCATGCCAAAGCTGTTGTAGGCTTTAACGCCAAGCATTTCTTCGATGCGTTTGCGTTGCTCTTCAGAGTGAGGTTCAGCACCAATAGCAAGCACTTTAAGTTTTGTGTCTTTGCGTGGGTCAACTCCTTGTTGGTCCATAACTTCCTTAATACGAGTTACGTACGATGGCACAGCATGAATGGCAGTTGTTCCAAAATCTTTTATGAATTTTATTTGGCGAAGAGTATTACCTGCAGCTGCCGGCACTGTTAGCATTCCCAAACGTTCGGCTCCATACTGAAAACCTAATCCACCAGTAAACATTCCGTATCCCGATGAGTTTTGAAACACATCGCTTGGGCGCAAGCCAACCATCCAAAGGCAACGAGCCACTGCGTTTGCCCATTCGTCAATGTCTTTTTGGGTATGCAAAATAACAGTTGGGTTGCCTGTGGTTCCGCTTGATGAGTGAAGGCGCACACATTTTTCAAGTGGCACACTTGCCATGCCAAACGGATAAGTATCGCGCAAATCTTGTTTTGTGGTAAACGGCAGTTTGCGTATGTCGGCTGTCGATTTAATGTCTTCGGGACTGATGCCCAACTCGTTAAACTTTGTTTTGTAAAACTCCGAGTTCATGCAGTGGCGCACGGTATCTTGCAACCGTTTTACTTGCAAAGCCTCAATCTGTTCCCTATCCAGCGTTTCAAATTCAGGATGAAGGTATTCCGACTTAATATCTTGCATTGTTTATTGATTTTTGGGGTATTATTTCTGCCCCAAATTATCATTTTTTTTGCCCGATGTGTAATTTATTTATCGTCTTCGCTCTTTAGTGTTGGCAAACTTATGTGGCAAACAACAGCCACAATTCTGATAACAATAACCGAAGTGGCAGTAATAATTTCGGAAAGTTCGTGGCCAAACTCAAAATAACGGCACGCAAAAAATATCAATCCGCCCAAGATGCAGGCAATGGCATAAATATCTTTTCGGAAAATAAGCGGCACTTCGTTAATCAAAGTATCGCGCAAAACGCCGCCTGCTGCACCTGTTAGAGTTCCCATGATTATGCAAACCCAAATTGGGAAACCGGCGTCGATACTTTTTTCAATTCCCACAACGGTAAACAACCCCAAACCAATGGCATCGAACAAAAAAATGGTGTGGTTAAGTTTAATTAGCTGACGGCCAAATAGTATGACAAAAAACAATGCGAAAAAAGTAACTAGCAGATATGACGATTGCTGCATCCAAAACGGTGTGTTGCCCAAAAGGAGGTCGCGAATGGTGCCGCCGCCAACAGCAGTAACCAAACCAACCACAAACGCACCAAACCAATCGAAGTGCTTGCCTGCGGCTAAACGTATTCCGCTTATTGCAAAGGCAAATGTTCCAATATAGTCAATAACATCAATAAACGACATATTGTACTGATTATAAGATTATTACTTCAGGCTCAATGTTAATGCCAAATTTGCTAAACACGCTTATGCGCACAAAGTTCGAAAGGTTTAGAATGTCGGAACCTGTGGCGCCGCCAAGATTAACCAACACAAGCGCTTGCTTGCTGTGAACGCCCGCTGTGCCGTTGCTGTTTACATAGCCTTTTAGTCCGCACTTATCAATAAGCCAACCTGCTGCAAGTTTCACCATTCCGTTTGGAGCATCGTACGAAACCACATCGGGAAAATGGGAGCGCACAACCTCAAATTCTGAAGCGCTGATGGTTGGATTTTTGAAAAAACTACCAGCATTGCCAGTCACTTTTGGGTCGGGCAACTTGGCCGAGCGAATATTTATAATTGCCTGACGCACAGTTTTGAGCGTTGGTGTTCCAAGTTTTTCAATTTCAGCCTGAATGCTGCCGTAATGAGTTGTAAATTGTGGCTGACGGCTCAGTTTGTAAACCACCGAATGAACAAGATATTGGTCTTTCAGTTCGTTTTTAAAGATGCTGTTTCGGTAGCCAAATTTGCACTCGTTGTTGGTTAACGTGCGTTGCAAACCGTTGCGCAGATTTACCACATTAACACTATAAATTGAGTCTTTTGCCTCAACTCCGTATGCTCCAATATTTTGCACAGGCGAAGCGCCAACAGTTCCCGGAATAAGCGATAGGTTTTCAATTCCGCCGAGTTTTTGTTCAACAGCCCATTCAACAAATTCGTCCCAATTTGTTCCTGCGCCAGCCTCTACGTAACAGTAGTCGGCATCTTGGTCAATAATTTTTATAAAACTATTTTGCGGGTGAATAACCAATCCATCGAAATTATTGACAAACAACATGTTAGCCCCACCACCAAGCACAAGAATTTTGGTTTGGTCGGTTATTATTTTATCGGCAATAAGTTGAGCAATATCGGCCGCATCGGTATAGATGCAAAGCTTTGACGCACAAGCGCTTATGCCAAAAGTATTATACTCTTTAAGTTGAGCATTTTCAATTATCTGCACCATAGTTAAGTGTTTGTGCAAAAGTAAATTGCGCAACACAAATAATAAAGGCGATTTATAAACAGTTTTGAAACATAAAAAAGTGATAAGTTTGCTCGTATGAGACGAATAATAATGGCAGTGAGTAACGATTTGGCAACCGACCAACGTGTGCAACGTGTGGCGCAGTCGCTAACCGATGCTGGATATAGCGTTACGCTAGTTGGCCGAAAGTTGAAAAATAGTTTGCCAGTAAGTTTTAGTTACAAAGCAGTAAGATTCAGTCTTTTAGCAACACGTGGACCGTTATTTTACGCACTGCTAAACTGGCGCATCTTTTGGTTCATTTTGTTCCAAAAATTTGATGCCGCAGTGGCCAACGACCTCGACACATTGGTTGGCGTAACACTAGCAACCAAACTGCGCCGCCGCAAATTGGTTTACGATAGCCACGAACTATTTACCGAACTGCCAGAGTTAGTTAATCGCCCAAAAACAAAACGGATATGGCAAACCATTGAGCGCATTTTTGTGCCAAAAGTTGATGTTGCATACACAGTTTGTCAATCAATAGCCAACATTTATAACCAACTGTATAACAAGCAGTTTTCGGTTATTCGCAACGTTCCTACGCAGCGTAACGCACAAACTTACGAGCGCAAAAATAACGTGATTATGTACCAAGGTGCACTAAACGTAGGCCGAGGTATTGAACTTATGATTGAAACTATGCGGCTGTTACCAAACTGCGAGTTGTGGATTGCTGGAGGCGGTGATGTAGAACAGCAATTGCGCACTCAAGCCAAAAACCAAACCGATGGCGGAAAAGTTGTGTTTTTAGGAAAACTACCACCCGAAAAACTCCGCGAACACACAGCTATGGCTTCAGTTGGTTTGTCAATTGAAGAAGATTTGGGACTCAACTACCACTTTGCGCTCCCCAACAAGTTGTTTGACTACATTCAGGCGGGAGTGCCAGTAATAGTGTCAAATTTGCCAGAGATGCGCGCCATTGTTGAGAGCTACCAAATAGGCACTATTTTAACCAACCGAACACCACAAGCTTTAGCTCAAGCAATAGAACAAATGTTGCAAGCAAGCAACACCTACGCAAGCAATATCAAACTGGCAGCCAACGAGTTATGTTGGCAAAACGAAGAAAAACAACTCATTAAAACCTACAACCAACTATGGTAACCATTGTAACCGACATTCGCTCGCCACGGCTCGACTATGTACTCGACTACATTTTTTCAGAGCGATTGGGCATTGATTACAACATTGTGTTTGAACAAACTGCCGATACTCCACAGCCAGTTATCAGCTACAAAGTTGGGGCACAATCCAACATAACTATTGCGCCGCGCACATACAACGAGGTTCGTTCGGTTTTTAACAACATCGATTTTACAACATCGCAGCGCACCGAGCAAGTGCCTGTTATACAGGGAAATGTGCCAAATTTTATGAGACAAACCGATGCAACCATCATTGACCAAATGCCCGTAATTTTTCCAACCGAATGCAACTTTGGGTTCGACCTTTTTGCCGCCGTATTTTTTATGCTTGCACGAGTTGAAGAATACAACGACAACGCCCCACTCGACCAACATGGCAGATTTATGGCCAGCCAATCGATTGCGCTAAAAAACAACTGGTTACACATTCCTGTTGTTGATGTTTGGATTGAAAAACTAAAAGCTGAACTGCTTACCATTGACCCAACTTTGCAATTTAAAACCGAAAAATTTGAACTATCGCCCTCAACCGATGTCGATAGTCCATGGTGCTACCTACACAAAGGCATTTTGCGCAACACTGTTGGTTTGTGTCGCGATTTGGTTCAACTCAAACTCAGCAATGCAATAACACGTGTAATGGTACTTTGCCGATTAAAGTCTGATCCGCATTTCACTTTCAGAAAAATACTGGAAATGAACAACAAGCACAGTATTGAAAGCCATTTTTTTGTATTGCTTGCCAAACGCGGGAAATATGACAAATCGGTAAATCCAAGCAGCAAAGCCATGACCAAATTCGTGAAAGAGTTGAGTAAACAAGCAAAAGTTGACCTACATCCGTCGTATGCATCGTGCAAAGGCTCGTTTGGCACTTTTGGCGAGGAACAGCAATGCTTTGAGCAACTTGCAGGAAAACCGGCCAACGCAATTAGGCAACACTACTTGCTACGCAATGCGCCCGAGTATCATTGGCTCGAAAATTTTGGTGTAACTACCGACTACACAATGTCTTACGCTAGCCACGCAGGTTTTCGCGCAGGCACTTGCCATCCTTTTCCTTTTTTCGATTTTGCCAACAATAGATTCACCAACATCAGCATTCACCCACTTGTGCTAATGGACACCACATTGAGCGAATACCAACACCTGTCGGCCAACGACGCAAAACAACAAATTGCAAACTTGCTAACCGAAGTAAAAAAAGTGAACGGGCAATTCAGTTTCTTGTGGCACAACAGCACTTTTGCCAATACACAATGGGCCCAACTTTACGAATGGATACTAAACCAATAACTAAATCAAAATGAATGCAATAGTCACAACAGCAATAGGCGTAGGCAGCTCTACTATAATTGGCTCAGTATTAGGATATTTTATAAACAACGTTAGCCACAAAACAAACGACACAATAGTTGGACTATGCGCCGGAATAATGCTTTCGGCATCGGTATTGGGACTGCTTGTGCCTGCGTTTGAACTATGCCCACAATGGAGCCAAATATGGATGCCATGCTTGGGTGTTGTTTTGGGTGTAATGCTGCTAAACCTACTCGACCGACTAACTCCACACTTGCACACAATAACCGGCATTGAGCAAGAGCAACACACTAACAATCAACACATTAATCGTGTAATGCTATTTGTAATGGCAATAGCCTTGCACAAATTTCCCGAAGGAATGGCCGCAGGAGTTGGCTTTGGTGGCGAAGGTTCGGCCGATGCAGCTAGTGTAGCAATAGCCATTTCGCTGCAAAACATACCCGAAGGAATGGTAATAATATCGCCATTGTTACTAGCAGGCGTAAGCCGTTGGCGAACCTTCATCATAGCAATTGCCATTGGTCTGCTTGAAGTTGTTGGCGTGTTTACAGGTTACGGGCTAGGCACCCTTTCGGCATCAATATTGCCACTAATGCTGGCACTATCGGGTGGCGCAATGTTGTATGTTGTTAGCGACGAAATGATACCCGAAAGCCACACTCACGGCTACCAAAAACAAGCAACCTACGCATTGCTGGCCGGATTTATACTAATGCTGCTAATTGAACGCTTTTAGCCACAAAAAACCACCGCATCAACCTAGCACAAGTGTTTATCAATAGGCACTTTATAAAAACGCCAAACTATTTATCTTTGCGCAAAATTTAAGGGAGCATACACTCGCTCTCAATAAGTATAACTTTTTAATAGGGGAACTATAAAATCCCCCAATAACAAAATGGAACATAAAGCAGGTTTTGTAAACATTATTGGAAATCCAAACGTGGGCAAATCAACATTAATGAACGCCTTTGTAGGCGAACGCTTGTCCATAATAACCAACAAGGCCCAAACCACCCGACATAGAATTATGGGCATTGTAAACGGCGACGATTTTCAAGTGGTTTATTCCGACACCCCAGGTATTCTCAAGCCACACTACAAGTTGCAAGACGCAATGCTTAAGTTTGTAGACACAGCCATTATTGATGCCGACATTATTTTGTACGTAACCGATGTTTTTGAAACATTTGACAAGAACAAAGATTATTTGCAAAAAGTGAAAAAAGCAAACGTGCCAGTTTTGTTGCTGATAAACAAAATTGACACCACCGACCAACAACACCTTGAAGAGTTGGTTGAAATGTGGCAAAAAGAACTGCCACAAGCAACAATCTTCCCCGTATCGGCCATTAATAAATTCAACACCGATGCAGTTTTTAACCGTATCAAAGAACTGCTGCCAATCAACCCTCCATTTTTTGACAAAGACGAACTGACCGACAAAACTCAGCGCTTTTTTGCTCAGGAAATAATACGCGAGAAAATCTTTTTGAACTACAAAAAAGAAATTCCATACTCGTGCGAGGTTGAAGTTGAAGAGTTTAAAGAAATGCCCGAATGCACTCACATTCGCGCCATAATTTACGTGGCACGCGAAACACAAAAAGGCATAATAATTGGTCACGCAGGTTCGGCACTAAAAAAAGTTGGCATTGATGCCCGCAAAGACATGGAGGCATTTTTTGACTCAAAAGTGATGCTGCAACTATATGTAAAAGTGCAGAAAGACTGGCGCGACAACGAACAAAACCTTCGTTACTTTGGCTACAAACAACAATAACAAACTATTAAAACACACAACATTATGGCAAATATTGTAGCAATAGTAGGCCGTCCAAATGTGGGAAAATCAACACTATTTAACCGCATTATTGAATCGCGCAAAGCCATTATTGACGAAACAGCAGGCGTAACCCGCGACCGTCACTACGGCAAAGCGCAATGGAACGGCATCGACTTTTCAATTATCGACACTGGCGGTTACGTTACCAACTCCGACGATATTTTTGAGGCCGAAATTCGCAAGCAAGTTATGCTGGCAATTGACGAGGCCGATGTTATACTTTTCTTAACCGATGTAAAAAATGGCGTTACCGACCTCGACGATGGTGTGGCAAACATTCTTCGCCGCAGCAAAAAACCTGTTGTAGTGGGAGTTAACAAAGTTGACAACCCCGAACGCGGCTACATGGCTTCGGAGTTTTACGCACTTGGATTGGGCGAAATTTATCCCATTTCAGCCGTTAGCGGTTCTGGAACTGGCGATTTGATGGACGCCATTGTTGAAAAGTTTAACAAAGACAAAAACAGCGACGACATTACTCGCGAGTTACCAAACATTGCTGTGGTTGGTCGTCCAAACGCTGGCAAATCGTCGTTTATAAACGCTCTGCTCGACGAGGAACGCAACATTGTTACCGACATTGCTGGCACTACCCGCGACTCGGTTAACACCGTTTACAACAAATTTGGACACGAGTTTAATTTGATTGACACCGCTGGACTTCGCAAAAAAGGCAAAGTGGAAGACAATCTTGAATTCTACTCAGTAATGCGAGCCATTCGCTCAATTGAAGATGCCGATGTTTGCTTGCTTATGATTGATGCCACTCGCGGTCTTGAAACCCAAGACATGAACATCTTTAGCCTTATTGTAAGCAACCGTAAGGGTGTGGTTATTTTGGTTAACAAGTGGGACTTGGTTGAAAAAGAGAAAAACATAACCAACGAATACGAAGAAGCTATTCGCGCTAAACTTGCTCCGTTTAACGATGTGCCTATCATCTTTATTTCGGCTCTAACCAAACAACGTGTTTTTAAAGCCGTTGAAACTGCAATGCACGTGTACGAAAACCGCTCGCGACGCATTCCTACCAATCAACTAAACCAAGTGATGCTTGAGGCTATTGATGCTTATCCACCACCATCACTCAAAGGCAAATACATTAAAATTAAATACGTTACTCAGTTGCCAACACAGTCGCCACAGTTTGCATTCTTCTGCAACTTGCCACAATATGTTCGCGACCCATACCGACGTTATTTGGAAAATAAAATGCGCGCACAATTTGACCTTTGCGGCGTTCCAATTCAAATTTACTTCCGCCAAAAGTAATTGGCCAGGCGGTTAAAATACCAAAAGCGAGTTGCAACAATGTAGCTCGCTTTTTTTGTTTACTCAGCAATTTCCAAACTCCTTACCTTTGTTGCATGCACAAACCAAACCGACTGATACACGCATTGTTTGCTCCGTTTTGCTTTACACTTGCCATGTGGGTATTTTTTACCATTGCACAAGCTAACGGCCACGGAATGACCGCACTTGGCATTAAACCGCACAACCTACACTCGTTGCACGGTGTTTTGCTATCGGTTTTTGCGCATGCCGATTTGCGTCACATTGCCAACAACTCGGTTGCCGTTTTGTTACTTGGCACTGCCCTATTTTACTTTTACCGAAACATTGCATACAAAGTGTTTGCAATCAACTGGTTGGTGTCGGGCACACTGCTTTGGTTGTTTGGCAGGTCAGCTATTCACATTGGAGCAAGCGGATTAACTTACGGTTTGGCTTTCTTTCTGTTTTTCAGCGGATTGCTACGTCACGAACGACCTTTGCGTGTGTTGTCGCTACTAGTTGTTTTTCAGTATGGTGGAATGGTTTGGGGAATGATGCCACAAGACAACAACATAAGTTGGGACGGCCATTTGCTTGGTGCTATTGGTGGATTGTGCCTCGCTTTAGCTTTTCGCAAAAGCAGTTTAGTTACTCAACCTACTAAACCTGCGCCAATGCCCGGCAACCAACAAACCACTTTTACACAAGACATTGATATTGAATACTTGTACAAGAATAACTCAACCAACAATTAGTTAGCTGAACTTTTGCGCTCGTTTACTATAATCGATATGATGCAAATTGCTGAAAGTAAACCAAACAAACCGCACGCTATTTGAATTGCAAACTGGTTGTTGGGCATCAATATGGCTGCAAACGCCGAAACCGACAACGAGAGTCCCATCACCGCTTTAAGTATGGCATTATTCTTTGCCGACCTTGCTTTAGTGTACGGAAAATCATACTCGTGTAGTTCTTTGGTGTCCATATTGAGCATCATTACCCCATCGGCTGGTATATATGTATAATATTCAAGCAGTTGCCTACGAGTTTTAGCATTATCAACCATACCAACGCCACCGGTTTTTATGTCGATAATGTAAGTGCGCCCATGACGTTTTGCAATTATATCGGGGGTAAGCTCAACCTCAACATTATGCCCTCCAATGTTCATTGAATAGTTGTAAACTGGCTGCTCTACTATGTCTCTGAAACCCATTTTGCGCAAAACATCGGGTGCGTATTTTTCAACTTCCAATCCATGTTTTCTAGCTCGTTTTACACGCAACTCACCCAATTTCATCTTGAGCGCACACCACGAAAAGTAGGCTAACATAACCACAACGCCTACAACAATGGCAAGGTATATCGGTTTTATTTCCATTTGAGCATCAAATTGATTGTAAAAAATTGCTCAGCTATAATTTAAACTGTCTGCAAAAAATCATAAATGCGTTGGCGATAATCTTTTGCCTCATCGAAAGCTGCATGGCCATAATCGTTGTACATGTAAAATTGGCAAGACACACCTTCGGCCTTTAGTTTTTCGTACATAATTGTTGAAGCCTCGGCCCCCACCACATGATCAAGAGCTGCGCCAATAACAAAAACCGGGCATTTTATTTTCCCCAAATCGTTGTAAGTATCAACATGCGCACATGCTGCCGAAAGTACAGCAAAACGTTGCAATTCATCCGCTGTTACGTTGCGATACATTTTGAGCAAAACAGGTTTGTAACGCTCCAAGTAACTTTTTGAAAATGCATTGTCAATAAAATCCTCAACAAATTCCATAGCCTTTCCCTCAACACACAAATCGGTCCAGTGGCCAATAACCTCTAACTGCAAAGGCAGTGCTTTTGATGATGAAGAAGCAAGAACCAGATTTTCAACAACTTCGGGATATTTTATTGCAATATATTGCCCAACCATTCCGCCTTGCGATGTACCATAAATTGTGGCTTTATTTATCCCCAATGCTCGCATTGCTGCAACTGTATCGTCGGCCATCTCTGCAAGATTATACACATTGCCCAATTGCAGTTTTCGGTCAAAAAGATAAATGGTGTACTCCGACTCAAACACGCTATATGCCGACCTAATAGCCGCCGCCGACCGCACCACACTCTTTATGCTCAAACCTGGGATAATAACTAATGCTTTGGGGCCATTGCCAAAACGCGCATACTCCATTTCAAACTCGGGAGTTTTTACAGAAAAAGTCAACTCTTTGCTCATGTTATTGGTACTTAATACATAGAATTGAGCAAAAAACATGCCTTTGTGAATGGTGATTGGCAAGAATATTTATTATTGAATTACAACAATTAAGATTTTTTCTCCCACCCTCAATTTATCTTCATTTTTCAGCGCAAAACGATTAAACGGCCGTTTAAAATATTAGATTTGCGTAAATTCTATTTAAGCAGAAATGGCACAAGAAACTAAAGAAAAAATACTAGTTGCAGCCCGCCACGTATTTGAGCAAAAAGGATACGATGCTGCACGCACTCGCGACATTGCATTAGAGGCAAACGTTAATGTTGCTCTTATAAACTATCACTTTCAGAGCAAAGAGCAATTGTTTTGGGCTGTTGTGCAAGATTTTTTGGGACCAATAAACCAATCGTTACGCGATTTTTTCAACGACGAGAAATCGGATTTTGAAACCACTTTGGGCCGCATTTCTAATTACTATACCGACACTTGGCTTAGAAACTACCAAATGATTATTGTAATGCTAACCGAATTGCGCAAATCGCCCGAAAAGTTTGCTGAAATTAATATACGACCATTTACACCCAGTTCGGCTTTTGAAAAGAAAGTTCACGAGTTTGCTGGCTCTGACAAAGTTGATGCAGTACAGGTTATGTCAAACGCATTGGCAATGATTATGGGACCAATTGTTATTCGCCCTCTTATTCAATGCATTGGCGACATGGACGACAAGCAATTTAACTACATGATGGATATTCGCCGAAAAATGATACCTGAATGGATTGCAAATATGGTTAAGTATCAAGTTGATACAAATCGCAATAAATAAAAGCAAAACAAACCAACAATAGCACTATAACACGCCACAAAAAGAAAGCGCTGCAACTTATTCAGTTACAGCGCTTTTTTTATAAAACAAATGGTAAACTATTTGTTTGGAACAATTCTGTATCGAGCCGACACTTTGCCCTTTGCCATTGCATTAAGTTTGCCACCTAACAAACGACGTTTTATTGCCGAAATGTGGTCAATAAACATTTTACCCTCCAAGTGGTCGTACTCGTGTTGGAAAATGCGAGCACGCATTCCGTCCCAAGTTTCGTGATGCTGAACAAAGTTCTCGTCATAGTAAGTTAACTCAACCTTATCGGGGCGCCAAACCTCTTCGCTTAAACCAGGAAGACTAAGGCAACCTTCTTCAAACGACTCCTCTTCGTCGGTTGGAAAATCAATTATTTCGGGGTTGATAATTGCCAACTTAAAATCTTTGCAGTTAGCATCGTCCTCGGCAAACGGAGTTGCATCAATCAGCACCAAACGAATGTTAACTCCAACTTGTGGAGCAGCCAAGCCAACACCTTCCGACACTTTAAGAGTATCGAACATATTGGCAATAAGCTCTTTAAGCCCTGGATAATTCTTGTCAATTGGTTGCGATTTGCGGCGCAAAACCGGGTTACCGTAAATTGTGATTGGTAGTATCATTTTAAAAAAGTTTGTTGTTGCATGTACGATTGCAGAATCAAAGTGGCGCTAATTGTGTCAATCATTGCTTTGTCTTGACGCTGTTTCTTTTTCATTCCGCCATCAATCATGGTTTGGAAAGCCATTTTTGAAGTAAAGCGTTCGTCAACCATTTTAACGGGAATGTTGGGATAAGTGGCTTGCAATTTTTTCACAAATGGGTTGATGTATTGCATCGATTCAGAATCGGTAGAATCGAGATGTTTTGCGTAACCAACAACAAACACATCAACTTTTTCGCGGTTTGTGTAGTCGCGCAAAAAGTCCATCAACGCTGCAGTAGGCACTGTTTGCAGTCCGTTTGCAATAATCTGCAAAGGGTCGGTAACAGCAATGCCACAGCGTTTGCGCCCGTAATCGATTGCCAAAATGCGTCCCACTAAATACCTGCTATTTGTTTAATCTCGCCCATTATTTTTTGAGCCAATTGGTCGGCGGCTTCTTCGTTTTTGCTTTCGGCATAAATACGAATAATAGGCTCGGTGTTCGATTTACGGAGGTGAACCCACTCGTTAGCAAAATCAATTTTCACACCGTCGATGTCGTTAACGCGTTCGTTTGCGTATTTCTTTTTCATTGCAGCAAGCACTGCATCAACATCAACTTGTGGTGTAAGTTGAATTTTGTTTTTTGAGATGTGGTAAGCTGGATATTGTGCCTTCAATTCGGTGCATTTGAGTTTTGATTTTGCCAAATGTGTAAGGAACAACGCAATGCCCACCAAAGCATCGCGACCATAGTGCAAAGCTGGATAAATAACTCCACCGTTACCCTCGCCGCCAATAATAGCGTTGGTTTCTTTCATTTTTGCAACCACGTTAACCTCGCCAACTGCTGCTGCTGAATAAGTTCCGCCATATTGAGCGGTTACATCGCTCAACGCGCGAGTGCTCGACAAGTTGCTTACAGTGTTTCCTGCTCGGTTGCTAAGAACATAATCGGCCACCGACACAAGTGTGTATTCCTCGCCAAACATTGATCCGTCTTCGCAAACAATGGCTAGGCGGTCCACATCGGGATCGACAACAAAACCAACATCGGCTTTATATTCAACCATTGCTGCCGAAATTTGCCCAAGGTTTTCGGGCAGAGGCTCTGGTGTGTGCGAAAAGTCGCCGTGAGGTTCGGTGTTTAAACCAATAACGTTTTTAACACCAAGAGCGTGTAGCAAATCTGGTATAACCAAACCACCAACCGAGTTAATGGTGTCAATCACCACTTTAAAGTTGGCTTTTTTTATCAATTCAACATCAACAAGGCGCAATGCCACAACTTGTTGAATGTGCTTTTGTGCAAAATTGGTATCGACAGTAACCTGACCAAGGAACTCAACAGGAGCAAAAGTAAATGCGTCTTTTTCGGCTATTTCAAGCACGCGTTTTCCCTCTTCTGAATTAAGAAACTCGCCTTGATTATTAAGCATTTTTAGTGCGTTCCATTGTTTTGGGTTGTGGCTTGCAGTAAGAATTAAACCGCCATCGGCCTCGTAGTCAACCACAGCTAATTCGGTTGTTGGCGTGGTTGCCAAACCAAGGTCAATAATATCCATGCCCATACTCATAAGGGTACCAGTTACAAGGTTAGCCACCATTGCTCCCGATATGCGAGCGTCGCGACCTACCACAATGCGCAAGCGCAATCCTGGTTCGTTTTGCTCTTTTACCCATTGTGCATAGGCTGCTGTAAATTTTACAATATCTATTGGGCTTAGGCCTTCGCCAATTTTATCGCCTATTGTTCCGCGAATGCCCGAAATTGATTTTATTAAACTCATACGTATGTTTTTTTACTGACCGCAAAATTAAGTGCTTTAAGCAATTAAACACACTTTGAAACAATTAGTTTAGCGCGTTTTATGCACCGCAGGCGGTTGAAAGGTGGGCATTTTTCAAACTATTACAATAACTTTGCTATCATATCAACATTGTTTTTTATGGAAGTTAAAATTGAAGAATCGTGGAAAGAACGCCTGCAAGTTGAGTTTGATAAACCTTATTTTCAGCAACTTACCAATTTTGTTCGTCACGAATACCAAACTACTCGCATTTATCCACCGGGCAATTTAATTTTCAACGCATTTAACTGCTGTCCGTTTAATAATGTTAAGGTGGTAATTATTGGACAAGACCCTTACCACGGCGAGGGACAAGCTCATGGTTTGAGCTTTTCGGTACAAGATGGCGTGCCTTTTCCTCCATCGTTAAAAAACATCTTCAAAGAAATAAAAAACGACATTGGCGCACCTGTACCTTTGAGCGGCGACCTTACTCGTTGGGCAAAACAAGGGGTGCTACTACTTAACGCAACTCTTACCGTTAAAGCCGATATGGCAGGATCGCATCAGAAAAAAGGTTGGGAAACTTTTACCGATGCGGTAATTAGCACTGTGGCCAATCAAAAAGAACACGTTGTGTTTATACTTTGGGGGGCATACGCACAAGCAAAGGCTGCAATGGTTGACAAAAGCAAGCACTTGGTACTTGAGTCGGTTCACCCTTCGCCACTATCGGCTTCGCGCGGTTTTTTTGGCAACCATCATTTTAGCCGAGCAAACGAATACCTAAAATTGCACGGAATTGAACCTATTGAATGGTAATCTAACAACATCTATTTAACTGATATGGGAATTGACTTATTTCAATACTTTGACTATTTACTGCTTTTTTTCAGCATTGGTTTGCTGCTAATTGGTTTAGTTGGTTGTGTGGTGCCAGTTATTCCTGGTCCGCTTTTGAGTTGGCTTGCTTTGCCATGCATTTGGTTTACTGACCGTTGGGGGCATTTTGGTGCAACAACACTTGTTGTTTGGGCGTTGCTTATGATTGCGGTAACAGTGCTCGATTATGTTGTACCTATAATTGGCACAAAAAAATTTGGAGGCACAAAACAAGGCGCGTGGGGAGCCACTATTGGCATTATTATCGGATTGTTTTTTGGGCCAATTGGCATTATAGTTGGTCCGTTTTTGGGCGCATTTATTGGCGAAAAACTGAATAGCAACACTAGCAACGACTCTGCTCTATATGCAGCATTAGGCTCGTTTATGGGCATACTAAGCGGAATTGTGCTTAAGTTGGCAGTTTCGGTTGGTATTACAATAGCTTTTTTGCGCATCATTTTTTAGCAAATGTGCCTACTTAGCAACATAAAAATTGTGATTTGGGACTGGAACGGGACCTTGCTTAACGACCTCGACATAAGCATAAGTTCAATGAATCAGTTGCTTGAAAGCCGAGGATTGGCGCCACTTACCGAACAGCGATACAAGCAAATATTCACCTTTCCAGTGCAGAAATACTACGAGCTTGCAGGATTCGACTTCAGCCGCGAACCTTTTGAAACTCCAGCTATGGAGTACATGGATATTTTTTTCAAAAAATTGCCACAAGTTGGGCTATTTTACAAAACTACCGATGTATTAAACCGCATTAAACAACTAAACATCAAACAGATAATACTATCGGCAATGGAGCAAAAAGCGCTAGTTGAGTCGGTTAATGCACTTGGCATTGGCCAAATGTTTGAAAATATTTATGGTTGCGGCGACCATTACGCCAAAGGAAAAGCCGAGCAAGGCATTGAGCTAATGAGCCAACTTGGAGTAAACAGCAACCAAGTTCTGCTTATTGGCGACACCTTGCACGACTACGAAGTTGCTAAACACATGGGCTGCAAGTGCTTACTAATGAGCCATGGTCACCAAAATGCCGAACGGCTATCACAAAGTCATTGCCCAATAATTGCATCATTTGAGCAACTAGTTAATTTAATTTGAAAGGAAAATAGCCTGTTGAGTTTCGAGCAAAAAGATTATTTTAGTCCGCTGAAAAAAACAGATAACTATGTATATAGCAGTAGCGGGTAACATTGGTTCAGGAAAAACAACCTTAACCAAACTATTGTCGAAACACTTCAAATGGGAGGCTCATTACGAAGAGTCTGACAACAATCCATACATCAACGACTTTTACAACGACATGCAACGTTGGGCATTCAACTTGCAAATAAACTTTTTGAATAGTCGATACAACCAGATAGTTGACCTGCTTAACTCGCACAAAAACGTTATTCAAGACCGCACCATTTACGAAGACGCACACATTTTTGCTCCCAATCTTCACGACATGGGATTGCTCTCAACTCGCGACCTTGAAACTTATTTAGGCACATTCAACCTAATGAGCAAATTCATTCAAGCTCCCGATGTGCTAATTTATCTTCGAGCTTCGGTTCCAACATTGGTAAACCAAATTCAAAAACGCGGCCGCGAGTACGAAGGTTCAATCCGCATCGACTACCTAAAACGCCTAAACGAGCGCTACGAGGCTTGGATTGAACACTACAACCTTGGCAAACTGGTTATTCTTGACGTTGACCAACTTAATTTTTCGGAAAATAACGAAGACTTGAGCAAGGCAATAAGCAACGTTGAAGTTGCCACCAATAGTTTGTTCTCGCTTTAATGCAGACTCTGCAGCAAATAATTGACATTGAACAATTTAATAACCTTGAGTGGATTGCCACACAAGTAGTTGAAGGCTTTATTGCCGGAACACACCGCAGCCCTTTTCATGGTTTTTCGGCCGAATTTGCCGAGCATCGACTTTACAACCAAGGCGAATCGACTCGCCACATCGATTGGAAACTATTTGCCCGCACCGACAAGTTTTTCGTTAAACAATACAACGAAGAAACCAATCTGCGTTGTCATATTTTACTTGACACTTCATCGTCAATGCTTTTTCCGATGGAGAAAAACGGCAAAGGTAGCAAACTTTCTTTTGGCATTTACTGCACCGCAGCCTTGACCCACTTGCTACGCCGTCAACGCGACGCTGTTGGCCTTACTCTTTTTTCCGATGGCATTGATTTTCAAACCGATGCCCGATTAACTGAAAGCCACATAAAACTAATTTACTCGCAGTTAAACCAATTGCTTATCAGCCAAAGCAAAGCTCAACTAAACCGAAAAACCGACCTTTCACAAGCCCTACACACCATTGCCGACAACATTCACCGCAGGTCGTTGGTTGTGTTATTCTCTGACCTATTCACCTCAAATCAAGATGAACTAGTTCACGCCATTGAGCACCTTAAATACAACAAACACGAGGTTGTAGTTTTTCAACTTACCGACTGCGAGCACGAGCAAAACCTAAAATTCAAAAACCGCCCCATAAAGTTTGTCGACATGGAAACTGGCGAGACAATAAAACTAAATCCCAACGAGATTCGCCAATTCTACCAACAACAAATGGCCAAACAAAACGCAACACTACGCACGCGTTGCGGCCAACTTAACATCGATTTTGTTGAAGCCGACATTAACCAACCCTTCGCCGATGTGCTTTCAGCTTTTTTGATTAAACGAAGTAGGTGTTTTTAGGTAGGTAAGCCTACGGAGAGAAAACACAATGCACATACTGCTTTTTATTTGCCTGGTTATCGACATATTTAAAATGCTTATTATGCGCTATTTAGAAATATTTACATGATATTAGAATAAAGGAATCAAACAAGCGATCTTTTTTCAATAAGAACAGCTTGTTTGATTCCTAATAAATCCAGCCACGAATTAAACACCACACAACAAATTGACTAATTGCGAATTACAACATTTCTAAAAAAGTATAATTTTTGAAGTGCCAATTTTAGGGAAAAGTTCAAGTTTGAAGTGTGTTTTTGTAAGAAAAGTGTAATTTGTTTTATTGCTTCAAAAAAGCATCAATAACCTTTTGGGTTTGATTTGGCAAATCTGTTTCAGCCATTTCAAATCTCTTGACATTCATACCATTTAACCAATCTGCCCAAATAGTCTGGAGTTTATAATAATCTCCTTTATTCGCTTCATCTACTTCCAAAAGAAGGATTTCCAAATTTGACAAATCAACTTTTAATGGTTTCAATTTTGCATTAGGATATTGTCTCAACAATTTAGGAGTAACATAAGAAAATTCATTATTCCCATACGAATTAGCCGATTTAACATCATAAGGATAGCCATCCGAAAGAATTATTAACACGTTGCGATAATTAGGAAGAACACATTGAGAATTAATCTTTTTACCAACAAATCCGTAGATATCAGCGCCATGATATTTTTTTTCTGCTTTTGCTTGAGCATAAATTTGAGACAAAGCAGAGTCCCATTTAACGTCCAACTGATTCAACACTTCCTTCTTTTTTTTAATATTCACCTTCGCTAGATCAATTATCAAACCTTTAGACAAGTTAATTATTTCAGAAGCATTAGGTACAGGATAAAAGAAAACCTCCATTCTATCCTCACATGGAACTATTTTTTCTGAAACTGCTTTCTCTTTAAAACTAGCAGTCAAATGTTTGAAAATCTCCAAATCCTTGGTTTCAGAAGAAACATGGTGAGTATTTTTTTCAATACGGTCAGATAAATCAATAAACACCGTTATATTCAATGGTTTCTTAACTTTAGTTGAGCCACTACCATCATTTCCATTTGAATTGCCAGAACCTGAACAACCATTGCAAAATAGAACGCATACAATACCCCATAGGGCAGATAACAAAATTCTTTTCATCTTATTCGGTTTTTAAAGTTAATTGATCAATTATCGCATCCTTTTTTTGTGGGTGAAAACTATTATTCACTTCCGAAATCTTATTGTTAAAAATTTGCTGAGCCAATGTTTTCTTTTCAGAACCTGACGAAGCACCAGTCAAATAGCTCATCCAACCCATAAAAAACTCATTAAGTGCCTTTAACAAAGCATTAAAATCAATTAAGTTTCCATTGATTAATCTTTCTTGTTGAGCAATATTCTGTTCTACAACAAGAAGATTATTTGATAATTGATTCACCTGTAGTTTCATTTTTGAAATCTTATTATTTTCTGATGCAATCTTTCTATTCAACTTCTCTTGCTCTTTTTGGATATCTTTGTCTATCATTCTCAATTGACCTTTACGATCAGTCAAATCATCGTATGTTTTCATAGCAAATCCAAAAACAAATCCAAAAATCAAATAGACAATAAAGCCTAAGAAAATGATAGACCAAAAACCAATATTCTCAAATGCCATACGGATAGAATATGGCGGAAAATCTCCTAATTGGGTCAACATTTCCATATCGTAGATTTTTTTACTAATCTCATAAGCTAAAATTGCATCAAACACAAATGTAATAGCATACATAATTATAGTTTTAACTACGCTTTTCCATCCATCTTGATTTTCAAATTGAGACACAACAAAACCTAATGCAACAAATACAAATGGCAAGAGAGAACAAAACAACCCAGACTGAGATCCTTGATGCCAAGCTTTTGATAGTGCTTGAGAATCCAAAATAGTAGATCCAAAACCCATATCATCAAACTTAAACTCCTTAAAGAATGCACTATAAACAGCCGAAGAATAAAATGTAAATAGATATATAGCAAGTGCAAGCAACAAGAAACATGATATAATCAAAGTAAGTTTTGAGGTCCTATTTGTTCCCGTCGCTCCATTCTTTATTTCTTGCTTCTTTTTCTCATAATCAGTTACCTTATCAGTATATGCATCCTTAAAACTTGTTATTTTCTCTAAACTATCCTCAATAGCATTCTGTAATCCATTCTTTTGATCCTCCAACTTCTTTTTCTTTAGAATAAGAGCATCCAATTTAGCTTCAATTTCTTGTTTGCTTTTTTCTTGCTGTTGTTGGTTTTCAATCTGTTCCTTGCGATTATTTTGTTCAACAACATTAAGAGCCGAACTTAACACAGAATTATTGCCACCAGCTTTACCTGCCAAGCGAAATCCCCAAGTTTTATACGTTTCGCCCTCCATTCTGACATCTTCGCTATCGACAACAATGTTCTTATTTAAATTATCGGCATCCGATTTTCTAAACAAAGTTTTTAATCCAAAATTCATATTTCTTCAATTAGTTAAGTTGTTTAATCAAATCATTAAATGGGACGTTTTCTCTTGCACTCTGCAACAACACTTCTATAAAATCTGGGACTATTTCTGGGTTAAAGCCAAACAAGTTTGCATAATCACACAACAACAATTTTTCCTTCTCATGCAAATTTTCGTCTATTAAAGCCACTCGAGTCAAATCATACAGATGCCGGATTCTACCTATTTGGTCTTGAGGGAAACTTGTAATATTTCCACCTGATAAAATAGCATCGTGCACATCCGCCTTTGATACACCATACTCATCTCCCAATTGATACAAAAAAGAGAGTTCCTTTTGATCTACATTTCCATCGGCTACAATCATGCACCAAATTCTTAGAAAATGGGATTTTAAAACTTCATTCATAATCTCAAACAACTGACAAATGCCCATTGTCAGTATTCTTATTAAACAAAAAAAGCGTGGGCATTTGCACCAAACTCGTCCGAATTCGAGGCCCTGAGAAACCCTATACAATAGACGAGCAGATGCAAAATACCCACGCAGAGAAGTATATAAACACCCGTAGAGTGTGTCGGGAGGGCACATAATACCCTCAGACACACTACGGACCTAGTTTATACAACTCATCCGTGGCATTCTATCTGCAGTGTCCTTGATTGTATATTCAAAATTTCTCAGGTTTCGAATCTCCAAGAACAAAGCGTTGATGACGCCTTTTATTTATGTCTTTGCTCCAACCTTTTTGACCTTAGGTCTTCCTTCTTCGCACCTCGGCAATTCAAGCATGCTTGATTGCGCTCGGTTTGTCGTCGGATACGCCTTGGGAGCGTGGGCGTTTATAATCAACAAGCCAATGCTTGGTCAATCATTTCTTTCTTTTCTTCTACAAGATAACTATAAATATATCTTGCTGACTGATAATACAAACCTGTGTTTGCATCACAAAGTTTGGCGAAGGTATTTGACTGATACAAAACATCGAAAGCCTTGCTAACAGAAAGATGATTTTTCTCTGTTAGAATGGTAATCAAATCGGTTGTGAGCGATTGAACCATAAAATCGAACTCTTGCTTTGTAACGTTCATATTCTCTTCAATTTCGATATTGCCAACTGCGTGCAAAAGGCATATTGAAAAGTTATGCCTTTCATATATTTTATTCGTTCCAAGAATGTTTCAAAAGATATATAACCATTCCTGAAATTGTTGATTTGAGCTCCGACTCTATCGTTGGCTATTGGACCATACACAACATCATAGTCATGCAATGTTCGTCCTTGTTCATCATTTCTATGGTCATAAATAAAACGAGCCCAATCCTCGGTATAACTTTCAAAACTTTTGAATCGTAATGTTCCGTTAGATACCAATGACTCATCAAAGTCAAAGGTCATAACAATCGGGGTTCCTCCAAGGAAAACAGTTTTCAGCATAGCCATCTCCTCGGCTTGTGCATAATCATCGGACAAATAGAATGCCTTTCCAAAATCTTTATTTGGTTTGGAACATGACAAGTCTATCCTATCAATAACCATATTTGAGCCATGATATAGTTTCATAAATTACCGCCCTTCCTTCTGCAAAAAGCAGACAAGCCATCTACCATATCCTCAAATCGTTGTGTATGCATAATGCCATAATGAGACTGAATCAAATCTAAAGCGCCATAGCGACTCAAATATGACTGAGCCTCCCGACTGCTAATGTTATATCTCTTAGCAAACGAGCCAATCAACATAACCGTATATTCTACTATGTCGCGTAAATTATACATACTCATTTATATCGTTGCTCCAACCTTATTTTCGCCTTTGGAGCGTGGGCGTCTAATTCTTTATAATTTGGTTTACATATCCAGTTGTTCTGAATATTTACCAATTAAACTTTCTCACAAAATAACTCAATATTTGCGACAATGTTGCAAGAATCCTCTTATATCTTATGCGGCCGACAAATAGTCTCCGCTTAAAACAAATCATCCATAGTTACAACTTTCTGCACCACACTGCCATACAGGCTCTGTTTCAATCCGTAAGTTGTTACCAATACTATTTGCGGTGTTTTTTTGCATTTAGTTTCCGTCATAAAAACATCCATTTTATTACGGAGATTTTTATCCATGTCTTTATCTATTGCCACTTCAGTAGAGTGGAACTTCATTTCGCAGATATTAACAATCCTGTCATCACGAACTATCAGCATGTCAATCTGCGCATTTTCCTCTTTATTTTTGGTCATCCACGACGACACTTCAGTGTGTATGCCGCTTATGCCAAGAGCTGCTTTTATCTTGTCTTGATGCATAAAGCACACCTCTTCAAACGAAAATCCGCGCCACGATTTAAGCGATGGAGAATTGCTATTTTCTTGCCAAAAACTAGGATTGAGAGTTTTACGATTGTCGATGAAATAGAAGTAAAAAAGCGAAAAGAAATCAGTTAGTTTATAATATACTTCGCGACTTGAATGGTCAAAATTGACATACGGCATCACAAAATCGCTAGCACATAGTGTTTGAAGTATTTTTGAGAGGCCGCCGCCAGAAGTCATATTAAAATGCTCAGCAATTTCTTTGCGCGTAAACCCTTTACGTTTTTGGCTCAAAAATCGCACAAACGAAATGTATCGTTCATAATCAACAAAAAGAGAACTAAACAACCGAATAAATTCATTTTCGAGTTTTCCGCCTTTTTTAAAAAAGATATTATCAATGTTTTGCGCCACCGACATACCTTTTTCCATATACGACAAGTAATATGGTATGCCGCCCATAACCATATAAGTTTCAAGAATGTCATAATGATTATAAACTATGCCTTTCGATTTCAGGAATTGTTCAGTTTCTTTTAGCGTAAACGGCGACACGCTAATTTCTTTTGTTGTACGCCCATAAAGCCCACCTGTGTTGTTCAATAGTTGATCTGATATCCACGATGTTGCGCTACCACAAACAATAAGCAGTAGTTTTTTCTGACCTGCGCCCCACCCATTCCAAAAATGCTCAAACGCTGTAACAAATCCCGACCTTGGAGTGTCAAGCCATGGTAATTCATCAATAAAAACAACCAAACGTTTCTTTCGCGACTTGCGGATAAGCAAATCTCGCAACCAATCAAAAGCTTCAATCCAGTTTTTAGGAGAATTGTCATGATAATCGCCATAAAGTTTGAGCGAACTATGAAAACTTTGTAATTGTTGACTCAATAGGAGTTCTTCATTATCGGTCAATTCAAAAGGAGACAAGGCCGTGTGATAAAAGGCAAAATCTTTTTCAAAATATTCTCTAACAAGAAATGTTTTTCCAACACGTCGGCGCCCATAAACCACTGTAAATTCGGCATTTCCAGAATTGTATATCGCTTGCAGTTGCTCTGTTTCGCGAGCTCGACCAATGATATTTTCTTTCATGACACAAAGAAATTAACTCGCCACAAATATACAAATTACATCGGTTCGGGCGAGTTTATTTTTAAAATTATTTCGCCCGAACAACACATTTCAATACACTTCGGGCGAGTTTATTTTTAGGATTATTTCGCCCGAACAATAGTTTTTAACCCATTTCGGGCGAGTTTATTTTTAACAAAAAACAGTTAATTCAAAGTTGTTATTGCTTAATCTACAACACTTTAGATTGAATTATTTTTAAGTTAAAGCTAATGTAAAGTTTAAACAAAACTGAGATTTTTACAGGTAGCAAACTCAACTTTAACCAACATAAAATTGCAACAATATATAGTTATTTCGTTCAAAGAAAATCAACAAAACAATAATGCCTCAAACTAAATGTTTAACAAACATTAACAATTGGCCATTTAGTGCTTTTGCTTAAAAAGTTTAATTTCGCGTTGATTTTTAAAATTCCTGTTTTGAAACATTTATTACTACTCACATTTGCTTTAGCATCGTTTGGCTGGGCAAATGCTCAAATGGCAACCGATTCAACCGAAACTAGCGCAAGTAATTTAGAACTTGTAGCAATAGACACATTTAACACCGACGACAAGTTTGTAAAGATTGTGATATACGACAACCACACTTGGGAGTACTTTGACATTGGCCGACCTGTGATTGACGACACTCAATTTGATACATTAAATTGGTACGAAGGCAAAATTCACGCATACAAAGAAGTTCCTTTAGAAGAAATACCCGACGAGGTTGACCTTATGCTTGTCGATTCAATTCACCCATACCACGCACCTGCAGTTGGTCGCATCACATCGCGCTACTGTTGGCGCCGCACACGCAACCACAATGGCACTGACATTAAAGTTGAAGTAGGCGACCCTATTTACGCTGCTTTTGATGGTCGCGTGCGAATTTCAGAGTATTCGGCAAAAACAGGAGGTTACGGCAACCTTATCATTATTCGCCATGCCAACGGACTTGAAACCTATTACGGACACCTTTCGGGCCGCAAAGTAGCTGCAGGCGAAGTTGTTAAAGCCGGCGAAGTGATTGGTTATGGAGGCAACACTGGTCGCAGCACTGGTTCACATTTACACTTTGAGTCTCGCTACCAAGGCCAGTCGTTTGACCCCGAAAGATTATTTGATTTTACCACCGGACAGTTGCGCGACTCGCTTATAACGCTAAAAAAACATCACTACAGCATTTATTCGCACTATGGTATGACTGACGATGAATCGGCTGCCGCATCGCAACGCATACGCCACAAAGTTAAGTCGGGCGACACTTTGAGCGGTTTAGCTAAAAAATACCAAACCACTGTAAGCAACATTTGCAAGCTCAATGGCATAAAATCGACAACTATGCTTCGCGTGGGACAATATTTAATAGTTAGATAACTCACTAGAAACCAATTAATTAAAGGTTATGAATGCTTTTTATCCTATATATAGGATTTTTCGTTCGTACCTGCGATTTTTCTACAATCACATTCAGTATCGCAAGGTTTACCGCATAGGACTTGAAAACATTCCTAGCAGCAACACCCCTTTACTTATTGCATGCAACCACCAAAACTGCATGAACGATCCATTAGGTTTGGTGCTAACATTTCGCGATCGTAAACCAAGCATTTTGGCTCGTGCTGATATTTTTGAGAAAAGCACACTTGCAAACAATTTTTTGCGTAGCATTGGTTTGTTGCCGGCCTTTAGAATGATGGTTGACGGCGAAGAGGCTATGAAGAAAAACGAGCAATCGTTTAAAATAACCGAAAGCCAACTTGCCAATGGCAATACCATTATAATTTTTCCAGAAGGAATGCACCAAAACCGGCATTGGTTAGGTGCTTTTTCGTCGGGTTACACCAAAATGGCATTTGAAGCAGCCAAGATGAATAACTTTGAAAAGGACTTGATAGTGCTGCCAGTTTGCAATCACTACTCAAACTACTTCGGCATTCAGAATCAATTGGTGCTAAAATTTGGCAAGCCAATCTCTGTTCAGCAATTTTTTGAGTTGTACAAAACCAAACCTCGCACCGCACAACGCCAACTCGACGCCTTAGTTCGTGAGCAAATTGAAAACAGGATGCTCAACATTACCGACGACATTAACTACAATGCCATCGATTTTTTGCGAAATAGTTACGGCAATCTCTTCGCCAAAGCAAACAATTTGAATCCCAACAAGTTGCCTCAAAAACTTGAAGCCGACAAATTGTTATTTGCCAAACTTGAAGAAGCCAAAAACAACAACCCCGCCTTGGTAGAAAAGTTGTACAAATTGACCAACAATTATATTGAAAACCTTAAGCAATTAAACATTTGTGATGCCGAAGTAGAATCCAACTCTGGACTACTAAACGCTGCTACACAACTTATTGCATCATTCTTTGTAACAATCATAACATTTGCCATAGCACTACCAAACATATTGTTATACATAGCACCCACGCCTTTAATAAATAGATTAAAGGACAAAATGTTTGAAAGTTCAATTCGTTATGGGCTAAGCGTACTTTTAACCATTCCGCTGATTTATGGCGGCACATTTTTAGCAATTGGCTTAGCCATAAACTTCTACATAGCAAGCATTTGCATGGCTTTGCTACCAGCAATGGGGGTATTGCAATGGAGTTGTTACCAATTTCTTCTGAAAAGTGTACGCAAGGTGCGGTTTGCTAAACTTTCGCACGCGGCCAAGCAAAATCTTATTGCCACTCGCAACGGCTTGTTTATGTTGTGCAACAAAGTTGTGGAGTAGCTACTCGCCTATCATTTTTTCAAATTCTTCCTCTGAAATAATTGGAATACCAAGTTGCTGTGCTTTAGCCAGTTTGTTGGGGCCTATATTTTCGCCTGCTATAAGGTAATTTGTAAGTTTTGAAATTGACGTTACCGCACGACCACCGTGAGCCTCAATGGTTTTAATAATCTCGTCGCGGCTATAACGTTGCAATTTTCCGCTTGCAATAATTGACAATCCTTCAAGTTTATTGCTTTTAGCCTCAGACTTAACCATCTCAAACTGAAGCCCATACGATTGCAATCGACTAATAAGGTTGCAATTTTCAGCATCGGCAAAGAAGGATACCACGCTGGTTGCAATTTTTTCGCCAATCTCGTCAATGGCAGTAAGTTGGTCAACGGTTGCATTCATAATCGCAGTGATGTTGCCCATGGCCGAAGCCAACATTTTTGCCACTGTGGCGCCAACATAACGAATGCCTATAGCAAACAAAACTTGCTCAAATGGTGCTTTGCGGCTATCAGCAATACCTTTTATAATGTTTTCGGCCGACTTTTGTGCCATTCGGTCAAGCGGCAGCAATTGTTCAATGGTTAACGTATAAAGATCGGCAAAGTTGCTAACTAGCCCTGCTTTGTAAAGCAAATCAATAGTTTCTTCGCCAATAGTTTCAATATTCATGGCTTTGCGGCTCACAAAATGCTCAATGCGGCCTTTTATTTGCGGTGGGCAATGGTCGGCATTTGGGCAAACCCAAGCCGCCTCGCCTTCGGTGCGCACAAGTTGCGTGCCGCACTCGGGGCAATGGGTAACAAACTCAACTGGACGTAATTGTGCTGAGCGTTTTGATGTATTTACACCGACAATTTTGGGTATAATTTCGCCACCTTTTTCAACCTGAACAATGTCTCCAATATGCAAGTCGAGCAGTTTAATTTGGTCGTCGTTGTGTAAAGTGGCACGTTTAACCACAGTTCCTGCAAGGTGCACTGGCGCAAGGTTAGCAACTGGGGTTACTGTGCCAGTTCGTCCAACTTGAAACGACACGCTTTGCAATTCGGTTTCAACCTGTTCGGCTTTAAATTTATATGCAATGGCCCAACGTGGCGATTTGGCTGTGTAGCCCAATTCGTCTTGTTGGCGAATGTCGTCAACCTTAATAACAATGCCGTCAATGTCAAACGGAAGGTTGCGACGCTCCTCGTCCCAATACTCAATAAACTTGAGTATATCGGCAATGGAATTACATTCGGCTGTATAAGTTGGTACTTTAAATCCCCACTCGCGGCACTTATTCATATTTTGCAGGTGCGAGTTTGTTGGTAGTTGGTCGGCAAAAAGGAAATAGAGCCAACAGTCGAGATTGCGTTTTGCCACCTCGGCCGACTTTTGCATTTTGAGCGATCCGGATGCGGCATTACGCGGATTGGCAAATGGTTGGTCGTCGTTGGCTATGCGTTCGGCATTTAGTTTGTCAAACACTGCAAGAGGCATCAGCACTTCGCCACGAATTTCAAAAAAGTCGGGATAATCGGCAGTTGGCAGTTGCAAAGGCACCGATTTAATGGTACGCACGTTGGCTGTAACATCGTCGCCTTTTTCGCCATCGCCACGAGTAACAGCACGCACTAGTTGTCCGTGTTGGTATGTAAGGCTTATGGAAGCGCCATCGTATTTCAACTCGCAGATGTACTTAGGTTGGTGGCCCAATGCTCGCTGAATGCGTTGGTCAAACTCAATCAAATCGGCCTCGTTATATGTATTGCCCAACGACAACATAGGATATTTGTGTGCCACTTGCACAAAGTTTTGGTTAATGTCGTTTCCTACGCGCAATGTTGGGCTATTGGGGTCGGCCATTTCGGGATGCAGTTTTTCAAGTTGCTGCAGTTCCTTCATCAGTTGGTCGTATTGGTAGTCGGTTATTTCGGGTTCCGACTGAACATAGTACAGATAGTTATGTCGGTTGAGTTCTCTGCGCAAAAAGTTTATGCGCTCAATCTCAACATTTGAAAATAAATCCATTACAGTTTGAGGTTCAGTTGTTTACAACAAAAAAAATCTATTAGTCAAACTATTATTCAATCAGTTTTTCGTCAACAGGAATAATTGTTTTGCCCAAGTATTTGTCCATAACGTGATAAAGTTCCAATTGGCTCACGGGTTTCATGAGCATCGATTTAAAACCGATGTCGTTGAATTGTTTAATATACTCGGGCGATGCAACATTGGTTTGAGCTATGATTAGAGCATTTGGATTGCGCGACAGAATTTGTCGAGCGGCATCAAAACCATCAACACGTGGCATTTTTATATCCATAAGCACAATGTTGATATTTGGAATGTCGTCGTACATATTTATAGCATCAACGCCATCGGCAGCGCGGTAAATTGTTATGCCAGTTGGAGCTAGCAAACCCTGCAAAATGGTGTATTGCATATCTTCGTCTTCGGCAATAAGCACCTTGTATTTGTTCCATTGATATTGCGATACATCGATGCGGCGTTCGTCGGATTTTTTGTCGTTTTTGTGTGCTGAATAAGGTATGTAGAACAAAATGAATGGCTCGTTAAAGTTGTGTAAATCAATCCAAATGCGACCATTTAGTTTTTTTACCAATCGTTGGGCTATGATGGTTGAAATGGTTGAAGGTATGGCATCGTCGTTTTGCTTAATATTTGAGTCTTGACAATTGAGCACATATTGGCGAATATCGTCAAGTGTTCTCTTTTTGTTCATTGAATCGATGTAGAAATAAATGCGGTCGTCGCCAAGTTGGTAGCCAATGGTCATGCGGTCGGTTTTTGTGTAGCGCAAGCCTATATCGATGGCATTTTTGAGCACTTGTTGCAGGCGGAAGCTATCGGAGTGAACTAGCACCTCGTCGTCAAACGCGCCATAGGCTAACGACATTACAACATTTTCTTTGCCAAGTTGAATTTTTTTGTTGTTGGCGTTGTTGTAAACGCTTGCCATTATGGAGTTTATGTTAAACCACTCGTTTTTAATATGCATGGCATCGTTGTCGATTTGTGAAAAATCGGAAACACCGTTAATCATATCAAGCATAAGGTTGCCATGAGCTTTAATTGAGTCAACAATGTCGGCGCGTTGGTCAAATGTAAGGTCGTTATCGTAAAGCAAATCGGCCAATTCAATTGTTGATGCTGAAGGTTCTCTAAAATCGGAGCCAACGCTCATCAAGAACTCTTGTTTTTGAGCATTTGCTAGTTGTATTTCTTCTTTTTCTTCGCGTAATTCCTGATCATACAATTCGTGGTGGGTAATTTCGTGGCTTATACCCATAATTGCATACACTTTGTTGTCGAAGTCATACAAAGGCACTTTTTTGTTTTCAAACTTATGGCGGTTGCCTTGTGCATCGCATTGCCACTCAGTTTCGAACCAAGTTGTGCCATTATCAATAACAAATTGATCGCTTTTTTGGAACGAGTCGGCCACGCGCGACCTATATAAATCAAAATCGGTATGGCCAACTATTTCTTGTTCTGTAAGATTATAAAGTTCGTAAAATGCCTTGTTGGCTTGCAGGTATTTACCTTGAGTGTCTTTAATATAAATGATGTCAGGCAATGTATCAAGAACCGATTTTAGGAACACCTCAATTGACATGTTGTTGTAGAACATATTAGCGTGGGAAGGTGGCACAATCATCGATAAGATGAATATTTCGTTTTGACCACTAAATTGGAACGGATATTTAACTATCCAACGATCGGATTCAAATCGTTGTAGCTTAAAACGTAACGAGTCTACCACGGATTGCTGTTGTTGCGTGTAGATTAGGTTATCGTATTGAAGCAAACGTTCAGCTAATTCGGGCGGGAAAATATCGGTCAACGATGAGTTTTGGGGTAGTTCTTTTTCGCCAATTGTTTGACTCAAAAGTGTGCTGCTAATGCGCACTATCTTACCATTTTTGTCGTTTACCATAAACCATAGCGACGAATAGTCAAGCAGTTTTTTTATCATAGGATTGCCTAATGGTAGCACTATTGGAGTAACGTTGGTTTTAACCATTTCGGTTATATGTTCCTTTGTTGACACTCCAAGTTCAATGGCAATAAGATGTATTATGTAAATCAAGAATATTATAACTACCACAAGCACAACAATCCAAATGTGAGCCACATGCAACTGGCGTTGGCTGCTAATTGATGGCATAATGGTTTCAATCCACTCTGGATTTTGCTTGTCGCGATTCATATTAGCCATGAACCGCTCGTTGATATAATCGGCAGGCACTAGGCTGCGATGACGCACAGCCAACCCAATACGTTGCGATAAAAATGGAGTTGGAACAAATTCGATGTTTGCAAATTGCTTGTATGTTCTTTTTAGATGACGCATGTACGAAACTGGCAACAATGCGCACTGCTGTGTACTATCTAAAAGCATTTCAAGAGCTTGCTTATCGGTTTCAACCTCTATTATCGACACTTTGTTCATTCGTCGCATTGTTGAAAACACGTCTGATGTTGTTGCAACAATGGTTTTACGTTTGCGCAACTCGTCCATCGACCGTATAACATTTGACTTGTGGTAGCACACCACAAAATCGATTTGCATAGGCAATGCTACCCAGTCGTATGCGTTGGACAATGAGTCGTTTTCAAATTGTAGAATAATGTCGGTAGTGTCGGCAAAGGAACCTGAAAATTTAAGCAAGAACTGATTGCCTAACATGTTGCGCAAAACAAGAGGAATAATACCGTCGTAAGTTGAAGTTTTCGAATTGTCCGAAAGGAAATAATACGGATAGATGTTTACTCGAGAGCCAACTGTGAGGTCGGATGCAAAAGCTGGATGTTGCACAAGGCATAACACTATAAGCAGAACTTTGCAGAAGAGTTTTTTTATTCCCATTGTTTAAAATTTTATAGGTTTTTCGCGTTGCTATTTTGCGCAAACGAAGTTCAAATTTAAGAAACTTTGAGTGTGGGAAACTCTCTCATTCAAAAAAGTTTAATGCAAACGCGCTTGGCATAATTTTATATGTAGCAAAGCTTGTTAATTTTACCTTTAAGCAATTTTTTCGCCAATTGGTTAAATTTTATTATTCCCTAACGTAGGGTTTTTACTATGTTATTTGTCATTAAAATACAAAACTCACAACCTAACCTTTTTATGAAACGATTTATCCTGATTTTCGCCACCGCGTTTTGCTTTTTTAGCGCATCGGCACAAAACGAGAACTCAAAGTACATTGTACAAATTGGTTTAGGAGACCCAAAAGAGGTGACTGACTATCGCAAATTTGTAAGCGAAAATTTTGTTCGCATGGGCAAAGAATATTACTCTAACCCCGCCCAACGCAGAGCTCCAATAATAGTTGCCGACGGATATGTATGCTACAACAAGTTTATTCAATTGGGTACCAATTTGATTTTTTACACCGATAAAAGACAATGCTCGCTAAACGAACGAAAATATTGGGACAGTAGAACTGGCACATACATAAACAACGATGCTAAATACGACCACTCGTTTCGGGCAAACTTTTTTGCAATAATGGCAAGTGCAAAAATTAACTACTTGGCACGCGAAAACATGAACATGTATGTTTCGGGCTCAGTTGGCGTTGCTTTGTTTAGCGCACACGATGGTGTTAAACAACGAGGCGCTGCTCATTTTAACTTTTTGGGCATAAATTATGGCAAACAGCTTTTTGGATTCGTTGAGCTTGGCTACGGCTGCAAAGGCATTGCAAATGTTGGCATAGGCTACCGACTATAACAAAAACAAACAAAGAGAAACCACTATGAAACAAGTATCAATAATTGCAGTAATAATGTTGATGTGTTTTGCATCAACTGCTCAAACCAACGAGAAGAAAGTGAACTTACAGCTAATTGTAGGAACAAACAACGCAACCAAAAACAGCCATTTTGGAAACCACAAATGGGTTATGTACGACCCACATGACGGTTACAGTGAAAAATACTACGAAGTTGACCATTACTCGCCAGTAGTATCGATTAGTGCCATGTACGAAATTACACAGCACATACAAATTGGTGGCGACATTGAATTAAGCACAGCCAGAACAAAAGCAACTTATGAAGCAACTGGCAAAACCGAAACCCACACCACACTTTTATACGGAGCAATGGCATCGGTTAAATTCCTATACACAAACAAACCGAATTACAGTTTGTACTCTGGCGGCTCGGTTGGCTATTGCCGCGAAACAAAAAAATCTGCTGATAATGATGAAATAAAAGCCCTTGGACAACTTACAGCTATAGGCATACGCTACGGTAGCAAGTGGTACTGCACTGCCGAGTTGGGAGCTGGTATAAAAGGATTTGTTTCGGGCGGCGTTGGCTACCGATTTTAATGCAACAAGCAATTATTAACTACAAAAACTAAACTATTATGAAAAAACTAACCTTGCTAACTATTTGTGCCATACTATTTTGCAGCAATAGTTTAAATGCACAATCAGAAACTGAAACTCCACATTGGGCAATTCAAGCAACAGTAGGCCCAAGCTACTCAGCCGACTTAATTTACTTAGATTTATCCGAATGGATGGTGTCGTGTGGTTGTGGTCCCGAATTTGACGTTGATTTAATATACTCATCGCCATTTTCGATAAACTTTAGCGCTCTCAAACCCATTAGCAAACGAATAGAAATGGGTGTTGAAACCAGATTGTTTTGCATAAGAAAACAATACACCTCCCCAGACGAAATGTATGTTTGCATGGACAAAATGTTTGGTCTTAGTCCATAGTTTAGGTTTTATTATATGAAAAGAGACATTGTAAAACTTTACACCAATGCCTCGTTGGGATTTGGAATACTAATGACTACAGTTGACGACCACAAATCAAGTATGGACGAAATTGCCAATTCGAAAAAAGTTGGATTTTGGCCATTTTTCTTACACTACAGCCCAATAGGCATTCAAGTTGGCAAAAAAACATTCTTTGCTGCCGATTTAGGCATTGGTTCTGGCTCAATAGGCATTGGCTACCGATTTTAATACAACTGTCTAACAACAACTTACAAAACAACCTAACCTTTTTATGAAACGATTTATTCTGATTTTCGCCTCTGCGTTTTGCTTTTTTAGCGCATCGGCACAAGAAGACGAAACTCCAAAAATTTCTCTTGAATGTTCGGCAGGTCTTTTACCAACAGAAACTCCTGGACTTGTATTTTTTCAACCATTTGGCGACTCGTACGACAACATTATTGCCGACATGGGAAATCCAACCGTAAACCTATCGGTGTATTACCAAACATTTAAACGAATATCGTTTGGTGCCTCATTTACTTATTCACAAGGCAATTATGTTTACAGAGATTCTTACCTTAGAGAAATTGAATACGGATATGCATTAGCTTGCATGTTTGGTCTTAAAGTTGACATTCTACAATTTGGAGCAGCAACACTGTACTCAAGTGCCGAAATTGGTTCGTCTATAAATCTAAAAGACCCAACTTTAGATTCTGACCTTTTAGCAACTCAAGTAACCATAATGGGCCTTAGAATAGGAAACGACTTATATGGCAAAATGGAACTTGGATGCGGAGCCAAAGGTGTTATGCAATTTGGTGTTGGATACCGTTTTTAACCCACAACCTTCAATAAACTTTAACTATGAAAAAACTAATTCTAATTACAACACTTGCTCTGGCTTGCATTGTTTCAAAAGCACAATCGGACATAAATAAATTGAGTGTTCAAGCTGGAGTAACCGAATCGAGCACAATAACCCATTTTTATTTTTCAGACTATTATTCCGATGCTTGGGATAACAGCTATAGAGCAGTTACACCAAATGGTTGGAAACCTGCAGCGGTTGTTTCGTTTAGATATGAATTTACGAAGCACCTTGAGTTTGGAATGAACCTATCAGGCTTTTCGCAAAACGTTAAATACAAACGAAATCTATATGACCAGAATTCGAATGACGACATTACCATTCGCAAAAGTTTTTACAGCCTAACAGTTACCGCCAACTACGTTTACTTAAACACCGACTTTGTAAAAATGTACGTAGGTGGCGCTGCTGGTATGTGCGAATACACCGAATACGAAGAGGGCGACATGCAAACCCGAATTGTGGGACAAGTAACTTGTTTAGGCTTACGCGTTGGTAAACGCATTTATGGATATGCCGAAGTGGGAGCTGGATGTCTTGGATTTGTTTCGGGCGGCATTGGTTATCATTTTGGCAAATAGCATCAACATTCACTCATTTTTAACTCAACAACAATGAAAAAAGCACTTCTATATATATTGTTGGCAGCTTGCACGTTAACCGCAAATGCCCAAACCGAAAATGAGCACAAACCCATTTTGGTACAAGTTACGCTGTCGCACCCACACTATACGTCAAACGTCGGCATTTTAAAATTTGAAGCAATAAGCCATTACGACCGCGAGGTTTACAATACTATTAGTCAACAAAATAGCCCAATAATAAACGTTGGCGTTTTTTACGACTTAGCACGATTTATTCAAATAGGTTGCGAGGCGTTTTACTTTAAAGGTGATGCTTACCTCGACAAAATAAATAGCAACAATGCCCCCGACCATTACGAAAGCATTATTTACGGATCAATTTTTACAGGCCGATTTACCTATGCTAAACAAGAAAAACTAACCATGTACTCAGGCGCATCATTTGGTTGGGGCTACGAGCGTTGGTGCAAAGGACACTTAAACTACAACGAAAAGGAGCGTTTTGCCGATGTGTTTTGTTTTGCTCAAGTAACCTACTTTGGCGTAACGCTGGGCAAAAAATTATACGGAACATTTGAAATGGGAAGCGGCTACAAAGGTTTGCTAACCGCAGGTATTGGTTACAAGTTTAACTAACCAGCAACAACATGTTCAACCTTAACTTTTGTAATTATATGAAAAACAAGATATTACTTTCAGCAATTGCACTACTTTTTAGCATAGCAACACAAGCTCAAGAGTTTACCCCAAAAATGAACTTGCAAATAACCGTTGGCGAAAACAACGCAATAGGCAACAACTATTTTGACGGCGAAGACTCAAACTACAACGAATTGTATATTGATCGTTGCCTCCCAGCTTTAGCAATAAGCGCTTTATACGAGCCAATTCGTTTTATTCAAATTGGTTGCGATGTGGTAGTAAATGCAGCATCATGCAATAAATTTTTATACGTCGACAACCGCACAACTAAAGAGTCAGTTACCTCGTTCCTTTTTGGCGCAATGACATCGGTGCGTGCAGTTTATGTAAACACCGACAAATTTGCCATCTACTCAGGACTTTCGGGCGGTTTTTGCCGATACTCTTACCGCAACAACATTAAAGTTATTGGCCACATTACCACTTGCGGTATTCGCTACGGTAGCAAATTATATGGAACTGTTGAAATTGGTGTGGGCTACAAAGGCATTTGCTCGGCAGGTGTTGGATATAGGTTTTAACCCCGCTGTTTGTTGCAGCAAACAAAAGCGCATTCAATAAAATTGGGTGCGCTTTTTTAGTTTTTGTGAAAATCTTGTTTGTTTCTTTAACCTTTAAGAAAATGGTTGCTAACAACAAATACGGTTTCTTTGCATTTGAAAACTACACAACAAATGAAAAAGTTACTACTAGCATTAACAGCACTTTTATCAATTAGCTCAACAGCTCAAGTTAACATTCAAGAGTTTTACGACTTTGGCTCCGACCGCCAACACCTAACCACCACTCTTGAAATGTTTAAGGGCGACAACTGGGGCAGCACATTTTTCTTTGTTGACATTGACCACAACGAAAAATACACACCTAGCGGTGCTTACGCTGAAATATCGCGGGCCTTTAACTTTTGGCAACAAAGCAAACTTGGAGCTTTGAGCCTACATGCCGAATGGAACGGCGGTTTGGGCATTTTTCATACCATTGACGAAAACACAATTGGTGGCGGTTACGGCATAAACAACTGCTGGCTTTTTGGTGCCGAATATTTTATTCATAATCAAGACTTTAGCAACACGCTAACATTGCAGTTGCTTTACAAAAGCATAGCCAACACCAACCAAGACATTCCTGTGCAACTAACCGCTGTGTGGGGCATGAGCAACTTGTTTGGCGTTAATGGCCTTACTTTTTCGGGTTTTGCCGATTTGTGGGGCGAAAACAAAACATTTTCTACCAACAACGACAACGCCACAAACAAAACTATAGTGTTTTTAACCGAACCTCAACTTTGGTACTGCATTGGCCAGCATTTTGGTTGCAACAACCTAAACATTGGCACCGAGGTTGAAATAGGTTGCAATTTTGTTAGCAATGGTTGGCAAGTTAATCCATGCCTTGGTTTAAAATGGATTTTCTAAAATAGTAACAGACACACACTTTAATATATCTGTTTTTTTCACCCCCGCGCCACTTCGGTTCTCCCCCGCAAGTGGCGCAGTTTTTTTTGTAAACAACAATTGTGCGTCAAGCACAAGAAGTAGGCTTGCAAACAAAAATCAATAACCAATCACATCTTCAACACTAACCTCTTCCACTTTGCCAAATTGCTCAAGCGATTTAAGGTCAAGATTCTTTTTGTTGCCAACAAGCAGAATGCTTTGCGGATGCTGCGCAACATGTGTACGGAAATAATGTTTAAACTGATTGAAAGTAATGGAGCGAGCCAAATTATATTTAACCTGACGAGCATCAAAATCAATATTGTAAAGTATTTCGCTATGATACCAAGACCGATACAGTTTTGGGGGTATAATACGCTCAGTCTCAATATGATGCAAAATCATATCGCGACGCGATTCAAACAAATCGCTGTCAGAAGGTTCAATAGTTGCCAGTTTATGCAGAACATCAATTGCATCAACAACCTTATCGGGCTGAGTAAACAGTTGAGCAGTTAGCCTTATGCGATTATTAAGCGACGACGGCATTTGCATGCTCATTTTTACAGAATGCGACAAGCTTCGGGTTTCGCGCACAGCAAGGCTCGCCATCGATGTTTGTCCAAGATCGTAAATGTCGTTAAAAATTGACGAGTAAGCATATTGTTCAGCATCGGGCAAATCGTCAATTGCAGTTAAACCAACCGACACTTGCGTTGCTCCAGGCAAATCGACAAAATAGACCTTTGACTGCGGATGCCTACGCTCTTTAGGTAAATTTTTCAACTGAGGTTTTAATGTTGTAATTGGCAACCGATGGTGTTTGCGCACAATGTCAAGCACATCGTTAAACTGACGATGCCCGTAGTAATAAACCCTGTGCGGATAATTGCAAATGTTGCGTATTTGCTCAATTGCATCGCTAACCGTAAGATTATCAAGTTCGTAGTCGGTAAAATGGCATTGGCGTAGCGATTTATTTTCATACGTTGCGTAACGCTCAAGTGCTGCGGCAATGCTATCAATATCAACTTTGTTGTTGCGACGAGTTGCTTTTTCAAGTTCTATTTGCCCGGCTAACAAAGCGCTATCAACCACAACTTTTGAAATAAAATGCTCAACATGGTCAATTGCCTCAACCAAATTATCTTCCAAACCACTCATTGTGATAATTGTGATGGTTGGTTGCACATTGATGCTTAAATCGAGACCATAACGAAACATATTTTTTCGCAATTCGCTGGCAGTATAATCGGTTGTTGCAAAGTTTGTTATGTGCTTTGCCAACATTGACAGGTACTTGCAGTTACTGCTGCCATACTCAATCACATAGTTTATGCTGAAAGGATCGGCAACATCGGCCTCAACATAATCAAAATAAATATCGTTGGCCAATTTGGTTGTTTTTATAGCTTGACGATAATCGACAAAAACAGGCGAAATTGGTTGGTTTATGTAGTTGTTTACAGTTGAATAAAAGTTTGATTGCTGATCGGTTTGCGTACTAATGCTTGTTATTTCAGGCTTTTCAATTTTATGCGCCGACGAGTCAACTCCATGATATTTCAGAAAAATGGTTGGATTTTTTAAATGTTGGTTGGCAAAATCGACAAATTCTTTGCGAGTTATTGTGTTAATGCGCTCAATTTTGCTCAAGTATTGTTGCCATGTGTAGCCCCAAGCTAAACTAAATACCACTTCGCCTACATAATCGTCGTGCAGTTCGTTGTTTATTTTTTTCTTGCTGAAATTCTTGGCGCCTTCAAACAGAAAATCGTCAAAGTTGTCGTTGCAAATTTTCTCCACTTCGGCCAAAATCATATCGCGAACCTCAGGCAACGACTGGTCATTTTTGGGCTCGCCTATGATGCACAATACGTGAGCAAGGCTATTGTATCGGTTTCGTACTCCAACGTTTAACAACTGATGATTGCTTTTAAGGTCGTCAAGCAAGCCAATTTGACCATTGCACAACATGCCGTTTAGTATCATCATAAACAAGTGGTCGTCGGTTACATTTTGACCCAAATAGCCAATAGCCACCATTGGTTTGCCATGATCATACACAACAGTATCAAATCGTTGCTCAACATTGGCATATTTTTCTTCTGTTTTTTCAATGCTTTCAACTCGCGGTACACTACCAAAATATCTATCAATCAACAAAATAGCATCGTCGCATTTAAAATCGCCTTGCAAGCACATAAGCATATTGTGTGGAACGAAATAATGCTTGTAGTAACTCATTATGCTATCAATTGACGGATTTTTTAAGTGTTCGGGATTGCCAAGTGTTAGCCCTCTGCCATATCTTGTATTTTGTAGCACTTTGCGTTTAAGTGCTCGTAACAAGTTTACAGTTGATCGGTTTAGCGACTTGTTGTACCCCTCGTACACCACCTCCATTTCAGTATGAAAATAACGTGGCACCATGTTAAAAAGTCGCTCCGATTCAATCAACAACCAGCGTTCGAGTTCGTTTGACGGTATGTCAATTGTAAAAAGCATCAAATCTTCGGCTGTTGCGCTCTGAATGTCTTTTGCTCCAAGTCCCGACACCAGTTTATTGTATTCGTCGAGCACCGAATACTTAGCCGCCTCGCCCGATAGGCTATCTATTTGATGATAAATATTGCGACGTTTTTCGGCATCAGTTTCTGACCGATAGGCCTCATATTTTTGCGCTATTTGGTTTAAAATGGGCTCTTCTTTTTCCCAGTTAAGTGTTCCTAATTGAGCCGAGCCTTTGCCCATTACGTGCATCATGCTGTAAAACAGGCCTTGATAGTCGTCAGGGTCGTTAATAGAGCCCGAATTGACGCTAATGTGCGATTTGATGCGAGGCTCTTCGTGGTTTTCGCTCAACATTACTCGCATGCCGTTGCGTAAGGTGTATAACCTGCTGTTAAAAATGTCGCCCACCACCGACTCGTATTTAAATCCATTTTCGTCGGTGCGCACAACCACGCTGTGTTGCTTGTGGCACGATGCGCAAAGCATAGTCAGCAAAACAAATGTAAAGTTGATTATGCGTCTGCCCATTTTATTAATCTACAATTAGTTACGTTTATCGGCGCCCCACATAAGTTTGTTTCGCAAGGTGTCGAAAAAGTTTTGTTCGTGGAATTTCACAACCTGAATTGACCTGTCGCTTTTTTTAATGGTGAGCTCCATTGGGCGATCAAGAACAACAGAGTGCGAATCGACAGTGAGCATGTAGTCCGAATCGCGCGCCTCAACCACAATTTTAATCTCGCTGCTATCGGGAATAATCAAAGGTCTAACCGTTAGAGCGTGCGAAGCAATAGGTGTGATTATAAAGTTTTTTGACGAAGGTGAAACAATTGGACCGCCTGCGCTCATTGAGTAAGCTGTTGATCCTGTGGGAGTTGCTATAATTAAGCCATCGGCCCAATAACTAGTCAAAAAACGACCATCAATTTGTGTGTGAATGGTTATCATTTGCGAACGTTCGCGCTTGTGAACGGTTATTTCGTTCAATGCGTGGGGATAGGCAATCTCGTCGATGTGCGGTAACAAATTGAGCAAAGTGCGACGCTCAACCATGTACTCGCCATTAACCAGATTATCTATTGCCATTCCAATATTTTCGGGCGACACATCGGCCAAAAAACCAAGTCGGCCCATATTGATGCCGATGAATGGAACTTTTAGTCGGTCGAACTCGCACACAGCTTGCAAAAAACTGCCATCGCCGCCCACAACAATAATAAAATCGAGTGTTGCGGTTGCTTGTTCAAGCAATTTTATGCTGGTAAATTTTTTAGCGTCTTTCCAACTGGCAAGCGTTGGATGTAGCCACACCGATGCGTTGTATTTGCTCAACGCCTTAAACAACGACCTAAGAACAGGTTCGTGTTGTGGCTCAAATGTGCGGCTATAAATTGCTACGTCCATAGTTTATAGCTGAATGATGTAACAACCGTCAAAATCGCTCAACTTACGTTTAAATTGTTCGGCCTTTTCGCGCGAGTCAAACGGACCAACAATAACACGATAAACTTTGCGGTCGGCCACCTCGGTAACTTGAATAAGGCAGTCGTGGTCAACGCGTTGGCTAATGCTGATGTAGTGTTCAAGCAAATTGGCAACCTCCTGATAGCTTGCAACTTGCACGCCGTAGCCCGATGCTTTAACGCGAGTTGACTGCATTTTGTAGTAGTTTGCCTCAGGCATGTCGGTTGCGGTTGGTTCGGTTTCTTTTACCGATTTATCTTTTTTAGCACCTGGCCATTCTGGAGTTTTGTCAGCTTTTGTTTCAGATTTGTCGGCTGTTTTTGTCACGGACTTTGGAGCATCGGCTTTAGCTTCGGTTTTAACGTTGCCGTTGGCATCAAGCACCTCAACCTTGACTTTTGTGGTACCTTTTTCAATAAACTGCAGTTTTTTTGCCACCGAACGGGTAAGGTCAATCACTCGGACCGCGGCAAACGGACCGCGGTCGTTAATAGTAACATCGGCCCACAAGTTATTGTCGAGGTTGGTAACGCGCACGCGGGTGCCAAATGGCAAAGTGCGGTGTGCAGCAGTGGCCGCGTCTTGGTGAAAAGTTTCACCGCTTGCCGTTGTTTTTCCCTCAAATTTATCGTGATAGAACGATGCTAAACCTGTTTCTTGCGCAAAAGCAATTACGGTAGCAAAAGCAACAATCAGTGTGAGCAGAGTTTTTTTCATTTCATTCAAATTAATAAAGGAACAAACAATTGGAGTTGTAACAAACTGTCTTGCTAAAAAATTACAACTCCAATTGTATAAAAAAACACCTTACTAGCAATTATCCAATTGCTTTAAGGCTCATATCGAGGCTACGAATTTGGTGAGTAAGGGCGCCAACCGAAATAAAATCGACACCACACTCGGCATACTCGCGCAAGTTTTCGATGGTAATGCCACCCGACGATTCGGTTTCATATCGGCCACCAATCATTTCAACAGCTTTGCGGGTGTCTTCAATGTTAAAGTTGTCAATCATAATACGGTCAACACCGCCCACTTCCATAATTTGGCGAATTTCGTCAAACGAGCGAGCCTCAATTTCAATCTTTAGGTCTTTGCCTTTGTGGTTTAGGTAGTAGTGAGCGCGGTTAATGGCTTGAGGAATGCCGCCAGCAAAATCGATGTGGTTGTCTTTAATCAAAATCATGTCGTAAAGGCCAATGCGATGGTTGCAACCTCCACCAAGACGAACTGCCCATTTTTCGAACAAGCGCATTCCTGGAGTGGTTTTGCGAGTGTCGAGCACACGGGTTTTGGTACCCTCAAGGCGTTTAACATACTCGTTTGTTGTGGTAGCAATGCCGCTCATGCGTTGCATAAAGTTTAGCACAAGGCGCTCGGTTTGCAAAATCGATAGTTTTTTTCCCTCAACGGTAAAAGCCACGTCGCCTTTTTTTACTGGAGTACCATCTTTAATAAACACCTCCATTTTAAGTTCAGGGTCAAAATAGTTGAAAACCATTTGAGCCACCTCAACGCCAGCCAAAATGCCGTCTTGTTTAACCAAAAGTTGGGCTTTACCCATTTGGTCGGCAGGAATTGTACTTAACGAAGTGTGGTCGCCATCGCCAACATCTTCTAAAATTGCTTGAGCAATAAATGCTTTGTAATACTCTTGTTCGTTCATTATTCTTCTATTGTTAATTGATAAATAAATTGTCTATTAAGTTCTTGTTTTGTAAGAAAACTTAAGCGAAACCGGCCCTCTTCGGTAATAATGGAGCCAATTACGTTGCTGCTGCCATCGGTTACGTTGTTGTTAACCACATAAACCGAAGTTGGTTTGTGGTTTTCAAAAAAAGCGCTCATGATGCGTTTTGCGTGTTTGCGGCTGCAAATGGAGTTGTGGTCGTTAACTAGCAGTTCGATGCGCTGGTTAAATAGTTCCGATAGTTGGTCGGCATCGCCATTGCGAAGTGCGTTAATGATAAACTCAACCGACGAAGAGTCGGCTACTTGCAGTTGGGCCTTGCATGGTGCGCAAAAGCCCATCAGCACTATCATTAGCAACAAAATGTTTTTTAACTGGTTACGCATCATTTTGCTATTTTTGACCTCGATGTTTATGCCGTGTGGCAAAACGCTACAAATGTAATTCAGTTTTACAAAATAACTTCGTTAACCAGATGAAAACAACCTTGCTTGTGGTAGGAAAAACCGACGAAGATTTTCTTGAATCGGGCATAAAAAAATACACTCAACGAATAGTGCATTATTGGCCGTTTGATTTTGTGGTGTTGCCCGATATTAAAAACTCAAAAAACATGTCGGCGGCGGTTCAAAAAGAAAAAGAGGGCGAGATGATTTTGAAGCAAATAGGGTCGCAAGATTATGTTGCGCTGCTTGACGAGCATGGTATAGAACGTACTTCGATGCAAATGGCGCAATGGATGGGTGGCATTCAAAGTAAAGGAATAAAAAACCTTGTGTTTGTAATTGGCGGTCCTTATGGATTCAGCGATGCTGTTTACAAACGGGCTAACGAAAAAATATCGCTATCGAAACTTACTTTTCCGCATCAATTGGTAAGATTATTGTTTGTTGAACAATTGTATCGCTGCCACACTATTTTGAAGGGCGAACCTTATCACCACGAGTAAAAATATGTACCGTTTTTTTATACGACATAGGCTTCTTATTTTGGCTATTATTTGTTTAGCAACTGCTATATATGTGCTTGACCCTAATCACATTACGCAAATAAACAAGCCAAACACGCAGTCGTTTACCAACAATTTGCACTCAAAAGAGCGCGATGCCGAGCGCTACATTGACTCGCTGATGAATTATGTTGTTAACGGAAATCTTGATAGCTATACACAACGCAATGCACAACGATTTGACCGTTTGTGCCAAAACAAAGGAATTTCGTTTTATGTGTACCAAGGTAAGCGCCTAATGTTTTGGACCAACAACTCAACCGATTTGCCCACATCGGCTTTTTGGTTTTCAAAGCCGCTTGTAAAATGTAGCAACTGCTATGTTGAATCGATTTATAGCACACAGGATAACTATAGTGTTGTTGCCACAATTGACATTAAGCGTGTTTTTCAGTACGAAAACCAATTTCTGCGCAACGAGTTTCATCCGTCGTTTGAATTGAACGACAACATAGACATTGTTGAAGGTTCGGCCGACGACAACGATGCCGTGTTTAATCGCAACGGCGATTATTTGTTCTCGTTTAGTTTTAATAGCAACGACAATACCACACAAAAACGCATGGTGGTTTATCCGCTACTAACCATAGCGGTGTTGCTTATTTTGTTATACATGCAGCAAGGCATTCGCCGAAACCGAATGAGCAACCATAGGTTCTTTTTTCTTGTAGCATTAGCATTATCGTGCCGATTTGCATTGCAGTTTTGGTTACCACTATCGCTCTATTTGCAAATACCCATATTTAGGCCCGAGATTTACGCCTCGTCAATATTGTTTCCATCGTTAGGCGATTTGCTCATAACAAGCGCATTGGTGGCCTACCTTGTGTTTGTTTACTACTTTAAAGTTCACATGCTTCGCATAAATAGATTTAGCCATTTACGTCTATTTAACAATGCTTTTGTGTGGTTACTAACTTTAGCACTAGTATTTTTTTCCGCCAACTACATAACCACAACATTGGTTCACGACTCAAGTTTTCAACTTGAAAACTACAGCATTATAGGAATGTCGTCGTTTAATTGGGTTGGCAATGTGGTAGTTGCTCTTTGGTTTGTAAGTTTTGCTTTTTTGCTTGACAAATCGGCTATTCAGCAACTTAAGTTTTACAACTTTGGTAAAATTGCTTTAGGCATAATACTATTCTGCTTTATTGCCTCAGTAACATGGTGGGCGGTGTGGCCACAAACATTTGATTTTTATGCCTGCATCACTTTTGCTTGCATTTTGCTAACATGGACCTATATGCGTAGCCGCAACGCAATAGGTTACTCAACAATGGTTATTGCCATTGCAATGTTTTCAATGTACTCAACCTTGCTAATGCACCACGAAACCGAAGAGCGAAAAGATGCAAATAGCAAGGTGATTGCTGTTAATTTGGCGCAAGCACAAGACCCTACTGCCGAACTAGTACTTGCCGATGTGCTGACTCAAATAAAAACCGACACCACTTTGGCAAAGTTGCTACGCCCTGCCAACTACGACATTGACCTTGTGCGTCGCCACATGCAAAACACCTACTTTGTTGGTTACCTTACTCGCTACAACTTTAACCTAAACATTTGCAAGCCAAACGATATGATTGATGGGCAAAGCGCCGTTTCGTACTACAACCGCTTTGTTCGCAACAACACACAGCAAACTCAAGTTGCCGGACTTTACCGGATAAACGACCTTGCTAAAGGCAGTTACTACGTTCGCTCGCAAATACCATTGGGCAAGCACCAAGGTTTTGCAACATTGTTTATCGGACTATCGGTAAAAGTAAACTACGACGTGCTTGGCTACCCTGAACTTTTGCTTGAAAAACCAAGCAATTTTACTCCCTACATTAGTTCGTGCAGTTATGCCAAGTACATGAACAACAAGCTAATAAGCCATGCTGGTGCATACGAATATCCGTTTGAAAAACTAATAAACACCAACAACAAAGAATTTGCTACCGTAGAAACAAACGGTTACAAACACCTTATTTATCAGTCCGATTCAAACAACAGTACCGTTGTAAGTACTCCAATTACATCAAAATTCGACCTTTTGGTGGCGTTTACTTCAATCTTCATCTTCTTGCTGATAATAATATCGTTAATGGCAATTTTTTCAAACCCTTACACCAAGCTATTCGATATTAGATTCTCTATTCGCAACAAGATTATGATTTCAATTGTTGCCATTCTTATACTATCGGGCGTGGTAATTGTGCTAAGCGTTGGCTACTACACCATTAACAACTTCAGGCGCACACAAAACGAAGTGCTTACCAGCAACCTTCACTCGGTTTTGGTTGAACTTGAACAGAAATACGCAAACACAAACAACATTGCACGAATATCGGAGAGCGAACTAAATAACACGCTTGCCGCTTATGCAAACATATTTTTTGCCGACATTAATCTTTACGACCGCGCTGGCGACCTTGTTGCCACATCGCGAAAAGAGATTTTTACCCGACAACTAACTAGCCGAAAAATGCACCCAATTGCCTACCACGAACTGGCAACCAATAGGCGTCCACAATTTTTGCATCCCGAAAAAATAGGCAAACTTGAATACTATTCGGCCTACGCGCCACTGCGCAACCAAAACAACAAATTGCTTGGCTACCTAAATGTGCCATACTTTGCAAAAAACAAATCGCTACAACAAGAGCTTATTAACATAACTGTAACTGTAATAAACATTTACCTAGTGCTTATGATGGTGAGTGTGTTGCTTGCCGTGTTGCTCGCCAGCCGCATCACTCGCCCATTACTTGAAGTTCAACAACGTATTCGCGAAATTGGTTTGCAAAAAAGCAACCAACGTGTTGAGTATCACGGCGATGACGAGGTTGCCGAGCTTGTTAACGAATACAACATTATGCTTGAAGAGCTAAGCATAAGCGCCGCCAAACTTGCCAAATCGGAACGCGAAGGCGCATGGCGCGAAATGGCTCGACAAATTGCCCACGAGATAAAAAATCCGCTCACTCCTATGAAGTTGAGCATTCAGCTGCTTGAACGGTCGCGCGCCAACAACGACCCCGACTTTGAGCAACGTTTTGAGCACACCGCCAACACCATTATTGAGCAAATTGATAGTTTAACTACCATTGCCAACACCTTTTCGCAGTTTGCTAAAATGTCAGAGGGCAAACAAGAAACGGTTGACCTTGTTGAACGCATCAGCCAAAGTGTTGACACTTACCAATCAACTCCTAACACTACCATTATTTTCAACAAGCCAAACTCTGCTGTGCTTATTCAAGCCGACAAAGAGCGAATGTTGCAAGTGTTTAACAACCTTATTAAAAACGCTACTCAAGCCATTCCAAAAAACCGCAAAGGCAAAATAATAATCACCATGCGCAACATGAAAGGCCGTGCAACGGTTGAAATTAAAGACAACGGCTGCGGCATTAACGCCGAAACCGAAAAGAAACTATTTCAGCCCAACTTTACCACCAAAAAAAGTGGAACTGGTTTGGGACTTGCCATTGTTAAAGCCATTGTGAGCGAAGCTGGCGGCGCCATTTGGTTCTACTCAAAACCCGGTCGCGGAACTTCGTTCTTTGTATCGTTCCCATTACTGAACGTTGCCAATGTTGACCTTGCTGAACAAAACGAGAATTAGCAAATTGAATGCGCAGTTTTTGGCTCTCGGCAATTTAAATGCAATGGTAATTTTACTAAATTCAGTAAACAATCGATTGATATGAATACCATTCAACAACTCTCACTCGCCATGATTAACTACGACAATGGCGACCCCAAAAGAATACAGCACACTACAAAAGTTCACGCATACGCAGCGTTGATTGGCCGCGGCGAGAAACTTGACGATGACATTCAGTTTGTTTTAGAAAGTGCCGCTCTTGTTCACGACATAGGCATACGCGCAAGCGAAAAAAAATTTGGGCATCAAAACGGCAAACTTCAAGAGCAAGAAGGACCTGCCGTTGCCAAAAATTTGCTTACACAAATCGGAGGCTACACCAATGCGCAAATTGATCGCATTTGCTGGCTTGTAGCTCATCACCACACCTATCATGTTTGCAACGACATAGATTATCAAATACTCATTGAGGCCGATTTTCTTGTAAATCTGTTCGAAGACAACGAACCAAAAGATGCTGTTTTGGCGGTTAGAAATAACATATTCAAAACCAAAAGCGGATTGAAAATGCTTGATGATATGTTTGGAATTAACGAATAATTTGATTTCTCATTCAACTAACGGTCGTTAAATTATATGCCACTACAACTTTTGCCATCGTTATTGCTCTATATACTTGTGGTAGGTTACACACCCGGACCAGCCAATCTATATGCTCTTTCATGTTCGCTTAAGTATGGAAAAAAAACAGCTTTGCGCATGTGGTATGGCGAATTGTGTGGGTTTCTTATTGCCGTTACATTGGTTTCGATAGCCACTCACTTTATTGGCGCGGTGATGGGTGATTACGTAGAATGGTTAAAATATATTGGCGCTGCTTACATAATGTGGCTGGCATACAACATATATCGAAGCAAAGGTTTGGCTGAAAACGAAGCAAAAACCTGTTCGTTCGCATCAGGAATGTTTGTTCAGTTGACAAATGCCAAAATGCTGCTATTCGATATCACCATATTTTCAATGTTTGTGCTTCCCTACTCTAACAACCTAACCGACTTGTTGATTGTTGGTTACATACTAACGTTAGCGGGCCCAACAGCCAACCTTGTTTGGCTACTTGCTGGCGTTTGGCTCAGACAATGGTTTGTTAATTATAAAAAGCAGATTGACATAATTATGGCAACGTTGCTTGCGCTTTGCGCCATAGCTATAATTGTTTAAGTACTAAGCAATTAAGGAACACTATTTGCGTGTAAGTTCAAATTTGAAAGAACTACTTTACACCAACAAATGTGGCAAAGTTAAAGTGCCTATGCAAAATCGCGGTTTTGACAAATCCCACTTTACGCATCAAACTAAGCTGATAGTCAAGTGTTTGTGGAGTATCTTCGCTTTCATATTTCCCAAGATAAACTTGATACTCGTCAGGAAAATTCTTTTTCAAATGGGCCGCCCAACCGTTATACATAATTTGGTCAATTTCAGTCGTTTCGCCCACTGTAATATCATTAATAAAAAACAACCCGCCCAGCTTTAGTGCATCATACACCTTTGCAAACACACTCTCCCACTCGTTTGGTTGACGCAAATGATGCAAGGTTGTGCCCGCCGTAACAACATCAAACAAGTTTGAGCCAAGTTGCAAGTTTCGATAGTCGCCACACATGCCCTCAACGCAACCTTTAGTAGTTAACTTGGCTCGCTCAACTGCCGCAGCTAACATTTTTGGACTTATATCGACCAACATGCAGTTTGCCAACGGAAAACGTTGCAATAACTTAATTGCATAGTTGCCGCCACCACAACCAATGTCCATAATATGCGAACATTGCGGCTGCATAGCTTGAGCAACAGAGGCAACCATTTCCATACAAAATGGCGAATCGATGGCTGTGGTTTGCCCCGTTTCAAGATTTGAGAAACGCTCAACTTGCTCGTCAAAAGCGCGGCTAATGCTTTCGGCCGACGATTTTTGCATTACTTTTTGCGGCTTTCAATAATGTTCAACATTCTAATAGTGGCTTTAATAGCCGCCATAGTTTGGTCGGGATCAAGGCCACGAGTGCGGAACTCGGTTGTGTCTTTCCAAGTGATGGTTGTTTGTACCAAAGCATCGGTACGGCCACCCGGCGGTATGCGCACGTTGTAGTCAACCAATTTTGGCAACTCCTTGTTCAGTTTGGCGTATATTTTTTTTATGCACGACATAAAGGCATCGTATTGGCCATCGCCTGAGGCTGCTTCTTTGTATAGTTCGCCGTCAATTTTTACCAACACCGACACAATTGACTTTAGACCTTTTGCTGTGCTAAAGTTAAAGTTTACAACGTCAATTTTATCGGTAATTGATTGACTACGAAGCACATCTGAAATAATGTATGGCAAATCTTCGGGAGTGACCATTTCCTTTTTGTCGCCAAGTTCAATAATGTGCTGAGTTACTTTGCGCATTGCCTCGTCATCGAGTTCAATGCCCATTTCTTCCAAATTCTTTTTAATGTTGGCCTTGCCCGATGTTTTTCCAAGCGCATAGGTGCGGTGGCGGCCAAAGCGCTCGGGCAACAAGTTGTTGCAATAAAGGTTCTTCTTATTGTCACCATCGGCATGAATACCAGCAGTTTGGGTAAACACATTTTCGCCAATCAGTGGTTTGTTGGCAGGAATGCGCACTCCCGAAAACATTTCAACCATTCGGCTCACCTTAAACAATTTGCTTTCGTCGGCCGATATTTCGTAGTTAAAATGGTCTTTCACAATGGCTATGATGCTCGAAACTGGGACATTGCCAGCACGCTCGCCAAGTCCATTAATAGTGGCATGAAACGAGTTGATGCCAGCCTTAATTGCCGCAAAAACATTGCCGGTTGCAAGGTCGTAGTCGTTATGTGAGTGAAAATCGAAAGCCAAGTCGGGATAACGAGCCTTAATTTGCGAAAGGTATGCGTAAGTGTCGTCGGGATTAAGTATTCCCAATGTGTCGGGCAGCATAAAGTGCTTAATGTTCAACGATTTAAGTTCGTCTAACATTTTGTACACATAGTCGGGCGAATTTTGCATACCCCCCGACCAGTCTTCGAGGTAAATGTTTACGCTGATGCCATTGGCGTTAGCAAGGTCGATGCTATGGCGAATGTCGGCCAAATGCTCGTCGAGCGACTTGCGGAGTTGATAAGTACAATGGTTGTACGAGCCCTTTGCCAATAGGTTAAGCACCTTGCAGCCAGCACTTTTCAGCCAGTTTATAGTTGTTTCGCCGTCAACAAAACCAAGCACCTCAATACGGTCAATAAAACCACGTTGTTCGGCCCACTCGGTAATGCGTTTCACTGCTTCAAATTCGCCATCAGAAACACGAGCCGAGGCTACCTCAATGCGGTCAATTTTAAGATCTTCAAGCAGCAACTTGGTAAGCGTAAGTTTTTCGTCGGGAGTAAACGACACACCCGAAGTTTGCTCGCCGTCGCGAAGTGTGGTGTCAACTATTTCAATTTTCATAAACAGTTACCTATAAAAAACAAATACAGGTGAGTTGTGCGCTCATCTGTATTTGTGGTTTGTAAATTTTTAGATGAGTTTATTTGCTTTCGAAAGCCTCAATCTTGTCTTTGTTCGACAATAAGAAATCAATATCGTCGTAAGCATTCATTAAGCAATACTTTTTGTACGAGTTAATTTCAAATTTCTCGCTTTTGCCTGTTGTAATGTTGGTTACAGTTTGGTTAGGAACATCAACCTTAACCTCGGCTTTTGGGTTTGTCGCAATTGTAGCAAACAATTCTTGTTGAAAAGCCTCAGAAACAATTACAGGCAACACAAAGCAGTTGAGCAAGTTGTTGCGGTGAATGTCGGCAAACGACGATGAAATAACCACGCGAACGCCGTAACCTGCAATGGCCCAAGCTGCATGCTCGCGGCTCGAACCCGAACCCCAGTTAGCGCCACCTACTATAATTTCGTGAACTCCAACTTTTGGTTCTTCGCAAAAATCGGGTTGGTTCATTACAAAATCGGCTACTTGTTTGCCATTAGCATCAAAACGAAGGTCGTGCATAAAGGCATCGCCGTAGAATTTTGGGTCGCGTGTGGTTGAAGCCAAATAACGAGCTGGAATAATCAAGTCGGTATTGCAGTTGTCAATCTGAATTGGAATACAGGTTGATTGTATGATGTCAAATTTTTGTTTTGCCATATCTTTTCGTATTTATTTATTAAACAACGAATTACAATTTACGAGGGTCGGTAATAACACCAGTGATAGCGCTGGCTGCCACAACCAATGGCGAAGCCAAAACTGTGCGTGCGCCTGGACCTTGACGGCCAACAAAGTTACGGTTGCTGGTTGAGATTGATAATTTTCCAGCTGGTACTTTATCGGGGTTCATTGCCAAGCACGATGAGCACGATGGCAAACGAAGTTCAAAGCCTGCCTCTTCAAGAATCTTGTCAATGCCCTCTTCAATAATTTGTTTGCGTACCAACCACGAACCTGGGACTAACCATGCTACAACATTTGCGGCTTTCTTTTTGCCCTTAACTACCGATGCAAATGCACGGAAATCCTCGATGCGACCATTGGTGCAAGCGCCAAGGAAACAGTAGTCAACTGGGTGACCTTCAAGTTTTTCGCCTGGTTTAAATTGCATGTAATCCAACATTCCAAGGAATTGCTCTTTGTCAGCTTCGGCAATTTGGTCAAGTGTAGGAATTGTACCATCAATTGCAATACCAGCACCTGGGTTTGTTCCGTAAGTGATGCGTGGAGCAATATCTTCGGCACGATAAGTAACTTCTTTGTCAAACACTGCGTCGTCGTCGCTCTTCAAGTTTTTCCATTCAGCAAGAGCTTTGTCCCAAGCCTCGCCCTTTGGAGCATATTCGCGACCTTTTAGGTAAGCAAATGTTGTGTCGTCGGGAGCAATAATACCAGCACGCGAACCCATTTCAATTGAAAGGTTTGAAAGAGTAAGGCGGCCTTCCATCGACATATTGCGGATAGCGGAACCAGCATACTCAACAGCATAGCCAGTAGCACCCGAAGTGGTCATTTGAGCCATAATGTAAAGAGCAACGTCTTTTGCTGTGGTTCCTTTTGGCAGTTCACCTTCAACGTTAATACGCATTGTTTTTGGTTTAGCTTGCAAAATACATTGCGATGCCAAAACTTGAGCAACCTCCGATGTTCCAATACCCATTGCAATAGCACCAACAGCGCCGTGGGTTGAAGTGTGCGAGTCGCCACAAACTATGGTCATACCTGGCAACGAAAGTGCTTTTTCAGGACCCACAACGTGAATAATACCGTTGTCTTTTGAGCCCATTCCAAAGTGGGTGATGCCAAACTCCTCGCAGTTTTTTGCAAGGGTTTCAACTTGTTTGCGCCCAATTGGGTCGTTAATCACCTCTTGTTGGTCCGATGGTGTGTTGTGGTCGGGCATTGCGTAAACGTGGTCGGGGCGGAACACTTTCACACCCTTGTCGCGCAATGTGTCGAACGCCTGAGGCGAAGTAACCTCGTGGGCATACAAACGATCGATGTATAGTTGTGTTGGTCCATCTTCAACGTTCTGAACAACGTGAGCGTCCCAAATTTTGTCGAATAAAGTTTTTCCCATAATCTATTGAAAGTAGTTTAACATCAATGTTTTCGGATTTCCGAAAATCGGTCGCAAAGTTAACATAAAGCGGCAAGCCACAATTTGTGATGGTGCATTTTTTTATACCGATGCAAAAGCATTGGCATGAATCTCCAAAAACGTTGATTATTTGCCACTTAGAGCCATTTTACGCAAATTTTGATTGCTTATTTGCATAAGTAGGTCGTCGTTATTCAAATCTTTTGGCACTTTTTGCATATAATTCCACCTATAGGCCGAAAGCAGCACATTTTCAACCCAATAGCGCCATTGTGTTTGTGGCGAAAGATGCTCAAGGCGTTTGGTTCGCAAGTAAAGTTCAAGTCCATCGGCGGCATCGTGCCACAAATCGACAAACGCATAGTTGAACCCACAATGCGGCATGCGTTGGCTCATAAACTGAAAAGCATCCATTTTAACCACTGTAACTTTTTGTGGATTAGCAAATTGTGGCAGCACTACTTTGTTAAATAGTTTTATTACTTGTTCGTCGGTTTCAACCACCGTAACGTTCTCAACTTCAGCCTTTTGGCTTGCCATGTATGCAAAATAGCCCATTCCCAAACCAAAAGTTACCACTCGGCCTTTTACCTCGTCAATAACTTCGCGCATCGACTCTATTTCGCTTGGTTTAATGGCCATCCACTCGCGCCCATTTTGATGCACCGCTGGATAGCTGAACGGCTCAGAAAAAAAACCTATTTGCGGCACTTCGCGCATTTCGGCAGTTAGCAACAAATCGTTACACACAAAAGCCTCGTACGGTTCATAGTGCGACAGGCAAAATTCCCAATTGCCTAATTTTTGAGCGCCAATTGCAATGTTTTTGTAGTAGTCGTTTTGCTTATAAATGTTAGCATCGAGTTGGTGAACCGTTAGCGGGAAATACTCGCGGTCAAACACTTGATGGAGTTGATTTTTCTCCACATCGAGCCCCATAAACTCTTGCATCAAAATGCAAAACAACTGCGGGTTGGTTAAAGCTCCGCCCGTTTCAATGCTGGCAAACAATTCGGCTGTGATGGCTTGCGGCATCTTGTCGAGATAGTCGAAAACAAGCCACGCAAAACGGTTATTCTGGTCGAAAATGGTTCTATAATCGGGTGCAAACATCATGCGGCAAAGGTAAGTTATTTGGTGGGAGTGATAACCAATAGAACACCTATGCGGAGAATATGATACGATTGGGAGGGTCTGAGTGTTATAATCACCCATCTTTTGTCTCAACAATATTTTTTTATCTTAGCCAAGTCTCACGCCGAATGTTGCCTCAAGGCAAACGCTAAGCAAGTAAAAAGCTTGTCATAGGTAACCGGTACAGACTTCCACGCTTTTTATGAATATACATTTTTAAACAAACATACAGAAGTTGCGCCCGGCACGTATTTAGGGAGAATTTTATGAGAAAACTTTTACTAATGGTGGCCATTGTTTGTCTTGGCAGTTTTGGGGCTAAGGCTGACGATTTTGAAGTTGATGGCATTTACTACGACATTACATCTTCTACCGATAAAACGGTAAGCGTTTCGTATCGAGGTTCTTATTATTTTTATTCAAACGGATACACAGGTGATGTTGTAATACCCGAAACGGTAACTTATTCGGGTGAAACTTATTCAGTTACAAGCATTGGCGATTATGCGTTCTATGGATGCAGTGGCTTAACCTCGGTAACCATTCCAAATTCAGTTACCAGCATTGGCGAGTCTGCGTTCCGTGATTGCAGTGGCTTAACTTCGGTAACCATTCCAAATTCAGTTACCAGCATTGGCGAGTCTGCGTTCGAATATTGCAGTGGCTTAACTTCGGTAACCATTCCAAATTCTGTTACTAGCATTGGCGAGTATGCGTTCGAATATTGCAGTGGCTTAACTTCGGTTACTATTGGCAATTCAGTTACTAGCATTGGCGAGTATGCGTTCCGTGATTGCAGTGGCTTAACTTCGGTAACCATTCCAAATTCAGTTACC
>JAKSOL010000029.1 GCA_024405635.1 Salinivirgaceae bacterium | reverse complement strand
ACAAACGCAACGGTAGCAACAATGTGAGCAACGCCAACACCGCAAACGGCAATTCACAAGTAGCATTAAAAGCTACTAAACCTGCCGAAATAGACGAAGTTGGTACCGAAAACTCATTGTTCCAAAACACACCAAATCCATTTAGCCAAGAGACTCAAATTGAGTACACACTTGCCAACGATGCCCAAAATGCAATGATTTGCATTTACAACATGAACGGAGAACAATTGCGTTGTTTCCCACTAAACATTGAAAGCAGCGGCGTAATAACCATTGAAGGCAACGACCTAAAAGCTGGCATGTACCTTTATTCTCTATTAGTTGACGACCAACTAATTGACACAAAACGCATGGTGTTAACTTTCTAATATTGTGAGTGATATGAAAGTGTTATTAAAATACATATCAGTAATAACGTTGCTATTATTGTGGACAACGAGCAAAGGTGCGTATTTAACTAACGTTCCAGTAACTGTAACTCAACCTTCGGGCGAAGTGCTTCATATTTATGCTAGTGGTGATGAGTTTTACAACTGGCTTCACGATGCCGATGGCTATACAATAATACAAGACCCAGAAACTGGTTATTATTGTTATGCTGACCTAAACAAAAGTGAAGAATTATATGCAACCAAACATCTTGTTGGTAAAGCAAGCCCCAAGGCGCTAAAATTGGCATCTGGCATTAGCTTGTCCTCAGCAAAAAAAGCAGCATTCAGAGATGAAATAATTAGTTGGACGTCAATATCTGAGATTGCTAGTACTTCACTCTCACGCCAAAAGGGAGAAACTAAAATGTGTAACCTGGTTATTTACATTCGATTTAAAGGAGAAGATGAATTTCCAGAACGCCAAAGTGACTACGAGCTAATGTTTAATGGGAAAAACACAGGTGACATTTCTTTGTACAACTATTTTAAGGAGGTGTCGTATAATAATTTATACATCGAAAGTTATTTTCCTCAATGCAATGGAAACGAAATAGTATCATACCAAGACGATAAACGTAGAGGTTATTACCAACCTTACAACGAGGAGAATACTGATGGTTATGATATTAATATTGATCGTAACATTCGTTACAAACGAGAATATGAATTGTTATCAAAAGCCATTAAATACGTAGATACAATCATATCTGATAACATTAACCTTGATGCAGACAATAATAGTTTGGTAGATAATGTTTGTTTTATAATACGTGGCGAAGTTGATGGATGGAACAATCTACTATGGCCACACAAAGCATGGCTACCTAGTATTAATTTCGAGGAAGAAGATATTACTATTAAAGGCAAAAAGATAGGCACCTACAATCTTCACCTTGAAAATAGGCTAATAAATTCAAATAGTAAAGATGTTGGAGTTTTGTGTCACGAGATGTTCCATTCATTAGGAGCACCTGACCTTTATCAATATAAAGATAATAAAAAAGACGTTGAATATGGGACTCCTGTAGGTAGTTGGGATTTGATGGGAAATAATAATACAAATCCTCAACACATGGGCACATATATGAAATATAAATATGGCAAATGGATTGATGAAATACCTGAAATAACCGAATCGGGTACTTATACCTTAAACCCAATATGGAGTAAAACAAAAAACTGCTATAAGTTGGCAACTAACAATCCCAATGAATACTTTGTTTTAGAGTATAGAAAAAAACGAGAGAGTGGCAAATTTGAAAGTCAAATTCCAGGTAGTGGACTGATAGTATATAGAATTAATGAACAATATGTCGGAAATAGAAATGGAGAAGGCTATGGTGGACAAAAAGATGGTGTTTATGTGTTTCGTCCAGGCTTATCTCAATCAGAAACAGGAGTATTTACGAATGATGGAGATGTTTCTAATGCCTATCTACCTGGTAATAACAACAAGCATTGTTTTAATGGGATAGACGAAGATTTTTATTGTTTTCTCTCCGACGGAACACGTTATAATATATCAATAAACAACATTTCTGAGCCAGGCGAAACAATTAGCTTTAGTATTAAGTTTTGCGATGGGGTTGAATACCAAACATATACAAGTTCCGACCGCTTGCCTAAAAACACAAATGCCGTCACCATTACAACTAGTGGTAATGTTGTTGTAAAAAGTACAGATAATGTTACTTTTGATGCTAACAAAGTAACCTTAAACCCTGGTTTTAAGACGCAAGTAGGCGCTAAATTTAAAATAAGCAACGAAGGTTGCTGTGTAAAAAAAGATTGATGAATTATGAAAATTAGAATCCTTTTAACAATAATATGCGCGTTGGCATACAATTGTATTTTTGCACAACTTGAAGGAACTTATTATGTATATAAATATTGTGTAGAAGAACACAACCTTACAGACACTATATATAATAGTTACCATACTTTTAGTTTCGCAAAAAAAGAAGATGAGCCAAATAAATTTGTTACATACAATATGACAAAACCTTTTGCAATAGTTGCAGAAATGCTAACCGATAGTACTTTTCAAATATCAGACCACCAATGTTTTGAATTACATGGAGATAGATATTGCTATGGAAACGAAAAAACAGGTACCATTAAAGATGGTCATATAGATTTTGGCTATTGGAGTGGTTACATAATGCAAATGTTAGATTGTTACTACTCAGGCGATAAAATAAGTGATAGCGTATCAATCCCCAAACCACAAATAATTGAGCCAAAAGGAGAAGTTGTAAACATTTACGACAGCATGGGTAGGCAAATATGCGGCAAAAGCATTGAGAGCTTACCAGCAGGCATGTATATCCTTCAATATGAGAATGGAGTAACAGAAAAAATTGTAAAACAATAGGTCAGTTCAATTTCTCTCAAATAATTACCCAACCCCAGCAACCGAGCTAATTCAGTTGTTGGGGTTTTTGTTTGTGGTTTTATTTTAAAAGAAGTACCATCACTTGCTTTCGCCCAAGTATTTTTTTGTAAACAATTTAATCGGGTACCACGATGCAAAAAGACCAATGCCAAGCACGGTTATCAATGAAAGAACAAAGTCCGATGCCATCATTTTTACAGGGTAGTTGCTAATAACAAACGTGCCCATTGAGTCGAGTTTTAACCAACCAAATGTTTGTTGTCCCCAACAAATGGCAGCTCCAATAATTAAACCTATCAAGGCTCCTCCTATGCTAATTATCCAACCCTCGAGCATAAAAATACGTTGAACATCTTTTTTGCTCATTCCCAGATTGTTAAGTGTGCCTATGTCGTTTTTCTTGTCAATAATTAGCATCGATATTGAGCCAATCATATTAAAACTGCTTACAATGAGTATAAAGGTGAGTATAAGGTAAATAGCCATTTTTTCCGACTTCATCACCTTGTATAGCATCTCGTGTTGCTGATATTGGTTGCGCACCACGTAGTTTGGTCCTGCAAGTTGCTCAATTTCGTCTTGCGCTTTTGCAACATTGGTGCCGCTGCGCAGTTTAATTTCAATCGCACTTACTTGCTGTGAGTGGCTGTACTCCAACAAGTTACGCGCAAAATCAATTGGCACAAGCATGTATTTGTTGTCAATTTCTTGCTGAATGTTAAACACTCCCGACGGAAAAATATACGCCTTGCTAAAGGCATTTTCGGGATTGAGTGAACTGATGCTACCACTGCGTTTTGGCACATAAATTTTTATGCTCGACAAAAAGTTGATGTTGAGCGACAAATAGTAAGCCAAACCCGTACCAACAACAGCCATTGGCTTGTGGCCATCGTGCAAAGTAAACGTTCCACGAGTAATTGTTGAGTCGATGCCAGTAAGTTCTGCAAAATTTAAAGGCACACCTTTAATGGTGGCTGGGTGAATGTGTTTTTCGTACTCAAGTAGCACATTTTCCTCAAGCGTTGGGCACGCAAGCTCAACATAACTGAGGTTTGTTATTGCTTTTAGCGAATCGGTATTGGGGTTAAATGTTTTTCCTTGGGCTGCTGTTATCTTAATATCGGGGTCGAAGGTGCTAAACATCGACTTAATAAGGTCGTCGAACCCATTGTAAACCGACAAAATGATAACAAGCGCAGCAGTACACACCACCACACCGGCCATTGATATGCCCGAAATAATGTTGATGATGTTGTGCGACTTGCGCGAAAAGAAATAACGTCTAGCTATGAATGCTAACAGATTCATGTGCGCTACGCTATTTTTTCAGCAAGTTTTCAATGTTTTCAAGATACTCAAGCGAGTCGTCAACGTTGAAAATCAACTCGGGAATGATGCGCACTTGTTTGCCAATGCGTTGGCCAAGTTGAAAACGAATCTCTTTGTTATGAGCCTGAATGGTTTTCATTATCTCGTCTTTTTTGCTGTCGGGAAAAATGCTCAAGTAAACTTTTGCAACCGACAAGTCGGGACTAATGCGTACAATGGTTACTGTGATTAACGAACCTTGGAACCAACTGCGGGCATAAACCTGCAGCATTTCGGCCAAGTCTTTTTGTATTAGTCGTGCCACTTTGTTTTGGCGGGGTGTTGCTGTTTCCATATCTATATTGTTTTTGTGCAAAGGTAATCCGTTTTTCGTTATCAGCCGAAGGTCATCGGCATTGCTTATGCAGTTACAATGTTGGCTTTTTGCACTAATGTTTACCTTTGTGCCTATGCAACCACTCAATTTGCCCGACTATTCGGCACATATAAGCATTAACGCTCAAAAGCGAACTGTGTTTGATCCAATTCGAAAAACACACGTTGCGCTAACACCCGAAGAGTGGGTGCGGCAAAACATTGTGCAGCACCTTGTGCTGTCGCTTGGTTATCCGCTTGGGTTGCTTGCCACCGAGCAACAAATTGAGGTTAACGGTACCAAAAAACGTTGCGATATTGTGGTTTACAATCGTAACGCTCAACCACTTATGATTGTAGAGTGCAAGGCAACTAGCGTTAGTATTACTCAAAAAACATTTGACCAAATTGCTGTTTACAATATTCGTCTTGGCGTTAGTTACTTGTTGGTTACCAACGGATTAACTCACTATTGTTGCAAGGTTGATACTGAAAACAAACGTCTTGTTTTTCTTGAAACCATTCCCACGTTTGGCGAATTGGAGTAGCCGCTTACAAAACCCGTCCTGGGTTGTTTTTAACAAAATCGCTCCACGAATTTTTACTTGCCGCTGCCGATTTAATTTTTTTCGATATGGTTGATTTTTGCTTTGGAGCCTCGGGAATAAGCCTGTCTTGAAAAAAATGACAAAGCGCAACAGCCAAGGCATCGGTAGCATCGAGTTTTTGTGGCTGAGACTCGTAGTTAAAAATGCGTTGCAAAATTAAAGCTACTTGCTCTTTTGGAGCCGAAGTTTTGCCCGTAATGGCTTGTTTTATTTTTTGTGGAGCATACTCGGTTACTGGCAAGTTGTGAGCAATGGCAGCAGCTATAGCAACTCCTTGAGCTCGTCCTAGTTTCAGCATCGACTGCACGTTTTTTCCCAAAAAAGGTGCTTCAATGGCAAACTCGGTTGCATGATGGTCAATTATAAGAGCATTTACTCGCTGATAAATTTTAGCTAGTTTTTGATATCCGTCAACATCTTTAGGCATTTGCATTGCGCCCATTGCAATAAGTTTTGGGGTGCGGTTTTCAATGCTGATAATACCATAACCCATTACGTTAGTACCAGGGTCGATGCCTAAAATGCGACGCTCAGCCATAGTTGGGTTTTTAATATCCTCCTACAATTAGCACAAGAGCCGTAACAACCGACACAAAAGCCAAAATCCACTCGGCATACAAGCGATATAATCGTTTGGCGCGCAAGCCTACAATGCAACCTATAATTAGGGCTAAAACCAAAACATAGGCCACATTAAGTATTGACTGCTGTTGTACCAACAAACCAAAAGCGGTTGAATAGAAAAAAGCATTTACTCCGGCAAACACTGCTAAAACCAACAAGCCCACCACCGAAGTTGGATTAATGGTTTGTTTTAGTGGCGATAGCTTAAGTGCATCGTATGCCATTTTTAATGCTAACATGAAAAACAAACTCGATGCTATCCAGTTGCATTCGGCTTGTTTAACTATTCCTGTTAAATAGTTGCCAAACGTAAGACCAAGAAAAATAGTGACTGTGCAAACAACCAAAGGCACTGCAATGGTTTTAACCACTTGCCACACAGTTGGTTTTTGATAAATAAAGGCCGACACCAATGCCACCGATGCCAAATCGACTGCCGTTGCTAACACACAGGCAATAAATAGAATAGTTAATGTCATTTGTTAATCTTGTAATTGAACAAATATTGGTCGTTGCCACCAACCACAAGGTTATAATACGCTTGATTTTTTTGCAACATTCCAATGCTGAATCGAGTTTTGCCTATCAACGGAAAACCTTTTAATGTTTTACCTTTTTCGTCAATTAGCGAAATGCTTGCCGAGTTTGCCTCAGTTATGCCAATGGCAACTTGCTTGTCGGTTAAACGATAAAAGGCTGGTTGCAAAACTGGTTCGTCAAACGTACGGCTAAAAATCTCTTTGCCCTCAAGTGTAAATACTTGTACTTTATTGCTATCGGCAAAAATCATCTCTGGTCGTCGGTCGCCACAAATATCTTCCAAATCAAAGTAGTGGTTTGTTCCAAACTTGCCCACGTTTTTGCGCTCAATTGTTCCATCGAAGTGCAAGAAACAAATTTCGCCAGAGTTAGTTGTTCTAACCAAAGCCGACTGCTGATTGCCAATAGCAGGCAAATATTTTAGTTGGTTGTTTACCGATGGCCAAACATGTTCTTTATACTCAAGGCGCATATTTCCTTTGCGGTCGAGCAAATAGATGCGCGACGAATCGGTAATAGCAATGTAATCTTTTCCATTATCGACAAAATGCTGAACTGGCGATATTGGAGTTTGGTTAGCCTCTTTAAAAGTAAAATCGGGAATAGTGCGGCCACTAATGTTATAAAGCAACACACTGCGATTGATGCAAGTGATAAAAATACGATAGTCGCGCGAGTTGCTGTAATCAAACAACGCCAAAGGTAACCTTGTTGGACTTGGTAACTCAATTGGATAATGATCAACATTATTGCCATTGCGGTCAATCAAATAAATTTGGTTACCTGTGTTAAACAAGTATTGCAACTTTCCGTTTTTGTAAAAATCAACTTGGTGAACAGTGCCTATGATTGGTGCAGCAATGCGTTTTTTCCAAATGATGCGTCCAGCTGAGTTAATTAGGTAGATGTTGTTTTGCAAATCCTGAACAAAAATTTCTTTTTCGCCAGTGTTGTGGTTGGTCATAAGCGCAGGCTTAAAGGCTGCAAGTGTATCGAGATGCGTTTCCCACAATGTTGTAGCCAACGATGATGTGGCTGGCTGATGGCGTAAAATACTATTGTGGTAGAACAAGCCATTTTCGGCCGAAAATTGCCAAGCCAATCCATATAGTTTGCTTATTTTATCAAGGTTGCGCTTATAAAAATCAGCATTGCTTTTTGACAATACCGAATCCATTTGATGTTCAGAGTTAGTAAGCGACACAAACTGATAAAAGTTTGCTCGGCTTGTCATATAGTTTTCAAACCTAACGTAATCGGGGTCGAAACAAAGGCTTTTTTGCAACACATTGTCGTAAATGAAACGCGATGCTGCCGAATATGTGTCGGCAAAAACCACCATATTATCAACTGTTGTAACATAGCGTGCCACACATTTTCCAAACCAAGGACCAAACATACGCACAGGCAACTTGGTTAGTGTCATTTTGTGAATGTTGAACTTTGTGTCTTTGTCAATAGTAAACACTTGCGGAGCATCGGGTTGTTGTTCGGTCAAAGCATCAACAATTTGTTTTGCCTCAAACCTGCCTTTGGTTGAAAGAACAAACACATTTGCTCCATCGGCCATTGTAAACAAAACCATTGCACCACCAAAGTTCTGCTCAACCAAGCTGAACAAATTATCGCCATAGTGGTTCACTACCTGGTCGCGATTGGTATCAAACCTTTTGCGTTGCCCCATGTTATCCATATAGTTGGCTAAGTTGGTAAAGTAGCGGTTAAGATTACTTAACCCATACCACGAAAAACGACTCACTCCAAGTGGAATTTTCTTTGTCAACTCAGTCGATACTGTTTCTTGTCCATCAAATAGTTGAGCCCACTGTGCGTTGGTAGAACCATCGAGAGTAAAGCCATTGACAAGCCATGTGTCTTTTTTTATACTAATGTCAAAACAAGCCCAGTCGGCAAAAGTTTGAATGGCCATATCGCTAAACAAACCATTTGTAAACTGTCTTTGAATGAATTGGTTAAAATACTTTAACTGCAAGTAAACATTAACATCAACATGTTTGCCGCCCCAACGCATAACCTGCTGAAACTCTGGCGACATGGTAAGGTTGTAAGTGCTTTCGGTTTGGCGAATGGCATCTTGTAGTAGCAAATCGTGGGTTGATAGCAAAAAGAATCCTTTGTAAAAAGTAAATAGCAACTGAGCTTTTGAGCCAGCGGTTTTGCTAAATGTGAATACTCTTGCTTGGTTGTACTTTGTTTCAGCTACCGAACCTTGTTTTTGCAAATAGTTGCAAATGTATTCCTCAACTTTTTTTCCTTGATTGTTTGCTGCAAAAGCACATGATACCAACAAGTTATATTTGTTTACTCCTGTGTTATCGTGAAAAGATATTATTGGTTTTTCAAGTTTTAAGTTTTCGTAAAAATCGGCATCGCGTAGCAACGAGTCGAAAACTGAAATAAACGAAATAAAGCCTGCCGAGTCGCACATAGTTGCAATGTCGGCATAAACCGAATTACCTTGCAACAACTTGGTTGTAATTGCTTTGGTGTCTTTTATGTCGATAATGGCGGCGGCATTAACTGGCACAGCAACAATTGATGTGATGTTGCGGTTTTGTTGCCCTTTTAAATATGCGTAAAATCCTCCTAACGACAGAATTACAACAATAACGGCAACAATTATTATTATACCTTTTTTCATTGCCTACATGTAAAGTTCGTTCATCTCGTCTTCGTTCAAATGCTCCTCGGTGTTTTTAGGATCGTCAAAGTCGGGGCAATTGAATGTTTCGTTAAAGTCGGCAGGTTTTTCAAACTGCTCATCTTCTGAATATCCAAGCGACTTATCGTCATAAACCATACGCATAAACTTGCCCCAAATAGGAAGTGCAGTGTTGGCACCTTGTCCCAAACGCAACGAGTTGAAGTGAATGCTGCGTTCTTCGGCTCCAGTCCAAACGCCAGCTACCAAACTTGGAGTAATGCCCATAAACCAACCGTCTGATTGGTTGTTGGTGGTACCAGTTTTAGCAGCCACGCTAGCTTTAATGTGGTATGGATAGTCGTCGCGCCACAAACGTGTACTAGTTCCGCGACGATAAACGCCTTGCATAAGGGTAAGCATCAGATAAGCAGTACGTTCGCTAATGGCCTCGCGTTTTTCAGGAGTGAACGATGCAAGCACGTTGCCGTTTTTATCTTCGATGCGAGTAACAAAAATAGGTTGCGTGTAAACACCTTTGTTGGCATAGCAACTATATGCGCTCACCATTTCGCAAAGTGTAAGGTCGGCTACACCAAGCGCAATGGCAGGCACTTCTGGAATGTCGCTCTTAATGCCCAAGTTATGTGCAATTTGAATAACAGCTTTTGGTTTGAAACGATTCATTAACCAAACCGAAATGTTGTTAAGCGACTGTGCCAAACCAAATTGTAACGACACCTCGCGACCTGCCCATTCGTCGCGACTACCTGTTTTTGGTGTCCAAACCACACCTGTTTCAGGAATGGTTATGGTAATAGGCACATTAAGCACACGGTCGCATGGCGAAAAACCGTCCATCATTGCCAATGTGTAAAGGAATGGTTTAAAGGTTGAACCTATTTGACGTTTTGCCTTGGTTACGTGGTCGTATTGAAAATGGCGATAGTTGATACCACCCACGTATGCTTTTACGTTGCCGCTGTGTGGGTCCATTGCCATAATACCCGATTGCAAAAAGTGTTTGTAGTAAATCATCGAGTCCATTGGAGTCATCAAGGTGTCGCGGTCGCCTTTCCAACTGAACACGGTCATTTCAGTTTTAGTGTTAAAGTTTTTCACTATCTCGTCCATCGACAAGCCTTTTTTCTTTAGCACGCGATAGCGTTCGCTTCGTTTCATTGATAGGTTAAGAATATTTTTAACCTCTTCTGGTGTTAAATCTTCAGAGAATGGTGCAGTTGCTTGCCCTCTTTTTTCAGCATCAAAAGCGCGCTGAAGGTCGTTTTCCAAGTGGTCGCGAACGGCTAGTTCGGCATACTTTTGCATTTTTGAGTTAACGGCTGTAACTATTCGCAAACCATCTTTGTAAATGTTATAAGGAGTGCCGTCGGGTTTAAAGTTGCGGTTGCACCAACCATAAAGTGGATTGGTTTGCCACTCTATTGAGTCCTCGCGATATTGAGCACGCGAACTGTAGTCCTTTCGATTTGGTTTTTCGGCGTTCATAAACACGCGCAAAAATTCGCGGAAGTAAGTTGCATCGCCCTCTTTGTGGTCCACTTTGTGAAAATCGAGACCAAGTGGCAGAACTTTTAACGAATCGAATTGCTCGCGTGTCAAGCAGTTGTTCTTGTACATTTGAAAAAGCACCACATTGCGGCGCTCTTGAGTTGTTTCAGGGCGACGAATTGGATTGAAATAAGCTGGGTTTTTTGCCATTCCAACTAACATTGCAGCTTGCTCTACTCGTAGGTTTTGTGGCGATGTGTTAAAGTAAACTTTTGCTGCCGATTTTATTCCCACTGCCAAGTTCAAAAAATCGAACTGGTTGAGATACATTGTTATTATCTCTTCTTTTGTGTAGCTACGTTCAAGTTTTATGGCAATAACCCACTCGCGGAATTTGCGGTTTGCCATTTGAAGTGGGTTGTTTAATCGCTCGCGTGGGAAAAGCATTTTGGCCAACTGTTGGGTAATGGTACTGCCACCGCCCGAACTTTTGTTGCCCGACAAAATGGTTTTAAACAACACACGCGCAAGGCCAGGAAAATCGACTCCCGAGTGCGCATAAAAGCGTTTATCTTCGGTTGAAACTAACGCATCAATTAAGTACGGCGACAATTCGTCGTATGTTCCGTTTGATCGGTTTTCTTTAAAGTATGTTCCTAGCAAAACGCCATCTTCAGAATATACACACGATGCCAAATTGCTTGCTGGATTTTCAAGCTCGTCAAACGATGGCATAAATCCAAGGTTTCCTACCCAAATGTTATAGAACAATATAACAGCAAAAAGAACTGGAAGTACTACTACTGCCCAAAGAATAACTTTCCACTGTGTTTTTTTCGATATTGATAAAGACATACTTACGTTAATTTAAGATATGTTGCAAAGTTAGTATTCGTAACGATTTTTTGGCTACTTGTTTTTTATAAAGGAACCGTTGTTTTTTGTTGGCAATACTTGTGGTTTTAGTTGGCACAATGGTAACTGTGTTTTTTATACCGATGCCAAATAAAAATGGCTGATTAACAAATAATTGCAACCAGCCATTTGTAATTTTTATTCTGAATAATAAACTTATCCGTGATATAGTTTTTTGGTTTGATAAACGGGCTCCATTGTAAGATTAACTCCCAAGCGACGGAAAATATCCAAATCAACTTGAGCAAGAATAACGCTAGCATGAACCTCACAATGCTTGAGCAATGGTAATTTTTCAAGTGCAATTTTTGCGTTGTAGTCGGTTAAAGCACAAATCGATAGAGCCTCAAGCACCTCGTCCATGTGCAAACGTGGATTTGCATGACCAAGAGAGCCGGTTTTAAGGTTTTGTATAGGTTCAATAATCATTGGCGACAATAGGTTAACATCGTCTGAAATGCCAGCCAAATGTTTAAGAGCATTGAGCAACATGGTTGAGCATGCACCTAGTAATTTGGTTGTTTTGCCAGTTACAATGCAACCATCGGGCAACTCAATTGCCACAGCTGGGCCATCGGTTTGTTCAGCTTTGTTTAATGCAGCTTCAACCACAGGACGGTCAGCTATGCTAACATGAGCTTGCTCCATCAACAACTCAATTTTGTAAACCTGATCGGGTTCGGCATTGCCTTTGCGCACTTGGCATTTAGTGTTGTAGTAGCGGCGCACTATTTCTTGGCGAGCAGCTGCGCAAACGGCCTCGTCGTCAATAATGCAGTTGCCAGCCATGTTAACGCCCATATCGGTTGGCGATTTGTATGGCGATTCGCCCATAATACGTTGGAAAATGGCATTCAACACAGGGAAAATCTCAACATCGCGGTTGTAGTTTATGGTTGTTTTGCCATAGGCCTCCAAGTGGAATGGGTCTATCATGTTCACGTCGTTAAGGTCGGCTGTTGCGGCCTCGTATGCAAGGTTAACCGGATGTTTAAGCGCTATGTTCCAAATAGGGAAAGTTTCAAATTTGGCGTAACCTGCTTTAATTCCGCGTTTGTTATCGTGGTATAGTTGCGACAAGCAAACAGCCATTTTGCCGCTACCTGGACCAGGTGCTGTTACCACAACAAGCGAGCGTGTTGTTTCAACGTACTCGTTTTTGCCGTAACCATCGTCGCTCACAATCAACGGAATGTTGCTTGGATAACCTTCAATTGGATAGTGGCGATAAACCTTTAAACCTAGTTTTTCCAATTTGTTTTGGTAAGCAATGGCACTTGCTTGACCTTGAAAACGGGTAAGTACCACGCTGCTCACATACAAGCCGTAGCCGCGAAAAGCATCAATTAAACGTAGCACATCCATATCGTAGGTAATGCCCAAGTCGCCACGAACTTTGTTTTTTTCAATGTCGTTGGCATTAATGGCAATCACAACCTCGGCTTGGTCTTTCAGTTTTTCAAGCATGCGAATTTTACTATCGGGCTCAAAACCAGGCAACACACGCGATGCGTGGTGGTCGTCAAACAATTTACCGCCAAACTCCAAGTATAGTTTACCGCCAAATTTGCTAATACGTTCCTGTATTTTTTCCGATTGTGTGCGCAGATAAGCGTCGTTGTCGTACCCTATTTTCACCATAATTTTTACATTTCTTTTAATACGGACAAAAGTAGATATTCAAAACTAAATTTCAACGACACTGCTATTGGCTTTCGTAATTTTACGTATAACCAAACTCATTCGTCATATAAACAATTGTAGAGCGACTGAGTTTTTAGCAGTTATTTGTAATAGGTAATTTGTTAACTATCAGAAGATGGTGTTATCTTTTATTTCATAAGTAGCTGAAAAACCACATTACTATATTTGTGTTCAGTCCAAACAAAAGACAAAGCCAGCGCTTTTTACAAAAAAAGTTCAACTATTTTTTAGTAGTAAAACACTGCTCATTATACTATTTGCAACTTGCGCCCCGATTGTCTATTTTCGCAGTTCAAAACAAAAGAAAATGGTTTTTGTAACTCGTCGCGAAACATTTAGCAGTGCTCACAGGCTTTTCAATCCGCAACTATCAGCAAATGAGAACCTTGAGTTGTTTGGCAAATGCTCAAATGAACGTTGGCATGGTCACAACTATGTGCTACACGTTACCGTTAAAGGCGAGATTAATCCTCAAACTGGAATGGTGATTAACCTTAAAACGTTGAGCGCAATAATCAAAAACCACGTTATCAGTCAGTTAGACCACCAAAACTTGAACGAGGAAGTGCCTTTTTTGCAAGGAAAAATTACCACATCTGAAAACATTGCCATTGGCATTTGGAATGTATTGCAACCACTTGTAAACCAAGCAGGTGCGCAAATGCATTGTGTAAAACTGGCCGAAACTGAAAATAGTTACGTTGAATACTTTGGATAGTTATGATAGATTTTGATGAAGCTGGTTATCAGCGAATAGACCAATACGATGCACAACGAACCGAAAAATTAAGTTCGCTTTATAAAGAGGTTATAATTCAACTTGGTGAAGATGTTGAGCGCGAAGGGCTTATAAAAACTCCCGAACGTGTGGCCAAGGCAATGCAGTTTTTAACTCAAGGCTATAACCAAAACCCACAGCAAATTTTGCAAAGCGCATTGTTCAAAGAGGATTATTCGCAAATGATAATTGTAAAAGACATTGAAGTTTATTCAATGTGCGAGCATCACATGCTACCATTTTTTGGCAAAGCGCATGTAGCTTATATTCCAAACGGCTACATTACCGGAATAAGCAAAATAGCCCGCGTGGTTGATGCTTATGCCCGTCGTTTGCAAGTGCAAGAACGCTTAACTAACCAAATAAAAGATTGTATACAGCAAACACTTAAACCACAAGGAGTTGCAGTTGTTATTGAGGCGCAACACATGTGCATGTTGATGCGTGGTGTTGAAAAACAAGAATCGGTTACCACAACATCGGCTTTTACAGGTTTGTTTCTTAAAAACACATCAACCCGTTCCGAATTTTTAGAGTACGTTGGCAAGAGGTTGCATTAGGCACAATTTTTGCCTTAATCAATAGCAGTAAACAATTAAAAACACATAAAAAATGAAAGCATTTGTATTTCCAGGTCAAGGTTCACAATTTGTAGGAATGGCCAAAGATTTGTATGAAAACTCAGCAGTAGCAAAACAGTTGCTCGACTCTGCTAACCAAATACTTGGATTTAACATTACCGATTTGATGTTTGCAGGTACCGATGAGGATTTGCGTCAAACCAAAGTAACTCAACCAGCTGTTTTTCTTCACTCTGTAGTGTTGGCAAAAGCATTGGGCGACCGTTTTAATCCCGATATGGTTGCAGGTCACTCATTAGGCGAATTTTCAGCCTTAGTAGCAGCCGACGCTCTGTCGTTTGAAGATGGTTTGAAATTGGTTTCGAAACGTGCAATGGCAATGCAAAAGGCATGCGAAATTAAACCTTCAACAATGGCTGCAATCCTTGGTCTTGATGACGAAGTTATTGAAAAAACTTGCGCTGAAATAAACGACGTGGTTCCAGCAAACTACAACTGCCCAGGCCAATTGGTTATTTCTGGCTCAAACGAAGGCATCGAGCAAGCAATTGCAAAATTTACTGAGATTGGTGCTAAACGTGCCATTAAACTAGCAGTGAGCGGTGCATTCCACTCACCATTTATGGAACCAGCACGCGCCGAGCTTGAGCAAGCTATTAGCGAGGTTACATTTAAATCGCCAATTTGTCCAGTTTACCAAAATGTAACTGCTGAGGCTGTAACCGATCCTGAAACAATTAAAAAGAACCTTATTGCCCAATTGACAGCCCCTGTACGTTGGACTCAAATAATGAAAAACATGGTGGCAAACGGTGCAACCGAGTTTACCGAAGTAGGTCCAGGTGCAGTGCTTCAAGGCATGTTGCGTAAATTTGACCGCCAAATTCAAGCATCAAGCGCATCGCTTTAATAATCAAGTAAATACTAAATATTATGCAACTCAACGAATTAACAGCAATCAGTCCAGTTGATGGTCGCTATCGCTCAAAAGATGGCGAATTGGACGTTTATTTCTCAGAATTCGGTTTAATCCGCTATCGTGTTCTTATTGAGGTTGAATACTTTATTGCATTGTGCAAATTGCCTTTGCCACAGTTAAAAGATGTACCTCAATCGGTTTATGACCAATTGCGCGAGGCATACAAAAACTTTACAGTTGAAGATGCTAGCCGCATTAAAGAGATTGAAAAAACCACCAACCACGATGTAAAAGCTGTTGAGTATTTCTTGAAAGAGAAATTTGACGTGCTTGGGTTGCAAGCCTACAAAGAGTTTATTCACTTTGGTTTGACATCGCAAGACATTAACAACACAGCTATTCCTTACTCGTTGCGCGATGCTATTCAAGAGGTTTATTATCCACTTCTTGAGGATTCAATTGCTCAACTTGAAGGCTTGGCAAACGAGTGGAAAGATGTGCCAATGCTTGCGCATACTCATGGTCAACCAGCATCGCCAACCAAACTTGGCAAAGAACTTATGGTGTTTGTTGAGCGCCTTAACAAACAACTTAATTTGCTTAAAACCGTTCCTTGCTCGGCTAAATTTGGTGGTGCAACGGGTGGTTTAAATGCTCACATGGTGGCTTATCCCGAAATTAATTGGGTAGAGTTTGCTAACAATTTTGTTAGCCAATCGCTAAAACTTGAGCGTTTGCAAACCACAACTCAAATTGCTCATTACGACGACTTGGCTGCCATTTTTGATAACCTAAAACGCATCAACACCATTATCATTGACCTTTGCCGTGATATTTGGACTTACGTTTCGATGGAATACTTTAAGCAAAAAATTAAAGCTGGCGAGGTTGGTTCTTCAGCAATGCCTCACAAAGTTAACCCTATCGATTTTGAAAATGCTGAGGGCAACTTGGGCATGGCAAATGCAATGTTTGAGTTCTTCTCAAGCAAATTGCCAATATCGCGAATGCAGCGCGATTTGACCGATTCAACCGTCCTTCGCAACATTGGCGTTCCAATTGGTCACACTTTAATTGCTCTTAAATCGCTACAAAAAGGTTTGGGCAAACTTATTTTGAATGCTGATAAACTAAATGCCGATTTGGAGGCAAACTGGAGTGTTGTAGCTGAGGCTATTCAAACCATTTTGCGTCGCGAGGGTTATCCAAAACCATACGAAACACTTAAAGAACTAACTCGTACCAATGCTGTTATAAACAAAAATAGCATTGCACAGTTTATTGAAACACTTAACGTTAGCGAGAGCGTGAAAGCCGAATTGCGTGCAATCACTCCTCAAAACTACACAGGTATTTACTAAACCATTGTGTAATGGGGCTTTTCTACATCATTAAGCGATTTGCTCATGGGTATTGGTCAAAGTTGATTCTTAACTTGACTTGCAACGTGTTGTCGGCATTGTTTGCAGTGTTCTCAATGGCCTTTATTATTCCAGTAATGGAAATACTTTTTGGTATTCAGCAAGAAGTAACATCAACTGTACCTTGGGAACTTACACTCGATTGCTTTAAGCACAACATGAGTTTTTTTGTAACCCAAGTTAAAGCATCGCAAGGTTTAGGAGCCGCATTGTTATACATAGGCTTGTTTTTAATAGTGGCAACATTATTAAAAACAGGCTTTGCTTATTTATCATCGTATGTATTAGTTGGAGTGCGTAATGGAGTTGTTCGCGATTTGCGCAAAAATTTGTACAACAAAATACTGCATCTACCACTAGGGTTTTACAGCGATGAACACAAAGGCGACATAATGTCGCGTGCTATGAGCGACGTGCAAGAGGTTGAAAACTCAATAATGTCAACTCTCAACATGTTGCTAAAAAACCCAGTTATCATTATTGTTTTGCTTGTATCGTTGTTCCTAATGAGCGTTAGGCTCACACTTTTCATCTTTTTAATGCTGCCAATAGGTGGAATTATTATTGGACGTGTGGGCAAGTCGCTTAAAAAGAAATCGACTGAAGGACAAGAAAAAATGGGCGAAATAGTGGGAGTGCTTGAAGAAACGTTGGGAGGTTTGCGTGTTATAAAGGCTTTTAATGCTGAAGACCGTATGCTTGCTCGTTTCGATCAATACTTAAATAGCTATCGCCGAACAATGAACAAGCTAACCCGCCGCCGCGACCTTGCCCATCCAATGAGCGAATTGTTGGGAACAATAATTATTGTTTTGGTGGTTTGGTATGGCGGTTCGCTTATTATGCAAGGCAACGATGTGCTTGAGGGTGCTGTGTTTATTGCTTACATAGGCATCTTTTATCAAATTATAGTGCCAGCCAAAGAATTCTCAAATGCCTTTTATAATGTTCAACGTGGTATTGCCGCTCTTGAACGAATTGACCGCATTATGAATGCCGATATTGCTATACGTGAAGTTGAAAATGCAAAACACATAAGCAATGTTGAAAAAGGTATTGAGTACAAAAATGTGTCGTTTGCATACGACGAGCGAATGGTACTTAATAATGTGTCGTTAAACATTAAAAAAGGACAAACAGTAGCTTTAGTTGGGCAATCGGGTAGTGGAAAAACAACCTTTGTTGACCTTTTGCCACGTTTTTACGATGTTAATGCAGGTGAGATTCTTGTTGATGGTGTAAACATTAAAAACTACACCTTGTTCGATTTACGTGAACTTATTGGTAATGTTAATCAAGAGGCAATTTTGTTTAACGATACAATTTACAACAACATAACCTTTGGTGTTGAAAATGCAACTCAAGAACAAGTTGAGGCTGCAGCGCGTGTGGCTAATGCACATGAGTTTATTATGTCAACCGAAGATGGTTACCAAACCATTATTGGCGACCGAGGCAGCAAACTAAGCGGCGGACAACGTCAACGTTTGAGCATAGCACGAGCTATTCTTAAAAATCCACCTATTCTTATTCTCGACGAAGCTACTTCAGCCCTCGACACCGAAAGCGAGCGCTTGGTACAAGATGCGCTTGAACATTTAATGGCCAACCGTACATCTATTGTCATTGCACACCGCTTGTCAACTGTTCGTAATGCCGACTTAATTTGTGTGTTGCACGAAGGTTGCATAATTGAGCAAGGAACCCACGACGAGTTAATGGCTAAGAATGGCCAATATCGTAAGTTACACGACATTCAAACATTTGCCTAAATGATTGGCATTCCGCATCATATACTCGAAAAACTTGACGTGTCAACTCGTCAGTTTCTTCATCAAATAATAATGATGCAAGACGGCAATGCTGCCAAACTGATGAATCAAAATTGTGATTCGGCAGAACTTAATTATGGAGTTTCGGTAATGATGCTTCGCAAATTTGCTACCGATATTGTTGGACAAAAAGATTTGGCAATTAAACTTTTGCAAGTACCAATGCGCGAGGCAAAAATTGTAGCATCATTTGCTTTATCTGAAATTGAACTTACAACCAACGAAGTTCAACTTGCTGTTGAAGCACCAGCTACGGTTGACGAAGCAGAACATTTGGCAAAGAACTTATTAAGCGAGCATTGCACCCAACAACAGTTTTTGCAAATGATTAACGGTAATAAATGGCAAAAGTTGGCAGCTATTCATACCGTTGGTTGGGCAGTGAAAAAGCATCTATTCTTGGCAAAGCAATTAGCTTCAATTCTAATCGATAATGTAAACGAAGTTATTTGTGTGGAAACAGCACAGCCACTTATCTACACTTTAGGTGCCATTGGTCAAATGTCAGACGAATGCAAAAAAACAGTTGATTCTATAGCTAATGAGCTGAGCATCAGCAATAACGAAATAAAAAAACGTATAGGCGAAGGTTATTTTTGGTTGTTTGGCGACTAATTTGGCGCGATTTTTGACAATGTTTGTTTAAACAAGATCAAAAACAAACAGATATGAAAACATCAAATCCTACCCTAAACGAGGGAATTATTGATAACTATCGTTATTCAGCCACAGGTCGTGTAATGACAGTTCAAGGTACTGTAAACAAAGTAGCAGTACTTGTTTTGTTGGCTTTTTTGGCTGCAACCTACACATGGTCAAAAGTTGGTTTTAGCGAAGATGGTGGACTTTCAGTTCCATCGTGGTCAATTATTGGCAGTATTGGTGCTTTTGTAATGGCACTTATTATTTCATTCAAAAAAGAGTGGGCGCCAATGTTATCGCCAGTTTATGCAGTGCTTGAGGGACTATTTTTAGGTTGCTTGTCTGGCGTACTTGAATTAAAATATCCTGGCATAGTGTTGCGAGCCATTACACTCACTTTTGCAGTAATGTTTGCAGTGTTGTTTATGTATAAGACTGGCATCATACGTGTAACCCAAAGTTTTGTACGCATAGTATTAGCTGCAACAATGGGTATTTGCCTTGCGTATTTTGTTGCCTTTATACTTAGCTTGTTTGGTGTTGACGCATCATTTATGTATGGTGGAGGAACTGTAGGAATTGTATTAAGCCTTGTTGTTGTTGGTGTAGCAGCAATGAATTTGATACTCGATTTCCACTTTATTGAGCAAGGTGCTGAGGCTGGGTTACCTGCACATTTTGAGTGGTATTCGGCATTTGGCCTTATGGTTACACTTGTTTGGTTATATGTTGAAATACTTCGTCTGCTATCAAAACTTTCAAGTCGCGACTAATTGATAACTGCATATAGTCTTTTAAAGCCTCACTAAGTGGGGCTTTTTTTGTGTAAAGACAAAAAAACATTGGCACATAATGCCTAGTATGAAAAATGCAATTAAAAGAAAAGTGCTTGTTATTTCTTTTCGCGGCGTTTTATTTCGTCGCGAATGTTCGATGCCTCTTCGTAATCTTCGTTTGAGATTGATTTATCAAGCAATTCTTTTAGTTCGCGCAACGAAACTTTGGCATATTTGTTTTCTTCAGAAGTTGAAGGTTGCGACTTTGTGTTGTCGGTTTGCTCCACGTTTGGGTTGTTTGGCATCAAAATGCCAGTTTTATCCATTATTTCGCTATTGGTGAATATTGGGCACCCAACACGAATGGCCAAAGCAACTGCATCAGAAGTGCGAGCATCAATTTTTACAATGTTTTCGCCCTGTTGGCAAGTTAGTTCCGAATAAAAAATGCCGTCTTCAAACCTATAGATATTTACTTCAAGAAGGTCTATTTCAAACTGTTGAGCAAAGTTAACAAACAGATCGTGAGTAAGAGGGCGCGGTGGGCGTAACGATTCAAGCTCAATGGCTATTGATTGCGCCTCAAATCCTCCAATAATAATAGGAATGCGGCGGTTGCCTTCCTCCTCCGACAAAACCAAAGCATAAGCCCCCGATTGAGTTTGGCTATACGACAGACCTAATACCTTGAGTTTTATTTGCGCCATATATGTTTGCTGAATAAGATGAACAAATATATAATTTTAGGTAATAGACTGAAGTGAGATGATTGTTTTTCGCTTTTTTGAAAATGCTTTCATCAAAATTGTACTATTAGGCTAAGCTAGAGTTGCATTGTCGTGCGTACGTGACACTCGTAGTGTAAATCATTTTTCAAATTGCTATTGTATTTTCTCATATCAGTTTAACAATCAGCATGTTTCAGTGTTCGTGATAATAAACTTTGGTGTGCAAAGCATGTGTTCTGAAACCTATTTTGCGTACGTGATTCTTGTGTTTACGTTGGGTAGAAGCCATTAAGCCATGTGGCGTGCGTACTTTTGCATCGGTAAAAATTAAAAGAACGATTATGAAAGTAAACAGAAGATGGGTTGTGATGATGGCCGTGATGTTCATTATTGCAATAGTAGGAGCTTTGATGCCAGAAGAGCCTGGCTTGTGGGAATTTGAAGAAACGGAAGAGTGCACTGCATCAAATGTGGCATGGATGATTACAGCAACAATTTTTGTGCTGATGATGACACCAGGTTTGAGTTTCTTTTATGGAGGAATGGTTGGAAAAAAGAACGTGATATCGACCATTTTGCAGTCGTTTATAGCAATGGGCATAATTAGCGTGCTTTGGGTTGTGTTTGGGTTTTCGTTGGCTTTTGGTAACGATTTGGGCGGATATGGCCTTATTGGCGACCCAACTCAATATTTCATGTTTAACCATGTAGGTGCTAAACCAGAGCCTTACTTAACAGCAAGCATTCCTCTTGCGCTATATGCGTTGTTTCAAATGAAGTTTGCCATCATAACACCGTCGCTTATCACAGGTTCGTTTGCCGAACGTGTTCGTTTTTCAGCCTATATGGTGTTTATGATTCTATTCTGCATTTTCATTTATTGCCCTTTAGCTCACTGGACATGGCATCCCGATGGTTTGCTTAACAAGTGGCTTGGCATTCACGATTTTGCGGGAGGTATTGTAGTTCACGCATCATCGGGTGTTGCAGCTTTGGCAGGAGCTATATTCTTGGGACGTAGGCAAAATGCCAAGTCAGACCAACACTTGCCAGCCAACATACCATTTGTCATTTTGGGTGCAGCATTGCTTTGGTTAGGTTGGTTCGGCTTTAACGGTGGTTCAAGTTTGGCAGCCGATGGCATCGCCATTAAAGCATTTTTGAACACAAACACAGCGGGTGCAACAGCCATGATGAGCTGGATATTCTTCGACTGCCTACGCGGTCGTAAGCCTTCGGGCATGGGAGCTGCAGTTGGCGCTGTTGTTGGTTTGGTGGCCATCACTCCTTGTGCCGATGTTGTTACTACAGGACAGTGCTTTATTATAGCATTGCTTACAACTCTAGTTTGCAACACAGCAGTTCACTGGCGCGAAAAATCAAGCATCGACGACGCTTTGGATGTGTTCCCAACTCACGGAACAGGCGGTATTTTTGCCACAATTCTTACAGGCGTGTTCTCGTACACAGGTTTGATTCATGGCGGATATGAGGAGTTTTTTAACTCTATAATCGGCGTGGCAATAGTGGTAGCTTACACCTTTGTGTTGAGTTTGGCTCTTTATTGGTTAACCAACAAGATGATACCAATGCGTGTAAGTCTAAAATCGGAGCAAATGGGTCTTGATGTTAGCCAACACGATGAGGCTTATGCCTTTTCTGACTCGGCTGAGCGTGAAATTGCCGAATACTTTGAGAACAACAAAGACGAAGAAAGCCGCGATTTTTAAGCGATACAAATAATTGACATAAATGGGATATGAGCCTGAAACATGGCGCGTATCCCATTTTTTTTGCGATATGTTAAAGGAACATTAGTTGTTAGTAAAGAGTTTGCAGATTTTCAAAAAAAGAGGACACCATTATTTTTATAAAAAATAATTATTCTCATAAAAATATATGCCATAAAAATATATGCCATAAAAATATATGCCATAAAAAT
>JAKSOL010000028.1 GCA_024405635.1 Salinivirgaceae bacterium | reverse complement strand
CTTGCCGAACGAGGCATTACGGATGCCGTCACCATCAACGGATTGCTCGATCCTATCAGCCGTTCGCTGGCCATTCAACGCGTGCAAGATGGAGACGCATCTCTGCTCTACATTGCTCCCGAGATGCTTCGGTCGAAGACGATAGAGAAAATCCTCTTGGCGCGTCATGTGGTGCGATTCGTGATAGACGAAGCCCATTGTTTCTCTTCTTGGGGACAGGATTTTCGTGTTGATTATCTCTACATCGGTAAGTTTATCAGTGAGTACCAAAAGAAGAAACGTTGTGATACACCAATACCCGTTTCATGCTTCACAGCTACCGCCAAGCAAAAGGTGGTACAGGACATCTGCGATTACTTTAAGCAGACGCTCGGCCTTAATCTGCAATTGTTTGCATCAACGGCATCGAGAACCAACTTGCGCTATTCCGTTATCCATGCCGACACCGATGAAGACAAGTACACGAAACTGCGTTCGTTGATAGCCGAAAGTAATTGCCCAACGATTGTCTATGTTTCGCGAACCAAACGTACAAGGTTACTTGCCGAGAAACTCACGCGTGACGGATTCAAGGCACTACCTTTCAACGGACAGATGGAGGCCGATGACAAGATTGCCAATCAAGATGCTTTCATGTCGGATAGGGTGCGCATCATTGTGGCCACCTCGGCTTTTGGCATGGGTGTCGATAAGAGCGATGTGGGGTTGGTGATACATTACGATATTTCCGATTCGCTGGAGAACTATGTGCAGGAGGCTGGTCGCGCTGGTCGTGATCCGCATCTTGAGGCACGATGTTTCGTGCTATACAGCGATGCCGACCTTGATAAACACTTCATACTCCTCAATCAAACAAAACTGAGTATCAGCGAAATTCAACAGGTATGGAAAGCTGTTAAGGAAATGACCAAACTGCGAATGCGCGCATGCTGTTCAGCATTGGAGATTGCACGAAAGGCAGGTTGGGACGATTCTGTTTCGGACATCGAGACGCGTGTGCGAACAGCTTTGTCTGCCCTTGAGCAGGCCGGTTATCTTGAGCGCGGAAATAATGTGCCTCATGTTTATGCCACCGGCATTACGGTGAAGAATATGGACGAGGCACGTAAGCGTATTACGGAATCGTTGCTCTTTGAGAATGAGGAGGTGGAGAAATCCGTGCGCATTATCAAATCGCTGATTTCACAGAAACATATTGCAAAGGCACAAGATGCGGAGGCAGAGTCGCGCGTTGATTATCTTGCAGATATCCTCGGTTTGAATAAATGGGAGGTGGTTTCTGCTGTAGAACGCATGCGCCAGGAAGGTATCTTGGCAGATACAAAAGATATGTCGGCTTATCTGAATGATGCAGGTGAGTCGGAGAATAAGTCAAAGAGACTTTTGGAGCGATTCACTAAACTAGAGCGATACATTCTGAACAACATACCCGATGATGCGCTCCGTATCTCTTGCAAGCAACTGAATGATAATGCACAAAACGAAGGCATTACAACTTCTACAGAAAAAGATATCCGCACGTTACTTTATTTCCTAACCGTAAAGGGATATACCCGCAAAAAGGAAGATGCTGCACATAATTTAGAAGTGAAGCGTATGGCAAGTGTTGAGGCTACTCTAAAACGCGCTGAAAAACGATTGGAAATCTGTCGTTTTGCTATTGAATGGATGTATAAACTTCTATCGCAAACAACGTCAGAGGAATCGCAAAAAAATGGTATTCATTTTTCTATAGTTGAATTGCTTCACGATTTGAAACTGCAAAACCAAAATTTATTTGGTGTTTTACAAGACGTGCAGTTGGAAGATGTGGAGGAGGCATTGCTCTACCTGTCAAAGATTGGTGCGTTGAAACTGGAAGGCGGATTTCTTGTGCTCTACAACGCCATGGACATTCGCCGCATCAAGGATAATCGCTTGCGTTACAAGCAAGACGACTATCGTATGCTGAATGAGTTTTACAAGCAAAAGATTCAACAGGTGCACATTGTGGGAGAATATGCCAACCTAATGGTACGCGACTATGATGCAGCCCTCCGGTATGTGCAGGATTATTTCCAAATGGATTACAAGCGTTTTGTGGCGAAATACTTCAAGGGAAACCGTCTGCAGGAAATTGAACGCAACGTTACACCAGAGAAATATGATCAGCTATTTGGTGCTTTGTCACCGAAACAGATGGAGATAATCTCCGACAAGGAGTCACGTTGCATCGTTGTGGCTGCCGGTCCTGGTAGTGGCAAAACGCGTGTCTTGGTGCATAAACTAGCCTCGTTGCTTTTGCTTGAGGATGTTAAGCATGAGCAGCTGTTGATGCTCACCTTCTCGCGGGCAGCAGCCATCGAGTTCAAGCAACGACTGATGGGCCTTATCGGCAATGCTGCACATTTTGTGGAGATCAAGACATTCCATTCCTATTGCTTCGACCTCCTCGGACGAATAGGTAATCTTGACGATGCAAAGAATGTGGTATCGCGTGCTGCACAGATGATTAGCGAGGGTGAGGTAGAGCCAAATCGCATCGCCAAGACGGTGCTTGTGATAGATGAAGCCCAGGATATGAGTTCGGAGGAATACACGTTGGTGCGAGCCTTGATGAACGCTAATGAAGAGATGCGCGTGATAGCCGTGGGCGATGACGATCAGAATATCTATGAGTTCCGCGGTTCTAATTCGCAGTACATGGCTCAGTTGCTGAGGGAGTCTGACGGACGCATGGTGGAGATGACGGAGAACTACCGAAGTGCTAAGCAAATTGTCAATTATGCCAATCTCTTTGTCAAGGGCATCCGCGACAGAATGAAGAACTCGCCTATTGTCTCGATGAGTAAGGAATATGGCTACGTCGGAGTGGTTCATCATTCCTCCACTTACATGTACGAGCCTTTGGTGCGCAATCTCTTGCAGAATCGTGGTAAAGGCACTATGTGTGTGCTCACTCAAACTAACGAAGAAGCCGTAATTCTTGTGGCGTTATTGCGAAAGCACGGCCTACAAAGCAAACTCATCCAGAGCATGGATGGCTTCCGTTTCTGGAATATGGCTGAAGTGCGTCTGTTCCTAAAGTACATCGAAGGCCAAACGCGCACGCCTCTGATTGCCGATGATGTTTGGGAGAATGCGAAGCGAAAGACATACGAAGCTTACGCCGCCTCCGAAAGTCTTCATTACCTCAAGCGTTGTATTGAACTATTTGAGGAGACCAACAAGGCAAAGTATCTTACCGACTTCAAAGAGTTCGTCTTTGAATCATCTGTAGAAGATTTTTGCAATCTGTCCGGTGCGGATGTTGTAGTATCTACCATCCACAAGTCGAAAGGGCGTGAGTTTGATGACGTATATATGCTTGTTACGCAACCATCTCATATCACTGATGATGAACTACATCGTTATTATGTTGGTATGACGCGAGCCAAACAGCGACTATTTATTCACACAAATTCTTCAATTTTTGACAAATTGCCAGCAGATCTACAGATTGTAGATTCGCATCAATATGAAATGCCAGATGAAATAGCCCTTCAGTTATCACACAAAGATGTAAACTTAGGTTTTTTCAAAACGCGAAAAAATGAAGTTCTTGCATTACGAGCAGGCGAACAATTGCGATATGATAATAACTGTCTCTTTACTCAAAATACTAATATGCCAGTTGCTCAGTTATCCCAAAAAATGCAAACTGAACTAGTTTCATGGAGTGAAAAAAAATATCAAGTATCAAATGCTAGCATACGTTTTATTGTTGCTTGGCGTCCTAAAGATGCTCCACGTGATGAAAAAGAACATGCGGTATTGCTTGTGGATTTGGTTTTGAAAAAATAGAATAAAGATAATGTTGTTGTAACATAATAATTTGCATATACTATTGTATGCATGGATGTTATAAAATCTGCATGTAGTTCAAACAAGTTGGTTAAATGGTAAAAAACAACTTTCCACAATTACAAACTACTAAAAGTTTGACAAGTCATTGCTGAGGCTAAAACAAAAATGAGATATAAGTTTAAACTGCAATTTGAAGCAACTTAATAGGTTGTACTAAATGAACATGTGGTTGCAATCGTGGCAAACAAATCCAACTACTTTATTACTTTTGCACATATTATTAAAAAGTAACATAAATGCCACAACAACCTTCCATTCCGAAAGGAACACGCGACTTTGGACCATTGGAAATGGTTAAGCGCAATTATATTTTCGATACAATAAAAAGCGTTTTTAAACTATATGGTTTTCAGCCAATTGAAACTCCAGCTACCGAAAATCTTTCAACCCTAATGGGTAAGTATGGCGAGGAGGGCGATAAACTTCTTTTTAAAATACTTAATTCGGGCGACTATTTGCAACATGTTGATGGTCAGTTGCTTGCCGATAAAGACTCGGTAAAGGTTACAACCAAAATAGCCGAAAAAGGTTTGCGTTACGATTTAACAGTGCCTTTTGCGCGATTTGTTGTTCAACATCGCAACGAGTTGCAATTCCCATTTAAACGCTATCAAGTTCAGCCTGTTTGGCGTGCCGATAAACCACAAAAAGGTCGTTATCGCGAGTTTTATCAATGCGATGTTGATGTGGTTGGTAGCGACTCGTTACTTAACGAAGTTGAACTTATCCAAATTGTGAACGATGTTTACAAACGTTTGGGAATTAGGGTGGTGCTTAAAATTAACAACCGCAAAATTCTTGCAGGCATTGCTCAAGTTATTGGTCAACCCGACAAGATTACTGACATTACAGTAGCAATTGATAAACTTGAAAAAATCGGTCTCGACAACGTTAACGAGGAATTGTTGAGCAAAGGTTTGCCACAATCGGCAGTTGATCAACTTCAGCCAATTTTGAAACTAAGTGGTAATAACAACGAGAAGTTGGAGCAAATTGCACAAGTGCTTGCAACTAGCGAGGTTGGATTAAAAGGAGTTGAGGAACTAAAAACAGTGTTCGATTGGCTAGAACCTCTTGGCTTGCAAACTCCAGTTGAACTCGATTTGACATTAGCTCGTGGTTTGAACTACTATACTGGTGCCATTTTTGAAGTTAAGGCACTTGATGTGCAAATAGGTTCAATTACTGGTGGTGGTCGTTACGACGATTTAACAGGTATATTTGGTATGCCTGGCGTTTCAGGTGTTGGCATTTCGTTTGGTGCCGACCGCATCTACGATGTGCTTGAGCAATTGGATTTGTATCCAAAATCTGCATCGCAATCAACAAAAGTATTGTTTGTGAATTTTGGTTTAACCGAGCAAAAATGGTGTATGCCTGTAATTGCAAAATTGCGTGCCGAGGGTATTGGCTGTGAAATATATCCAGAGCCTGCAAAAATGAAAAAGCAAATGAGTTACGCAAATGCTCGTCAAATGCCATTTGTTGTAATGGTAGGTGAAGAGGAGATGCAACAAGGTAAACTCACATTAAAGAACATGGAAACCGGCGAACAACAATCGTTGTCGGCCGATGAGTTAGTTGCTGTGCTTAAATAATCATAAAAAGCCTTATGGAAGTTACAATCATTTGCATCGGTTTGTTGTATTTCTTTTCGCACTACTTAACCGTATTTTTTAATAAAACGCGAATACCTGATGTGCTGATACTTATTATAGTAGGTATTTTGATTGGGCCTATTTTTGGAATTGCATCAGTAAGTAGTTTTGGCGTTTTGGGACAGGTGTTAACATCTGTTGCATTGATTGTGATTTTGTTTGAGGGAGGTTTAAATCTTGAGTTGTCGGCAATACGAGGATCGATGCGTACATCGGCAAAACTAACGGTTACGTTCTTTTTAATAACGGCAATTATAGTTGGACTGATAATGCGCTTTGCTTTTCATTATCAGTGGATTATTGCATTTACTCTAGGTTTTATTGTTGGCGGCACATCGTCGGCAGTGGTTATGCCAATGGTGGGTATGCTCAACATGAGCAAAGGCCCAAGCACTATACTTATTCTTGAGTCGGCCCTTACCGATGTGCTTTGTATTGTGTTTGCAATTAGCTTTTTAAGCAGTTTTAACACTGGTATTGTTGAGCCCGGCAAAATTATAGGTTCACTTATCTCATCGCTTGTGTTGGCATCGGTTATTGGCGCTGGAGCTGGTTTGTTTTGGTTGCGAATAATGGGTTGGGTAATGAGTTTTCCAAACACACAGTTTACCACAATGGCTTTTATGCTTGTGGTTTACGGTGTTGCCGAATACATTGGTTACAGTGGCGCAATTGCATCGTTGGCATTTGGTATTGTACTTGGTAACTACAACTCGTTCAGCAAATTGCCATACAAGGTTCTGCAAAAATTACCTGAAGGTATTATTACCAATTTCGAACGTCGATTGTATAAAGAGGTGGTTTTTTTGCTAAAAACATATTTCTTTATCTATTTGGGTATATCAATACCATTTAACGATATACACAGTTTTTTAATAGCACTGATATTGGTATTTGTTATTTATGTAGCTCGCTTTGTAACAATTCGTTTTTTGGTGAAAGAACATTTTCATTGGTACGAAAAAACCATTATGACTATTATGGTGCCCAAAGGATTGGCTGCGGCTGTTTTGGCTGGATTACCTTTGCAATATGGCGTTGCCGAAGGTTCGCAAATGCAGTCAATTGTTTATTACGTTGTGTTGCTAAGCATTACAGCAACATCGTGTCTTGTACCAATAATGCGAATTCCTTTTGTGAATCGCTTTTATAAATTTGTGTTCTCGTGCGACAAAAACAACGATGAGATAATTACAGAACAGAATGAGTCAACAGTTGACGAACAAACTATGGTTGAGATAGTTGCAGAAACTCAAATTGTTGATGCTACTGATAGTAAAAACGAATAACAACCTTTATTATTATAACTATGGAATGGCTTGATTTAAGTTTTTGGTCAATTATTGGATACTTGGCTTCGGTATTGGTTTTGGTATCGATGCTTATGAAGTCGGTGCTTAAACTCCGTATTTTTAATGTAATTGGATCATTTGTGTTTGTGGTTTATGGTATTGCCATTGGTGCGTATCCTGTTGCATTGCTCAACTTTGCAACTGCAATAGTAAATATTGTGCAAGTGATTAAACTATGCCGAACAAAATCAGACAAAATTGAGATTGTACCAGTAATGAATAACGATCCAATGTTGTTATCGTTTTTGAACCACTATAAGAGCGATATTCGCAGCCATTTCCCAAACTTTAAACTCGATAAAGACGAAACCGAAATGCTATCGTTCTTTGTATTACGCGATATGGTTGTTTCAGGTGTGTTTATTGCTCATACTTACAACGCTGGCAGTTTGTTTATCGATCTTGATTATGTTACCCCTCAGTATCGCGATATGCGATCTGGAAAGCACATTTTCCGCGACCAATTGCCAATGTTTATTGAGCGAGGCTTTAATCGTATTTATACCTATGCAGGTTCAAAAGGTCATGTGCGTTATTTAAAAAACATGGGTTTTGAGGCTCATAAATCAATGACAGGTACTCGTTTTTACATTCTTGATGTGAAAAAAGAACACGAAAACGTTCAACAGAAGGTTAAAGCGTAAGCGGATACTTTTTAAGACTTATTTACTTTTACGGCATTGCACTTGAGTTAATCCATTGAGTGTAATGCCGTTTGTTTTTTTGGAGAGGGGGCTTATTAGTTTTTATTGGTTGTTGCAATGCTCAAAAAGGCAAAAACAACCATACATGTTCCTGTCATAATCATAGCATTTGTCATGCTTGTGTAATTGTGTAGCCAACCAATTAGGAACGAACCTAAACTTACACCTCCGTAATAAAACATATAAATAAGCGATTGTCCAGTTGAGCGCAGTTCTTTTGGTACAATTTGATGCACAAAAGCAATCATCGACACCATGTAAAGGCCGAAAGTAACACCATGCAGAGCGCCTGCACAAACCGATATTATTGCATTGCCAGTGAGTCCGTAAATCAACATTCGTGTTGCAGTGGCAATCATGCAGAAAATGAAAAGTTTTTTGGCTCCAAAACGGTTAACTAGTCGATTGGCAAAAAAGAAGAAAGGCACTTCGCTAACCGCTTGAACTGCGTATGCTGCGCCCAATATGTTGCTTGGTGCATTTATGTCGTCGTAAAACACGTTCATAATAACAAAGCATGGCGAAGCAAACAAACTATAGATAAATACTAGAGCCAAGAAACGTCGTAGGTTTTGGCTCAATTGCAATACGTGAACTATTTCTTTTCCTTGAGATTGTTTAAGGCTGCTTTTAATGGTTAGTGGTTTGTAAGCAAGCAACATAACTAACGATGCTGCAACCATTATAAGTGTTGATATTACAAATATGCTTTTAAGTGGAATGATGTTGTTGTTTATAAAAACTCCAGCAATTGCAGTTGCAACCGCCCAACCAACTGACGACCATAACCTAGTTACTCCGTATGGAGTTTTGCCTTGTGTTTGTTCTTCAAAATCAATTGCAATTGTATCGAGCAACGAGGCAATAGGATTGTAGAATAGCGTAAAAAGCACAATGGCTGCCAATGTGAAAGCAAACGAGTTTGGTAGGGTGAAAATTGGGTATATGGCTGCAGTTGCAAGCATCGAAACTAGAATGATGCGTTTGCGGCCAAATCGGTCGGCAAGAATTCCCCAAATTGGTGCTACAAATATGGTGTTAAGTTGTTGTAAGGCTGCAATAGCGCCAACTTCAACTGCCGATAAACCTTTTTCGCCACTTAAGTAAACGTAAAAATAGGTCATGAATACAGCAAACGAGGCATAGGTTAAAAATGCCCACGTTTTAACAACCAATGGTTGTTGTTTTTCAAACAATGCAAGCATTATTAACTACTTAACAAGTTCGCCAATTAATGTGGCCGATGTGCAACTATTTATTTTAACTATAGCAAGTTCGCCAGGTTTTTGTCCGCCATCTGGAAAAACTACCATTTTGTTTTGTGATGTGCGTCCACATAGCTCCTTATCCGATTTTTTGCTACGTCCTTCAACTAAAACTTCAAACACTCGTCCAATATCGCGTTTGTTTGATGCGTCTGATAGTTTGTTTTGCAGTTCAATTATTTCGTTCAAACGGCGAATTTTTTCCTCTTCGGCAATATTATCGGGCATTCGGCGCGATGCAACAGTACCTGGTCGTTCTGAGTATTTGAACATAAATGCATCGTCAAAAGCCACTTCTTCAATAAGCTTAAGTGTGTCTTGGTGTTCTTCAATTGTTTCGCTATGAAAACCGCAGAACACATCGGTAGTAATTGCGCATTCAGGAATATATTTTCTGATGGCAGCTATGCGGTCAAGATACCACTCGCGTGTGTATTTTCGGTTCATGTCGTGCAATACGCGGTTGTTGCCACTTTGCACTGGTAGGTGAATGTGTTTGCAAATGTTTGGATATTTTGCAATTACCATCAAAGTTTCGTCGGCCATGTCCTTTGGATGGCTGGTTGAAAAACGTATGCGTATTGAAGGAAACGATTGTGCAACTGTTTCAAGCAGTTGTGGAAAACGAATGTCTTGTCCGTTGTTTATGTATCGATACGAGTTTACGTTTTGTCCAAGTAGGGTGACTTCTTTAAATCCACGTTGCTCAAGGTCGCGCATTTCGTTCAAAATGTCGGCAATGTCGCGGCTACGTTCGCGGCCACGAGTGTAAGGTACAATGCAATATGTGCAAAAGTTGTTGCAGCCGCGCATAATGCTCACAAAGGCCGAAATGCCGTTGTTTGCTATGCGGGTAGGGCAAATGCCTGCGTAGGTTTCGGTTTCAGACAACTCGGTGTCCAATGCTTTTTGTCCTGCATAAACTTTTTCGGCTAAAGCGGGAACGCTAGTATAAGCATCGGGACCTGCAACAAGGTCAACTGCAGGATTATCAAGCAGCTCGTTGCCCAAACGCTCGGCCATGCAACCAATAACTCCCACTTTGGGGTAGCCATTCTTTTTTTGGCGACCTAGCATTTCAAGTCTATTCCAAATTTTTTGTTCGGCATTGTCGCGAATTGAGCAAGTGTTGAGTAGTATAAGGTCGGCTTCGTCGCGGTTATTGGTATGCTGATGGTTGCTGGCTTCAAGTATTGAAGCAACAACTTCGCTGTCGGCTACATTCATTTGGCAGCCGTATGTTTCAATGTAGAATTTCTTCATTATCAATTAAATAGCTGTTGGGTTGTTCTTTTCGTCAAATGTAATGCGTGTGACGTTTGATATTCCTTTGATTTTTTCGATGCTGCTTTTAAGGTTTTCTAAGTCGTCGGTGCGTTTCACGTACACATCCATAATTCCTTCAAAAATACCATCGTGACATTCCATTCTTATTGAGCGCAGTTTTACGCCAAAGGCTTTAGTAATGGCTTCGGTTACTTTGTTAGCCGAATCAATGTTTTCGGTTCCGTGGAATTTAATTCGGCCAAGTGAAGCTATCATCTTTTGGGTTTTCCATTCAACCTTAACGGCGTTTGAACTGTCGCTTGAAAGTAGTTGTATGGCATTTCGGCACGATGTGCTATGTATAACTACTTCGTCGCCAATACGATAGCCAATTACGTCATCGCCAGGAATAGGGTTGCAACATTTGGCAATGCTGTATCCTTGTGTGTTGTCGTCAACTAATAGCGGTTTTGATTTGTCAAATTCTTCTGATGCTTCTTTTTTCTTTGAAAAGCCCCAAAAACTAATAAAACGTCTTCGTGAACGAGTGTTTATGATACTTTTAAATGTTGCTACCGATATTTTTTCGTAGCCAAGTTTAAGATATATCTCTTCTTTGCTATGTGTGTTGTAGTGGCTAAAAAGTTTACGGAAAACGTTTGAACCATTGGTCATTTCGGTTTGCTCAAGCAACCATTCAAGGTGTTGTTTACCATCGTTTATGGTTTCTTTTCGTTGTTCGCGGAAATAGCTTTTTAGTTTGTCTTTTGCCTTTGCGGTAACCACGTTCGAGGTCCACGAAGGGTCGGGTAGTTGGCTTTCTGAGGTTAGTATTTCAACTTGGTCACCGCTGTTTAGCTCCTCAAATAGCGACACTAGTTTTCGGTTTATTTTAGCTCCATAGGCATGGTATCCTACTTCGGAGTGAATGTAGAATGCAAAGTCGAGAACTGTAGAGTGAGCAGGCATTGTGAGTGTTTGTCCGTTGCGGGTAAACACTGTTATTTCTGATGCAAATAGGTTTAGTTTGAACTGGTCAAGAAAATCGATTGCGTTTTTGTTTGGATCTTCAAGAACTTGCCTGATGTCGGCAATCCATTTGTCAAGTTCGTTTTCTTTACCATTTGCGTTTGGGTCTTTGTATTTCCAATGGGCGGCATAACCGCGCTCGGCAATGTCGTTCATTCGGCGGCTGCGAATCTGCACTTCAACCCATTGGCCACTAGGCCCCATTACTGTAACGTGCAACGATTCGTAACCATTTGATTTTGGTTGACTTACCCAGTCGCGCAACCGGTCGGGGTGGCTTTTGTAAATGTCGGTTATTAGTGCGTATATGTTCCAACATTGCTGCTTTTCCGATACGTTTTCTTTTGGCTCAAAAATGATGCGGATGGCAAATAAGTCATATATCTCATCGAGTTGCACGTGTTTTGTTTCCATTTTGTGCCAAATGGAGTAGATTGATTTTGGGCGTCCCGATAGTTCATAAACGTAACCTTCGTCGTTTAGTCGTTTCGATATTGGTAGCGAGAATTTAATTATGTAGTTGCTGCGTTTTTGCTCGCTATCTTTAACAAAATCGGCAATGCGCTTATATTCTTGCGGATGCTGATATTTGAGGCACAAGTCTTCTAATTCCGATTTAATGTTGTACAACCCCAAGCGGTGTGCTAGCGGTGCATATATGTACATGGTTTCGCTAGCAATTTTGAGTTGTTTGTTGGGCGGCATACTATCAAGTGTGCGCATGTTGTGTAGGCGGTCGGCTAGTTTAATAAACACAACACGAAGGTCTTCGCCCATTGTCATTATTATCTTCTTAAAGTTTTCGGCCTGAAGATTGGTTTGGTTATCAAATACTCCTGCAATTTTGGTCAGTCCATCAACAATTTTGGCAATGCGGTCGCCAAACTGAAGTTGAATGTCTTCAACGGTAAAATCGGTGTCTTCAACCACATCGTGTAAAAGTGCCGAAACAATTGATTTTGTGCCAAGTCCAATTTCGCATGTCACTATTTTGGCAACTGCAATTGGGTGTATAATGTATGGCTCGCCCGACTTGCGGCGCATGTTTTCGTGGGCTCCATTGGCCAAATTAAATGCTTTGGTTATCAGGGCCTGATCTTCTTCCGATTGCGAAAGATGTGCTTCTTTCAGCAAGTCTTTGAATCGTTCCTGGATATATTCTTTTTCCTCGTCGGTAAAATCGGAAGTGTTTGAACTCATAGCGGTGTGTTTTTTTATGTATTGCAAAAGTAATGAAAATGCGTTGTCAGTAGGTTGGTAAAGCTTTGCTATTTGGTACTAAAAACACCACATTTTGTCAGTTTATTAGTTCGTCTTGCAAAAAGGTTGCTAATAACTTGTTTAATGCGCGAAATTGTAATGTTGAGTGTTTCTGTTTGTGCGTTGTTTTGTTGTTTGAAGAATGATTATTTGTTTATTCATAATATGGTTATGCCTATTAGTTTAATGCTTTAATTAACATAAGTTTTGCGTTTTTTTGTTTTAGATTGGATTTGGTTAATTTGTGATTGATATTGATAATGATAGAGGCGTGTTATTGTATAATATTGCCAATGATATTAGATAATTTTGGCAACTGAATTTGCTAAGGTTGTTTAGTTGCACAAGAAAACTTATTTAAAAAATATCATAAAACATGAAACGCTTATTTCTTTCAATGTTGGCTTTTGCCTTTGCTTTATCAGCATCGGCACAAAGTGGAGTTGAGTACACAAAAAAAGACATTATGAATCTTACCTACGACCAGTTGGTTGAAATGCCATTTGATCAGGTAATGCGCTTGGCCGAAATTATGGGCGTAACTAGCGACGATTTGTTCAAAATGATTATGAATAAGAGCCTGTCGTCGGCATCAAAATCTGAAGAAGATGCATTTGCTAGTCCACTTTCGTCAACCGTAATAACTCGCGACGAGATGCGCACCTACGGTTGCACAACCATTGAGGAGGCTCTTCGCCTTATTCCTGGTGTGGTGGTGCAACAAAAAGGTAACGGGTCGTTCGATATTTATGTTCGTGGATTGAACAATATTCCCGATAACCAAATGATGGTTTACACCGAAAACTCAAACGTGCTTATGATGCTCGATGGTCGTGTAACTCACAACTACGCTATGGGTGCCGCAAATATTGAACACATGCCAATCTCAATTGAAGATGTTGAGCGTATTGAGGTGGTTCGTGGTGCAGCATCGGCTCTTTATGGACCAAATGCGGTGCAAGGTGTTATTAATATCATCACCCAAAAGGCTGAAAACGAAAAGCTTACAGTGAGCGGTTCGGCTCAAGCAGGTAACCTAAGTACTGCCATTGCCGATGTTGCTGTTCGCAAACGTCTTAATAACAAAATTGCTGTTGGTTTAACTATGAACGCACAATATCGCAATCGCCCTGACAATAAGTTGTGGAGCTATGGTGCTGGCGCTTACGATAACGAATTTGGTTTGCCCGACGAGAATGGCGACTATGTTAAGTATATTGATACTGATGGCGATACTATTCCTGTATTGTCAAACCCTGTTACAAAAGCAGGTTGGATGACTATTGACCAAATGAAACAAACCAAAATGCTAAACTCGTTAACTGGCGAGGCTGTAGATATGATTTATTTTGAAGACCAACTTGACTCTCGCTTTTGCAACGATGCTAAGTTGGCACGCAAAAACTTTGGTTTCAATGGTTACATTACAATCAATCCATCGCTAAATACACGCATCGACATTACTAGCGGTTACGGTCAGCAGTTTATTCTTACTCAAACTCCAACCGATGTCGATTTCGCTCAATCGTATCGTGTCTTCAAAAATGGTTATGTGAATGTTGATGCTCATGTTGGCGACCTTACAGTTAACGCAAGTTATATGTCAGGTCCACAAGACTATTACAAAGGTTTGCCAGAGTATAAAGTGAATTTCCGCACAGCTAGTGCAAGTGCCGATTATAACTGGCAAATAGGCGAGCGTTTGAAAATTCGTCCAGGTGTTTACTGGCAATGGATTGAGTACGAAGATTCAAAAATAGAAGAGGGATTTGTAGGCTTTCTTAACGAGCGTTCAGCAATGCGCGATTTCGCTCCAAGTTTGAGAGTCGATTATTCGCTTGATAAGTTCCGTTTTATTGCGGCCATTCGTAGCGACAAAACCAACATGCCCGACAAATGGAACACTTCGTGGCAGTTTGCTGCAAACTACAACCTAAACAATTCAAACTTTTTCCGCTTTGTATATAGCCGAGCAATGCGCAGTGCAGTGTGCTTAAATGCAAGTTGCTCGTATGCTTGGGACCGTAGCACTTTCCCAAATAGAATTTCGTTCCTTGGCAACCCCGATGCCGATTTGATGCACATTGATAACTTCGAATTAGGTTACCGCATGCGCCCAAACGACAAATTATTATTTGACCTTGAGGCCTTTTATTCAAACAGCTCAAACTATGGCGCTCTTATGAGCGACCATTCGGAACTTACTGTTCAAATTCCTAACATGTTGGCAGCCTTAGGTGGTGATGGCAACTTTGATATGAATAGTTTTGTTAACATGATTAACATTGAGTCGTTTATTAAATATCGCAACCTCGACTACAATGTTCATCAAATGGGAGCATCAATGAGTTTAGACTGGATTATTAGCCCAAAACTAGTTTCGCGTTTAAATGTGAATGTTCAAAAAACAACCATCGACAACTACTTTAAATACGAGCAAAGCAACGAAATATCGTCGCAAATAATGGGTGAAGATGCTGGAAGTTGCATGACAAAAGCAACTATGTTATTGCTTAATGTTATGGCCCAAGGTGATATTTCTGGAGTAATGGGATACATTGGCAGTGAAGTAGAGAAAGGTAATGTATTTTTAACCGATGATGCAATTGGTGTTAGCAGCAATGTTTACGATAATCCAGAAACAAAAGATGGTTTTGAAAATAAGGCAACGCCAAATATTTATGGTTCGCTAAGCTTAATCTACAAGCCAACAAGCAAAATCAATATGTCATCAATGGTTAACTTTATTGGTAAACGTACTTATGCAACCAAGTATTCAACCGAAGTTATGAACCCTCGTTTTACAATTGATTTAAAAGTTGGTTATAAAGCAACCGATAAAGTTGAAGTGTTTGCTAACGCTCGAAACTTATTAAACAACAAGAAACGCGAATTCCCATACATGGATCCAATTGGTGGACTTTACACCGCTGGTGTTCTATTCGATTTCTAAATTGTTGAATTTTTTTGTGTTACAGGCCTACTGACTATTGTTGGTAGGCTTTTTTTTGTTACAAAGTATCTTTATTGGAAAGTCACAAGTTTGCTTTTTTTTGCCAAATAGTTGTTGAATTTGATGCATATATGCTAAACGCATTTATGATAATTGTTATATTTTGTTAGTAAGTTTTCAATCGGTTGCATGTAATAAATGATGATATAGGTTAATCTTGTATAGAATTTTAGTTTGTGAATTTGCGATTGAATATTTGATACATTATAAATAATACTAATAATGAATATGAGGAAATTATTGCTACTGCTAGTAACAATGTTACTAATGCGACCAGTGTTAATGGCGCAGGATGAAAAATTTAAGGCTTTGTTTCTCTACAATTTCACAAAGCACATTGAGTGGCCTAGTGAAAAGCAAGGTGGCGAGTTTGTGATTGGAGTATTAGGCAAATCGCCAATAACCAAAGAACTGCAAACCATTGCAGAAAAACGTGTGGTTGGTGCAGGTCAAAAAATTGATGTTCACGAAATGACACTGAGCGACAATTTTAGCGACTATCACATTATTTACATAACCGACAAGTACTCAGAACACTTAGAGTCTGTGATTAACAAAACAAAAGGTAGGGGCGTGCTGGTTATTACCGACAAAGAAGGTTTGGCATCGTTGGCATCTTGCATTAACTATGTAAAAGTAGATGGCAAACAAAACTTTGAAATATGTCGTCGTCATGTTGATTCTCAAGGTTTGAAAGTGAGCGCTCAATTGATGATGCTTGGAATACAGGTTGATTAATTTGGAAGGAATTGAACTATGAAAAAAATATTATTAATAGCACTAACTGGTTTGTTGGCTTTTAACGTGTTTGCTCAAACCAATGTAGAAAACTATACTCGTAAAGACATTATGAAACTCACCTACGATGAGTTGCTGGAAATGCCGCTTGAACAAGTTCTTAAACTTGCTGCAATTATGGGAGTGTCAAGCGACGAGTTGTTCGAAATGATTATGAACAAAAGTGTGTCGTCGGCCTCAAAAGAAGAGGAAGATTCGTTTGTTTCGCCTCTTTCTACCACCGTTATCACTCGCGAAGAGTTGCGTTCCTATGGCGTAACTACAATAGAGGAGGCTTTTCGTTTCATTCCCGGCGCAATTGTTTCTGAAAAATTTAACGGTATTTACGATATCCAATTGCGAGGATTGAACAACATTCCCGATAACTCTTGGATGTTATATGCCGAAAATGCCAACGTGTTGTTGTTGCTCGATGGCCGTCCAATTCAAAACCTTGGTATGGGTGCACTTAATATTGAAGCCTTGCCAATATCAATTGAAGATGTGTTGCGTATTGAGGTTGTTCGTGGCGCTGTCTCGGCTTTGTATGGAATGAATGCCATGACAGGCGTTATCAATATTATTACCGAAAAACCAAACGACAACTCAAAGTTGGTTTCGGGCTCGGTACAATATGGCAACTTAAATACTTTGGTGGCCGACTTGGCTTTTCGTAAACAACTTGGCAAAATTGCTTTTGGTGTAACTGGTAATATTCAACGTCGCGACCGCAATACCGACCAACTGCGTCACATTAAAAACGATGGCAACACCACCTTTTTTATTAACAACGAAAATGCAGTACCTGACTATGGCGAGTATTTTGGTCAAAACGATTTGTTTGCTATGATACTCTCAGGCGCAGTTTCAATTGAACCTGCTAAGGGTGGCTACATCTCATTAGAGCAGTTGAATAGAAGTAGAGGAATAAATGGAAATCCAATAGCTTCGGTAGCTGGACAAATTCTGCAATATTATATGCCTATGGTTGAAGTTACTAAAGCTCAATTGGTAAGCGCGGGCTTGTCTGATGAACAAATTGCTGAAGTTATTGCCGAAAACTTTGGCGATTTATCGGTTCTGCAAAATGCAGTTGATAAACCATATTTCTTCTCTAAAAACATTATTTATCACTCATCGTACAATGCACGATACGAAAAACCTGGCATGGCGCGCGAAACTCAGGGCGCTAATGCTTATTTAACTTATACACCAACCGATAAAATTAACTTCAACTTTACTGGTGGTTGGCAATCGTCATGCGTGGCTCAAACTCCTATAAACGAGATTGATATTGCACTCCAATATCGTCAGTTTAAAACAGGTTACGTTAATATGCTTTCAAATATCTACGATTTGCGCCTAAATATTGGCTATACCGCTGGTCCAAACAGTTTTAGTGTAGGTGAAATGACCTACGACGAGGATTATAAATCGTTTAATGCTGAGGCTGAGTATTCGGTTAAATTAAATAACTTGACTATTAAACCAAGCGTTAACTACTTGTATCTTAATTATAAAGATGCTGCTGGTGAATTTGAGGGCGAGCAAGTAAATGGATTCTTTAACAAAGAGGCTATAGCAAAAACTCTTGGTTTAGGTTTGCGATTCGATTATAAACTTGACTCTTGGCGCTTTATTGCTGGTTTCCGTTCCGACAAAACCAATATTCCTGACAAGTGGAACCCATCGTGGCAGTTGGTTTCAACTTACGAAATCAATGGTAGCAACTTTGCTCGTATTTCTTATGGACACTCTATGCGCTCGCCTTTGTGTGTTAATACTTCAACCAATTTTACTTGGGACCGTATTGGACAAGGCACTCCCGATTTGATTCAGTTTACTTACAACGATAAAGCTAAACTTACTAGCATTGATAATATTGAACTTGGTTATAGATGGAAACCAACCGACAAACTACTTGTTGATGCTGAGGCATACTATTCTCGCAGTAAAAACTACAACCGCTTAACTCCTTCGTTGTCGCGTTTAACTCTTAAAGATGAAACTGTTAACAATTTGCTCATGGGACAAGGTGTTAATATGACAACTCCTGTTGACCTTTATAATGGTCTTGGCTTACTTAAATCTGAGGTTGTGTTTAAAAACCAAAATTCACCAATTGTAGCCAATCAATTTGGTATTGGTCTTAATGCCGATTGGATTGCTGCCAAAAACTTAATTGTGAAATTCAACTTTAATGCTCAACGAACAATTCTTAACAACTATCAAGACTATGACCAAAATAGCCTAGTTATGGCTCAGTTAGCTGAAAGCTACACTGCTGCAATGCAAGCTTTTCAAAAAATTCCTAAAATAAAGGAGGAATTTATGGGCGAAGGTGCTCAAGATGAAAACCTTACTATTGAAGTGATTGACAATATTCTTAATGATTTAGGTTTGGAACACATTGTTGATGGCGAAAACTCTCGCTATTTCTTTGGAAGCTCAAATATCAATCTTGGCGAAAAGGAAAATGGTCGTGTTCATGAGGCTACTCCTACTTTGTATGGAATGATTGGTGCAATATACAAGCCTATTGAGAAACTTGAAATTTCAGCTTTTGGAAACTACACAAGCAAACGTTCAATGAATATTCTTGGTTATAATGTTAAAACTCCTCAAAAGTTTACTGTTAACCTTAAAGTTGGTTACAAACCTATTAATCAATGCGAGGTGTTTGTTAATGCTCATAACCTATTCAATACCAAGCGCTCAGAGTATGCATATACCGATGAAATTGGAGGTCTTTACACTGCTGGTGTAACTTTCAACTTCTAGCAAATTACTATATCAAAGCAAAAAACTCGCTAAACTTAGTTTGGCGAGTTTTTTTTGTATGAACCTATTGCGTTGAATATATTTGTAACTATTGTTTCGTGGTAAAGAAACCTTCATTTGTAAGTTTGACTCAAATGCAACATAAATTTTGTTTTTTTACTACAACAGGCTTATAATATAGTAATTGTTTATACTTGTATTTGTGTGAATAACAATACTTTACTCATAATTAATTTGATTAAACAACAACTAAGAATAATCGCTTGATAGATTTATAAATATTTACTGAAAAATGAACAATCTTATTGCCTTTTGTGGTCTTAACTGCGAAACATGCGAGGCTCGCATTGCAACAATCAATAACGATAATCAACTCCGTTGCCAAGTGGCCGATAAATGGTCAAAAATGAATAACACCGACCAAATTACACCCGATACAATTAACTGCGAAGGTTGTCGTACTGGCGGGGTAAAGTTCTACTATTGTTCGCATTTGTGTCCAATTAGGCAGTGTGCTTCGCAAAAAGGTTTTTCCACTTGTGCCGATTGTAACAAAGCTTCGACTTGTCAAATTCTGTCGCCAATTGTTTCAACAAACAACGATGCTAAAAACAATTTGGGATTATAGATTATTGCGCAATTTGTTTCAATGGGTGTAATAATGGCTAATTAACATTACCCAACGCTAGTTAATATGGCTAAAATGTCTGATATATATTCGGTTTATGCCGATTGGAATCCTTGGCACGGCTGTACAAAAATTAGCGAAGGTTGCCGCCATTGCTACGTGTATAGGCAAGATGAACAATACAAATCTAGTGTAGAGAGTAGTGTGGTGCGAAAAACTGCAGCTTTTGGCTTACCAATAAAGCGTACTCGCAACGGCAGTTACAAAATTCCACCGGGTAAAGTTGTGTTTACCTGCTTTACATCTGACTTTTTGCTCGAAGATGCCGATGCTTGGCGAACCGACGCATGGTCAATGATACGCCAGCGTCCCGATTGTTATTTCTATTTCTTCACTAAACGCATTCACCGTTTTTTGGAATGCATTCCTGCCGATTGGGACGATGGTTATGATAATGTAATGGTTGGTTGCACTGTGGAGAATCAAGATCGTGCAGATTTCCGATTGCCAATATTCAATCAATTGCCAATAAAACATAAATCAATCATTGCCTCACCGTTAATTGAGCAAATTGATATATCGGCATATTTAAATGAAAGTATTGAAGAAGTTGCAACAGGAGGCGAGTCGGGAGTTGATGCGCGCCCGTGTAACTACGATTGGATTTTGAACCTTCGTCAGCAATGCGTTGATAAAAACGTGCCATTTCGCTTTCATCAAACTGGGGCATTCTTTGTTAAAGATGGTAAAATGTATCGTGTTTTGCGTCGATTTCAAATTTCACAGGCAATAAAAGCCGGTATCGATTTTAGAATAGGTAAATATTATGTCCCCGAAACTGTGAATTATAAATGGGAATAATGTTTTGAAACTCCAGTTCGTAAACTGCAAACTATAAAACAAAAAACGGAGAACAATAATTGTCCTCCGTTCTATTTGTCAGTTCTAATTTGACGCGATTAATACTCGTCTTCGTTAAAGAAAAAGTCTTCTTTACTTGGATAATCAGGCCAAATATCCTCAATGGTATCATATACTTCGCCATCATCTTCCAAATCTTGTAGGTTTTCAATTACCTCCAATGGAGCGCCCGAACGAATTGCGTAGTCAATCAATTCCTCTTTACTTGCTGGCCATGGCGCATCTTCCAAGTTTGATGCTAATTCAAGTGTCCAATACATAGCTTTTGATTTTTAAATTTTGCGCAAATATGAAAAAAAATCGTATTGTTCAACGGTTTGTGCATATTTTTTTGCTTTTAAATCATAATTGTTTGCATCTTATTGATTGATAATGTTTTGTGTTGATTGGTATTGTTAATATCTATTCGTTATGGCTGTCGTGGCTTTTCTACTCATATATATTGTATAAACAATTGCCAATAATCATTAACGGACATAAGTAAAACTGACACGTTGGCATAAATGCTGACATTTTGGGCTCATGTTTAGTAACATTACATGTCATTTTTTCGCAACAACATAAACAAACTGCTTTGGCATAAAGATTGACTAGAGTAGGGCGTTGAATAATTAAAAAACTGGTAACAATTTTAAAACTTTAAGAATATGGGAAAGATTATTGGAATTGACCTTGGAACCACAAACTCTTGTGTGGCTGTAATGGAAGGTAACGAACCTGTTGTTATTACTAACAGCGAAGGTAAACGCACAACCCCTTCGGTTGTAGGCTTTTTGAAAGATGGCGAACGTAAAGTTGGTGACCCAGCAAAACGTCAAGCTATTACTAACCCTCTTAAAACTGTTTTCTCAATTAAACGTTTTATGGGCGAGGGCTATGATCGTTTGGCTAACGAAATTTCGCGCGTGCCTTATTCTGTTGTAAAAGGCGACAACAATACCGCTCGTGTTGATATTGATGGCCGTTTGTACACTCCTCAAGAGATTTCTGCTATCGTTCTTCAAAAAATGAAGAAAACTGCTGAAGATTATCTTGGTCAAGAGGTTACTGATGCTGTTATTACTGTTCCTGCATACTTTAACGATGCACAACGTCAGGCAACAAAAGAAGCTGGCGAAATTGCAGGTTTGAATGTTCGTCGTATTGTTAACGAGCCTACTGCTGCTGCTTTGGCTTACGGCTTGGACAAAACAAACAAGGATATGAAAATTGTTGTTTTCGACTGCGGTGGTGGTACTCACGACGTGTCAGTGCTTGAACTTGGCGATGGCGTGTTTGAGGTAAAATCAACCGACGGCGATACTCACCTTGGCGGCGACGACTTTGACCAACGCATTATTGAATGGCTTGTTCAAGAGTTTAAAAACGACAACAATGGCATCGATTTGAGCAAAGACCCAATGGCTCTTCAACGCTTGAAAGAGGCTGCCGAAAAAGCTAAAATTGAACTTTCAAACACTACTTCTTCTGAAATCAACTTGCCTTATATTATGCCAGTTGATGGCGTTCCTGCTCACTTGGTTCGCACTCTTACCCGTGCAAAATTTGAGCAATTGGTTGACGACCTTGTTCAACGCACCATTGAACCTTGCCGCTCTGCTTTGAAAAATGCAGGCCTTTCAACTAGCGACATCGACGAAGTTATTCTTGTTGGTGGTTCAACTCGTATTCCTGCCATTCAAGATGCTGTGCAAAAATTCTTTGGCAAAGCTCCAAGCAAAGGCGTAAACCCTGATGAGGTTGTGGCCGTTGGTGCAGCTATTCAAGGTGGCGTTCTTACCGGCGATGTTAAAGATGTGCTTTTGCTCGACGTAACTCCACTTTCACTTGGTATTGAAACAATGGGCGGTGTAATGACCAAATTGATTGAGTCAAACACAACCATCCCAACCAAAAAATCAGAAGTGTTTACCACTGCAGTTGATAACCAACCTTCGGTTGAAATTCACGTTTTGCAAGGTGAACGCCCAATGGCAAAAGACAACAAGACAATTGGACGCTTCCACTTGGACGGCATTATGCCAGCTCGTCGTGGCGAACCACAAATTGAGGTTACTTTTGATATTGATGCTAACGGCATTTTGAACGTAAGCGCAAAAGATAAAGCAACTGGCAAAGAGCAAAAAATCCGCATCGAGGCTTCAAGCGGTTTGAGCGACGACGAAATTAAACGTATGAAAGCTGAAGCAGAAGCTAATGCCGAGGCCGACAAAAAAGAAAAAGAGCGTATCGACAAACTTAACCAAGCCGACGGCATGATTTTCCAAACCGAAAAGAACTTGAACGAGTATGGCGATAAATTGCCAGCTGACAAGAAAACGGCAATTGAGTCTGCATTGAACAAATTGAAAGAGGCTCACAAAAACCAAGATATTGCTGGCATCGATGCTGCAATGAACGAGGTTAATACAGCTTTCCAAGCTGCTAGCCAAGACATGTATAATGCACAAGCTCAAGCTCAACAACAACAAGCTCAACCAAATGCTGGTCAGCAACAATCAAATCAAGGTGGTGACGACAAAACCGTAACCGACGTTGATTTTGAGGAGGTTAAGTAGCTTTTTAGAAATAAAAATAGCTTGATATGATAATGCGAGCGTAACTATGGGGTTGCGCTCGCATTTTTGGTTGTTGATTGAGTATTGGTTATAAGGTTGTTTTGATAGATTTTCTAGCTATAATTGCACCATATTTGTAACGCGCCTTAATTTGGAGACAATGTGCGCCTTATTAGGTCTTATTATGTCTTAACAAGTCTTATTACCGATATGCCAGCAGCTAAGTATAACATAGAGAGAACGTGTGCCTGTTGTGGTGCTTCTTTCAAGGCAAAAACGATAGACTCTGTCTATTGTTCAAAGGCATGCAGCAACAAAGCTTATAAGTTACGCATGAAAGAGAAGGCATATCCCTATTTGGGCATAATGCAGTATATCTAATTTGCTGGTAATTTGCTGAGAGAGTGACCGTGAAGTAATAAAAACCTGCAAATCGTTGGTTTTCAGACGCAAACTCAATGAGATTTAATTTGCTGGTAATTTGCTGAGAGCGATTATAGAGACACTTTTGACAGTACGTAACATATTGATTATGGAGCGTTTTAGTAGTTGAGATTTAAATTGCTCATTCTTGGTTATGTAGATGGCTTAAATGGAGCTCTGTCGGCTGATGCCGCTTATGATGACCTCTAGTTTTCCACCTAGCCACAGTCTCCCCCTTCCATTCCTTCTGCCTGACAAACCCATTATTCATTGCTGCGCTAGTCTCAGTAATGATGTATGCTCAGGGGGAGTTTGGAATTGTCATCACTGACGTAATTGTGTTGAAACTCTTCAATATGCTCCCGAGATACAGTCGATGATATACACAACGAATAGGATAGAGCGTCTCAATCGTGATTTCAGACGAGTATTGAGAATGCGCACGGCTATGCCGAACGAAGATTCCGTGTTGACTCTTATGGGCAGTGTGGCCATGGAGCATCGGCCATATGACAGGATTCTTCCAAACATAACGGCAGACAAGACACTATTCCCCAACAACAAATATTGACAATACCCATACTTTATTTCGCTCGTCGGGACAGGTACTCCTGCCCTTGCCGCTAGGCGCTCCACGAGCGGGATTTTTCATGATTCCTGTGTTCTATCAAGAACTCGAAGCAAAAACATTTATAACATTGAAAATACAGAAATATAAACTACATTTGCAACATCACCTTGTCTACTAACTTGTCAAAGACAAGTTTAGACACACAAAATGGGATACTACCGTTTTTCCAATAGTTTTCTTCATCGAAAGTTAATACCACATCAGCATTGAAACGAAGCGACATCCTTACAAGCTTCAACCTTATGGTGACGGGGGCCTGTTTATCACTGTCCGTATGCAGAAGACTCAGCAGCTCATCAAGAATCCTATCAGCGAGGAAGCACTTGAACTCATTGGTTTTTATGATGAGGATCCTGAACGTAAGCCAACAGACAAGGTGTTTGCTGGTCTCAAGAACTACATGACACAAAAACCATTGAAGAAGTGGCTTGATGCAAGTGGAGTTACCAAGAGAATCAGCTACCATTGCTCACGTCATACATTCGGCTCATTGCAAGTTGATGCAGGAACAAGCATCTATGCCGTTCAGCACATGCTCGGTCATAAGAATGTTGCCACGACACAGATATACGCAGACATGGCAGATGAGATAAAGCGCCAGAGCGTTGACCGCATCACTCTGAAGCCAAGAATCAAGCCTAAATTTGAAGTCGTAAATCAATAAGAATTGAGGTTATGTCTGGTGGCATAACCTCAATTTTGGTACATTGTATTTATATGCGAGTAGAGAAATGTCTATAG
>JAKSOL010000027.1 GCA_024405635.1 Salinivirgaceae bacterium | reverse complement strand
GTGGTGTCGCTTAACTTGCTTAACCAACTCGACATTATTCTTTGTGATTATCTCACTGCGCGATTTGACCTGTCCGATAATGATTTGGAGCCTATTCGCAAGTGGGTTCAACAGCAACATATCAATTCAATGCCAAGAGGAGCATCGTGCTTGGTTGCTGATTATCAAGAGATTAATACCAATATTGATACTGGCGAGCAAACAATTCGCAATTCGGTTTATGCAACATTACCAACTTTGCTTGAACGTGACGAGTGGATATGGAATTTTGACACAAATCAACGCTACAATAGCCGTCAAAACACCCAATTTAAGGTGATGGCTTTACGTTTCTAAACTACTCTTTATTATTTGTCGGTAACCACAATCTCAACACGACGGTTTTGTGCTCGACCTTCTTCAGTGTCGTTGTCGGCTATTGGTCGGGTGTTTGAGTAACCAAGGTACTTTATTCGGCTGTATCCGTTTGCAATTAGGTATGAAGCAACTATACGAGCTCGTTCTTGGGCTACGTCAACGTTTGTTTCGCGAATTTCAATGTCGTCAGCATGGCCGTAAACTGCAATTTTAACCGATGGGTTTTGTCGCAATACTTTTAGCAAACGTTCAAGTTCAGGGAATGCAACAGCAGGTATTTCGGTACTTCGCGAGGCAAAGTTAAGGTTGTTCATAGGAATGGTTGCTCCGTTAATAATTTGTTTAAGCATTACATCCTTTTCGTCATTTGAGAAGGTTACTGCTTGGTCAACACGTAGTTTTTCGCTATAGAACCAATATCCGTCGGCCTCAACTTCAATGGTGTAGTCGTTTCCTGCTATGAATTCAATGTTGTAAAATCCAGTTTTTGCATTGCAAGCTGCGGTGGCAATTACTTTGCCTCGTCCGTTTATTATCTTAATATTTGCGGCAATTGGTTGTAGGGTAGTTGCATCTTTAATTGTACCAGTCATTGCGGTTCGGCGAATCATTTCAATGCCATTGTCCGATTCGTTAAGTCCGTATTCTTGGGTGGTTGTGAAGTTTATTTTTCGGCGTTTTTCGTTAAACACAAAGTTTACTTCAAATTGTCGGTAGCCGTTAAGTTGAACCTCAAATGTGTTTTGTTCAAGGTCAAAGTTTTCGTAGAAAATGTTGTTCACCTTTACGTTGTACTTGTCAACACTTGGTACGTAAAGTGTAAAGTTTCCGTCTTTGTCGGTTAACGTGCTGTGAATTTTGCCGCGAGTATCTTCGGCTGTTACTTTTATGTTCGAAATGTCAACTTGGCCAAGATTTGATAGGCGCGAGCGGTTCATCACAATGCGACCAAATATCTTGTTGTTTTCGGCAAAAGGTATTTCAAGTTTAGTGTTCTTGTTAATGTATATGCTTTGGCGGTTGGTCTCGGTTGTGTATGCACCAACTACTTCGCCAATAGGTTGATATTCAATAATATAAAATCCACTTGGAATGTTTTTGTACGACACTGTTCCGTTCATGTCCGACAATAGTTCCATGGCCATAAATGCCGACAATGCTTCTTGGTCGTTTTCGATTCCTTCGCCTTCGTTTTGTATAATGTTGAATAGCACATCTTTCACGCCCGGTTCGTCTTCGTCTTTGCGGTGGTTACCATTCAAGTCTTTGTAGAATGTTATTTCAAGGTCGCACAATTTGTATCGAGGTTGGTCAAAGTTGAAGTCTTTGCGCAAACGAGCTTCAACATACGAGCCTTTGTACCGATATTGTTCTTCGGTTATTACATCGTATGACGATGAGAAATTCCATGTGTGGGTTATTATAAATTGGGTTGTTTTTCCTAGGTAGAAAGTAAGGTCGTTGCTTAAACTTACGCGTGTGGTTTTGTTGCCAATGTCGTACGATAGGCTTGTTTTGTTTTGGTACTGAACGTAGCGTGGAAATAGGTAAATGTCAAGGTAAGGCATCAAACGTATTGTGCGAGGATAACCTTTTTGTATGTAATGAGTAAATTGTTGGCTCAACGAGTTTGGTCCGTGGTAGTAGTTTAGGTACAAGCCGCCATATTGCGAGCGCCAACTAGCATTTGCAACTAACGAGAACCATGCTTTGTTGTGTGGCAGAGTGTCGAGTCCAAAGGGATGTTCTGTAACAAAGTTTGGTCCACCTTTTATGTTTAGGTTTATTAGGTTAAGATCTTTGCGAAAGCGCACCATTGCGGTTGCAAAAACATTTCGAGTTGTGAATAGCAAATTTGGGTAGGTTGAGTTGAAGTTGTCGCCATGTCGCGACTCGCTAATTCCGCCTACGTAATAATATAAATGCTTGGTAATGTTTTTGTTATATGTGAGTTTTATCTCGTCGTAGTTTACAATAGACCTACGTAGCATTGAGTCGCCAACGTATCGGGGAGTGCCGTTATTTGTGCGGTTGTATGATGCAAATAGGTATTTGTCTTGCGCCAAAAGGTAGCGCAGTTGGCTTGTTAGTTCCAATCGACCTGCGTATCGGCCAAAGTATTGAGGCTGTCCGTAGTGTGTTTGTGCAAACACAATCAATTTTTTTGCAAAGGTGTTTGAGTATCGAGCATCAAAACCTAGTCCAAATTGTGTGATGTTGTTGCCTGTTTGCCACATTGCGTTGGTTAGGTTTAGTGTAGCGTCAATGTTTCCCAACGTTTTGTGTCTGTAATTACCTTCAACAAATACACCTACTATGTTTCGTTGGTTGTCTTTGTCTTGTTCGTATGCACCTCCAAAGCTAGCACCAAACTTGCTGTTCTTGTATTTGTATGATGCGCCATAATCTAATATATCGGAATACATTGATTTTGTCGCAATGGCAGTAATCTCGTTGTTGTTAAATTTTTGTGATAAAAAACCTCCACGACCATATATGTTCAGCGCATATACTTGCTGAATGTCGCCTAACCATAGGTGCGTTTTTTTGTAATCGTAGCGCAGTTCGTATCGGCCATATCGCCACATTCTTTTCCAATCAGCGCTCTCGATGCTATTGGCCATGGCGCGAAAGTAAATTGTGCCTGCACGTTTTAGCAAAAAGTTGCCCCACACGTCGGCCGAAAGCGAAGGTGCGCTCTCTGCAATAAGGTTACGTGCGGTTAATTCAACACCAAGCATGGTGTACGATGTCGGTATAGGATTGTAGTAATGGTTGCGAAGTTCGCGAGCCCAAATGGTCGATTTTAATGTGGTGTCGGCATTTAAAACATTCACCTGAATTCGATGATATGTTTGATTGTCATCTGAATATCGGTCGCGAAGGGTTACCGGCAAATGAATAACTGTGTCGTGGTATGGTTTTAGACTTATTTCGTCAACATACAGGCCTTCGTGTTCTCCTCGCGTTGTTAAGGCATCGGGTAGGTGATAGTCGATGTGAAAAACCTCTTCGGTGTTGCCAGTGTTGGCAAATTGCAAACCAACTGTGGCGTCGCGTTTATATTGGTCGATAAATATTGTTCGGTTTTCGGGTGCAAACGATATCTCTTGCACTTTTGGAATGTTTACAAAACTATATGCGTTTTTAAAAACATTGCCTCGTAGGTCGGTTAATGCCACTACAATTGAGTAGCCAATTTCGCCGCGTGTGGTTTTTGGGGCCGATGCACGGAATGGAATTATTATTGAGTCGTTTGGCTCAATTGTGTATCGTTGTCCTTGGTCGCCCATAAATGTCCAACCTGCAGGATAACTGAAGTTGGCTATAAATGTGAGTCTTTGTGATGTGGGGTTGACAATTTTTACCGCATTAAAGAATGCATTGTTTGAAAATGTCTCAATTTTTTTGCGCAAAAAATTTACTTCAACTTGGTCGTGCGCATCTTCGTAAAAATAAAATTGCGACCAAGCTGTTTGTGCAAACAACAAGCTGCACAAAATTGTTAGTAGAATATGTCGTGCTTTTGCAACAGGCTTCATTAGGGGACTGTTACAGTAAACATTATATCGGTTGAAAAATTATCGCTTATAACATTCATCATTTCTCCGTTGATGCCACAACTATACGACACTTTGTATGTGTAGTCGTTTGTTGGATTTTGGTGAACGTCGTCAACTATGCTTTCTGCTCTAGATAAAGGAAATTGTTTAACGTCAAAATCGTGAACGAATTTCATTTCGATTATGTCTAGAGATAAATGTCTTGTTCCAAAGTCAGGTATCAAGTCGTCGGATAATGCGTTTACTGATAATCGCCATCCAGTGCTTGTATAATCTCCGTTTTCGTCAACATCGGAGTACGAAACCTTTATTGTTGTGAAATCGTCGTATTGTATGCCGTTTTTCAGTTTTGCATACGAGTTAAAGTTGAACTCTAAATTGTTGCCACTAGTAACCTTTATTCGCAAACTTTGACTTTGTGCAAATGCTTGGTTAACAGTAAGTAACAATAATAAAACAACAAGTTTTACTCCGCTATTCACTTCGTTTGGTTTTGTAGGTGTTACAAACGACAAAAAGCCAAACCTAAGTTTGGCCTTTTGTTATTTGATAAATATAGTTTGCGACAATTATTATTGTGCAGTAAGAGTCAAGAAAATGTTGGTAGAGTAGCGGTCTGGTTTTGCATTTGCAGCCAACATTGTGTTGCCTGTGCCAGCTCCTTGAGAAGGAACACCGCAAGCCCAATTGATTGTGTATACATTTGCGCTTGCATCGCCACCTTCGGCTTGAACTATGCTAATTCCTGTTCCTGTTGCAGCACCAAGATTTGTCCAGTTTTCTTGAAAAGTTGAAGGTGTTGCAGTTCCTGAATTTGTTATTTTAAAACCAACTAAATCCAAATTTATTGTGTTGCTTGAGTTGTCTGAACCAACTAAATTAGCATCTTCTGTAACCATTGTTACATCAAATTTTACAGATGATGCTACTGTGAATTTAGTGTCGTAGCGCGATGAATTTACAATGCCATTTGTATAGTCATTAATTGTGTTGAAAGCAAACTCAATGTTACCACCAGAGGTTACGTTCATACGCATAATGGTGTTTACGTTAACAGACACTGGGATAATAGCGTTGTCAACAATTGATTGAGCTGAAACTGCAGCAGCAAAGCCCAATGCAAGTACTGAAAGGAAAAGTTTTCTCATTTTGTTTTGATATTAAGGTTAATACAATTTTGTTGCTAAATATTGAGGTGCAATATACTTATTATTTGCAAACATATACAACCGATGTGTGTTTTTTATGATTTTAGTCTATAAATCAAACATAAAAACGCAAGTGCTTTTTTGCTTGTTTGTGTAGTCAACTTGGGTAAAATTACATTTTTCAAATAGTTTTTTTGCTGCCGTGTTGCTTTCTAAAGTGTTAGCAATCAGTTTAGTGGCTTTTAATTCGTGTTTGGCATATTGGCAAATCCATTTGCAACTTTGAGTGGCAATGCCGTTGTGCCAATAAGGTTCGCCTATCCAAATGCTTATGTTGTAGCTATTGTTAGTATTGTTGCACAAGTCGATGCAACCAACAACATCGTCTTGGTAAATTATAACAAAACTAGTTGGTGGTGTTTGTTTAGTCTTTTCTTGAACATACACACAAGCATCGTCGTAGGTGAATGGCGAAGGGAAAAGAGCTGGCATTTGTTGTGCAATTTTTAAGTTGTTGCCATTTAATGCAATGGCAGCTTCGTCGCCTTCGCGTGGTTGGCGAATAACCAATTCGCGGCTGAAAAAATAATGGTCCATGCGGTGGCTGTGTTATGGTTTGCCAACTATTACTGTTACCATTTTTTCGGGTACAAGATACTTGCGGGCAGCTTCCATTATTTCGTTTGGTGTTATTGCTTGAACCCGTTGTTGTCGTTGTGCAAAATGGTCAATTGTAACATCAAATTGGTTGATTAGGTTTATTGCTTGAATGCTATTAAATGGTCCGTCAAACAATTGAAGCATGCTACCCATAATGTAGTTTCGGGCAATGCTCAGTTCGTTGGCGCTTATTGGCTCGTTTTGCATTCGGTCAATCTCGTTGCGAATTTCGGTTAAAGTTTGTGCTGAACAGCCTTGTTTTATATCGGCCCCAATTATTAGTGTACTGCCAAAAGGATATAGCACCGAACTTGCATAAATACCATAGGTTAGGCCTTTGTCTTCTCGAATATTTTTCATCAATCGTGAGCCAAAGAAACCGCCAAAAATAATTCTGCAAATGTACATATCGTTAAAGTCGGGGTGAGTTATATCAATTCCTTGCGAACCGATGCACAAACTCGATTGAACGGTGTTTTCTTTTTCAATAATTATTGGGTTGTTGCTTATTGCTGGCATTTGGGGTTGCACCGGATAAATTGCTTTTTGCCCTTGTGGTATGGCTGATAAGTGTTTGTCTATCAGCGAAATTAAGTTGCTCGATTGGTTGCTGGTTATAACCAAATGACAGTTTGCGGCAGTGTAGTGCTTTTTGTGAAAATTGATAAGGTCCGATTGCGAAACTGCGTTTATTAAGTCGATTGATTGCTTGCGACCAAGCACGTGATTTGCACCATAAAGGGTTGTGTACATTTCCTTTCGTGCAATTTGTGTGGTTTTTTCTTGGTTTATAAGCAAATCCTGAATGCTTTGGTTTTTAATAATGTCAAGCTCGTTTTGAGGGAAGTTGCTTTCGCAAATTATTTCCAAAACAAGATTTAGAGCATGTTCGGCATATTTGCTTAAACACATTATAGAAAGATTTGCAAACTGCTTGTCTGATTGAATGGTAAGACTGATGCCGTAAAATTCAAGTTCGTCGGCAATTTGTTGAGCGGTATGCTTTGTTGTTCCTTCATACATCATTTGCGAGCAAAATGCAGCCACGTATGGTTTGTCGCAGAATATGGCGCCAGCTCTGAAAAAAATGTCAATTTGAACAACGTCGTTTGCATTGCCGCTTATGCTTGTAAACTGAATACCGTTGCTTAATCTTCCAGTTGTAAGGTTTGGAAGTGAAATGCTTTCAATTTGTTTGAAAGATGGTGCTTTTGTTCTATCTAAGTTGTTCATATTCAGTTCCTAGCTTTGTAAAAAATGGTAGATCGGTTGTTGACAGAGAAAATCTTTTTTGCTTCAGCGGCAAGCGATTCGGGGGTTACGTGCTGATATCTTTCAACAATTGAGTTTATCAGGTTTGCATCGCCAAGCATTTCGCCAATAGCTAAAATTTCGGCTTTGGTTTCGTTTCCAATTTCCGACACAGCTTTTTTAATTTCTAAGCAGTTTTTTACTTTTTGTAGTTCGTGGTTGCTCACAAGTTCTTTCCAAAGCAAGTCGGCTTCGTTTTGTAAAGCTTCTTGGGCTTGTTCAAAGCTTATTCCGTTGTTCATTTTACCTTGCAAGATAACCAAACCAGAGTCGTAACTGCCTGTTATTGCAGCATTTGCTTGCGAAAAAATTTTGTCTCGTTTTATAAGGTTTAAAGGAATTCGCGAAGAGTCGCCACCTGCCAATATGTCGGTAATAAGGTCGGCAGTGTAAAACTCGGGAGAGCGGCGGTCGGCCATGTGGTAAGCCATGTATATGCTGTTGCAAGGAACATTGCCCTCAATGTTTAGGAGTCGAGGTGCAGTTTGTTCAGGCTCTGGCTCAATTACACATTTGCGTATTGTGCGCATTGGAATTGGTCCAAACCATTTTTCGGCAAGTTGCTTAACTTGTTCAGTTTCAACGTTTCCAGCAACCGAAAGAATGGCATTGTTGGGTGCGTAAAACGAATAGAAAAAGTCCTTTACTTCGTCAAGTGTGGCATTTGCAATATGGCTAGTGTCCATGCCTATTGTTGCCCATCGGTATGGATGTTTTTTGTAGGCTAGTGGGCGCAGTTTAAGCATCCAATCGCCGTAAGGTTGGTTCAAATATCGTTGGTTAAACTCTTCAATTACAACACCTTTCTGAATGTCGAGTTTTTCTTGTGTAAGGTCAAGTTCCAGCATTCGGTCCGACTCAAGCCAAAATGCTGTTTCCAAATTCTGCTTTGGAAGGTTAATGTAGTAGTTTGTATAGTCGTTGGTTGTGTATGCGTTGTTATCACCGCCGGCAAGTTGCAGTTGGTGGTCAAAATCTTTTACGTTTTTCGAGCCTTCAAACATCAAGTGTTCAAACAAGTGGGCAAATCCAGTTCGCTCGGGACGTTCGTTGCGAGCTCCAACTTTATACAATAAGTTTACCGTTGCTGTTTGCGATGTTGGGTCGCTATGTACAATTACGGTGAGTCCGTTGTCTAATGTAAATCGGTCAAATTTTATCATGATGTTCAGTGTGATGTCATATCTATGCAAATATACTTACAAAACGGTTCGCATACTTGCATTACTTTTGTGCGAATAATTTTATACTGATTCAAATGTAAAAGTTTATGATACAGGCTGTTGTTTTTGATTTTAACGGAACAATGTTTCTCGACTCTCCACTGCACGAGCGAGTTTGGATTGAAATGGCGGCTACTCTTCGCCAAAAACCTCTTGGTATTGATGAGTTTTATGCCAATTTGCAAGGAAGGACCAACTATCAGATTATTAAATATTTACTAGGAAGAGAACCTGATGCGGCGGAGCTGGAGCGTATAACAGAAGAAAAGGAATTGACATATCGCACGCGATGTGCAGCACCTGGTGGTTTGTTTGATTTAGCTCCCGGCGTTGAAGATTTTCTTAATCAGCTGAAACCTACCAATGTGCCATTTACCATTGCTACAGGTTCGTATCGTCCAAATGTGGAATTTTATTTCAGCCATTTGGGGTTGAGTAAATGGTTTGATTTTCAGAAAGTTGTGTACGATGATGGAACATATCCGGGCAAACCAGCTCCCGATATTTTTCTAAAAGCAGCAGAAGTGCTTGGCGTAAAACCTCAAAATTGTTTGGTTTTCGAAGATTCGTATGCTGGAATTCGTTCGGCTGTGGCTGCAGGCATTGGTCGCATTGTTGCGGTTGAACCTACTCTTGATACTGCAAAAGTTGCTGAGATTGGTAACGTTTACCAACTTCGTGATGGGTTTGAAGGATTGACACTCGATGTGTTGAAATAAAAATCCTTTTGGGAACGAACCCCAACTATGCAATTTGAAAAAAATTTGAAGCATAAAAAAAGCGGTTTCTGATGTAGGAACCGCTTTTTACTTGGCTAAGTATTTTTCTTCAATTAGTGTCCGCAGCTACTTCCGTCGAAACAATGAGTGCAAACACATTCTTTAGGTAGTCCAATTGCTTTTATCACATTCTCAAGTGTGTTGAATTTAAGCGAATCCATACCTAAACGTTTGCAAATTTCGTCAACCATTTTCTTGTAACGCTCAGTTCCTGGGGTAATGTACTCGTCAATGTGAGCATCAATGTCGCCCTCAAATTCTTGAACAATGCGGCGTGTAATAAGTTCCAAAATTGATTTTGAAGCCGAGAAGTTGATGAATGGGCAGCTGAACAACAATGGAGGACAGCTGATGCGCATGTGAACTTCTTTTGCTCCGTAATCGTAAAGTACTTTTACGTTGTCGCGCAACTGTGTACCACGAACTATTGAATCGTCGCAAAGCATAACTCGTTTGCCGTTTAGCATGGCACGGTTTGGCACAAGTTTCATACTAGCAACCAACTCGCGCATTGTTTGGTTTGTTGGGGTAAAGCTACGAGGCCAAGTTGGTGTGTATTTAATAATTGCACGACGATAAGGAACGCCCAAACCATGAGAGTAACCAAGTGCATGACCAATACCCGAATCAGGAATAGCACCAACATAGTCAGGTTTTACATCATCGGTTTCGGCCATAAGTTTGCCGCTCATTAAACGGAATTCGTCAACGTTTATGCCTTCGTATGTTGAAGGTGGATATCCGTAGTATATCCACATAAACGAGCAAACTTGCATTTTCTTTTCTGGTTTGCGAAGTTGCTCAATGCCGTCGGCGGTAATAAGTACAATTTCGCCTGGACCTAAATCGTAGCAAGGTTCGTAACCAAGGTTTGGAAAGGCAACCGATTCGCCGGTAATGGCGTAGGCTCCTTCTTTTTTACCAATTACCAAAGGCAAACGGCCGTATTTATCGCGAGCTGCAATTAAACCTTTTTCGGTTAGCAAAAGCATTGTTGCCGAACCTTTTATGTTGTTGTAAATGCGCTCAATGCCGTCAACAAAATCTTTGCCTTCGGTTATTAGCATTGCCAACAACTCGGTTTGGTTGGTGTCGCCACCGCTAAATTCGGCAAAGTGATGCATGCGTTGCAAAAGCCCAGTTTCCAACTCTTTTATGTTGTTAACCTTGGCAACTGTAACCATTGCAAATTTGCCCAAATGGCTGTTTACAATGATTGGTTGTGAGTCGGTGTCGCTAATTACACCGATGCCTGAATTGCCGCTGAATTTGTCCAAATCTGGTTCAAATTTGGTGCGGAAATATGTGCTCTCAAGGTTGTGAATTGATCGGATAAAGCCCTTTTCAGAAAGTGTGGCCATGCCACCGCGCTTTGTCCCAAGATGTGAATTGTAGTCGGTTCCGTAATACAAATCTTTTACGCAACTCGACTTGCCTATTGTTCCAAAAATGCCACCCATTGTGTCAATTACGGTTTTTATTACTGTCGCAAAATTGGTTAAATATATGCGTTAAAAACCGCATGGTGCATAAATTGTTTGAATTTAATTGTGACTAATAAATTGTTTGATTGTTAGCGTGTTACTTGATGTAATTATCACTTTTTGCATTACGTGTATTACTAAAACTGAAAATTGAAGCCATTTTTGGGCGCTAAACTACGGTAGCAAATTCTGCTTTTTGGTAAACAAAATTTGGTTCAATCTTTCGTCAGAAAATAAATTGCCATTGTTTGCCGACGATTCAAGTACAATTTCATTGTTAACCTTGTATGCCGTTATTGTTACAACGTTGTTATTGGCTGTTATTGAGGCTTTTGCAATTGGTTGTTTAAGTTGGTTGCGAGCGCTATCGGCAAAAAGGTGAGTGGTAAGTTTCGATACTTGATGAATGAATTTGCTGGCCTTAACTGAATCGCATGCTATGCCGTTCATTAACAATGAGTTGCCATTTCTCTCAATTGTGTATGACGAGTCGGCTTGTTCAACTTCAATTTTGCTGATGCTTTTAGGGCTCACACTTAAAAGGTCGTTGTTTCTAAAGTCGGCTTGTGTGCGGTTTAGCGACATGCTTAAAATGCCATCAACCGAGTAAACTTCGCCATTATCGGCCAAACGAATGTAGCACCATGTGCGGCGAGTTTGTGGCTCAAACTCAAAACCTCCGCAATAAAAGTTGGCAACCTCTTTGTTGTTGCGGTATGCAATAACGTGTGTTGCAAGGCTATCAGACACCCCAAAGTCGGCCCACTGCATTGGATGTTTGGCAACTAAACGGTCCGATGCTATTCCTCCATCGAGATAGCGCAGTAGTTTTTCAACATTAAAGGCGCTTGCATCTACGTTTCCCCATGGCATTGGAACAACCCATCCGCTTTTGGTTTTTATAACTTGAAATGTGCTGTCGCCATTGCTTGGTGTAATGCTGAAACGGCTTATTTTTTCGGCATTGGTCTTAATAACGTGGCGTTTGTACGATCGGTCGCTTTGGTGGCTTAATACCATCATTATTACTGAAACTAAAACTATTCCAGCTAACAAAAGAGTAAGTGTTCGGGTCGATTGTTTGTTCTTATACATAGCCTTCCTCCATTCGTTTAATGCGCAAGTTGCGTTGTTGTTGTTTGCGAAGTATGCCTATAAAAATTGCTAACACAATGGGTAGCAAAACGTTAATCCATTTAATTATGGTTCGACTTTGATTGTCAACATCATCAAGCGGGCGCGAAGTTATGCCTTTTGTGCGAAGTTCAATCAAACCTGTGTCGTCTGTTAGGTAGTCGATTGCGTTGGCCATAAGGCTGATATTATCGGGCATAAGTTTTTGCCGAGGAGATGCGTTTATTACAAAATCGCCATCGCCAAAAATTACCATTTTGGTATTTGCGCCAGCAATGTTGCCTTCAAGTAGTCCAGCCACAGGTACTTCGGCTAGAGGAAAATCGGCAAATGTCCACTCTTTTTGCATGTCGATATAATGTGGTACGTTGAGTGTGGCCGCGTGGTTTGATGTTGTTACAAGTGTGGTGAAGGTTGCAAGTGAATCGCCAGTGTAAACAACTGGGCTAACAAACTGAAATTGAATTTGTTCCAATCCGGTTGTAATAGCGTTGTCGGCAAATTGGGTGATGATTGGAATGTAGGGGAATATCATTTGAGTGCTAGTAGTAAAGCCGTTTGGTTGTTGCTGTTGTATGCCAACGGTTGCGCAACGACTATCTATTGCAAATTTGTTGTCAACGGTAATGTCTTTTGTTTGTAACCAAGTTTCAAGTCCAGTGTTTTGGCTGAATCCAGCAAATTCGTCAAGGTTTACGTTTACGCGATTGATAGCAATAGCAACGCGTCCGCCATTTGCCATAAATTGGTCAATTGCATCAAAATCGGCTTGCGGAATACTATCGGTTGGTGCAATAATCAGCAACGTGTTTATGCCGTTTAGGTTTGCAATGTTACCATTAATAGTTGCTGTGGTTATGTTGTTAAGCACTTCGAGTTCCGATAATAGTTGTGGCATAAATTCAGGCAAAGGTTCGCCATGGCCTTGTAGTATGGCTACAGTAGGGCGGTTGGTTTGCGATAGTTTGCGTATGGCTGACGATAGTTCGTATTCAACCGACATGTTGGGGCGTACAAATGGTATTATTTCTGATTTTTTTCCTTTCATCACAACGGCGCCCATGTATGCTTTTTGTTGTTTTATCTGGTCTTTTTCGCGCACGTTTATCATTATGGGAAATATGCCACAATCCATTGCCTCTTGTTCTGTTATATCGTCGCTAGCTGGATTGATAAACTCAAATTCAATCATGTGGCTCGATGTGCTGTGATATTCTGTTAGCAAGTCTTTAAAATCTTGCTTGCCTTTTGCTACTTCGGCAGGTAAATCTTCTGAAAAATAGGCTTTTACTGTAATAGGTTCGTCAACTTTTTCTAAAATAGATAAAGTGGCGTTGCTGAGTGTGTAGCGTTTGTCACCTGTAAAATCGAGTCGAAAAAACGCGTATGAACCTACAATGTTTATTGCAACCACAATTGCCAGTGTTAATGCTGTGTTGAGTTTTGATGTGTTGCGTTTTATCTGATTTTTTGCAACGTAAATGGCTGCAAATGTGATTGATATAAAGTAAATAATGTCTTTTGAGTCAATAACCCCACGAGCAATGCTTTCAAAATGGGTGTTCATATTAAGCGAGTTTGCCAAGTGCCCAAGAGTACCCGAAAAATGTTCACCCATCATATCGAATATAAAGTGGAACAATATTCCAATGCTTATAGATATGAGAAAGCTAACTATTTGATTTCCTGTTATTGAGCTGGCAAAAAGTCCTATTGCAATATAGGCGCTGCACATAAGCAAAAGTCCAATATATCCGCATATTACAGCGCCATGATCAATGTTTCCAAGGCACGAAACCGAAATGTAGTAGGGAAGTGTAAGTGCCAGGCACACAGCAACAAGCATCAGTATTGCCAAGTATTTGCCAAGCAATAACTGCCACACTGTTATTGGCTTTGTTAGTAGCATTTCAATGGTGCCGGTTTTTCGTTCTTCGGCAATCGATTTCATGGTTAATGCTGGAATTAGCAAAAAGAGCGATATGTATGCAACGTTGAAAAACATTTGCAACGATGCTTGTCCGTACATAAATATATCGTTGCCGTAAATCCATGTAAAAATGCCTGTGAAACTCAAAAACAGAACTAATAAAATATAGGCTGAAAGTGAGTCAAAAAACGATTGGAATTCGCGGCGGGCAATAGTCCATACGTGTTTCATTGTCAGTGTGTTAGGTTATTTTAGTGTAAGGTCGCGGAACACGTCTTCAAGTTTTGTTTCAACGGTGTGTAGTTCGGTAATAGTCCAACCTTGAGCCACACAAAGCGCAAAAATGTCGCGTTTGCACGATTGATTTGCTTTTGCTTGAACTTCAAACATTTGTGGGTTGTCAATGTTTGTGTCAACTAACTCAATTGAACTTATTTGCTGTAATTTTTCGAAAACCACATTGCGGTCGGCGTCCTCAATGCACACTTGAACAATTTCGTTGCCATGTTCAGCTTTGCGTAGTTGATTAGCTGTGCCGTTGGCTACAATTTTGCCGTGGTTGATGATTATTATGCGGTCGCAAGTGGCTTCAACTTCGGCTAAAATGTGCGAACTTAAAATGACGGTTTTTTCACGTCCTATGCGTTTAATCAGTTCTCTAATTTCAAATATTTGGTTTGGATCGAGTCCTGTGGTTGGCTCGTCAAGAATCAATACTTCGGGGTCGTGAATAAGCGCTTGGGCTAGACCAACACGTTGGCGATAGCCTTTTGAAAGTTCGCCAATAAGTTTGTGTTTTTCGCCTTCAAGTCCGCAAATATGAACCATTTCGAGCACACGGTCGGTTATTTTATTTTTGCTAATGCCTTGTAGCTCTGCCATATAGCGCAAGTAGTCGATTATTGGCATATCTACATACAAAGGATTGTGCTCTGGCAGATAACCAATGTGGCGTTTTGTTTCGTTTGGGTTTTCGGTTACAGAAATGTTGCCTACAAACACTTCGCCATCGGTAGGTTCAATGTAGCCTGTTATGGCTTTCATTGTGGTTGTTTTACCTGCACCATTTGGTCCCAAAAATCCAACAATTTCGCCTGTCTTAACTTCAAACGACAAGTTGTCAACTGCATATTGATTGCCGTATTTTTGGGTTAAGTTCTTAATAACAACGTTCATAAATCTGGTTTAGAGCCACAAATGTAGAATTTGCGCGGCATTGCGAGTGTTAAGGCAGTGTTAATTATTGAAACAACAAAAGCCAATCCTTTTTTGGGACTGGCTTTTGCTTTATAATGTTGATTTTTAATTACTTAACTGCTTTAACAACAAGTGTTAATCGTTGTTCGCCCCAAGCAACCAAATAATCGGGTAACGGCCATGCGCCCCACGAGTTTACGCAAGCTAAGCCCATTTGTTTGCTTTGTAGTTGAACAACGGTAAAGTTGCGCGGTAAAATGTCGCCTGCGTGTTTTATGTTAGCTTCTTTGTTCATGCCACCATCAAGGTCTGACGGAAGGTAGTTGATGCTGCTGCATTCCATTGGGGCTGTTGCTGCAAATTGCAAACCTTTGCCGTTGGCATTTAACACTTGCCAATATCTAATTTCGGTTTTGTTTCCGCATTCTTGTGGACGAATGTATGGCCAATATTGGCTTTCAACGGTTTGAGAGTAAAGGTCGATGCGCTCGCTGTTGTTGCGGTCGCTGTAGTTTTCGTTTGGACCTTTGCCATAGTATGTTATGTTCGCAAATTCTTGTGGCATAACCATTTGCATTCCAAAACGGAACATAAATGGCATGTTTTGAGTGTCTTTAACAGGCATTAAATGTTGGTCAATTACCAATTCGCCTAATGTGTTAAGTGTATAAGTTATTGTTAGTTCGGCAGCAAGTTGAGGCAACTCATGAATGGTTACAACTTGCTTGTTTGCGCCCAAATCGGTACATGCTATCGATTTTAGTTTCATTTCAGGATTCTTCCATTTTTCGGCTCTCAATTGGAATCGTGAGCCGTAATCGTTGTCGGTTGGTGCGCGCCAAAAGTTTGGAGTTACAGCATATTTGTCTTCAAGCATTGGTTTTCCATCAACATCAATATAGTCAATCCAACCAGTTTTTTTGTTAAACGAGACGTCCATTCCGCCACCTGAAAGAGTAATGGCGGCAATCATTTCGTCTTTGTCAACGGTTTGTGTGAATTTCCCTTTTTTGTCTTTTGTGGGTTGAGTATTGGCTACTTTTTCGGCATCTACAAATTCATATTTTCCTAAAACGAATTGTTGACGAGCAATTGCAGTGCCAGCTTTGAGCAATGTGCGGTCTGCTTTTAGCACAAAATCAAAGTTTATGGTAATCTCGCTGCCAGAGTTTGCGTGTAGTTGATTAGCAAAACTGCTATTGAGTGTGTATTGAGCATCGGCTTGTGGATTAATGTCGATATTGTCTATTGTGCAGGTTGCCAATGCGTTACCGTCTTTTTTCAAAGTTGCTACAAGTTTTGTGTAGTTTGCATTGATAAAGAAGTTTTCGTTGTGAATGTTAACAGTGCAAGTTGCTGAGTCAAAGTTTGTTATCCACAAATCTTGGTAGTAGTACTGAACTTCGTAAGCGTGTGGGTTTGGTATGCGGTCGGGATTGATAATACCATTGCAGTTAAAGTTGTTGTCGCTCATTGGGTAGCGGCCATAGTCGCCACCAAATGTATATTGAGCAAGTCCTGTAATTTTGTTGGTGTCGCGCAAACCTTGGTCGGCAAAGTCCCAAATAAAACCACCTTGGTATTTTGGATATTTGCGAATCAAGTCCCAATACTCTTTAAATCCACCCTCAGAATTGCCCATTGCGTGAGCGTATTCGCATTGAATGAGTGGGCGAGGATTGTCGCCTTGCGAGTATTGCTCGCAACCGCGATAATCGAAGTACATTGGGCAGAAGATATCGGTTTTGCCGTCCCAACCGGCAGGTTCGTATTGTACAGGTCGGCTGTTGTCTATTTGCTTAATTAGGTCGTATGCGGCATCAAAGTTTTCGCCAGCACCAGTTTCGTTGCCCATGCTCCAAATAATTACGCTTGGGTGGTTTTTGTATATTTCAACATTGTTGCGGTTGCGCTCAAGGTGAGCTTTCTTAAAATCTTTGTTTTTCGAAAGAGGGAAAGGCGTGTACATCATTCCGTGGCCTTCAACATTGGCTTCGGCAACAACATATAAACCATATTGGTCGCAAAGGTCGTACCAACGAGGGTCGTCGGGGTAGTGGCATGTGCGTACTGCATTTATATTAAGTTCTTTCATCACTTTAATGTCTTGCACCATTCGTTCGTAGCTTATCACATAGCCACCATCAGGGTCAAGTTCGTGACGGTTTACTCCTTTAATCAGAATAGGTTGACCATTTACAAGTAGTTGTCCTCCAGTTATTTCTACTTTGCGAAAACCTACACGTTGGCTTATGCAGTCAATTTCTTTGTCGGCATCGGTTAGCGATATTGCCAAAGTGTATAGGTTTGGTGTTTCGGCTGTCCACTTTTGAGGATTTTTAACGTCAATAGTGGCATTTGCAGTGTTGTTTTTGTTTATCGATGCGATGCTTGTTTGTACCATTTTACCTTCGGCATCAAGCAGTGTCAGTTTTATGTTTTTTCCTACTGATGCTACTGCTTTTATGTCGATTAACAGTTGTCCATCGGTGTAATTGTTTGTTAAATTGGGAGTTACTTTAACATCGGCAATGTGGCTTTTTGGGCGAGCGTAAAAGTACGATTCGCGAGCAATGCCAGTGAATCGCCAAAAATCTTGGTCTTCAAGATAAGTGCCGTCGCACCAACGCATCACTTTCATGGCCACAAGGTTAGGTTTGCCAGGCTGAATGTATTTGGTAATGTTAAATTCGGTAGCTGTTTTGCTATCTTCTCTGTAACCAACATATTGTCCGTTAACCCAAAGGCTTATGTTTGATGTAACCGAACCAATGTAAAGTACCACTTCTTGACCTTTCCAATCGGCAGGAATATCAAAAGTGCGGCGGTAGCATCCTGTGTAGTTGTTGCGCTCTTCAACGTAAGGTGGGTTTGTGGCAAACTGAGTTTCCCATGGGTAGCTTACATTTGTGTATATGCGTACGCCATAGCCGTTAAACTCAAACAAACCTGGAACTGGAATTTTCCCCCAGTTTGAATCGTCAAAAGTTTTAGTGTAAAATGTTTTGGGAGCGTCGTTGTGGTTTTGGCTATACAAAAAATTCCACTCGCCCTCAGCTGATAGGTATCGTGCTGATTTTTCTTTGATGTTTTCAATTGCAAGTGCTTCATTTTCAAACTGAAAGAAATCGGCATGAGGTTCTTCGCAATTTATTCGGTTTAGTTCTGGATTTAGCCATTCTTCTTTTGGTAGTTGTGCATTTGCAACAATAGCACTTAAACAGCTAACGGTGAGTAATAGTTTTTTTAGCATCTTATTAATGGTTAGTAGTTTGCACAAATTTATAAGGCTAACTAAAAGGTGGCAATTTTACATATCAATAGTTTTTAACAAGAGCGAACGAGAGTCCAGCAAAAATTTGTAAATAGCCGCAAATTATTTAAAACTGACAATATGAAGCAAATTGCTGATACACATAAAATTAAATGCCATAACACCATTCTGAATTTAGACAAACCGGCAGTTATGGGCATTTTGAATGTTACGAGCGATAGTTTTTATGCCAATAGTCGAACTGCAAATGTTGACGCGGCAATGGAAAGAGTAGAGCAAATGCTTGCGCAAGGGGCCGATATTATTGATGTTGGAGCGTATTCAACTCGTTCCGGAGCTGCCGAAGTTACGAATAGTGAGGAGTGGGCCCGATTGGAACCTGTGTTGACTGCCATTCGCAAAAAATATCCCGATGCAATTCTTTCGCTCGACACCTTCCGTAGCCAAATTGCAACCGATGCTGTAAATAATTTTAAGGTTGATATTATTAATGATGTTTCGGGCGGACAACTTGATAATGAAATGTTTGCAGCGGTTGGCAAGTTGGACGTGCCTTACGTTTTGATGCACATGCGTGGAACTCCGCAAACCATGCAGAATAGCGAACAAACTACATATTCCGATTTTATGGGCAATGTGCTCAATTACTTTGAAGAAAAAATTGCGCAACTGCAACAATATGGTGTAAATCAAATACTTATTGACCCGGGTTTTGGCTTTGCAAAAACGCTTGAGCAGAACTACGAACTATTCGGGAAAATGGAGCAACTACACCGATTTGGTTTCCCGTTGTTTGTAGGCATATCACGTAAGTCGATGATTTATAAATTGTTAAATACATCTCCCGACGCCTCGCTTAATGGAACAACAGTGCTAAATACTATAGCGCTTGCCAAAGGAGCAAAAATTTTGCGCGTTCACGATGTGGCTGAAGCTTGCGAGGCTGTTGCAATTTGGCAGAAAATGCAATCGTGCGTTTAGTCGCTGATTATCAGCGTTTTTTGCATCTGTGTTGCTTGTGCAAATTAAATTTTGTAGGGTCTTTTTTTAGTTTGCACGTAGGGTTGAGTGTTGTTTAAATGTCATATAACCGAATTAAACAACCAGATATTATGAAAACACGATTCTTGAAAATGATGGCACTATCAGTGTGCTGCATAGCAATTCTTGGTGCATGTTGCAAAATTGAAGTAGTAACCCGTGACGGCGATTGGGATCCAATTAAATTGTCGAAGAGTAGTTTTGTTGCTTCGGCAAATGGCGACACATTGCGTTGTCAGCTCAAAAACTACCCATCGGGATGGTTTGATTATGTGAGTCTAAACGGTAAATATCTTGAAATTTACCAGAGTGATAGTGCGTTTAATTTTCAAGACATTAAATGCAGAATTTTGCAAGCTAAAGTTACTGGCAAAAACATTTGCGTAATTGTTGAGCCAAATAATACACACTATTCTCGTTTTATTGAAGTGGGAATAGAGTGTGGCGATGCATTCAGCCATATCAGCATAGTTCAAGATTGCAAGTAGAGCACTTGTGTACTATATTCCTTTCATACAAGCAGACAATGGTCTGAAATATAATGTGTTTAGTGTTGATGTGCTGGGCACAATGCGTTTAGCACATCAATTCTTTATTAAAAAAAAGTTCACATAATTCTTTGTTTAGATATAGTTTAGCGCCAAATTTTAAACACCCAACATGCAACTTTATTGCATTGTGTTAATCGAAAAACATTTATACATCTTCTTTTAATGACGCTAAAAGGTATATATACAAGATTTGTAAGATGGCAGCAAAATGGCAATCATCTTCCCTCTGTCAATATTGAACAATCAACTGAATGTGTGTGCCTAAATTGCAAAACCCATTTTAAAGGCAATTATTGCCCTAATTGCGGACAAGAGGCAAGAACTAGTAAATTGTCGTTTTTTCAAGGCATAAACGATGTTGTTGGCATAATTACAAATTATGACCAAGGATTGATTCACACATGCATTGAATTGTGCTTTAGGCCTGGTTATATGATGGCCGATTATTTAGATGGAAAACGTAAAGAGTATGTAAAACCAATTCAGTTGCTCTTTTTGCTCTGCTTCATTATGTTGTCGCTACAATACTTTTTGAACGGGCAAATACAATCTATCTCTTCAATAAATATTGATGATAACACTGAAACTGGCAATCGTTTATGGACAATAATACAAGCAGTTGCCAATTGGTTGACTAATAATCAGTCGTTTTTTTCTATTTTGTTAGTCATATGGTTTGTATTACCAAATAGGCTTTGTTTTCGTAAAACCGAACGAGGCAGCAAAATGTCTCTTGCCGAACATTTTTATTGCATGGTTTATATTGTGTGTCAGGTAATTATGTTAGTAATAATACTGATGCCAATACAACAATTTTGCAGTAATGAGCTAATAAGTAAAATAATGTTTCTGCTACCCTTTGTTTATTTTGTTTGGGATATGCACCAGTTGTTTAGAATAGGCTATTTGCGTAGCATAATGTTGTGCGCAATGTCTAATTTGTTAGCAATGCTCATGTTAAATGCAACTATTGCTTTGTTCATTATCATCGTTTCGAGTTGTGATAAATTGTTTTAGCAAAACTAGTTACTAAAACTTAGTGCCATTGATAGCAAATTTTAGTCGCACAATTCGCCATAAACAATACCGCGGCCAATGGTGCTCATAAAAACACGACCAAATACTTTTTTGTCGCCAATAATAAAATGACCGTTGCCAGGTCCGCCGTATTGTGAGTGATCGTTGTTAATGCGAACCCAAGTTTCGCCATCGTCAATACTCCTATAAATGCCAGTTGGTTGGTTTTGTGGGGTTCCAAAAATGTATATGGTTGCATTTTTTCGATTAGGAGCCGGTACTCCATAACCAACAGCTTCGCAGTGAGTTATGCTTTTAATTGCTTTAATGTCAATGTCTTTATTGGTTACATTGATGCGAAACAATCCATTGTTGCCTGGTACCAATATTTCGCCAGTTTTTGTATGATTTACACTAATCACATTGCCATAAACTGGTGCAATGCTAGTTTGATATTGTTCAAAGCTACTGCCTGCATTTCGGCTTACATATAAAATGCCATTGGCCGATAATCCATATATAAATGAAGGATTGTACGAATCGGCAACAGGGCTAAAATGTGCATTTTGAGTGCCAATGCATATATTCCAATTTTCACCCCAATCGGTTGTCCAATATGTGTGATTGTCATTTTCGGGAGACCAAACAACGCAACTGCCATCGGCGTTTATTGTTATTTGACCTCGATACCGTCCAATGCTTTCGGTTTTTATTTGCTGCCAAGTTTGAGCACAATCGTTTGATATTAAAACTGCCTGGTTGTTGGCAAAACCGCCTGCTCGTATAACAATGTTTGGTTTTTGTCCAGCGTAGGCTACACTTGAGTTTGTGCCGATGCTTGGGGTATGTATTTTATTTGGGTAACTAAGCAAATCGCTATGTACATAGCCATCAAAATCGATCATGCACGAAACCAATTCACCCGATGGCAAACTAACTGCACTTAAACAAACCGATTGGTTCATTCCCTTTGGAGTGAAAACCCAATTTGAAATTGAGTCGTCAAGATTTTCGGTCATAAATATTCCGCAACCCGAATTTGCCCAAGCTCGTTTGCTATTGAAAGGGTCAATTTCAATGTCTGAAACCCAATACATTGAGAACTTATCCATCCAACTAATTTCGCCATTGCTAACATTGGCAAGGTTGCTTTGAAACAATTTTTCCCAAGTTTTACCGCCGTTGTTGCTGCGATACACTTCGTCGCCATCAATGTTTAATTCTTTACTTTGAAATACCCATTGGTTTAAACTGCTGGCCAAAAGAGTTTTACCATCGTTACTGATGCTTATACCTCCCATTGAAAATGGTTGTTGTGGCGAAACATCGGACCATTTTTGTTTTGCAATGTCAAAGCAGTTAATGCTTCCTTGTTTTGTGTTCCAAGGACCTTCGTGGTCGTTGTATGTAACGTATAACTTGTTGTCATTCAGCTTAATTTGATGAGGCATCATGTCGGTTCGGGCTCCTTTTACAGGTGACCAGCTTTTTCCTCCATCTTTTGAAACGTAAAGATTGTTGTCGCCAATTCGCGATAATCCAGCATAAATGACAGGTGTTGGTGAGCCTTTTTTGCCCGATTGCTCGTCAAACAACACGCAACAAATGCCGTTGTTTGCTGTTTCATTCTGATTATGTAATGGAAATCCAAATTCTCGTTCCCATGATAATCCACTATCAGAACTGCGCCACAATCCGTTGAATCGTGTGCCACAAAGTATAATGTTGCTACAATTTGGATCTACAGCTAAACGCTCGCCGCATTGTCGGCCAGGACCGTTTGCGTGTATGGTAAATTGTTTTGTTACATCAACTTTTTGAAAACTATCGCCGTAGTCGTGCGATATTAGTATGTACGAAGTTGCAGGTGACAAATAGTTTATTCCTGCCGAAATGTATATGTTGTTTGGGTTTTGAGGGTCAATGGCCACACTTTCAATTCCTAAAATTGTTGCATCGTTAGCGCCAATAAAATCGGTTATAGGTTTCCACGATTTTGTTGAATCAATCCAACGATATGCGCCGCCAATATCGGTGCGGGCAAAAACAAGGTTGGGCTCGGTAGGGCATGTAATGATGCCAGTTACAAACCCGCCGCCGCCAATTTCAACATTACGCCAAACGTAGTTGCTGCTTGGGGCTTGTTGTGTGTTGTTGGTGCAGTTTGTGAGCAATACACAACTTAACAACAAAGTCAAAAGTTTGTTTTTTGTTCTAGAACGGAACTTGTTATTGTTTTGGCTTAACATTAGCAGTTGGTGTTACATGTATGTGTTGAACAATACTACGTTTTTTTTGCTGATTTTCAATGGTTTTGGCTGTAATAAAATTAAAACCTTATTAACATATTGCCTTTAAATGAGTATGTGCTCTGTTTTTGCGCTATTGCGCCATGCTGTGCCTGTTGTGTTTGTAAAATGCTGAAAAGCAAATAGATGGCGCTGATAAGTTATGCTTTTTGTTTTAGTCTTTCAGACAAATACTCTTGTTCCCATTGCCCTTTTAATGGTATCCAAATAATACCTTGAGTGCGTTGTAGTGTGTACAAATCCATAACAGTGGAGTAGCCCGACCTAACGATTATTGTTTTTGTGTGTTTTAAAAGATAAGCAAGTTGGTTGGTTGGTAGGTAGTTTATAATGTGAATGTTACGTGCTGAATTTGCACTATAATCGGTTGCAGTGCCACAAACTATAAGCAACTGTTTTTCGTTGTTTTTGTATTGTTTGCAAAGCGATTTAATCAACTTTTTGTTTTGTGCGTTTTTGCCCGATAGCACAACTAATACATCGGGGTTGAAACTGCTTGATTTACTTTCGGTTACATTAACGAATCGCGATTGCGGTCCAATGTATTTTACTCTGGAGTCTAGTTTGCCGCCATGCGATAATTTGCCACTTAGGCTTTTTTCGTTTTCGGCTAAGTCGGGAACTAATATGCTGTCAAATTTGTTGAGTATCAGTTGAATAATGGCATTTACTATTGGTTGTATAACTTTTAGCCATTTGGGTAGAGGTAGGTATAATTGATGTGTTATGATGCTGTTGTGGCATTTTTTGCAATGCACGCCATATCGGTTGTCGCTCACAATGTGTGTAACGTTGTGTTGTTTAACAATTTTGCACGTTTGTACTCGTTCAAAAATCAACGACAAAAAAAGTAAAGGCGCTTGTAGTGCTATTACTAATGGCAAAAATGGCCAACGAGCATAGTGCATGTTGTAACCATTAAGTTGCTCAAATTGTGCGTTTTGTATTTCGTTTTGCAAATAATTAAGTGCGGCACCATTTGTGGCTATTACAACCTTGTGGCCATCGGTTATGGCTTTGTTAATTAGCGGAACACAACGAGTTGCATGACCTAATCCCCAATTTAAAGGACTATATAATATGGTGTATTGTTGGGCCATTACACTAATCTTGTTACAACCGAATCTGCTGTTAGTGAATTAGTTGCAAAGTTAAATGGCGAAACCAGCAGAATGCCAGGTTTTACACCTTTTTGAAAACTACCAAAGCAAAATTGTAAGTTTAATTTTTTTGCTGCCTCTGAGGTAAGTTTGTTAAGCCATTGTTCAAAATTGTATCCATCAGTAGGTTGCAAAAAGTTGTATTGGTTTGGTTGCATTTGTACTAGTTTGTCGTCGGACATGTTGGTTATAATGGCTTGAGTTTGCAGCTTTGTAGTTGCACTTATGTTGTTTCCAACAATGGCTTGCACTCCCATTCGCCAAAGCACTTTGCTCAATTGTTCGGTTACTTCAACATTTTTGCATCCCAATACAAGTCCAGGAATTAATATCCCGTTGAAATACTCAAGTCCTTCAATTTCAACTATTTGACCGCCCGAGTCAACAACGTCAATAATATATCCGTTGTCGTCAACCACAACATGTCCATTTTTTATTGGGGCGCCAACTCCTGTAAAAACGATGTTTGCAGCTATTTTTCGCATTGCTCTTTGTATTGATAGGTTATGTTGTAATTGTTTGAACTGCAAATGGTTGCGTTGCTTTTAATTTGCTTTGTTTGTGGAAGTTTTATTCCGCAAGCAACACAACGGTTGCTGTATTCGTTGCGCGGAGTTCCGCAAGCTGGGCAAACTTCGGGCTGTTGCATCCAACGTTTTTGCTTGTCCCAAATGCTTGTTTCGCCTTCAATTTGAGGTTGGCCCAGTGTTTCTATTATCAGCTTTTTTACATGTGCATTTTGAATAACAATCATTGCTATGTATGCAACAACCGATAGCAGAGTTATTATGGTTGTGATGGTGTTAAAATTGTTAATTCCTAAAAATAAGCCAGTTAGCACGCATATTAATAGTGCCAAGTTGTTGCCCCGTAGGTTTATGCTATAAACAACAACAATTGAAATGGCATCAATTTTAACGTTGGTTTCAATGCTTGTTTTTCCCACAAAAGGCCAACCCGATGTTGTTGCATCTAGTTGTAAACCAAGCGCATGTTCAATTTTTCGAAGAGCATCCGTTTCGGTTTCTTTGTTCTCAAGATAAAGAACCACTCGGTCGGTGTACCGAAAAGGGAAGCTGTGCATTTTAGTTGTTTTCGGGGAATTTAATACTGTAAGAGCGCAAGTCTTTTTGTATAACAGGTGTAGCTACATCTTGGTAAGGATTGTTAACTTCAACCCTAATAAGTCCAACGTATTTTGCGTAGTATTCGCGAATGCTCCACTTGGTTTTATAGTCAAAGTGTCCAAGATGTTCGGTAACCATATACACATCTTTGAACGTGGTATCGGTGTTGTTTTTCCACGAAATTGTCAACGAGTCAAGATGAGTTTCGGTTCGTTTTACAGTTACACCATTGTTTTCTTCAACCACCCAAGCGTTTGAGCCTGTGGCATTTAATAGTTTGCGCAATGGCATTGTTGTCGATTGCTGATATATGCTGTATTTGTATAAGTATTTGCCGTCCCAAATTGGAACTAAACACTCTTGAGTTTCGTTTTTTGATGATGTTGAAGCGTGGTAACTATGGTGCACATAATTGCTTGATGTGAGAATGCGCGAACCGTCGCTGTAGTCCCAATACGAAAGAGGGTAGGCTGGTAGGAAATCGCCTGGTGTTATTACTTTAATATCATCGTCTTTACTGCATGCGGTAAGTAGCATTAAACTGCTGATAGCGAGTATATTAAATAGCTTTTTCATCTTTTTTTCTGTTGGTTAATGAATAATAAATCAAGGCAATGCCACCTAACACAAATGGAACACTTAACCATTGTCCCATATCTAGTATCATTCCTTTTTCAAAATCAACCTGAACCTCTTTGGTAAACTCAATTGCTATTCGGAATCCAAATACCAACACCAAACCCAAGCCTACCAACATTCCGCGCAAATTGCCAGCATTGGTGTAAACATAAAGAAGCAACAAAATGACAAAAATGACGCTATAGCCGGCAGCCTCGTATAATTGTGATGGGTGACGAGCAAAATCTTCGCCCAAGGCTTCAAAAATAAATCCAAATGATAAATCGGTTGGTTTGCCGCAAATTTCTGAATTTATTAGGTTTCCTGTGCGGATAAATAAGCCCGAAAGTGCAATTAGCATTGCCATTCGGTCCATAATCCAAAAGAAATCCATCTTGTATTTTCGCGAGAAAAGATAGAAGCTAAACAGTATGCCTATTCCTGCTCCATGACTAGCAAGTCCGCCTTCCCAAATTTTGAGTATTGAAATTGGGTGCGACAAATAATATGCAGGTTCGTAAAACAAACAATGCCCAACTCGTGCGCCGACAATTGTACCCAAAACCATATAAACCAGCATGTTGTCCATAATTTCAGGGTCCTTTTTTTCGCGCTTAAACACTTTGCCCATAATCCAATAGCCAACTACAATGGCCAAAGCAAACAGCATGCCATACCAACGAGGTGCTAAAACATCGCCACCTATTAATGGTATTGCTTCTGGAATTTTTAGTTGAAAAACTATTGGGTTTGGATTCCAATTAATAAACAGTTCCATTTCTTATTATTTGTATGACTGCAAATGTAACCTTTTAACTTTTGGTTGCTGTAACATATTGTTTATGCCTAACATTTTTGCTGATTTAGCCTTTAGCTTGCTAAAACATCTTTTTGTGCTGTAACATGTGGCAAAAATCTGATGCACAAAGGAATTATTGCAAGGCATATTGTTAACACTACAACTGCAAGCACATACACATTGTCGGTTAAAATGCCCAACACGGGTTTTACGAATTTACGTATCATTTCGTGAGTACAAAGCACAATTATTGAGTATCGGCCAAAGTACGAAATGATTGGTAAGTGCTTTATAATCTTGCAGATAAGCAAAGTGGATAATACAACTAAAATACTTGTGCTATAGGCTATTATTATGTTTCCAAAGTATTCGTTTGTTTGGTAGTTTATTCTTGATGGCCATATATTAACTAGCAATAGTGCCAAACATAAAATAGCAGCTGCAAACAGTGGTGTGTATTTATCAAATTTGTTTGAGTAGAGTAGTTTTGTTTTATTGAGCATATAGCCAACATAAAACATTGGTAGAGAAGAAAATGCACAATCAATGCAACCGTAAATTTGCACGTTACAACGGTTTAGTAGATATCCGCTTGCTCCTATTGTAATTACTGCAATTGTTCGTTGCCATTCTTCTTTTGTTGTAACAGAAATGGCACAAAACAGTAAGTTGCACCAAAACAAGCATAGCAAAAACCAAATCGGATTGTTAAATGTTGTTCGTTGGGTAAAAATGTCAAGAATGCCTGTTGCTTCAGAGTTTGATAAGCTTGGAGCAAATGTTATCAGCATGTAAAATATGCCATAGCTGGCAACATAGAAAAACACAAATGGTATAAGTATTTTATTAATCTTCTTTTTGCATAATTGAGCAAAACCGCCATATGTCTTGAAAAAAAGGCCAGACAAAATAAAGTACAGCGGCATTCGCAAATTTTGAAGCAAAGGCACATGTTCGTCAATGGGTAGCCCCATGTGAAGCAGCACTACCAAAATGATGCATACACCTTTGGCTAAATCAATAAACTCTATTCGTTTTTTATCTGTTTCCATTACGCAAAAACAGTTTTAATCTCTTGTGTAAAAATTAATTACATGTATAATTGCTCTTTTGCAAACAGGACAAAAATCAGGTGCTTCATTTATTTTCATTCGGCACTCTTCAACAGGTCTGTATGCGCCTTTGCTCATATAGCCAGCGCCTTCAAAAACGCCAACTTCGGTATAAATTGGGTGGTTTGGGTCGGTTGGCATGTTTTTGTAGTTGAATTTGCCTGTGTATTTCGTTGGTGTCGGAATTTGTGTGCCTCTGGGTAGCATATCTTTCCACTTCGATTCAAAATCGTTCAACGTTGTTATGTTTGGCTCCCAAGGTTCGGTGTCGGTAAAGTAATATGGTTCGTACGAATCGTCGTAAAAATACTCGTCAGCTAGACCCGCAAAACTATGCCCAAGTTCGTGAACTAACACTTGGCGAGCTGTAGGGTGGTGCGCGGCCGATAGTGTTACCGCATTGTAAATGCCTCCGCCTCCATAATTTTCGGTATTTACCAGCAGAATAATGTGCTCGTATTCAACAGCGGCCAGTGCGTTGTGTATTGTTTTTAGGCGCGATGTTGTTAAGTATCGGTCGCTGTAAAAGGTGTCGTAGTGCGATTGGTGGAAGGTATTTGTCCAACCTTGATTGTTGTGTGGAATGCTCACTCCGCTTTCGATTGATGGGGTTGCAACTGCAACAAAATTGAATTTGTCTTTGCGCGATTTAAATGGTTCGAAACTCAAAATCGATTCTACCGATTTCGCACAATCACTATAAAACAATTCCATTTCTTCTTCAGTGTATCCTTCGGCAATAAATGCAATGTCGATGCAGTTTGCGCTGCTTCCGCTTTTCTGTATGTATTTGCTTGGGTAATATTCCTTAAAGCCAATTTTGCGGATTAAAATATCGTTTGGCGAAACTTTATGATTCAATTCTGCAGTGTTTTGGCCATGAAAATCTTGAATAACGATGCGAATATTTACCGCTTTGCGAGGAAACGGCACAAGATAAACATTCTCAAACGAGCGAGCTACATTGGCAGCCTCTTCGGTAGTTTGCCACTCGTGAAACAAGGTCGAAAACGAATGGCAATAAATAAGTTTGTTAGTTGCTGAGTCGGTTACATAAATCTGCCCGTTGCCTTTAAGTATCAGCGAATCAAGGTTATAGCGGCGACCCGCCCAATGAGGTAACATGTTTAGTTCGTCAACGTAAATGTTTGCGCATTTTGCAGTCCCAGCAAAAATATAGTCCAAACGAAGTGTACTATCTGTAAAGTATTTGCTGAATTCAACCTCAGGTTTAGTGCCGGCTTTTGCTGCAAATTGACTCAATATCAGTAGAATAGCCAATGTGGAAAATACTTTCTTGTTCATAAAGTTGTTGTTCTTGTTTTTTTTTGATGAGCGCTAAATTATTCAAATTGAACTATATAAATAGTATTATTAACTATCCTTTAGTGTGTTTTATCATGTTGCAAAACTGATATTCTTCATAGTAGTTTTGGTTTCTATAATGTTGATACACAAAGCAAAAGAGTATATTTGCAGCTGAAGAAACCAAAAAAACTAAACCGATGAAAAGATTATTCATCACTACGCTATTATTGTACTTTGTTTTATTGGCTTATTGTGCCGATATAACCCCAAGTCCTAATTCAAGCCTAAATATTACCAACGAATCAACATTGCGTTTGTCAAGCGATTTAACATTAAACTCAATGTCTATGACGCATTGGGGTAATGTTGTTTATTTTAATATAGTGTCAGCCGATGGCAACCCTCATACATTGAACGTAACTAGAGACGTTAGTATTGACGGATTGTTTTGTTTAGTTATAGGCGCAGGCATCACAATCAATGTTGCGGGCGATATTTCGGTACCAAGTCAAGACTACCTTCATATTGAATCGGAATACGGATCGAGCATTATTGCGAACAATTTGCGAGGTGGCTCTGGCCCAATACGAATAAATGGTTCGCTTGAGGTTCAGAACGACTTACGTCTTTCTGGCGGAAACCATATGAACCTTTATCTTGGTACGCAAAGTAGCTTGCAGGCAAATAACGTTTATTTATCAACAGCTGGCATTTTTGCTAGTAATGGATTCACCTGCAACAGCCTTACAATTAATGGCGGAAATACATCTCAACTACAAGTTAATCCGGGAGCAAAAGCTATTGTTAATGGACCGATAAACGTAACTGGAAGTGGCTCTGTTACTATTCAAGGCGAACTTGAGGGCGAGACACTAAACATGTCAGGAGGAACTGCAATTAATGCTGATGCAAATTCAACAGTTGCCTTTGCTGGTGATGTGGCAATTGGTAATGGCGCAAGTTTGACTATGGGCACTGGTGCGCAATTTAGTGTTGAAGGCGATTGCAAATTCGTTAATCCAAATAATGTTGTTATAGCCGATGGCGCATCGCTTGATGTAACAGGCAATGTGGTTTTAAATAATGGACAATACACAATAAACAGAGACTTGTCTGTTGGCAACGATTTAATAATTGATTGGACAAGGACAATTTCGGGCGAAGGCTCGATGCTTGTGATTAATGATTTGCGTTGTAGCAATGGTAGCGGCGAAGTATGTATGGATCAGTTGGCCGCTGGAGGTTTTAATATAACACATTTTAATCCCATTGTTACAAGTCGCCCTCTGCCAATAGAATTGCTTGATTTTTCGGCAACAAGTGCCAATGGAAAAGTTGTATTGCAATGGCAAACAGCAACCGAAACAAACAACGATTACTATACTATATATCGCTCAACCGATTGTGTCAATTTTCAGAAAATTGCAATTTTTGATGGTGCAGGAAACTCCAACTCGGTTATGTCTTATAAATATGCCGACTTTGACGCTCCACAAGGCACCGTTTATTATCGCCTTGAGCAAACCGACTATGATGGCACAACGGTAGCATCGCAAATAGTGTCGGTTTCCCACATATCAATTAGCGCCAATCAAGTTAGTTTATACCCAAATCCAATTTCAGCAAATCAGTCGGTAATGCTCAATGTTGGAGCCGATGTGCAGTCGCCAATCACCGTAACAATACTAAATATGACTGGTGTGCAAGTGGCACAATACCATATAAACGAAGTATCGGGCAGTGTGCAATTAGATACCCATTTGGCTTCTGGTGTGTATGTGGTTACCCTTGATATTTTAAACGATACAATAAAGACAGTGAAACTTGTAGTGGAATAGGGTAGATCCTATTTTTGAAAAATTATAAAAAGCAATTCCAAGTTTGGGGTTGCTTTTTTTGTCAAGTAATAATTAGGCAAAAAAAAGACTCTCAATCGATGATTGAAAGTCTTTGAGTGGGCGCTGAGGGATTCGAACCCCCGACCCTCTGGGTGTAAACCAGATGCTCTGAACCAACTGAGCTAAGCGCCCAAAATATTAAGAACCTTGCTTCCGTAAAAGCGATGCAAATATACATGCTTTGTTTTAATGTGCAACAATAAAATTACGATTATTTTAAAGTTTAGTATTAAAGTTGACTTGGGTGCTAAAAATGTTAGTTTTTCACACTTGTAAACTAAAAATTGATGTTGCAAACGTTGTTAAATGAGCTATAATGAGACGCTTTTGTAACGAAATGATAGTCTTTTGTGTTGCGTTACGTGTTGATTATTAGAAGATTATAAAAAATATTCAGAAAAAGTGCAGTTCGTGTTGCACGGAAAGGAAAAATATCTACTTTTGTCGCTGGAGAGATGGCAGAGTGGTCGATTGCACCGGTCTTGAAAACCGGCATACCGCAAGGTATCTGGGGTTCGAATCCCTATCTCTCCGCTGAGAGATGCAAAAAGAGGAACAGAGATGTTCCTCTTTTTTTTTTGCCTATATCAAAGGGGTGGGCTGAAGAGTCTTCAATCAATTAAGTTCGTTTATTGCTTATTTCTAAAGATTTGGTGTTGAATAAAATATTAACATTGAAGAGAAATAATAACTGAACAAAAACAAAGTGATTTACAGTTCGATTTGTTGTTCGTTATATGTAATAACAGCGAAAGATTTATTATAGAAAACGGCATATCAAATAGTATTGTAAATACATTTACTCTTGCAACAATGTTTAATGTTTTAGAGAAGATAATCAAACGGACATTCTGCGTCCTTAGCGATTTGAAGGACGTCAAGTATGTTGGAATCAACAAGGCTGGACATTGGGAGATGGAAAATCAATGATTTCATAAATTATAATTCTGAATAAAGTACAATTGAACAAATAATAACACTCATACTTATGTCAAAACTTAACGTTGATCAGAAAACCATAAAGAATCTGCTGAGTGATAATAAGGCAGATTTTCTTATACCTGATTATCAGCGACCTTACGCTTGGGATGCCGAAAAAGAATGCTTTACCCTGTGGGAAGATGTGTTCGCTTTTGCTATTCCAGAAGCTGATGCCGACAAGTTTGACCGATCTACAGCCGAGTATTATCTTGGCCCTATCGTGACTTTCAAGAATGAGCGAGGTCAAATGGAAATAATTGATGGTCAGCAACGTTTAACAACCATTATGCTCTTACTTCGTGCTTTTTATTCTCGTTTTGAGAAAATGAAAGACAAGCAGAGTCAATTGCTTCGTGAGATGATTGGTAAGTGCATTTGGAAAACTGACGAGTTTGACCAACCTGATATGAATCTTCTGAAAATCAATTCTGAAGTTGCTACAGATAAGGATAAGGAGGAATTCCTTGCTATTCTAAAAGACGGAGTTGTCAACGACAAAATGAAAAGTCGTTATGCTGAGAACTTCCGCTTTTTCCAAGGAAAGATAGATGAGTTTGTGGCAGATTATCCCGCATACTTCCCTTATCTGCCTAGCAGAATACTGAACAATTGTATCTTGTTGCCAATCGAAGCTGACGTACAGGATACTGCTCTACGCATATTCTCTACGCTCAACAATCGTGGAAAGGCACTTTCTGATGCAGACATCTTTAAAGCAGAATTCTACAAGTATTATTCAAAGCTTGGCAAAAAGGATGAATTTATCAATCGTTGGCGTAAACTTGAGGAGATTTGCGAAAAGCATCTCCACTCCAACAGCGGTACCCCGATGGATGAGCTTTTCTCCCGTTACATGTATTACGAGCGTGCCAAGAAAGGCATCAAACGATCTACAACAGAGGCATTGCGCTCATTCTATGGAGCTAACAACTACGCTTTACTACAAAGCGATGAGACGCTCTGTAACATGGAACTGCTTGCTGACTTTTGGAACGATGTTTATTCTATGTCCGATGATCGTTTCTCTCAGAGAGTGCTGCGTCAGCTCTTTGTCCTTAATTATGCACCGAATAGCATGTGGACCTTCTTCGTAAGTGTTTATTTCCTTTGCAACAAGGATGCCGACAATCAACTGGACGACGAGAAATTCTACAACTTTCTAACAAAGACCATTGCCTTCATTTGGACATACGCCATAACGAATCCTGGTGTGAATGCTTTGCGTACGCCTGTCTATGCAGAGATGGTGAATCTCATTAACGGCAAAGAAGTGGATTTTGCAGAATTCCGTTTTCCTCAGCAGCAGACGGCAAATCAGTTCAACAACTACAACTTCTACAACGGGCGCCCTATCACCAAGTCAATGCTTGTATGGTGGTGTATGCAAGACGAAAATCAAGAACGACCTTCGCTTGACACAGTCTTTGAAATAGAGCACATCTATGCTCGCAACCGTTACGATTTGGAGAAATCCCTCAGTTCCAAAGACGTTGTAGAGATGCTCGGCAACAAAACGATTCTTGAAAAGCGTATCAACATCCGTGCTTCCGACTTCCGTTTTGGCGACAAGATAAAGTACTACAATGGCTACACTACTTCTAAAGGAGACGAAAAGAAAGCGACTAGTGTAGAAGAATTGAAACAACTTGCTAAGACGAAAACCGACTTTGCAGAATCAGATATTAAAGAAAGAACCAATACTATCCTTGAAGCGTTCGCAAGTTTTTTGAATGAACAGGGGTTGATAAAGTAAATACATTAAATATCATAATAATATTGCATACAAAGACGTCATAAATAGCATGTTGCAGTAACATTATGAGTTGGCAATCATACTACAGCGTAATGATGGCTCAATCCGTTCAAGGCTGAAAAAGATTGGATTAATATAAGAAGTGAATCATGTCCATCTGGAGTAAAATAATAGAATCTATAAGCGGCAATGTTTCTGCCTCTGCCAATGAGGTGGAGTCTAGCGGGGCTTTCAAGTATGCCATTGTAGATTGCGAGGTGGGCATGAAGGACAAGCGGGTTCATGACATCGGGGCTTTGCGTTGGGATGGGGCGACCTTTCATGCTGCCGACAAACATGCGATGATGCAGTTTCTGGACGGTGTGGATTATATTTGCGGTCACAACATCATCCATCATGATGCGAAGTATCTGTTCGGGGAAGATATTAGGGAATGTACTTTGGTAGATACCTTGTACGTTTCTCCGTTATTGTTTCCAGAACGGCCTTATCACCGATTGTTGAAAGACGACAAGTTGGTGAGTGAGCAGATGAACAATCCGGTAAATGATTGTGAGAAAGCGCGTGATTTGCTGATGGAGGAGGTTACTGCATGGGCCGCACTTCCAAAAAGGAAACAGGCAATCTATGCGACATTACTTCATGATGTTCCTGAGTTCCGGGGCTTCCTCCAATTCGTTGGAGCAAAGGCGGATGACAGTGCAAAACTTCAGGAATTGGTTCGTGAAGAATACAAGGGCAAAATCTGCGAACATGCGGATGTGGCAAGCATCATGGTGCAACAACCAACAGAATTAGCATTTGCCCTTATTGATACTGCCGATTATCGTTCGATTACTCCGTCGTGGTTTTTACACAACTATCCGAATGTGGAGAATGTTGTGCGTATTTTTCGACACTCGCGATGTGAGGAAGGGTGCGCTTATTGCAACAGAGACCTTGATATTTATTACAACCTAAAGCAATTCTTTGGTTATGACCAGTTTCGAACTTACGAAGGTGAGCCTCTGCAAGAGAAAGCAGCAAGGGCGGCTGTAGAAGGGAAGTCTCTGTTGGCCATCTTCCCGACCGGTGGTGGTAAGTCGCTTACCTTTCAGTTACCTGCCTTGATGGAAGGTCGTTCTGTACATGGACTTACCGTTATCATCTCGCCTCTGCAGTCGTTGATGAAAGACCAGGTGGATAATCTTGCCGAACGAGGCATTACGGATGCCGTCACCATCAACGGATTGCTCGATCCTA
>JAKSOL010000026.1 GCA_024405635.1 Salinivirgaceae bacterium | reverse complement strand
ACAAGCCGCAAAGCATTTTCTTGCTTGGCTTGCTTAGTGTTTTATAATACGAACCTGGCATCTCTGCCACCATAGACAATGGTGCAAGCGGAGTTATTGTTAACACCGCCATCTTGTCCAGTATCGGTTCTTTCCCTAAAATAGAAATGTCCATATATTTATTTCTCCTTTCTTTCTTTTATCATTCCAAACCCCATGCTGCCTCTTTCTCCCAATCCGCACTCGTAGGCTATCTCCATTAGCTCTTGCGGGAGGGCTATCTTGAAGCGGTAACGGAAGCCACGGACACGGGTTTCGTCTTGGGTGCCGGCCTTTATTGTTATTAGTGCCGACTTTGGCTCGTTTGTTACAGTCAGACGACAATATTTTTCTCCTTCGTAGTCACGGCCGTTGATGGCTCTGTAGCGGTCAACGAGTCCGGTGAGAAGGGCTTTTTCGTATGCTTCATCGTCGGGACCGATATAAACAGCATGTTTTTTGCCTTCTACATGCTTTGATACACTTATTGGTGATATGGTCTCGAACTCGACATCTGGAGTCCAATCAACTCCTGGCAATAACTGAACTTCGCATATCTTGAACCATGCTCCGCTCACGTTGTCGGCCAAACGGAAACGCTGGTCGACGAACACACCTTGAACAAAGCGCTGGGTACTTTCTTCAGGTACAAATCCCAAATACCATTCGAGAGTATTGGACTTGATGACCAGACGGTCGGTGCCTTTCTTGAATTCGATTCCACGATACGGTGCGATTAGGTTGGAGAATGTAAATAGTTTGAAATGCTTTGTAGTAGATGTGAAGCCATCTTCGTGAAGCATTCGGGAGTACTGTTCGTCTCCATTAGCAATAATCTTATAGATAACCGATGACAGTTCGTACTGGTAATTGATCGGAATCTCACGGCCACTTACTTGTGGCTCAAGTTGTAATTTGAGTTTGAATCTCATAACTGATTGTTTTATTAATGATTATTAAATGTTTTTCAATCTCCTAAAATACCATTTATATACATTCTTTGCATTGCATCCACTTGTTCTTTAATTTTTGACTTCAGTGTTTCGGGGGAGATAACAATAACTTTACTTCCCATACGCAATATCTCGTTTATTAAATCGGGAGTAATATCTACATGGTATTTGAAAACGCAAGGGGTTATTTCTTGTTGAGATTTATGCAAAGGCAATGTGCGCAAGTAATGAGCTTGCCACTCTGTAGTTTTAAGAACCACATCGTCTAGTTTTTCGTCATCGGCATACACGCCAATGCAGTTGGAATAATAACTGCTTACATCAATTGTGCTATCGGGAGTAAAATGATTTCCTTCTATTATCAACGAACTTATCCTATCAAGAGCATACGTGCAAACTTCGGCCGTTGCCTTATTTTTTGCCAACAAATACCATCGTCTGTCCTTCAATTTTAGGCAATATGGTTCTATTACTATAACTTTTGAGTTTTCATCAATAAACTTTTGATATTCAATACACAGCAACCTATTTTCTTTCAGCGCTTGTCCTATAATATCAAGATATTGGCTTCCTTCGGGAATATCGTCAACCTGAAGTTTATCGCCCAAATCGCTAAATTTGGAATAGAATTCAATGTTTTGAATGCGGCTTATAAGCAAATCGTGCAAATTGTTTGTACTAATCTTTGCTTTGTCGGCAATGCAGTAGCCTCCGTTCTTATAAATTATCTCTATACCAAAAATCACTTCTATATTGTATAGATAGTTTTTGAATGTGTTTCTGTCAAATCTACGGTTTTCACTCAACTCATTATTCACCCATTCTTCATTAATATCGCGCAACGATATTGGACCTCTGCGCTTTACTAATGACGTAATCCAAAACAACATCCGTACTTTTTCTGACAAATTCATCTTGCTTGTTTATTTGTTTCCTACAAAGATAAATATCAAGGTGCATGATTTTCTTATGCACCTCGCTGTTATTTTTCATTTCATACTTAAAATATCTATCACACAAAAAAAAACGGATGCCAACCGCAGTCAGCATCCGTTAGTTTATGGTTTAAAATAATTGCCTTAGGGCTGATTATTTGAGAAAAAAATCAGTTGTAAAGTTTGCCTTTCCTTAATTCAAAAACGATAATATCTACACCGCATACATAGGAATATTTGTCATTTGGGATTGCTCGCAATATGGTAGCATTGAATACCTTATGGCTTGCATATCGGGTGTATTTTGCAAAAGCATCGACAACGAATTGGCCCGAACATTCGATTCGGCTTTTACCTCAATTGGCAATAAATTGCCTTCGCGTTGTATTATGAAATCAATTTCAAGTCTTGAAGAGTCGGTGTTATGGTAATAAATGTTTTCAGTTCCATGACTTTTCATTTGCTGCAAAACATATTGTTCTGTCATTCCGCCCTTGTATTCCGAAAAAATATTGTTGTTTATGAGTATTTGACTTGGCTCAACATCAACCATCGCGCCAAGCAACCCAGTATCAACCATATACATTTTAAACGCAGATAGGTCCTCGTATATTTTCAAAGGAAGTTTCAGAGCCTTTACTCTTGGCACCTTGTATATTAGTCCCGCATCCAAAAGCCACTGAATAGCCAATTCAAAATCGTTGGCTCTTGCGCCTTTTTTCAATGTTCCGTAAATAAATTTCTTATTCTCCTTAAACAACTGCGACGGTATCGACTGCCACACCATAGTTATTCTTGGTACCAACTCTTTAGGCGCATGCTTTGAAAAATCTTTTGAGTAATCGCTCAATATCTGTTTTTGAATACTTCTAACCGACATAAGTTCTCCCGTTTCAACAAATTGCTTTACAGCTTCGGGCATTCCTCCTACGTAATAATATTGCCTAAGTAAATCAACATACTTTTCGTGAAGCATATTTATTGTCTTGAAATCTTTCGACTCAAGAATATTGAATAGTTGATTTTCGCCTTTAGCTAGCAGAAATTCTTCATAACTCATTGGGTATATGTTAATTGTCTGCACTTTACCTACAGGAAAAGAAAAACCTTTGTGAAGTGAAATGCCAAGCAATGAACCAGCAACAGCAATATGATATTGTGGCGCGTCCTCACAAAAATACTTCAACGACTCCAACACTTCGGGAATCTCTTGCACTTCGTCAAGTATAATCAGCGTGCTTTCGGGCTTAATGTCGATACGAGAAACTGCTCCCAACGCCGTAATAATGCGCTTTGTATCGTAATCGGTACTGAATATCTCTTTAACAAGATTGTTTTTGTAGCACGTGATGTACGCTGTTTGAAGGTATTCTCTTTTACCAAATTCCTTCAAAAGCCATGTTTTTCCTACTTGACGAGCGCCGTTTACTATCAACGGTTTTCTGTCACTCTTGTTTTTCCACTCAATAAATTGTTCAATTACAACACGTTCCATACTATGCGATACATTTTTCGACACATAATCATGTCGTAAACATACAAAAATCAACACATAAATACGGCCCATCACTACATTTTTCGACACTTCACAAAAAAACGGATGCCAACCGCAGTCAGCATCCGTTAGTTTATGGTTTAAAATAATTGCCTTAGGGCTGATTATTTTGCGATGTCAAGGTTTTCGCCAATCAAGCCAATAAATGCTTTTGGATCTTGACCGCCGTCTTTGTGGGCAATAAGCCATTTGTTTCTAGCCATAAGAAGTTTGTCCTCGCCACCTGCGTTGTGTGCAGCCTCCAATGGGTAGTTGGTGTACTTAGGTAGCACAATGCCAACACGGAAGCCCTCTGGCGACAATGAGCATGGTGCATAGTGAAGTGTTGTGCCGTAGATTTCGGCAGCTTGACCTGCAGGCAAAAGGAATGCTTCCATTTTTGAGGTGTCGTATGTAAAATCGTCGGTAATGTCTTGTTGCATACCAACAATAAGAACAGCGTCGGTTGCTGCAACGTTGATTTCTGAATTGCGGTGATACTCAACGGCATTCAACTTTGTGTTGTGACCATTGCAGTAGCCAACCTCAATTGGGTGCTCGCCCCACGATATGTTTTCAAGTTGTTTTGCTGTAGCGGTAGCCTCCAAAGCTGGAACTGAAGGTTCGTAGCCTACGCCTTCAGGAAGTGGAGTTTTGGTTTTCAAAGCCTCAATAAGCTCAGTAAAATCTACGTTAGTAACTAGTCGTCCGTATTTGCGGAAAGCTGGATCGGTAATTTTTTTGATTTCCATTTTAAGGTTCCTCCTTTTAATTATCTGCCTTGTAAAAAGGCCATTGTTTTGAAATAAATATGATTACACAAAAATCGGAACCCTTAACTTTTTTGGATTCCGTTTTGTAAAAATACCTCAATATTGCATTTATGCAACCGAAAAAAGATTGAGCTTAACAAAAACATCGGATTGCAAGTAGGCTTGGCTAATATCTGATTTTTCCTCTGTTTTTAATGTCGCCTTGTAACTTGTCGGCCATTTTGTAGCCTTCGTCGGGTTTGTCGGTAACAAATCGTTGTATGTCGGCTTGGGTTGTTGCATATTGGCTTAACTCAAGTAGATATTGGTCCACCATTTCTCTAAACGATTTGTATTCCTCTTCGTTACGAGGAATTATAACCCTCTGCATAATAGAGTTTGATACGTCGCGGCCAAACTCTTTGCCATCGTTAAGGCTGGTTACGTACATAATTGATATCATGCCATTGCCACCTGCTTGTTGCTGAAGTTGATCCAAATTGCGTCGCGACATTCGAGCAGCCACCTCGCAAACATCCCACAAAAGTTGAGCATATTTCAACTCGGTACTGTCTTTTACAAGCCAAAACGACATTTTTTTATCTAACGCAGCACAGAAGTATGCCTTTTCAACCATGGTTTTCCATCCTTTTTTTGTTGCAGGTACATCTAACACGCCCCACATTCCGGTAGCAATAGTGTGGCCAATATTTCTCGATAATAAGTTTTGAGTTTCTACACTATCGGGCAAATCGCCTGTAAACATGTCAAATGATAGGGTTACTCCTGGTTGCCAATAGTCGTAACGACCAACTTCGGGTTGAGCAAAGCAATTAAGTGCCAAGGTGTGCAATAGCACGAATAGTAGCATAAAGTGTTTCATAATACTTTTAATTACAAATTAGGTGGTTATTTATTATTTTGCTATCGGCCGCCTCGGTAATCTTCCAGAACTTTTAATTACAAATTAGGTGGTTATTTATTTTTCATTTTGTAGCAAATCTAACAATCCATTCCATAAGTACGTTAACAATGTAGGTTTGCTCGTTTTTTGAAAGTGGTCGGTTGGGTTGAATGTTGTGCCATTTGGCAAGGCAACCTCGGCAACAGCATCCCGTAGCATGTTGAGCCACAAAAGCAGGGTGCCCTCGCATTGGAGTTTGCTTTCCATCGTTGATTGGTTGAGCAGGAGCTAGCCGTTGAGCTACAAAATCGGCTGCATGGGCTTTAATTGCTTCAAATCCTTTATCGAACAAATAATGTTTGTCTTCGGCATTAAGTTTAAATCGACTACGGAATGACGATTTTGCTAATCGTGCAAAAAGTGCATCGAAATTGGAATTTGGCTGCGGCAGTTGCAAGTTACACATAGGCGCAACCTTTTCATTTTCAGCATCATATTCAGGAAAAAGCGACAACTGTTCAAGTTGCGGTTTCTTACTCATCGGCCACAAAAAAAAATTAGTTAGCCATTTGCTCAATAACCTTGCGACGCCAAGTATATAATGCGCCAATAACTATGGTTATTATTCCGCAAAAAAGCAACGCATTGTTCAAACCTATTTTGCTAGCAACGCTGCCTACAAGCAAGTTGCCAACGGGAGTCATTCCCATCATGGCCATGGTGTAAAAACTCATTACGCGGCCTCGCATATTGTCGTCGGATAGGCTCTGCAACAAAATGTTGATTGATGAGCTTGAAAGAATCATTGTGAGTCCGCAAGCAAAGAAAAACAAAGCCGAAAGCACGGGAATGTTGCATTTCGAAGCCAACATTAACGACAAACCAAGAATTGGAATGCCAAAGCTAATCAGGCGCGGCATTGCTTTTGTGTCGCGGCGCGATGCCATGTACAACGCACCCAACAGGGCTCCAGCACCAAGTGCCGACATTAAAAATCCAAGAGTTTTGGGGCCTCCGCCGAGCAATGTTTTTGCGTATGCAGGCAACAAGTTTACATACGACAAACCACACACACTGAAACATGCAAGAGTTATAATCAACGTACTTATTTTGGGCTGACTGAACGTGTATTTAACCCCATTGCTAAATCCTTTTTTGTAGTTTGAAGTGCGGTCAATTGCGCGAGGTTTATCAATCTTGATACATGTAAGTGCATAAACCACAGCAACATAACTCAACGCATTAAGCAAAAAGCAAAAGCCCTCGCCCGCAAACGAAATAACAAAACCAGCAACAGCGGGGCCAATCAATCGAGCCGAATTGAAAACCGCCGAGTTGAGCGCAATGGCGTTACCAAGGTCGTTTGGATTGTCGATAAGGTCGATAACCAACGAATGGCGCACAGGAGCATCAAATGCGCCAATGGTGCCAGCCACTAAACTAAGTGCCACAACGTGCCAAACTTGAACCAGATTGGTAAGCACAAGCAGTGCCATTGCCGAAGCTTGCAAAAGAAACATTACTTGAGTTACAGTCATGAGTCTCAAGCGATTGTGGCGGTCGGTTATAACGCCGGTGAAAGGTGTGAGTACTAAGTTTGGAATTTGGCTGGTAAAGCCTACCAAACCGAGTAGAAAAACCGAATCGGTAAGTCGATAAACCAACCAACCAAGCGCTATGTTGTACATCCACGTGCCAATAAGCGACACCGATTGTCCAATAAAATAGATGCGATACTTGCGCGAATGTAATGACGAAAAGATGCGCAGATTCATATTACTCAGCCAGATTAAAAAGCTTTTAGTTCGGCATACAAACGCTGCACAGGCAAGCCAACAACATTAAAATACGAACCATTTATTCGTTCAATGCCAATATATCCAATCCACTCTTGAATGCCGTATGCTCCAGCTTTATCAAAAGGCTTGTAAGTATCAACATAATGAAGAATTTCGTCGTTGGTAAGTTGAGCAAACCAAACCTCGGTATCGACACTAAAAATGCGTTGTTTTTGCGTTGTTTTGATGCAAACTCCAGTGTAAACATGATGCGCCCTACCCGACAGTTTTTGCAACATTGCAATAGCATCGGTTCTGTTGGCTGGTTTGCCAAGCACACAACCATCAACGCACACAATGGTGTCGGCGGTTATCAGCAGTTCATCGGTTGCCAAATCAGATGCAAATGCCGACGATTTTAGTTCGGCTAAATACTCAACTACTTGAGCACCACGCAGTTCAGACGGATATGTTTCGGCAACTTCTTTTGTTCTAATAGCAAAATTGGGAACAATCTGCTTTAGCAATTCCTGTCGCCGTGGCGATTTTGAAGCCAACACAACTTTATAATCCATAAGCAAAAACTACTGAATAGTTCTACAACACAAACATCATTATTTGTCGGGCCAACAAGGCATAAAGCACACCTGTGAGCATTACTAGTTTGAGGATAAAGCTAATGACCGAATAATTTTTTTTGCAATTGGCTCGAATGGTAAGCACAACCGAAATAACAGTTGGCAACAACACAAGCAACGCAAGGTACAACTGCGACAGCAAATCGGTAAGAACAAACAGCATTGCCGCCAATGTGATGAGTGCTACAACTATACCAATGGCAACTACAACCGATTTTGCCACACCGATGCCGTAAACCAAAGGCAAAGTGTCGCAACCATAAGTGCCGTCGCCCTCAATATCTTCAATGTCTTTAACTATTTCGCGCATCATGTTCAGCAAAAATGCGAACACAGCAAACGCCATTATCCAAACAATTATTGGAGTAAAGGTCAAATTGTTGTATAGCATTTCAGAAGCATACGAACTGTTTAGCGAAACTATCTCAAAATAAGCAACTTGCAAAGGCACAAGCGCCGTACACACCGACACTATAACATTGCCAAGCAAAAGTTGGCGTTTGTATGTAGTTGAGTAGAACCAAAATATGCCAGCCAGCATTATATACATTAGCAACACATTGAAACTGTGCATGTTATACGCAAGCACACAAGCCAAAAACATTGCTATAACATTAAAAATCACATACATTGCAATGGCCATACGATTTGAAATGTTGCGCCCAACCAACACACTATTTTTTCGGTTTACTGAATCGATGCGGCGGTCAAAATAGTCGTTAATAACGTAACCGGCAGCACCAAGAAACATATTGAGCAGCACAAGCACCCAAAACAACGAATTGCTAAACTGCAGATTTACTGTATGTTGCAATTGATAAGCGTACTGATAGTCCAACATTGGCTTAACAATGCACCACCGCAACAAATACATTGTAAGCGGTATCATTAGCAAGTTTGGCAGCCTAACTATTTGCAAGTATTTCAGCATATTACAAGAAATAAGGTTCGTTATCGAGATTAACCCACTTACCTTGAGCACGCAAAACCTGTTCAATCACATCGCGAACACAACCCTCGCCACCTTTGTAAGGCGAAATGTAGCGAGAAACGGCCTTTGCCTCGGGCATTGCATCGTGCGGACAAGTTGGCATTCCAACAATCTTAAGTAACGGATAATCAGGAATATCGTCGCCCATATAAAGCACATCGGCATTGGTAAGATTATGCTTTTGCTTAAAATCGGCAAAGGCATCCATTTTGGCGTGGCTACCAATGTAAAGGTCGGTAATGCCAAGCGATTCAAATCGTTTTATAACGCCAACGTTGTTGTACCCAGCGCTGATAATGGCCAACGGAAAACCACGTTTAACTGCAAAACGAAGCGCAAAGCCATCGCGAGTATTCGATTGGCGAACTTGCTGTCCGTCGGCAAGGCAAATTATTGTAGCATTGGTACATACACCATCTATATCGAAGGCAAAAGCCTTCACGTTTTTCAAATCTTCTTTAAAGTTTCCCATATTTTTTCATTATGCTTTCGGTAACAAAACTATACATTTTTTGAAGGTCGGCAGTAGGCAAAGCCTCGCGCTGACGGTTGGTAACAACGGTATCGCCACGGCGTGCAGGGCCAGTTTGCGCCACATCGGGACCAAGGGCAAACGCCTTGTCGAGCGTTTCGACTAACAAAGGTCGCAACATATTGAACGGCAAATTGGCATTTTGCATTATGTGAGCCGCAGCTGCATACATGTGGTTTACAAAATTGCTTGAAAACACAGCGGCCAAATGGCATTGTGCGCGTTGTGCCGAACTCATTAGCATTACAGTTGGCGATAACTGTTTTGCCAATTCAACCAACTGTTGTTCAACCATTTGCGACGAAGCTTCGATACAAAACGGAATGGTTGAAGTGTTGATTTGCCTACCAGCAGTGAACGACTGCATAGGATAAAAAACTCCGTGATTATCAAAGCGTTGTAACACATTCATATTGATGCTTCCTGCTGTGTGCGCCACCACTCCCCTAACCTGCGGAAGTTTTGCTGCAACATTTTCAACTGCATTGTCGCTAACCATAATAAGGTACAAATCGCTATCGACTGGCATATTTTCGACAGCCGCAACTGCCATAGCGCCAACACGTTGCGCCAATTTTTGAGCATGATTTGCAGTTGAACTGCACACCGCATCAATTGTGTTGAATTGCGACAAAGCAACCGATAGAGTTGTTGCCACATTACCCGAACCTATAACGCTTATTTTCATTTACTTACCTTGATAAGGAACCCTATTTAACAACGAGCGACCAAGAGTAATCTCGTCGGCATATTCAATTTCGTCGCCAACACTAATGCCACGAGCCAATGTTGAAACAGGCACATTGTAGGCACTCAACCTACGGAAAAGGTAAAAGTTGGTAGTGTCGCCTTCAATGGTTGTGCTAGTTGCAAGAATAACTTCGGCAATTCCCCCAGCTGCCACCCGTTGCTCTAACGTGCTGATATTCAAATTTTGAGGACCAATGCCATCCATGGGCGAAATGCGGCCACCAAGCACATGATACAAGCCTCGGTATTGACCTGTGTTTTCAATTGCAATTAACTCGCGAATGGTTTCTACCACACAAATCAACGATGCATCTCGCTTTGGATTACTGCATATTTCGCACAAATCGTTTTCGGCAATATTATGGCACTGCGGACAGATGCGCACCTCGTTTTTCATTTGGTCGATAGCCGAAGTGAACATTTTTGCATCTTCAACACTTTGGTTTAGCATAAATAACGTTAAACGTAGTGCTGTTTTTTTTCCTATGCCCGGCAGTTTATTAAACTCGTTCACCACATTATCGAGCAGTCGCGACGGTAGTTGTTGCATATATTTATTTTGTTGATATTAAATTGGTTACGCTACATAACAGCACATTTAACCAACGACCACGAAGGTAGTTTTTTCATAAAAAATATACTGAAAAAAGTTAAACGAACAATAAAACTATGACAAACGAAGAGAAAGCAAAAGAAATTGCATGGAATTTATTTGACGATGGTCTGTGTTTTCATAAGTATGAATCACAGAGGCAAGAAATTCAATCTGCGATTTTGAAAATGGCTGAGTGGAAAGATGAGCAGTATGAGCAAAATCAACTAAATCACCCCAAAAATCTTACAAAAGAGGAATACGACAGAGAAGTAGCGTTTAGTGATTGGTTCTTTTCTCAAGGATTTAATCGTCAGCCTACATTTTCAGATGCAATAGAATGGGGAAGAAAGCAGATACAAGATGAGATAAAAAACGACCTAAAGAAGCGTCTGAACTCGCTGAAGCACGATGATAGTTGAATTGCATAACAATAAAACAGGAAACTGATATTGAATAAATAAAAACGCCACAAGTACGCCGCAATAACGTGGCGCACCTATGGCGCAAGCAATAAATAAAACACTACAAAAATGAAAAAATTTGATTTAGAAGCCGCCCAAAATGGCGAACCAATTTGCACTCGCGACGGAAGACCAGCACGCTTTTTAGGCGAATTATTGGGCAAAAACAACAGCATTGTTGCTGCGGTTGAGTTTACAACTGGCGAGGAAGTATTTACATACTATCACGATGGTGCGTTTGACAAGTATTCAATAGACGAAAACGACTTGTTTATGTGCGAGGAAATACCAGCCGTTATAACTGGATACACTAACATTTTCAGATATAGCAACAAAATATATTTAGACCGTCGTATTTACGACAGTGAATTTTCGGCAATTCAGAACGGAAAAATCAGTAAGAACTATGTAACAACTGTATTCGTAACAAGCCAGTACAGAGAACCAATTGCCGACGAAACAATAAACAAATTGTACTAAAATGAAAGCTGCATTTGTTATATCTATGATTGTATTTTACTTGCTTGGTGTTGTTGTAAACATCGAGCGAGTAAATTACATACACTTACGTTACAGACTTCCATATTTAACCCACTTAAACCTGCTGTTACTATGCTATTTAAGCTGGCTTATACATTTAACCGATATACTCGACCGATATGATGAAGATTGATTATAGCGAGCGCAAGCAAAACGCAATTATAAAAATGGTGCTTTACCATCGTTACACCGACAACCGAAACGAATTTTACAACCTACCGTTTAACGATAAAAAGCCAGTTGACAAAGTTATAGCAGCAATGGAGCGAAAACTGGTATTAGGTAGGACTGATATAAAGAACTATTTGGTTATAGACAACAAGACAAATACCATAATCAAAAAAGTAAATCTTGTATGATAACGCTACCAATTAAGGAAATACACCGATTGCAAAAAATTGTGTACGACAAGCAACTTCAAATAAAACAATCAAACGGTAAAGATATGACTTTACGCGAAAAAGTGTTGATAGTATTCAACAAATACAGGTGCTACTTAACGTTAGATGATTTTATGAGAGTTCTTTTTATCGACGACGGTAAAAAGAGCCAGTTGTACGCAATACTAAAACAATTGGTATGTGGCAAGCAAGTTAGATTAACCAAAGAAAACAAAGTAAAAAAATTCAAACTTAATACTATAAGAGTATGAAACTATCGATGGAAAGAATTTGGCACAGGCGCTGACAAAGTACGTTATAAAGAATACACGCTTGTTAAAGATTAAGTATTATAGATTTGCGTAATTAGTCTATTCCCCCAACACCGCAACAATAGCCGCTAATTCTTTTGGAGTTATGCGGCTATTTTTATAGCATACTAAATAAGTATTCCATAGCAACTTTTTTATATAGTTTATCGTTTATATTCTCAAAGTCGCTTTTATCAAAAATTGTAACTAAAAGTACTTTTTTTGTATTTTCTTCGATATTCAAACATAAATCGTATGTTATAATTCTTGCACCGCCACTTTTGCCTTTGTTTTTAGATTTTATTTCTAATCTTATTTTTCTATATCCACCGCCTAAATCAACGCCTACAAGAGGGTATTTTTGTTCAAATTCATTTCTAAAATTGAGCAAATCAAGTGTAATAGATTTGTATTTTTTTGATAATCTTTTTAGTTGCTTGTTAAATTCGTTAGTAACATAAAACTCATATTTCATTCAAAATATCCTCCAACTTCTTTACACCTTTTCCATTGTGGTTTTTAATTTTGTTAATAGCCACTTCTGCTGACTTAAAAGCCTTTTTCATTTCTATTCTAAATCGTTCTTCTTCTTCGGTTTCCACTATTGTAAACACTCCATAATTTACAAGAGATTCAATAATAGAACGAGTTGCAGCATTGTTTTTGTAATTGATTGTAATTCTTGCCATAATACATTATTGTTTAATTGCACAAATTTAATAAAATTCTATTCCCCTAACACCGCAACAATAGCCGCTAATTCTTTTGGAGTTATGCGGCTTTTTTGTTTCAATTGGATTCCTGCTTTATTGAGCCACGAATACAATGTTCGACGACAAACGCCGTATCGTGCTGCAAGTTCTTCGCGAGTGATACACTGGGTTGATTTGGTTATTTTGTTGTTATCCATATTGCTAATCAGTTAAAATCATTATTAAAAATACTAAAAAAAACACCTAAAAACAAATTTTTAAGCGTCAAAAAATCATTTTTAGGTAGTTAAATTTAACATTGGCGTAATCGCGCCATAACTTGCTATCAGTCAGTTTTTTACACTAACAACATTTGTGCCACAATAATACGACATATAATGAGCAATAACGAGCAAAAACGTACAATAATGGGCAAAAATGAGAAAGTAATATATTGTATTTCAGCAACTTTGGTTCGTTTTAATAGGAGCAAGGAGCAAAAAAACGAATGTTACTAACGCAAGAACTTAACGGAGCATTAGGATATGCAAGCAACGGCAGCCGAAAAATAAAATCAGGCGCTGAATATAACCGTTATTTCGGTCAACCAATTCGCACCAATCCAGTGTTGCGTATGGGAGTTGATCAATTTGATACTATTAACCGTTTAATGCCTGACATCATAAGCCGCACTAAACATCAAACCGCGCAAATAGCAGTATTGCTAAAACGCGCAACACTTGATGCAACTTGTAAAGCAATTTGGCAATTTGTATTTGACCATATCCAATATCATAAAGACAATCCAATGATTGAGGAATTGCGTCAGCCTGTACGCACTTGGGCAGATCGCAAAAGTGGTGTAGATTGCGATTGCTATTCTATTTTCATTAGCACTATTCTTTGCAACTTGAACATACCGCACTCGTTACGTATGTGTTCATATAAACAACGTGGTGCTTATCAACATATTTACGTTATTGTGCCTAAAATCAACAACGCAAACCTGAATGTACGCAGCGAGTATATTGTAATTGACGACGTTATGGATAATTACAACGAGGAAAAGAAATACTTGCAAGCATACGACAAGACAATTTTAGGCGGAGCAAACAATAGCGGACTTAACGGACTTGGCGAAACCGACGAACCAGTTTTTAGTCGTCGTTCTGATCGTGCATTTTCGCCTGTATTCTACAATCATGCGCTTGGTACTTGGGCAATGCGCTGTACTGATGGAAGTTGGGCAATTCGCGGCGACAAAAACAAACGTTACGTTGATAGTCTTAACGGTGCAAGTGCAACTAACGATGTTTGGGTAGCGACACCATTGCAAATTGTAAACGGCGAACTTGGCTGGATAACAGAGGCTGTTTCGCTGGCTAAAAATGTTGGCGGCAAACTTATTAGCGCAGTTAAAAATAGAAAGGCAAATAAAGCCGCAAAAAAGGCTGCAAAAGTAGGCAAGGATATAGATAAAAAAGTAGATGCCGAAATGGAGAATGTGGGGCAAGAGCCTTTAACTATTCAGGATATTGCGCCAACTCTTAAAACTGTAACAAACGCCACAGCCGCTGCAAATGCTGAAACAGTAGCAACCGTTAAAAGCAGCAATCGCGCTATTGTAACAAGTTTGAGCAACGTTAATCAGTCTATCCAAAACAAGGTAGATACCGCAATAAATAGCGTCAAAGACCAACTCGACAAAGCTGCAACCGAAAGCGATTCGGCAGCACAAACACAGGCGAGAATGGAAAGCGCATTGCAAAATCTACAATTACAAACAACTGAAATTAAACAGCAAGCATCTATATCTACTTGGTTACTTGGAGGTTTAGGCATTGCTGGTTTAGTATATATAATAACAAAACGACGTTAAATTTTTTTACATGAAGAAGAGGAAACTTAAATGGAAGTAAAAGATTTCAAAAAGCCTGCCCTAATGGCTGGCGGTATGGTTTTGGGTTCGGTGGCTGTAAGTGCATTGCAGTCAAGAGTGTCAAAACTTAATTCTAACATCGGTCGCATCGCAACAGGTGTAGCATCATTGGCTGGTGCAATTATTTGCAAATCGTCAGTAGCACAAGGTTTGTTCTTGGGTATGGCTGGCTCAATCATTTCAGGTTATGCAAAAGAGTACTTGCCATCAATGGCTGGACTTGGCGACGCATCAATGGGCGAGTTGTATCAAGACGAGAACGGTGTAACCTACCTAATGAACGGTAACGGTGATTATGAGCAGATTGACGTGCCATCTATCGAAACCGTTGAACTGGAAGGTGCAACAGACGGACTTGGCGACATCGAACAAATCTAATCAAAAACAACAACAAATTTTTAGGTAAAAAAAACGATGTTATTCAATGGTCAGGCTCAACGATTTTAAATCGCGAGAGTTACCTCCGTAGTAAACTGTATAATCGCCAGGAAGAATGTCCATGTCGTTTGTTTTGCTGTTGAAGAAACGGAACGCATCGGCATTCAACTCAATATCAAGCACTGTTTGAGCACCAGATGCAATGTTCACACGTTTAAAGTAGCGCAACATTTTACTTGGGCCGTTGGTGTCGTCGTTTCGTTTAATATAAACTTGAGCAACCTCGTCGCCACTAATTTTACCTGTATTGCTTATGGTTAGGCTCAATTTTGCTGACTCACCTTTTTTAATGGTTGATTTTTGCCATTCGGCTTTAACATAATCAAATGTTGTGTAGCTCAAGCCAAAACCAAATGGGAACAATGGTTCTTGTGTCATATACATATAGGTACGACCATCGAATCCATAATCTTCAAAATCGGGCAACTGACTGGCTGATTTGTAGAAAGTTACAGGCAAACGACCTGCAGGATTGTAGTCGCCAAATAGCACATCGGCAACAGCTTGTCCACCAGCTTCGCCCGGATACCATGCTTGCAAAATTGCCTCGCAGTTTTTCGACTCGGGAACCAATCCCATTGCGCTGCCACTACAGTTAACAAGCACTACTTTTTTACCCGCCTTAGCCAAAGCTGCAATCATTTGACGTTGAACAGCAGGCAACTCAATGTTGGTGCGGTCGCCACCAATAAATCCTTCAAAATCGACACGCATCTCTTCGCCTTCAAGACGAGGTGAAATGCCGCCTACAAACACAACCACATCGCAGTTTTTAACACTTGCAACCAATTCGCTAGGTGTGGTTGGTTTTTTGTAACCAATTGAAAAGCTCAACGATGCTTCGTCTTGGTGTTGAATGTAGTCAATTTCAATTTTGTAGCTTTTTCCAGCCACGGCTTTCATTTTGTATGTTTTTGAGGTTGGGCCGTGAGCATTACTCTTAGCGGCAGCAACTTCGGTTCCATCAATCGTTAGTTTGTATTCGTCGTCGGCACTAATGCTTATTTCAACCTCGTTGGTTGCAGTTGCGGTAAAAGTACTCTCAAATTTGCCCGAAAATTCGGTAAGAGGCACATTTGGCGCAAACACGGTGCCGCCTCCGTTGTTAAGAAATGGAGGATTTTCGTAGTTTTCAATTGCAACAGGCTCGCCTTGCATGTTGGTGTTGTCCCAATATTTTGCGCTAAATCCAACTCCTTTTTCGCTTTTGCAATTGTAGTATAAGCTAACAAACTTCTCGTTTACAAGCAGTTCGCAACCTTTTACATAAGTAACATCGGCACTTTTTGACTGGATGCCCTCGAGAATTGAAATTGTGTAAGCAGGAAAACCGTTATAATTGCCCCATTGCATAGTTGGATTGTCGGCATTAGGGCCAACCACTGCCACTTTTGCATTTTTTGAGAGAGGCAAAATGTTGTTACGATTTTGCAAAAGCACCATACTTTTTTGAGCCATCTCTAAAGCCAAGTATTGGTGAGTTTGGCAATTAACGGTATCGAGCGAAATACGAGTCCAATCAACAAGTTTGTCGTCGTCCATTAAACCAAGTTGAAAACGCGCAGTAAGCAAGCGTTTAACGCTAGTGTTAATTCTGTCTTCGGTAATAAATCCTTTTTCAACCGCCTCGGTAAGTGTTTTGAAAGTTGAGCCGCACTCAAGATCGGTTCCAGAAATGACAGCTGCAGCACCCGATTCGGTAGGGGTGGCATAACGATTGTGTCCGCGACCTGGTCCGCCATAAAAGTCGTTAATTGCCCAACAATCGGAAACTACAATGCCATCAAAATTCCAGAGGTCGCGCAAAATGCTGGTTAGTAGTTGTTTGTTACCGCAGCATGGTTCGCCATCAACAGCATTGTATGCGCACATAACCTCGCGCACATTTGCCTCGCAAACCAATGCTTTAAATGCTGGCAAGTAAATTTCCCACAACAAACGTTGAGGAAGGCTATCAACATTGAATTTGTGTCGGCTGCTTTCAGGTCCGCTATGCACAGCGTAGTGTTTTGCACAAGCGTGAGCCTTGTGGTACTTGGTGTTGGTAGGACCTTGTAATCCGCGAACCACACTAACACCCATGCGGCTAGTTAGATATGGGTCTTCTCCGTATGTTTCTTGGCCACGTCCCCAACGCGGATCGCGAAAAATGTTAACGTTTGGAGTCCAAAATGTAAGACCTTGATAGCGGTTGAATTCACCTTTTTTACGGTCGTCGGTATTTTTTGCACGAGCCTCGTCGCTAACTGCGGTAAAAGCACGATAAACAGCGTTGTCGTCCCATGTGGCCGCCATGCCTATTGCTTGAGGAAAAACGGTTGCTTTTCCGGCACGAGCAACGCCATGCAGAGCCTCGTTCCACCAACCATAACGCTGAATGCCAAGACGTTCAACTGCTGCCGATTCGTCTTGCATCAAGGCGGCTTTTTCTTCAAGTGTAAGTCGGGTTACCAAATCGGCTGCACGTTCCTCGGCCGATAGTTTTGGATTTTTGTATGGTTCTTTTGTATTACAAGCTGTTAGCAAAGCTCCAGTTGTTGCAATAAGAGCCAAATTCAAGAGTAGTTTTTTCATACGAAAATTATTTTAGTTTGGTTGCTAATATACTGATAGCTATAATATTCGTAAATAGTTATAGCAGAAATTATAGAAGAATTTAGAATAAGGTTATGCACAAAACAAGTGTTGCTTGCACATTATTAACCATCTAGCACACAAACTAAAAGTTATTTCTTTTTAGGACCAAAAATGGTAGTTGTGATGTTTTCGTGAGCGTTTTGAATTAGCTCTTTCACAACGGTAAATGGCTGAGTAAAAATACGTTCAACCTCTTTTTCGATGTCGCTTTGAGCACGTTGAACTTTGTTATTGTATATCATATTGAGCGACGATGGCATGATGCTAACACTCAAAGTGTTGCCAAACATTTCGGGCTCGCCATCAATATGGCCAACAATTGGCTCAGTTGAAGTTAAAGTAACCGACTTTGCCTTAATGGTTTTCATGCTATGAGCCGTGTCGATTGTTTTGTTGAACAATTTGAGCGACAAGGTTGGAACCTCAAGAATTGTAAATGGCTGCATAATGCAAACGTCAATCAATCCATCGGTAACACTAGCCTGGGGAGCGATATAAGCATTGTTGCCAAACTGCGATGAGTTTGCAAAACCTACCATAAAGGCATTTGCATACACTTCGAGTCCATCAATATTCAAATTGTATTTACTGCCATTGTAGTTTTGATACTCGCTCATTGCGATTTTTACATAAGAAATTGGGCCACGTTTACCGTTTGTAGCAAACTTGTGAGCAACAATAGCATCAAAACCAACGCCCGACACGTTAACCGACAATTTGTTATTGAGCAACATAGTGTCCATTTTAACAACCAATTGTCGATTTAGGACTTTTATGGCACTTGCCATAATCATGGGCAGATTAAGGTGGCGAGCTAACCCGTTTCCAGAACCAACGGGAATAATGCCCATAATAGTATTTGTGTTTACAAGGCCTTGAGCAACCTCGTTAACTGTGCCGTCGCCACCAACAGCAACCACAAATTTATATTTACCAACTGCGGCCTTGCTCAATTCAGTGGCATGACCTGCACAGCTGGTAAATACAATTTCTGGTTCATATTTCTGATAGTCGAGATTATTCTCCAGCATTCGGTACAAATGGCGTTGTTTGCCTGTACCTGAAATAGGATTTACGATAAAGAGAATTTTCTCGGCCATAATAATTTTATCCCAAGAAGCTCAAAAGTACACCGGCAGCAACAGCGCTACCAATAACACCAGCAACATTTGCTCCCATTGCATGCATAAGCAAGTGGTTTGATTTGTCGTACTCTTGACCTACAACCTGCGACACACGTGCGCTATCAGGAACCGCTGATACACCTGCGTTACCAATAAGAGGATTGATTTTATTACCCTCTTTAAGGAACAAGTTTAAGAACTTAACGAAGATAACGCCACAGAATGTAGCAATTACAAACGAGAAAGCACCTAAAGCAAAAATTCCTAGCGATTTTGGAGTAAGGAATGTAGTTGCTTGTGTTGATGCACCTACAGTTAAACCAATCAAAATGGTAACAGTGTCGACAATTGGGCCACGAGCAGCATCGGCCAAACGTTTTGTTACCATGCTCTCTTTAAGCAAGTTACCAAAGAACAACATACCAAGCAATGGCAAACCAGAAGGTACAATTAAGCAGGTTAGCAAAATACCAATGATTGGGAAGATAACACGCTCAGTTTTTGAAACTTCACGAGGAGGTTTCATTTTAATTGTACGCTCTTTGCTGTTGGTTAGCAAACGCATAATTGGAGGTTGAATAACTGGAACCAAAGCCATATACGAGTATGCCGAAACCGCAATAGCTCCCATCAAATCGGGTGCTAGTTTTGACGACAAGAAGATAGCAGTTGGGCCGTCGGCACCACCAATAATACCAATTGCACCAGCCTCAGCACTTGAAAAACCAAGAGCAAGAGCAATTGCGTAAGCGGCAAAAATGCCAACCTGTGCAGCTGCACCAATCAAAATTAGTTTTGGGTTTGAAATAAGTGACGAAAAATCGGTCATTGCTCCAATTCCAAGAAAGATAAGAGGAGGATAAACACCCTGAGCTACACCAAAATACAGATAGTTAAGTACGCTACCGTCCTCATAAATACCAATCTTTAATCCAGGAGCAAAAGCAATATTACCCACAATCATACCAAAACCGATTGGGAGCAAAAGCATAGGCTCAAACTCTTTGGCCACAGCCAAATAGATAAACACCAAACCTACCAGAATCATTATCAAGTGGCCAAATGTCATATTGGCAAAGGCCGTGTATGATAAGAACTGGAATAGGTGCTCTATTACAAAGTTCAGAAAACTGTTTTCCATATTGTTAGCCTATTACAATTAAAGTATCGCCTTCCATTACTGAGTCGCCCTTTTGCTTGTTGATTTTGGTAACAGTACCAGCGCAAGGAGCCTCAATGTTGTTTTCCATTTTCATAGCCTCAAGAATCATAAGGCATTGGCCTGCTTGAACAGCATCACCCTCTTTAACCTTAAGATCGAGCACTGTGCCAGGAAGTGGCGATTGAACATTTCCGGGACCAGCAACGCCACGCGATTGTTGTGGAGCAGATGCAACAGGAGCTGCTGAAGCAACTGGCTGTGCTGCAACAGGACGAGCCACTGGCTTTGAAACTACAGGCGATTTAAACTTGGTATCGTCTATCTCCACATTGTACACAACGCCATTAACTTTAATTTGTGCGTCTTTTCCGTTTATTTCCAGCACTTCGGTATCGTACTGTGTTCCGTTAATTTTAAAATTGAATGTATTCATAGTGAGTAATTTGTTTTGGGTTAAAATGATTTACCATCAGGGCGTTTGCGCAAACTATAAATTTTAGAACTCCAAGGCGAATAGTTGCGGCTCACACGGTGCATAGTAAGCACGGTGTTTTCCTCGTCGTGTTGCTGTGCCGAATAAAGGAACAGTGTAAGAGTAATAGCAGCATTTACCTCGTAGTTAGCAGAACGTCCGGTTTCTGCATTGCGAGCCACAAATTTCTTAGCAGCACGTTTTTTGCGAGTTGCAATCTTGCCCATAATTTTAAAGCATACGAACAACACTGCCAATGCCGAGAACACAACCGAAATAGCGATACACATCATACCAAGACCATAAGGGTCAAGCATTTTAAACTCATCAACCTTTGCGCCTTTTACCATGTTGTTGCTCACTCCCGGAGTTGCAGCTTTTACAACCAATTCTGCAGCCCCGTCGGTTTTACGCGCATAAGCCATATCGGCAGCAACCGAGTCAGGCAACACAACGCTGTCGATAAGAGTACGGCCGTTGCTATCGAATAGTTTGATTGTTTGTCCACCTTTAAGTTCAAAGTTCATGCATTGGAAACCTTGTTTTGAACCGTTTCCGGCATAAAAAACAATGTACTCGCGAGGTGCCAAACGCGATTTGCCAAGACCTTTGGCAATCATAAACTGGTCTTTGGGGTCGTTATCGTTATAGCTGATAAACAAACCGCCAATATTAATGTAACTATACGATGAGTTGAAAATCTCAATCCAGCCAGTATGGTCGCCATAACCGTCAACTATGCCGTTTTGATTGTCAACAACAATTTCGTTGATGCGCAAGTCGCTTGCATTTTGGGCCGATGCTACAAACACCGATACTAGCAAGCTTGCGATAATTGCAATTTTTCTCATAGCGGAATGTTTGAGTGTTTTTTAGCAGGCATACAGTCTTTTTTGGTAGCAAGCACTTGTAGCGCTCTAATAACACGGAAACGTGTGTTTCGTGGTTCAATAATATCGTCAAGGTAACCCAATTCGGCAGCGCGGTATGGGTTAGCAAATTTCTCGGTGTATTCAGCCTCAGCTTTAGCAATAAATGCAGCCTTTTCTTCTGGGTCTTCAATTTTGCTAATGCTTTTGCCTTCAAGAATTTCAACAGCACCTGCTGCACCCATAACTGCAATTTCAGCAGTTGGCCAAGCGTAGTTAATGTCGCCGCGCAATGCTTTTGGACTCATTACGCAATAAGCGCCACCGTAGGCTTTGCGCAAAATAACAGTAACTTTTGGTACAGTTGCTTCGCCGTATGCATAAAGCATTTTTGCTCCATGCGAAATAATACCGTTGTATTCTTGTCCTGTTCCTGGTAGGAAACCTGGCACATCTTCAAGTGTTACAATAGGAATGTTAAATGCATCGCAGAAACGGATAAAACGTGCTGCTTTACGAGCTGCATTGCTATCGAGCACACCAGCCATACACATTGGTTGGTTTGCCACAATACCCACTGATGCGCCGTTGAAACGAGCAAAACCAACGATAATGTTTTTTGCAAAATCTTGATGAACCTCAAGGAAGTCGCCGTTATCAACTATTGCATTGATAACTTGTTTCATATCGTAAGGTTTGTTTGGGTTTTCAGGAATTATTTCGTTCAACGAGTCCTCAAGACGATTGATTGGGTCATTGCACTCCATTAGAGGAGCTTCCTCCAAGTTGTTTTGAGGAAGGAATGACAACAAGCGACGAATTTTCATCAAGCCTTCTTCTTCGCTTTCTGCAACAAAGTGAGCTACGCCCGATTTTGAGCTATGCACTTGAGCGCCACCTAATTGAGCATCGGTAACCACTTCGCCGGTAACGGTTTTTACAACTTTTGGTCCGGTTAGGAACATATAGCTAGAGTCTTTGCTCATGAAAACAAAGTCGGTTAGTGCTGGCGAGTAAACCGCACCACCTGCGCATGGACCAAAAATTGCAGAAATTTGAGGCACTACACCTGATGCCAAGATATTGCGTTGGAAGATGTTTGAGAAACCAGCTAAGGCTGAAACACCCTCTTGAATACGAGCACCACCCGAATCGTTGATGCCGATAACTGGAGCGCCAACTTTCATGGCCATATCCATCACTTTGCACATTTTTGCCGACATGGTTTCGGAAATTGAACCGCCATAAACGGTAAAGTCTTGTGCATAAACATAAACCACGCGGCCATCAATTGTACCATGACCACACACAACGCCATCGCCCATGAAATGGCTTTTTTCCATCCCAAAGTTGGTGCAACGGTGGGTTACAAACATATCAAACTCTTCAAAACTGCCCTCGTCGAGCAAAATAGCAATACGTTCACGGGCTGTAAGTTTTCCCTTTTCGTGTTGCTTTTCTATTCGCTGTTCGCCTCCTCCTTTACGTGCTTGTACACGATTATTAATCAGGAGTTCGATTTTATCTTTGTTTGCCATATCTAAAAATTAGTTTGCAACTGATATAGCAAATTTTGTGCCAGCACTTTTATTCTTTATGAATAAGGAATTAAACAAATTGCAAAACAATTGAGTATCAGTTTATTACAAATCACTACTCAATAATGATTGTTTTTTATAGGCTTTTTCATCTAATGATTGGTTATAAAAAAAAAGAGACGCCCTTTCGGAACGCCTCTTAAAAACTATACTTCTACTAAACAATTAATAACCTGGGTTTTGATATGCAGCTTTTTCTTCTTCAGTGCAATCCATATTATCGAATTGGCTTTGAGGAATTGGGCGCAAGTACATATAATCTTTTATATCGCGTTTCCAAACTCTTGGAGTATGGTCATCGTATTGGCACGATAGAACACCGCAAATTGTGTATTCGCCAGCACGTTCAATCCAAGTTTGAGTACGAATAAGGTCGAAACGACGGTAACCCTCACCAAACAATTCACGCGAACGTTCGTCAAGAACATAGTTAATATCGATAGTTGCAGGGGTTGCAGCAACCATATCAGCACTATAGTCAGCAATTTTTTCAGCACGGTCGGCATTGCTATAAGTCCATTTACCAGCACGAGCACGAAGCACGTTGATAAGGTCGCGAGCCGATTGTGAACCAGTTGCACCTTTAACAGCAGCCTCAGCAGCAATCAAATATAGTTCGCTGAATTTGGCGATGCAGTATGGACGAGCCAATGCTGCGTTTGGAGTACCAAGGTTGCTATCGGTTTTGTCAGGGCTTGAAGCACCTAATTTCCAGTTTGCTGGATAAGCGCGACGGTTAATACCTTGAATATCAACAACCCAAGCAGCCTCTCCTGGGATTTCGCCCATACCAATGTTGTTAATTTTGTTATTGGTATAGTCAATTGCATCATTATTTTCTGACAAGAACTTAAATATAGGCTCACCGTTGCGAACAACCATTTTGTTAGCATTAAATACAGAATCAACTTTAGCATCTGCATCGTTTAGTTTCCAGTTTGCGCGGTAAACTGTATTGAATGTTCCGTCGTAACGAGAGTCTTTTACTTTTTCAGCAAAAATATTGTTGAATACCTCGTGAGGAGGAGCAATACGAGTCCAAGGACGACCATAGTATTGGTCAGCCGAACGTTGAACAGAACTAACAGAACCTTTCCAATTTCCACCATCTAGACTCTTTCCAGACTTAACCTCGGTGTAGTTAAAGTTGGTGAACCACCAAGCGTAGTTTTGTGCAGCATTAATATCGCCAGCATAGTTGTAGTTAGTACCGTTGTATTCCTCATTGTCTTTTGTACGGTCGCTAAACAAAAGCCACTCGTTGTTGCGGCTATTTTCCTCAACATTAACTTTATAGAACGACTCTTGCAAACCAAAAGGACCAGGATTTTCAATAGCCTCAATAGCCAAATCGTATGCTTTTTGGAAATACCAAGCAGCATCGTGACCATCAGGGTCAACACGGTCGCAAACTGGGTAAGTTGGAATGTTGTTTGGATTTTCCAACCACCAACCATAGGTCAAATATGCTTTTGCCAAAGTAAGGCGAGCCATTGTTTTAGTAACACCACCAACTACACGTGGATCGTCTGGCAACTCGTCAACAGCTTTTACAAGGTCAGGGAAAATACCAATGGTATAAACCTCAGGAACAGTGTTACGAACTGAAGTACGTTTTGGATCGGAATTGAATTTCATAACACCCGAACCCAAATCCAATGGCACACCACCAAATTCTTGAACAAGGTTAAAATAGTAGAAAGCACGGAAGAAACGAGCCTCAGAAACCAAAGCTGGAGACACGCCAGCTGGTTCAGCATACTCAATTACACCACTTGCGGTATTGATAGCTGGGAACGAACGGCCCCAAAGAATACCACCTGTTGTATTTGCACCTGTAAGAGTACTACCAAACAATTTACCGGTTGATTCGTCCTCAATTGTAAAGTCAATATCGGTCATATTACCGTCGGCACTTTGACCAAATGTGTACTCGTCGGTACCGCATTGCCAATCGTTGTAAACGTATGGCTCACCGTATAGGTTGCGCAAGGTTGCATAAAGCGAAGTTAAACCGCCCTCAACACCTTGTGCTGTTTGAAAATAAGCCAATGTGAACTTTGAACGTGGAGTTTCGTCCAAAATATCGGAGCAACTTGTTGATAATCCTGCTAATGCAGCAATTGCAACTAATGCTTTTATATTAAACTTTTTCATATTGTTCAAATTTTTTAGAATGTCAAGTTAAGTCCTACCAAGAATCTACGAGTTTGTGGTGTGTTTGTAGCGATTGTGTAAGTTCTGTTTGAGTAACCGCTAGCAGCTGTAGCCACGTTTTCGTTACCACGTGAGTTAGTTTCTGGGTCAAGACCTGTTTCTTTGTGATATTTTGAGCTGATTACGAATGGGTTTTGAACGGTAGCATACAAACGAAGTTTGTTGATGCCAAGTTTTTTAACGCCATCCATTGAATCGAAGCTATAGCCCAAAGTAATGTCGCGCACTTTGCAATAGCCTGCATCAAATATACCAAGAGTAGAACCATATTTTGGATTGTCGCCAGATTTCAAACCTGCAGGATTTGGATAGCGAGCATTTGTGTTTTCAGGTGTCCAGTAGTCAACATCAACATTACCACGACGACCGTTCAACATATTCAAGTAACCAAACGATGAGTGAAGTGTACTAACTAGTTTACCTCCTACTTGGTAAATACCTACTACTGATAAATCAAATCCTTTGTAAGTCAATTTAGTATTGAAACCACCTTGAGCTTTTGGATCCATATCGGTAATAACACGGTCGGCTGAACCAATTTTGCGAACTGGCATTCCGTTATCGTCATATTCGCCTGTGTATTTTACACGAATATCTCCAGGTTCAGCAGCGTTATCAAGAATTGCAAGCACACCGCTATCAACATCTTTTTGGCTCCACAAGCCAACATATTCATAATCGTACAACACGTTCATTGAGTGTCCAACGAACCAGTAGTTACCTTCGTCTTGTTTTTTACCAGAAGCTAGAGCAATAATTTCGTTCTTGTTAGAGTAGATGTTGAAACCTGCTTCCCATTTCAAGCCATTGAAATCTTCAACTAAAACACCATTCAACGACAACTCAAAACCTTTGTTATTGATTTTACCTACGTTAGCTGTGTATGATGAAAAACCAGAAGTGGTTGGCAACGATACTGCTTGAAGGTTATCTTCGGTATCCAAGTTGTAGTACTCAAAGTTTCCAGTCAAACGATCTTTAAACAAACCGAATTCCAAACCTACGTTTATACCTTTTGTAAACTCCCAGCCAAGATTTGGGTTGCTTGTTTCTGTTGGGTAATAGCCTTGAACCAAAGCATCGCCAAAGTTGTATTTCACAGTAGCCAATGATCCGTATGTAGTATATGGGCTAACAGCTTGGTTTGAGGTTTGTCCCCAACCCAAACGGAATTTCAAATTATTAAGCCAGTTTTCGGTGCTTGCCATAAATGCTTCTTTGTGAATGTTCCAACCAAGAGAAACAGCTGGATAAGCATGCCATTTGTTGCCCTCGGCCAAACGAGAAGAACCATCAGCACGATATGAAATGTTCAACATATAACGGTCGTCATACGAATAAAGAATACGTCCCATATACGACAACAAACCAGTTTCATTCATTCCACCACTTACGGTCTTTGGCTCACTACTTGAACCTAGATTGTAGTACAAGAATTGATCAGATGCTGTAGCTGTTGTTGATGAATAGGTGTTGTGGTAGTGTGTTTTTTCAGCTGAATACAATGCCAATGCACCAATTTTATGATTACCAAATGTACGGTCGTAGGTCAACAAGTTCTCAACAGACCATTTGTTGTTAATTGAGTAGTTTGTGCTAGCTGAAGCAGCAGTAGTTCTTGAATAATTCCATACACCTTGAGCAGTATAGCCTCCGGTATTAGTTACAGCGAAGTCAAGACCTATATTCATGCGGTATTTCAAGCCTTCGATTTTTGGAATATTTACCTCAACAACGCCTGTATTATTTGAGTGAAAACTTTTGCTTTCGTCTAACCATTGGTCATTTGCAACCAAATCCTCAACCACGTCGCGGGTAATTGTATAGCTTTGGTCGGCTGCAGTTTGGAAATCGCGTTTAGTTGTTCCGTCTTCGTTTTTAGGATCAACAAGAGGCGATGCTGACAAAACGCCATAAAGGCCAAGTCCCATACCTTCTTTTACTGAATAACCATTAAAGCTTTGCAAGCTAAAACGCAACCAATCGCCTACTTTTTGGTCAATAGCCAAACGAGCATTCAAACGAGAGTAGTTTTGGCAAGGAAGAACAGCTTCTTCACGATAGTAACCTGTGCTAAGTGTATAGTTTGATTTTTCGCTACCACCGCGTACTGACAAGTCGTGGTTTGTAACCAAACCTGGAGCATACAACAAATCTTGCCAATCGGTATCGTTTTCGTCATCTTCATCTGGACCATTTTGATACTTACCAGCAATTTGGCGCAATTCAACCAATTGTTTACCATTCATCATTGGATATTTAGCAAATACTGTATTTGCACCAACATATCCATTATATGCTACAATGGCTTTTTGGTTAAAGTTACCGCTATTGGTTGTTACAACAATAACACCACCTACACCGCGCGAACCATAAATAGCACACGACGAAGCGTCTTTCAAAATATCGATACTTTTAATATCGCCTGGGTTAATGTCGCTAAGGCTCAACGATGTTGGAATACCATCAACAACAACCAATGGAGCATTGTCGGCTGAGAATGATTTTGTACCACGTATGGTAATGTTCATTGCCGAACCTGGTTTTGATGAACTTTGGTTCATTACAACACCAGCAATACGACCTTGCAATGAACGAGAAACGTCGGCTGAAGCAACTTCTTTAATAATATCATCACTTACGTGCTCAACTGAACCTGTAACGGCCTCTTTACGTTGTGCGCCATAACCAATTACCACAACCTCGCCCAATTGTTTCAAATCTTCGGCCAAGGTTACATTAATAGAAGAGCGGCCGTTAACAGCTACCTCTTCTGTCAAATAACCGATAAACGACACAACCAAGGTTGCATCACTTGCGGCATTTACGGTAAAGTTTCCATCAATGTCGGTAGCTGTACCATTTGTAGTTCCTTTTACCACTACAGTAGCTCCAACTATGGGTTCGTTGCTTGCATCAACGACTTTACCCTTCACGTTTTGGGCTTGTGCCCACGACACTTGTACTAATAACATAAGTACAAGCAAAAACGACAGTTTAGTCTTCATACTTTGTTTTTTTGGTTTTTGTTTAATAATAGGTGACATAATCACTTGCAATTCACATTCGGAATAGGCCTATGCTTTTTCCGATTGTAAAAATCAAACAACATTTCTGAACAACTCTTCCTTCCTGTTACACGTTTCTTTTTCCTTGTTTCACGTGTTTCCGTGTACGTTACAGATATCTTTATTTATGTTACACAAAAAGCGCCATTTGCTTGTATATCTGCATTTTATATGTTACATGAATCAAACGTCACAAATTGCTTTTTAACCAAAAAAAAAAATGCACTACGTTTTTCAAAAAAAAGTTCATTTTTTTCTCTCAATCTTACAATTGAGTTTTACCTAATCGTCAACTCACATTGAAAACAAAAAAAACTCCCAAAGCGGACGTTCGCCACTTTGGGAGTTTTTATATACCCGCCGTATTATACGGCTGTTATTGCACTAGTATGTGCTCATTAGTTTTGCTGCACCGTTGTCAACATTTTTAACAACATACAAGCCATTGTCGCCAGTCAAAACACGCAAAGCTTCTTTAATTGTTTCAGCATTTGCTGTTACTTGGCCGACCAAAATACCTGCTGTGGTGTAAACATTGTAGGTGCTAATTTGGTCGCTCACAACATCGGCAATAGCGTCAGGAGTTGTTCCTTCCTCAAAAATGTAAACCTTGTCGATATTGCAATATGCACCGTTAATTGTGAAACGAATTACTTGCTCGCCAGCCTCAAGTTGCTTGCTAAGTTTGCCGTTTACTGCTTTGTAAGTATCCCAGCTACCACCATTTGGCACGTTAACTCTTGCAAGGCTTGTTGCTTTTCCGTTGTTCATTAGTGCAATTGTAAATGCAGAGCCATCGCTACCCGATGACACAACGGCTCGAAACTCGTAGTTTGCTGTTTTAGCAACATTTACTGTATATTCAAGCCACTCGCCTGCTGCTGTGTATCCAATTGCATAACCTTTGTTTCCAGTTACAATATCAACTCCTTCATTATCGGCACGATAACCAACTGCGCCTTCATCTTTTTCATCGCTATCGTGGAACGAGTCGCCTTCGCCACCAGCATCAAAGTTTTCAGCTTCAATAACACCAGGAATGGTTACTGTAGCGTATGGCGAACGTGGAGGTTTTACTACAAATGTTGCAGTTGCCTCTGGAGCCTCAAATCCGTTTGCATCAAATGCAATAGCACGAACATCAAATGTACCAGTCGATTCTGCTTTGTAAGCAAATGTGTAAGGTGCTGTAGTCATTGATTTTGCCAATGCACCAGCTACATAAACATCAACTTTGGCAATTTGGTCGGTTGTTGCCGATACGCTTGTTTGAACGGTAATGTTCAACGACTCGCCCAACACAATTTTCTCGGCATCCATTTTAATTTCAGCAGTAATGCCTTTATTGATATTTACGTGTTTAAGGTTGATTTTATCGAGTTTTGTTCCCGATGCTACAAATGCAATGCGAATAACGTGCTTTCCAGCAGTAAGTTCTTGACTAAAACGACCAACTACCGATTTGTATTGTTTATCCTCGTCGTAAGGAACTTTAACTGATGCAAGTGTTTCGAGCAACGAGCCGTCGGACAAAAGGATGTTGAAGTTGGCATTTTTTGAGGTTGCTGCTGCTACCACTTCATATTCGTACAAACCAGCCTCTTTTACATCAACTGTGTACTCAAGCCATTCTTCGCCAAAAGTGTTGCTAATAACAACACCATTATTTTCGGCCATAAAGTCAACGCCTCCAACATTTTCGCGGTATTCGTTACCACCGCTGTTTTTGGAGTCGTTGTCGTGGAATGTTATGCCATCTTGACCATTATCAAAATTTTCGGCCTCAAGAGTGCCAGGCATTGCAATTGCGCCAGCATAAGGCGAGCGTGCCGAATGAATTGTTACACCACCAACTCGTTTGTATTCTTTGTTATCGGTATCGGTAACAACTGCATTAAGGCGAACATAACCCTCTTTGGTTGGATTATAACTAAACACATAAGGTGCTGATGTTAAGGTTGATACCAATTCGCCATTTGCATAAAGAGCAACACTGGCAATAGTTTTACCATTATGAAGTTCAGCCTTTACGGTAACAGGAACTGGCTCGTTAACTGGCATGCGCAAAGCATAAGGCGCAATGTAAACTGAAGCTTCTTTCTTAAAATTTGGGAATGGGCTTTTTGCATTTTTTGCAGCATCACTCGCCATATATTCTTTTAACCAAGTATATGCTGGGCGTTCGGTAAATGTTCCGTTCTTTGGATTGCGAACAATACCAGAGTTATCGACCCAAGTGCGACCAAAAACGTAACCCCAAAGAGTAAGACCTGCAAAGTAGTCTTTCTCCCACATGTATGGAATTTGGTCTTTGTATTGGCGCAACTGAACATCGTCGCTAGCCTCGTCAATATCATACTCGGTACTGTAAGCTGGCATCAACAACGAATCGTTTAACTCATCGAAGTATTTTTTAAACAAATCGAAAGTCATGTTGTCCTTTGTAGCGTTAAGGTCGTGACTTTGCAAACCGTAAGCGTCAATTGGAGCACCAGCATCACGCAATGTTTTAACCAAATCGATAAATTCTTTACGTTGATGCAAAACCGAGTTGTAGTCGTTATAAATCAAAATAGCTTCTGGCCAACGCTCGTGAGCCATTTCAAATGCTCTAATAATCCAATCGTAACCAGTTTTTCCCTCTCCACCTAGCGCATTACGGAAAGGTGCAGGTTGGTGACCTTTAATAGCTTCGTTAACCACATCAATCAAATCGATGGTGTTATAATGTTCTTTTACAGCATCATACCACTCTACAAGCGCATCGTGTTGGTCGTTGGTCGAAAGTGAATTCATCCAGCTAGGATATTGTGCGCCCCAAATTAAGCAGTGAAACTTAAATGGGAAGCCATGCTCTTTAGCATAATTGTAACTACGGTCGGCTCCATCCCAGTTAAAGATGCCGCGACCGTTTCCTTCAATCGACTCCCATTTTGTTTCGTTTTCTGGTGTAATCTCATTCCACAAGGTTGAGTAAACCACCCCTTCATAATCCACCTGACCGTAGGTGGTAATGTTTCCCAGAAATTTGTCTGGATTGCTCGACAATTGAGCTGAAGCACCGACACTCAACGTTGCGCAAAGTGCCACTGCCAATGTTCTTCTGTAGTGATTCTTCATATCAAAATTTTAAAGGTTATTGGGACCGAAGGTATTGTTTTTTCGTGTTTGATTGTAGTTGTGTTGATAACAAATATCAAGACTTAAAGTTTTCAAGTCAACAGATTGATAAAAAAAGCACCCAAAGTATAAACCTTGGGTGCCTTTATTCTTTAATTCAGACTATGTCTGAACTATAATAATTAGAATGTGCTCATTAGTTTAGCCGCGCCGTTTTCGGTGTTTTTAACAATAAACAAGCCTTTACCGCCAACCAATTTAGCCAACTCCTCTTTAATATTCTCAATGTTAGCAGTCATTTGGCCAACCAAAATACCTGCAGTTGTGTAAACATTGTAGATGCAAATATCGTTGCTTACAACCTCAACAATTGCATCATCGTCGTCTGGTTCAGGAGTTGTACCTTTTAGGAACAAGCGTATTTTATCAATGTTGCAGTAATCGTTAACAATTGTCAATCTAATTACTTGCTCGCCCTCTTTCAACTCTTTGGTTAGCGAACCTTTAATTGTTGTGTATTGGTTCCAATCGCTCTCTTTTAACATTGGTATAGCAATATTGTTTGAAATGTTAACCACTTTATCGCTATCGTCTTTCATACCAAGTTGGAAACTAGAAGTGCTTGATCCTGTAGCAGCAACAATTTCATAATCGTACTCGCCAGCTTTGGTAACATTAACAGTGTACTCAAGCCACTCGCCTGCTGCTGTGTATCCAACTGCATAACCGCCATTGTCTAGCTTGATAATGTCAACACCTTCATTGTCGGTACGATATTTAGCACCACCTTCGTCGTTAGCATCGCTATCGTGGAACGATTGTCCCTCACCAGCAATGTCGAAGTTTTCAATTTCAATGGTACCTGGAATACTCTTTGCTTTGTATGGTTTACGTTGTCCTTTAACTACAACCTCAGCAGTAGCCTCAGGAGCCTCGTAACCATTATTGTCAAATGCAATAGCTTTAACTACGCAAGTTCCAAGTTCTTCAGTTTTAAAGCTGAAGCTAAATGGTACTTTATCAGAGGTAATTTCAAGTTTATCGCCCACATAAACATCAACTTTAGCAACCTTTATATCGGTAGCAGTTGACGAAACCGAGGTTTGAACTGAAACATTAACTGTTCCGCCCATTACAACCTTCTTAACATCGGTTTCAATGTTAGTAATAAGGTCTTTGTTTATGTTAATGTGTTTAAAGTTGATTTTGTCAATGTAAGCACCAGAAGCGTCGATAGCAACACGCAAAATGTGTTTGCCCGCTGTCAACTCTTTGGCAAAACGACCTTTAATTGATTGGTATTTGCCTTTAAACTCAGCATTGTAAGGAACTATTGTGCACAAGTTCTCCAATCCGTCATCAGCCAACATCAAACTAATTTGCGATAGAGATGCCGAAGTTTTTACAATAAGGTCATATTCGTAAATTCCTTCTTCTTTTACATCAACGGTGTACTCTAACCATTCACCTTTTGATGTACTCATAACAACAATGCCGTCATTTTCTTCTTTCAAATCAACACCAATGCCAGTACGATAGTCTAGTTTGCTACCGCTATTTGTGGTATCGCTATCGTGGTAAGCAACAGACTCGCCACCTTCGTCAAAGTTTTCAAGTTCAAGAGTACCTGGCAATACTGTTGCAACGCCACCAAAAGGTTTGCGTGGTTTGTGAATAGTAACACCACCTACGCGAGTGTATTCGCGATCTTCAGTGTCGGTAACTACAGCTTTCAAACGAACGTAACCAAGTTTTTCTGGTTGATAGCTAAATTCGTATGGTGCTGAGGTTGCTGTTTCAACAAGCGAACCATTTGCATACAAAGCAACGCTTTTTATTGTTTTGCCATTATTTAGATGTGCGTTTACAGTAACTGGCACAACCTCATCAATTGGCATACGAATTGCTTTTGGTGCAATATAAATTGAAGCCTCTTTCTTATATGCAGGGAATGGACTTTTTGCTGTTTTTGCAGCATCGGTAGCCATATACTCTTTCAACCATGTAAATGCAGGACGTTCAGTGTAAACTCCCTTACTAGGATTTTTAATAATACCAGAGTTTCCGTCTGTTGTCCATGTTTTACCATAAACAAAGCCCCAAAGAGTTAAACCTGCGAAATAATCTTTCTCCCACATGTATGGGATTTGTGCTTTATAGCGTTTCAATTGCAAAGCATCGTCTCCTGTACCAATATCGTACTCTGTGCTATACATAGGCATCAACAACGAATCTTGAATCTCGTCCATGGCTGCTTTAAATTCATCAAACTCCATATCTGTCAAGTCGTGACTTTGCATACCGTATGCATCAATAGGAGCTCCAGCGTCTCGAAGTGTTTTTACCAAATCAATGTATTCTTTCTTTTGCCAACGGAAAGTGTTAAAGTCGTTGTAAATCAAAATAGCATTAGGCCAACGCTCTGCGGCCAATTTAAATGCGTTTACAATCCAATCGTAGCCAGTTTTACCTTTTCCGCCCAAAGCCTCTTCAAAGTACTTTGTTCCAGCTTGGTGACCTTCAATAGCCTCATTAACTACGTCAATCACTGCCAAATTAGGATATTGCTTTTTCGCTCCATCCATCCAATTAATAAATGCGGCATAGCGATCGGCTGGTGTAAGTTTCTCAATCCACGATGGGTATTGCGATCCCCATGCAAAGCAGTGGAACTTAAACAACAAACCTTTTTCTGTTGCATAGTTATTACACTTGTCGGCGCCACCCCAGTTCCATTGTGTTGCCGAACCACCTTGTACCGACGACCATTTGGTCTCGTTTTCTGGAGTAATTTGATTCCACAAATCGGAAAAAATTACACCATTATAATCAACATTATTACCTCCCGTAGTAATGTTTCCCAAGAATTTATCTGGGTTGCTTGACAACTGAGCCGATGCGCTGATGCTCAAAGCGCACAATACAGCAGCCAAACCTGTTTTGTAGTTTTGTTTCATAATCCTAAAACATTTAAGGTTTCTGGGCAAATGTAGTTTTTTTAGTTAACTAATATATGTGTGTGAATAAGTTGTACATATCACTATTCCACTCTGAAATGTATCCAAAACGAGGCATTTTGATTTTTATAACAAACCATAGTAACAAAGACAAATAAACCATTTGCATTTTGCTATACATAAATATGCCTCCGCATAAAGCAAGCATCAGTTTGATACAACTCTTTTTTTTATGTTCAAATAATCGGCGTTCTGATTATTTTAGCGGCTCCAACCTACGGGCAATGACCGAAAAAGAATTTGAAAATATATACCGAACTTATTTTGCAATGATGTGCACCATTGCCAACACCATTGTAAAAGACCGCGAAACGGCTACCGACATTGCCCAACAAGTGTTTGTTAATTTTTGGTCAAGAAAAGACGAAATAATTATTCAGTCAAACATAAAGTCGTACTTGCACCGCTCAACCATTAACACTGCCTTAAACCACCTTGAGAAGCAAGCTCATATTCAACTTTCTAACGACATGTCGGCCTATAGCGAATCGACATCAGTTGAAGGACACGGCACCTATCTTGAAGGCGAGGTGGAACAAGCTATTGTAAAAGCAATTTCCACACTTCCCCCAAAATGCCAAGAAGTATTTTCGTTAAGCCGATACCAGGGCATGTCAAACCAAGAAATTGCCGACACATTAAACATTAGTATAAAATCTGTTGAAAAACATATTACAAAGGCACTCAAAGACTTACGCGAACTTTTGCGACCTTATTTAAACTATTCGATTATTTTTTTCGCAATTGAGGTAGGGTTAAGTTTAGTTTGGTTGTCATTAACTTGATTTTGTAGCATAAAAACATGAACAATATCTACGACATAATTTCACGCCAATTGGCAGAAGGCAACCTTTCAGCAGCCGAGCAACAAGAACTCGACGCTTGGTTGCGTACTCCTGCTAATGCTGATGAGTATGCCGAGCTTGTTGCTACTTGGAATCTCACTGGCAAAGCAAATTTCAACATCGAAGTTGATGTTGACGCCGCATGGAGCCAATTCAAACAAATAACTAAAACTCAATTAGTTAAAAAAACTAAAGGTCGCGTTATCAGCCTTTGGTCTGGCGCTGTAGCTGCTGCCATAGCCCTAATATTTGGCATCTTTAGTTTATTTGCTCCACAAACCGAACAAATAATTTTTAGCACAACAAACGAACCTCTATCTTCTGTTTTACCAGACGGTTCAGTAGTTAACCTTAACAAAAACACCACGTTGGTTTACACATACAACGCCAACAAAAAACAACGCAATGTTGAACTTAACGGCGAAGCTTCGTTTGCAGTAACACACACTGGCGACCAATTTGTTGTAAAAACACACCACAACACTTTTACAAAAGTGCTTGGAACCGAATTTAACGTAAAGGCCTATAACGACTCAAAATATATTCAGTTATCTGTAGTTTCTGGTCGAGTTTTGTTTGGCGACAAAGGTTCAAATGCTGAAATTATAAAAGGACAACAAGCAACTTTCAATAGTCGCCGCCACCGCATTGTAGCAGTAAAAAACATTGACATGAACCAATTGAGTTGGGCAACAAAACAATTCAACTACAACAACGATCCAATTTCAACCATTGCAACACAAATGGGCGAATTCCTAAATCACACCATTGTTTTACCAACCAACTGCGACAATATTTGCTACACTGGCAAATTCGATAACCCTTCAGTTCACCACTTTGCCGAAGTGATTGCAACTGCCATGAGTTGGTCATATACAATTACTGACGATAAAATTGTGTTTAAAAATCGATAATGGATTTATTCCACATCGAAGGAAGCCAACCTTAAGGTTGGCTTTTTTATTAACAACAAGCCATACTTTTTTAGTTAACACACAAAACATTTTTCAATTGCCATAATGCTACGGCTTTCTACCTTTGCAAACACATAAACACACAATAAAATGAAACCTACACTTTTAATATTAGCAGCCGGCATGGGAAGCCGCTACGGAGGACTAAAACAACTTGACAAACTTGGCACATCGGGCGAAACTATTATGGACTACTCAGTTTTTGATGCTTTACGCGCAGGCTTTGGCAAAGTTGTGTTCATTATTCGTAAAAGCTTTGAAGCCGATTTTCGTGAAATGTTTGTCAGCAAACTCGAAGGAAAAATTGAAGTTGAACTAGCTTTTCAAGAAATTGACAAAATACCAGCAGGTTTGCAAGTCCCAGCCGACCGTGTAAAACCTTGGGGAACAGGCCACGCCATACTTATGGCCAAAGACTTAATAAACGAACCTTTTGCAGTTATTAATGCCGACGATTTTTATGGAGCCGAAGCTTACACCGAAATGGCTAAATTTTTAACCAACGGTGTTTCTCCATCAGAATACGCCATGTGCGGATACCAACTCGACCGTACACTATCCGATTTTGGAACAGTATCGAGAGGCATTTGCTCAGTTGACCAACAAGGCTACCTAACCGAAATAACTGAACGCACAAACATTGGCCACAATCAAAACGGCAAAATAGCATTCACAGTTGACGGCTCCGAAGTTGAAGTTGATGGCAAAGTACCAGTCTCAATGAACTTTTGGGGATTTGACCCTAGCCTATTCAACCATCTTGAAGAAAAATTCACTCAATTCATAAACGCAAACCACAACAATCCAAAAGCCGAATTCTACATTCCATTTGTAGTTGACGACCTTATGAAAGAAGGCAAAGTAAAAACCAAAGTCATTCCTTCAGAAGCAAAATGGTTTGGTGTAACATACCAAGAAGACCGCCCCGCAACCGTTGCAAAAATCAAGCAACTAGTTAACGACGGCAAATATCCCACAAAACTTTGGTAGATTTATTACTACAGCAAACAAAAGGCTTCCCTCTTATTAAATGAAGCCTTTTGTTCATTTCATCTCCTTCAAAAAAAACATCTTTTAAGCCTAAACACTAGTATTTAACTATTCTCCTTTCAACAACTCCAACACCTTTTTAAAACTTCCAATTCCTTCCTCCAAGTTGGCTATTATATCCTCGGCTATTTCATCAGGATCTGGAAGATTATCCAAATCTGTTAGGCTTTTGTCTTTTAACCAGAATATATCAAGGTTAGTTTTGTCGCGCGCTATTACCTCATCGTAGGTAAACTTACGCCAACGGCCTTCTGGATTTTCTTCGCTCCAAGTCTCGGTACGTACATGTCTATTCTCTGGATTATAGCATTTTATAAAGTCTGACAAATCTTCGAAAGTCAACGGAGATTTCTTTAACGTATGATGAATATTTGTGCGGTAGTCGTAAATCCAAATAT
>JAKSOL010000025.1 GCA_024405635.1 Salinivirgaceae bacterium | reverse complement strand
GTGCCATAGCTCAGTTGGTAGAGCAAAGGACTGAAAATCCTTGTGTCCCTGGTTCGATTCCCGGTGGCACCACAAAGGCAATCATTTGGAAACAGATGGTTGCCTTTTTCGTTTTATGTTGGCGTGTGTGTTTTGGCAATGAACAAACCAACTAACCGCTAGTTTATCGCCACTTACTGCACCACTAAATCAAACCGTTTCATTTTAGGCATCAACTCCAAAATTGTTTTTTGGCGTTTTCGCACATAATCTGATGGTGCATCAACTTTATACTTGCGCGGATTTGGCAAACAAGCTGCTATAAGCGCACTCTGTTCGGCCGTAAGTTGCGATGCGTGGCAATGAAAATATTTTTGTGCAGCAGCCTCAATGCCATACACACCATCGCCCATTTCAATCACATTAAGATAAACTTCCATTATGCGTTGCTTGCCCCAAATAAGCTCAATAAGCACTGTGTAATAGGCCTCAACCACTTTGCGCACATACGATTTAACGTGCGGCAGAAAAACATTTTTGGCACATTGCTGACTTATAGTGCTGCCACCATGCAAACGGTGAGTTCGTTGGGTAATCTCTTTTGCTGTTTTTATTGCCTCAAAATCAAATCCATGATGTTTAACAAACAAATTATCTTCTGAAGTAATGACAGCCCGAATAGCATTTGGCGATATTTCAGAAATGGGCACCCATTGCTTTGCATACACCACAGATTGGCCGTTAGCAACTGACTGTGCAGCACGTATTGCAATAAGTGGGGTTATTCGTACCGTTGCATACTTGTACCTAACAACCTGAGCCACTGGCACAAGCATAGCTAATGCAATAATCCAAACCGAAATGCGGAATAATAAACGAAAAGGTATTCTCATTTCTTTTAAGGTCGATACTTTTGGCGTAATTAACGCAACTGATCAACCAAACATTGTGTAACCTGCTCAAGCGACTGCAATTTAACGTCGGCAACACCAAACTCGCGACGGTTAAAATTTTCGGCATCGGGAACAGCAATTACACGCATACGGGCTGCTTTGGCCGAAATTATTCCGTTAAGCGAATCCTCAATAGCTATGCAGTCGGTGGCACTAACGCCCAAACGCGCTGCTGCGGTTAAATAAATTTCGGGATGAGGTTTGCCATACTGCGCATGTTGGCCCGACACTAGTACACTAAATTGTCCTCCAATGCCAAGTTTTTCAACCACAGCATCAATCAAATTTACTGGCGATGCCGATGCCACTGCAATTTTAAATCCAAGGTTTTTAAATAGTGCAATGGTTTGCTCCACTCCAGCCATAGGTTTTCCGTTAAGGCGCACCAATCGAATAACCTCATTGGTAATATCGTTGGCTGTTTGAGTAATATTTGTAACATGATTAGGATAAATACGGTCCCAATGTTCAACTAGCAAATCGATGCGCAAACCAGTTGTTGAACGGCACTGTTCTTCGGTTAGATTGATGCCCAATTTGGCAAAAACAATTTTTTCGGCCTCGCGCCAAAATGGTTCCGAGTCAATCAGAGTACCGTCCATGTCAAAAATTGCAGCTTGTATCATAAGTGTAAGTGTTGCAGTTAAATTATTCGCCCCAATTATTGCGATCGAGACTACGATACTGAATAGCTTCGGCAAGATGCACGCGAGTTATGTTTTCGCTACCATCAAGGTCGGCAATAGTACGCGACACTTTTAGTATTCGGTCATAGGCGCGAGCCGATAGCCCAACACGCTCCATTGCATTTTTAATCATTTGCTGACATTCGGCATCAAGCACACAGTATTTGCGTATTAAACGGGTGCTCATTTGGGCATTGCAATGCACACCTTCAAGATCGGCAAAGCGTTGTTGCTGAATGGCTCGAGCTTTTGTTACTCGCTCACGAATTGTGGCGCTACTCTCAAGCGACTCTTTTCCACTCAACTTTTCAAATGGCACCGGAGTAACCTCAACATGAATGTCGATTCGGTCCAATAACGGTCCCGAAATGCGGTTCATATATTTTTGGCGCATACCTGGGTTGCACACGCAACGGCGGTCGGGGTGGTTGTAATAACCGCAAGGACAAGGGTTCATGCTGGCAACAAGCATAAAACTTGCGGGATATTCAACTGTAAATTTTGCACGCGAAATGGTTATTACACGGTCCTCTAATGGCTGACGCATCACCTCAAGCACTGTACGTTGAAATTCTGGAAGTTCATCAAGAAAAAGGACGCCATTGTGCGCCAACGATATTTCGCCAGGTTGAGGGAAAGTGCCACCTCCAACTAATGCCACATCGGAAATAGTATGGTGTGGCGAGCGAAACGGACGAGTGGTCATTAAACTGGTTTCCTTATCAATTTTGCCTGCAACGGAATGTATTTTGGTTGTTTCTAATGCCTCGTGCAAGGTAAATGGCGGCAAAATGGAAGGCAAACGCTTGGCTAACATTGTCTTGCCAGCACCCGGAGGTCCAATCATAATAATATTGTGTCCACCAGCAGCTGCAATTTCCATAGCACGTTTCACGTTTTCTTGTCCGCGCACATCGGCAAAATCGCAATCGAACTTACCCACACTTTGCGCAAACTCGGCGCGAGTATCAACATTCATTGGTTTAGCATCGCTCTGACCATTCAAAAAATTGGCTACCTCGCGAATATTTTCCATTCCGTAAACATCAAGATTATTAACCACAGCAGCCTCACGCGCATTTTGTTTAGGAAGAATAAAGCCTTTAAAACCTTCTTCGCGAGCTTTTATTGCAATGGGCAACGCACCTTTTATTGGCAGCAACGAGCCATCGAGCGACAACTCGCCCATTATCACATAATCGTCGATAATATCGGCCGAAATTTGGTTTGATGCAGCCAAAATGCCCATTGCCAATGGCAAGTCGTAAGCCGAGCCTTCTTTTCGAATATCGGCTGGGGCCATGTTTATAATCATTTTTTTAAACGGATATTGAAAACCGTTGTTTCGCAAAGCCGCGGTAATGCGCTGCTGACTTTCTTTTACAGCGTTGTCGGGCAAACCAACCAAATAAAATGTTGTGCCTTGCGATATGTTAACCTCTATTGTTATTGTTGTTGCATCGATGCCAAAAACGGCAGAGCCATAGGTTTTTACAAGCGAGTCGGCCATTTGCAGAGAAAAATGATTTGTATGTTTTGATTTTATGCCGAATTGTTCAGCCACGGGCGAAAGTAGAAATTTTTTTGGTTGATATTTTCCCCTTAATGAGACAATTTAACTTACGGGTAACTTAGAGTAGCATGTCTCCACAATTATCTAAAATTTATGTCTTTGTTTTGAGCAAACTAACAACTTCTGACATATAAGCATGAATTAACCTCAACTTTGTTGATATTGCCAGCACTCGCCAGCCATGAAATAGAGATGTATGGGAAGAAATTTGGTAGTTGAGAATACTAATTATTGCCCAACAAAATGTTAATATGATAAATGCTTTAGTTTCCGCTATATGATTCTTAAAATTATTCTACTAACACTTATGCCGTACAACGATTTATTATTGACTTATGAGTCAATTTGGTTTTGAATTAATTTGTAATAATAACCTTTCGCGTCAAGAAGAGTTTGATGTGAACCTGTTTCTTCAACTCTTCCTTTATTTAATACAATAATTTGGTCTGCTTCTTTTATTGTACTAAGTCTATGAGCTATAATTATCACAGTTTTATTGTCAAATATTTTTGCCAATTGTGTACTTATGTGCTTTTCATTAATTGCATCTAACGAATTAGTTGCCTCATCAAAGAAAAGATATTTAACATCTCGGTAAATAGCCCTTGCTATTAGTATTCGTTGTTTTTGCCCCTTGCTTAGTGATATGCCTCCTTGTCCAATCTTTGTTCCAAATTTTAAAGGTAGCGAATCAATAAAATCAAAAATACATGCAGTTTGTACAGACTTTATAAGTCTATCAAAATCTACTGGTTCATTATTAGGTACAATGTTGCGAGTTATAGTATCAGTAAATATGTAGCCATCTTGCATAACACAACCACAATTGTTCCGAAAATTTTCTATGCTAAAACCATTAAGTTGCTCATTATTTATTAGTATTTCGCCCTCATTGGGTTTATAGTATTGGAGTATGAGTTTCAAAAGAGTTGACTTTCCACTACCACTAGCTCCAACAATAGCAGTAGTTTTATTTTGCGGTATGTGAATTGAAATATTATTCAAAATAATATCATCTGGCGCTGAATCGTATGCAAATGACACATTCCTTAATGTAATTCCTTTTGCTATAGATTTATCTGTTTTAATTACCTCATTATAATTTTCATCATCTTGATTAGTTATGGAATCTATTCTTTCAAAACTAATTTTTGCATCTTGAAGACTATTAATAAAGTTTATCATTTGATGAAGAGGACTATTTAACTGCCCTATTACAAATTGAATGGCAAGCATTGCCCCAAAAGTCAATGTTTCACTTATAACCATTGATGCAGTTATGAATGTAATGAAAAGATTCATGCCTTCAATTATCACTGTTGAGCCTATATCGCTTTTTTGTTCCAATGCCAATTGCTTGAATTTTAATTCAAATATTTTGTTTTGTGCTTTTTCCCACTTATTTCTAAAATACTTCTGCCCATTATTTGTACGTATTTCAGAAGCTCCTTCGGCTATTTCAATCATATCCAGTTCAGTCTTAGCTTGCTGCTCAAATATGCAGTTGTCTAATACTTTTCTGCGGTTTAGGAATAGAATAATCCAACCGAAGTATATGCAACTTCCAAATAAAAATATCAGTAAGATTTTACCTGAATAACAAAAGAGAACACCACTAAACATTATTAGCGTAGAGCATGAGAAAATTAGTGATAGCGCATGAGTGTTTATAAAAGAATCTATTCTTTCAAAGTCAAACACTCTTTGAAGTATATCGGCAGTTGTTTTAGTTTCAAAAAATGTCATTGGCAAATGGAGCAACTTATCAATAAACTCAGAAATCATTGATATATTGATTTTTGCATTAATTTTTAACGATGTCCAATAACGAAAAAAGTCAGCAATAGCTTGACTAATTATCAATAGAGCTTGTGCTGATAGTAGAATTACAATAAAATTAATATCTTTTGAGTTAATTCCTTTATCTACAATATATTGTGTGATATACGGAAATGCCAATTGAACACAATTAGTAAAAAGCAAAAGCATCGCCATTTTGGCAAAATCGTGTTTGTATTTACTGACATACTTTATTATCTGTTCTACGTATGAAACAGAATGCTGTTTAGAAAATCTTTGAACTTGCGAAGTTTTTTCAAGGAAAAGAGCAATGCCCTCTCCTTCATCGTTATTACACCATCCTATAGAAAAATCTTCATGCGAATACGTAATAAAACCTTTTCCTGGGTCTGCTACTAATACTTTATTTTTAGTTATCTTTCTTATTACAATAAAATGCTCCTGATTCCAAAACGCAATACAAGGGAAGTTTCCATTTTTTGAGAGTTCTGGAAGAGTTGCTTGCACTGCCTCTGTATTAAACCCTAATCGTTGAGCTTCGTTATTTAACGCGAATAAGCTTACTCCTACACGAGAACCATGGCAATTGTTTTTTAGTTGCTCGTAATTTATTGATAATCCATAGTACTTAGAAATCATTGACAAGCATGCAGGCCCACAATCGCACGAGTCTGCTTGCATGACTAAAGGAAACAAAATACTCATATTTATATGCCCATTCTACCAGTGTCTCCGCCTTTCATCTCTTTAGGTTTAAAGTTGCCTATGCGCCACAATAGACTAATAACAAAATTGCTACACTCTTGCGATTTATCAGTGTATTGACTTTTAATACCATTGAAATTCATAGTGGCAGGATTAGGGTTGTACGTTCCAAACACGTTCTCCCAATACGATGTTAGTGTTAAATTGTTTAATATTTTCCATCTTAACCCTAGGTCTAAACCATAGCCATTACTCATCTTGTAAAGGCCATCAATATCTTTGCTTTTGTAATGAGCATCTACGTTACAAGCTAATTTGTTATCGAAAAAACTAAACGAATTTGACAAATCTAGTGTTAGCGCCAATTTTGATTGATTAATTGATGCTCCATGAAAATCATCAAGATATTGTTTGTGCCAAAAAAGGAAACTTGTTAAAGATGCATCCCAACATCCATAAGAAAAAGGTATGTACGCTTGCACTCCTGCTTCAAAATCATAGTCTAAGTTAACTGATTGTGTTAACTCTTGCATGTTTTGAGGATCTATGTATGGTGCTGATATATAGGGATTGTCGCTATAAGTTCCATACAAGCCAAATGTATATAATCCATTAAGTATATATGTAACTTCGGTGTAGTATTCCATTTCTGGTTTTAGTTCTGGATTTCCAACTTCCGACACAATTGCACTTGTTTGTGTAGTATCGGTGTTTGTAGAATAGTAACTTGGATAATGTCTTTGCATATAGAACGTAAAATCAAATGCGCTGCTATTTTGCAGTTGCCACATAACATTTATGCTTGGATAGACTATAAAGTTGTTCCAAAGTGCTTTCTTTTGAGAGTTATGCTCATAGTCTGATTTAAACCAAGAGGCTTTAAGTTCTATATCAAATGTCAAACTATCGAATAGAGTTATATACGATTCGGTGAACAAAGAAAAATCTCGCTCTTTTTGGATATTCAATTGGTATTTGGAGGCATCAAATTCGAAAGCATTTGAATTGTTAGGCCGTTTGTAACTAATTTCAGTATTCGATTTTGAAAATGTTGCATTTGCTCCAACATTCATTTCCCATTGGTCATTTATTACAATATCGTAGTTTGATAATATTTGTAGTCGGTCTACCCCTTGACTTGTTGTGCTTTGATATGAATCTGTATTTGTTGTGCCAATAGTTTCGCTGTAATTTGAATTTATTTCTTGCTCATAGTCAACATAATCAACTGATAACGACAAACTATTTGCATCTAACGATATATAGGCGTTATGGTTTGTAATGATATTGTCTTTTTTATTGCGGCTTAAAATGTCTGACTCTGTTGTGTCTATATTGTTTTGTAAGCCAATGTTGGTATTTGCTCTATATTTATAGTTGTCAATCGACCGTTTTCCATAGTAATATGACGACAGTTTTATATCGTCGGAAAAATTATAATCCAAGCCAAATTTTAGTCTACCCGACAAATAGTCTTCTGGATTGTTGTTATCAATAGCAATTGTTGTTTTTGTATCGTTTAGTTCGTATTCAATACATTCGCTAGAGCCTGTATATAGCCCTCCTCCTCGTTGGTTTAACATTAGTTCTAAACCTAACTTTTCGCCTTGATATTCTATATCTTCTGATGCTTTATAATAGCCAAAATATTGTTGTTCAAAATTTGACCTCAATTCAGCAGTTACAGGCGATTCTCGTTGCTGTTTATCAATAACAATGTTAATAATAGCACCATACACGTCGTATTTCGATGGTGCCTTGTACATAATTTCAATGTTAGATACTTTTTCGGCTGAAAGAATTTTCAGTTTTTCAATTATATCGTCGTTTGATAATTGTGTTTTCTTTCCATTTAGTATTAACGTAAGTTGCTTGGCACCAAGCAATTTCACTTCGTCACCATTAACAATAACACCAGGCGTGTACTTTAATACATCGAATGCTGACGACACTGCCTTACGTTCTTTAATTTTTTCTGTGTTAACTTTAATTTTTGAGCCTTCTATTTTTACTACATGAGCTTGCGCATTTATTGTAATATCGTCAAGCTGGTTACTTTTTTCGGTTAAAACAATTTGCTTTAACTGAGAGTAATCACCATTGGTGAATGATATAATTTTATTCTCATACGCAACGTGTTGAATTAGTATTTGCCCACTTTGCAACTCGTTTTTAAATACAAATTGGCCTACAGTGTCAGTTGTTGTTGCTTCAACCATCAGCGAGTCTGTATTTTGTAAAATAACTACAGCACTAATAACTTTTGATTTTTCAGCACCGGCAATAGTTCCCATAATGGTTTGACCATTAACTACATTAGCAAGTAATAAAATAACGAGATTGACAATAAAATTTTTCATATATGGTGATTTTGGGAAAAATAAAGAGGGCATATCGCAACTGTGTCAGTTTTAACATACCCTCTTTGTTATTACACAAAGCTATTATTTATAGCATTTGTTCTTAAAAAAAACATGGTCGAATTATCATCTTTTGTATTTGCCATCGTTGCAAGAGCATTCGTTTTTCTTGCATTTTTTGCAATATCCAACGGATTTAGCCTTAGCACCTCCAAAAATTTGAGTCTGCTGTGATTTTGATAATTTCTTCATTACTATAGACTTTGGATTATTTATTTTTTTGGGCGTCTTGAGGAGGACGACCGCGTACTGCAAATGCTGATTTTGCTGCTCCAGCGTAAATTCGCTTCATTTGGCTTTTTGTTAATTTTTTCATAATTGTTGATTCTAAAATGGTTTTTACACTAATTTTTTCACCATAGTGTAAATAGGGTTAGTCTAAATTTGCGCAAGAATGACGTACAAAAAAAAAAAAAACAATGCTGTGCAACTTATATGATAAAATTTATGAAAAAACTTTTCTTTCAAACATTAACAATCGGTTTCAGAACCTAGTTCTGCATTAATTGCCCAACAAAACGTTGTCTCTCATTTGCTCATAACCAACATTTTAGATAAAAAAAGAGCCAGTTTTTACAAACTGACTCTTTACGTATATCTAATATTTAGCAGTTAACTATTCCTCGTTGCGGCTTTCAATTTCGAGTTGAATTTTTTCCTCAACGTTTGCCATTGCGTTTTGGTTTTCAACCACAACAAAAATTCGGTCGTCAGCTTGTGGCAAATGAACCACATAATAATGCTCGTTTAACCATAGTTTTTTGTTGCGCACAATGGTACGAACCAAACGGTTGTTGCTCTCGTTTTGTAGCAACTCTGCCCAATCGTCTTCAAACTCGCGGCGCTCGGTTTCGCTACCAGTTGTTACCGACGAGTAAAGCACACCACGTGCATTTGCAACCGACAAGCCCAATATGTCGGCCAAATTTGACGATATATTGGTAATTCGACCTTCGGCATCAAGTTCGGCAACATTTAGGATGCGGTAGTACGACGATATTTGCGACATTAGAATTGATTGACGAGCATCGCTCTCCTCTTGTGTTGCGCGCATTTCCTCAAGGTTCTGTTGCATTTCTTCCTCGTGTTGCTCAAGCTCTTCTTTTTGGTATTTCGATTTTTCAAGCAGTTGCTCGTTGTTTTTGTTTGTATTGATGCTTGAAATAACCGAAGCAATGTTTTCGCAAAGGTGAGTTACAAAATCGATGCAATATTGCTCAATTGGCTTGTACGACACCAACTCAACGGCTCCAAATGTAACATCGTTAACCACCATTGGAACAACCAGCACGTTGCGTGGACGGGCATTGTCTTTAGTTCCTTGATTTAGTGTTACGTATCGCTCTGGAACATTTTCAAGGTAAATAACTTTTTGATCCTCAACCGATTGTCCCAAAACGCTATCTTTTGCATCAATTACTTTATCAAGCATAATTTGTTTTCCATAGGCAAAGGCTGCTTTACACTCGTATTTAAATCCTACACCTTCGTCATACTCCATGTCATCGGTGCGCAGGTAAATTGCTCCTTGTGCCATTTCGCAGTATTTTATCAATTCAGACAAAACATTAGCAGCAAATATGTTCATGTCGCTATTGTCTTGACGGATAAGGTCGCCAAACTCTGCCAAACCATGGTTAATCCAGTTACGTTGGTCGTCAAGTTTCTTTTTCTTGTCTTTTTCAACTTGCGAGTTTTTCAAACTTTTTTGCATAGCCATCAACGATTTGCCTAGCGTATCGTCGTCGCTCAATAGTTTATATTCGGCCTCAAGGTTACCTTTACCAATTTCGTTTGCAAAATCGACTGATGCAAACAAGCCATCGACCAAAGTATCAAGAGCTTCAGCAAGGCTTGATATTTCGTCGTGGAACAATACGTTACGTTTTTCGCGATGCGCCAAAATGCCAAGCGACATATTTCCCAAACGGTTGTTGATGCGCATTAACGATTGCGATACCTCTTTGCACAACATCGACATTAGTATTATCATCACCACAATGCCTATGATTACAATAAAAATGGTGGCTACCATATATTTATTGGTCTGCGAATAAACATTGCGCAATTGTGAGCTTACCATTACTTTCCAACGAGCATCGGTGTGGTTCAAATAAATTGGCGAGAAATAGAAATTTGCCATTTTCTTGTCCATATCGAGTGCGTTGAATGTTGTATAGCCTATTGAGTCGCAACCAGCTGGCATTACAAGGCTATCGTGTTGGCAAACTAACGAAGTGTCGGGGTGGTAAACAATTAAGCTATCGGCCGAAAGATAGATATTGAAGTTACTTTCTTTGGAAATAGATTTAAGAGTGTCGGCTAAACTAGCTAAATCAAAGTCCATTCCCACTGTGCCAACAAAAGAGTCCCATTGCATAATTGGAGCTCCAATAGTAAGCAGGTTAACAGTTCCTTTTTTGTGGCTGTAACGAAAAGTATAAGGACCGACAACCGAAACTTTGTTGGTGTCGCGCAAGAAACCTAATCCACGGCCCGACAAAAAGCCAGGGTTAACTGGCACTTTTTGCACATCGTTAAAACCATTGCGTTTATATGCAACACGAAAAGTTCCGTAAGGTTGACCGGTAGATTCGTCAATCTCTTCGTCAAGTCCATCAAGCACCTCGGGGTTCCAAAGTGTCCAAAGCGACATTGCCGACTTGTCGTAACCAAGTTCGGTTTGTAGCACATCGACGAAGTATTTGCGGCGGTCAACATTTTCCAAACGCTCATATTGTGCCAAAATGTTTGCCATTGTTTGCACTTTGCTTGTATATACGTTAACTTCCGATTCAACGCGATGAATAATGTTTGTGGCCTTGCACTCTTGCTCGGTTTGAACCGTTTCAATAAACTGGCGGCTCATATTTTGAATAACGTAGCCCAATGCGGCTGAAAACACTATTACAGATGCTCCCGAAAGGACGAGCATCATTTTTCCGTATAAAGAAATACCTTTTCGTGCCATTGTGATGAGGTTTTCGTTACATAATCAGTTTTGCCATTTCGCTTGCCACCAACGACCAGCGTACTTTTGCCGATTCAAAAATTACCGAAATGTTGTCGGTGTTGCCGTCGGCTATTGCGGCAAGTATATCGCTCATTTTTCCTGAAACTGCGGTTTCGCCCATGTTCTCCATTTTGGTTCGGATTAGTTTAGCTTGGGTTTTAACCTCTTTCATGTCGCCATCGTGTAGTGCAACGGTTAGAGCCTCAAGTTCTTCGGTAATTTGTGTGCGGTATTTGCTCAGCACTGCCGATATTTTTTCATCATCTTGATATGCTTCTCTAATCTTGTCGATATTGAGCGATATAAATTCAGGTTTTTGAGTGTCGTTGGTTTCAAATTCACCATTTTGAATTGCCTCGAGTTTTGCCTCAAGTTGTTTCAACTCTGTATTGTCGTAGCATACCGCTACAACGCTATCAATTCCGTTGTCGTTAGTTATTGGCACATACATTTTGTGCACATATACTTTTTCGTCGCCTACTGCATACTCCTCGTCAAGTTGCATAACATTGCCCTGACGTAGCGATATCCAAAAACGATCGTGCTCATCTTGTTGTTTTTCGTTTAGGTAGTTGCGACCAAAGTCGTATTTGCCAACAAACTTGTCGCTGCGTGTTTTAACCAAATCGACAAATTTTTTGTTCACTTTGGTTATTTTGCCATCAATGCTGTATTCAATCATTGGCATTGAGTTACGCAAGCAATCAATGGTGTTGGACATTGCGCCTTGCTTAATATCGTCTTCCTCTTGTTTCATACGCATCTCTTGCATATTTTGAGTAAGGACGCTCTCTTGTTGTTTAATGTCGTTTGCGTTTCGTTCCGACTCTTCAAGCAATTCTTTTGTTGTGGCGTTTGCCCTAACTGTTACAATATTAGATGCAACTGTTTCGGCTATTTTTTCAACAAACTGAATTTGATATGGCTCAAACATTTTGAACGAATACAACTCAATAACGCCAGTCAGTTCTTTGTTGTTGATTAATGGAACCGACATTGCCGATTTTGGCAACGAAGTTCCAAGTCCCGATCCAATTTTTGCGGTATCGGCAGGAATATCACTAATAAATATTGTTTCTTTTTCGAGCAATGTACGACCTACTAGGCCATCGCCTGGGGCAATTTCTTTTTTGTTCAATTTTTCGATTGAGAAACCAAGTTGAGCAGTCAGTTCAAGCGATTGTTTATCCTCGCTCAAAATGTAGAAACCTCCCATTTGCGCGCCCAAATAGTTAACCAGATTTTCAACTATAGCCATTGACAATGTCTTAAGATTAAGGTTGTCTTGGCGCATCACTCGGTTAAATATGTTTACACCACTTGAGGCCCAGTTTAAATGTTCTTCCTCAATGCGGCGATCATCTTCCTCTTTTTGTGCTAATTGCAAGCTATCGCGCATGCCTACAATTGAATTTCCCAACGCATCGCTTTTGCTGAGTGGTTCAAACTTGTAGTTAAAGTTACCATTGCCTATCTCCTCTGCAAATTTTGTAACCTGCAACATTCCGTCAAGCACTTTGTTAGTTGAATCTACCATTTGCCCCAATACATCAACCCCAAGTGTTTTTATGTGCAGTTGATTATCAACTTGTCCGGTTGACATTATCTCAATGGTATTTGACACTTTGCCTATTGAAGTGATAAGGCTTATTGTGTAAAGGAAAACGACACCAATAAGAACCAAGAATCCAATGCAAAGAATTTTGGTAAGACCAGCTTTTGAACTTGACGCTATGCGATCAACCGCCTCAACCTTGGCTGTTGAAATCACACGCCAATCGGCGCACAAACCATGCAAATCAACAGAACGAACCGAACAATATACGCTGTCGTCTCCATTTTGATCGTAAAGCACAAAAGCCGTATCGTTTGTATTGAATTTTGAAAGGGTTTTATGTAATGCCGACTCGGCATCTTTAATATTCAAATCGACTTTGCTACTATTGGTATGAGTAATCACTTTGTCGTTTGCCGACATAAGCATAAGCGAAATATCGGTTTTGCGACCTAGTTCAGTAGCCAAACCTTGTAGGGTGTCCAATTTAATATCGATGCCAAAAACGCCTATCAAATCGCCACTATTGTCGCGCAAAGGATACATAAGACTCGATTTTAGCACTTTGCGTTGTGCTAAACCATCGAATGAAACATACTCAGGCTCTGAGAGCATGATTTTTGCAGAATCGAGGCAAACAAAGTAAGGTAAACTAAAGTTATCGCGGTCTTCGGGAATGTTGCTTGTACGAGGACGCGCGCCCATTGCAGTGTATTCAACTTGAATTTGAACACGGCCAGGGTCGGCAGTTGGCATTGCAAAACTGTTTTTCAAACTCAACCAAACATAGGCCCAGTTACGGTTTGTTTCAACTGCTGCCAGCATCACTTTTGTCAAATATTGCTGACTCGATTCAAAATCGGCAAGCATCAAAGTGCTTTCAACAATGCGCGCCATTTGCTCAATTTTTTCCTCTTCGGCCAAAATTGTATTGTCAAAACGAGCCTTCAAAATATCAATTGACGACTCTGATTGCGTATTGATTGTTACTTGCGACGCTCCGCGGAACTGACTGTTTACCAGCGCTATAGTGGTTAATATAACAATAAAAGCCACTCCCATTACCGATAGGAAGATGCGCGAACTGAGTTTTAATTTAATTCTCATAATCGTTACTTTTTGCAGTGCCCTAAAATACCTTGTTGAAACCAAACAACAAGTCTTTTAAAACAGAAAAATAAAAGTGTACATTTTTTCAATAAAAACTTACTTTTAGACCGAAAAAACTTTTCATAAGAATAAAAAACCTTTCATTAAATGAGTGAATCGATTTTAAAAGCACTTATGCACTTGTTTGCCATTATTGCAAACAGTAGCGAAAACAACGTTTACGAGCAATCGAGAGCCATTGTAGAATCATATTTGCGCCAACAATTGAGTAGCGAGCAGGTTGAGGAATACCTTGAACTGTTTGATGAGCATTGTGGCATGCAGCAACGTAAAAAAGATATTGGTAGCGACGAACAAAAGAAAGACCGCAAACGTGTTTCGTCTAACTCTACCAAAGTGTTGCGCATTTGTGGACAAATAAACGAAGAGTTAAAGCAAGACCAAAAGATTTTGGTGCTTCTTCAATTACTTGAATTCATCAGTTTTAGCGAAACCATTAGCGAAAAAGAACTTGACTTTGTCCGCACCGTTGCCGACATTTTCAACATTCCTGAGGACGAATACTTTAACTGCTACGCCTTTACTCTTGAGAGCGATTTGGAAAAAATCCCTCACAAAGAGATGGTGATGATTATAGACAAAAACGACAATGCTCCTCTTTTAAAGTTCAAGCACTTGCGCTACAAGAACCTTGAAGGTAGAATTACCGTTATTGCCTTGCCATCAATCAACGCATACGCTTTCCGCTATGTTGGCGAAACCGATTTAACGCTTAATAGCCACTCGGTATTGCTTAACCGCACATACATGATTCCAAAAGGTTCGGCTATTCGCAGTTCAAAAATTGGATCAATATATTACAGCGACATTGTTTCAAAATTCATAAACAACCCCGATAGCCAAAAAGTTGTATTTACTGCAAAAGACGTTGAGTTCCGCTTTAAAGGAAGCAAAAACGGATTGCACAATTTTAACTTTAGCGAACCTGGCGGCACTTTAGTAGGAATTATGGGTGGTAGTGGTGTTGGTAAATCAACATTACTAAATGTGCTCAACGGAAACCTACGTCCACAAAGCGGACAAGTGCTTATTAATGGTTACGATGTTTATACCGAAGGTAGCAACCTTAACGGCATTATTGGTTTTGTCCCACAAGACGACCTTTTGATTGAAGAGCTTACTGTATATCAAAACCTTTTCTACAGCGCTAAACTTTGCTTTGGCGACTATACCGACGAGCAGATTGACGAAATTGTAAATCGTGTGCTTGAGGACCTTGATCTGAAAGCAACAGCTGACCTTATTGTAGGTAACCCACTTAAGAAAACCATTAGTGGCGGCCAACGCAAACGCTTGAACATTGCGCTAGAGCTTATTCGCGAGCCATTGGTTATGTTTGTCGATGAACCTACTTCTGGTTTGTCGTCAATGGACTCGGAAATGGTAATGGACCTTTTGAAGGAACAAACCTTAAAAGGCAAATTGGTTATTGTAAATATCCACCAACCATCATCAGACATTTTCAAAATGTTTGACAAACTGCTGATTATGGACCGCGGTGGCTACCTTATCTACTACGGCAACCCAGTTGATTCAGTTGTTTACTTTAAAACCAAAAGCAACTACGTTAACGCAACCGAAAGCGAGTGCTACCATTGCGGAAACATCAATCCAGAGCAAGTTTTGCAAATTGTTGAGGCCAAGGTGGTTGACGAGTACGGACGCATTACTCGTAAGCGCAAAACTTCGGCCGAAGAATGGGCTAAAACATACGAAAGCGACAAAGCATCGAACCATAAACTTGATACTACTCGCCAACAGTTACCTGAAAACAAATTCAAAATTCCATCGTTGTTAAAACAATTCTGGATTTTCTGTCAACGTAACGTGTTGTCAAAACTTGCAAACACACAATACATGCTCATCAACTTTCTTGAAGCCCCTGTATTAGCTTTGCTTTTGGCTTACTTTACCAAGTATGTTCAAGGCGAAAACGGCAATCCAAACGTATATGTGTTCAGCGGCAACGAGAACATTCCAATATATATGTTTATGGCTGTGGTTGTGGCAATTTTCATCGGTCTTACTGTAAGTGCCGAAGAGATTATTCGCGACCGCCAACTTTTAAAACGCGAATCGTTCCTAAACTTGAGCCGTTTTAGTTACTTGAATAGCAAGATTGCCGTTTTGTTCCTCATTTCAGCCATTCAAACCATATCGTTTGCACTAATTGGCAACCTTATAATGGAAATACACGGAATGACATTGGCATACTGGCTAATACTATTCACCGCATCGTGCGTTTCAAACATGATTGGCTTAAACGTGTCAGCAGCACTCGATTCGGTAGTAACCATCTACATCCTTATTCCATTCCTCATTGTACCTCAACTTTTGTTCAGCGGCACAATGGTTAAATTCGATAAACTAAACAAATCAATTAGTTCGTATGAGCAAGTTCCAGTATTGGGCGATATAATGATTTCGCGTTGGGCATACGAGGCATTAGCTGTAAAACAATTCCGCGACAACGAATACCAACGTAACTTCTTTTATATTGAAAAAGAGAAGAGCAAAGCAGCTTATATGTGCTCGTATTTGTTGCCAGCCTTGAACAACAAATTGGCCAAGATAAACCAACAAACCGAAGGCGATGAACGTGATGCAAACATTAAATTTATGCAGAACGAGATTGCGCGCATGAACGAAAAAACGCCTAAATATCAATTCAAAGCTGTTGCCGACATCACCCCTGAAGGATTTAACAGCAAAAACATGAACGCTCAGTTGACTCAACACTTGGCGCTAGTAACTAAATACTATCAACAATTGCAAAACAAAGCCATTTCGGTACTCGACAACGAGATTGCTGAAGTGACACAACAAGTTGGTGGCAGCAAAAAGTTAATTGAGATTAAGAAACGTAGTTGCAACGATGCGTTGAACATGTTTGTTCTTAACCGTCAAGAAATGGAAAAGATACATGACCATGGCGACCATTTCATTCAACTATCGGACCCAATTTATCGCGAGCCCGAAAGTCGCTGCGGACGTGCACACTTCTATTCGGCAGTAAAACAAATTGGCGACATTCAGTTTGACACCTATTGGTTCAATATTGTGGTTTTGTGGCTTATGAACGCTCTGCTTTACATTTTGTTGCTATGCGACGGATTACGTAAAGCAATTAAACTGTTCTCGCATAGCAGATCATAATAGTTAACCTAAAAAGCATACAAACCATCACCGTTTTGTGTAGTCAAAATGAGTGATGGTTTTTTGTTAATTTGCAACTCAATACACAACTCCATTTGCTAAATAGAATGAGGATAGGATTTGATGCAAAACGTGCAGTGCAAAACATGACTGGTCTTGGGAACTACAGCCGTTACGTAATTGACGCATTGCTTACCTATTTCCCCGAAAACGAATACATTTTGTTTGCCCCAAAAAAGAGGACAAATAGCCGGCTTGACGATATAATTGCTAATAAGCCGAATGTGAAAATTGTAACACCTAAGAACAAGTTTTTCAGCTCGCTATGGCGCGTGTTTGGCATTTGGCGCAACATTAATAACCATTGCATTGATGTTTTTCACGGATTGAGTAGTGAACTTCCTTTAACCATAAGTAAAACAAACGGCAAAAGCATTGTTACGGTTCACGACCTTATTTTCCGCACAATGCCACAATGCTACAAGTTTTTTGACCGCAAAATTTACAACTACAAATTTCGTAAAGCTTGCCAAAACGCCGACATTATAGTAGCAGTGAGCCAATGCACCAAACGCGACATTATTAGGTTTTACAACATTCCCGAAGAGAAAATTCAGGTTATTTACCAAGGTTGCGACGATGCATTTTCGGCCGAAATAAGCAACGAACAAATTGCTGAAGTGCAGAAAAAATACCAACTGCCCGAAAAATATGTTCTTTGCGTAGGATCAATTGAAGAACGTAAAAACGCACAACTTGCAGTAGAATCATTACCTCATCTTCCAACCGATATTCACCTTGTGCTTGTGGGAAAACAAACACCATACTGCAACCGCATTTTGGCTCAAGCTGAAAAAGACGGAGTTGCTAATCGTGTTCATTTGCTCACTAATGTGCCATTTGCTCATCTAATGCCAATATACAAAGCAGCACAAGTGTTTGTTTATCCATCGCGATACGAAGGTTTTGGCATTCCTATAGTTGAAGCGCTCAATGTAGGAGTTCCGGTTGTAGCAGCAACAGGTTCGTGCCTTGAAGAGGCTGGCGGCATTGGCTCAATTTATGTATCGCCCAACGATGCCAAAGCTTTAGCATCGGCTGTTTTGAAAACACAAGACCCCGTCACACACTCTGCAATGATAATACAAGGGAAACAACACGCTGCACAATTCTCAAAAGAACAAATGGCTAAACAAACAATGAATTGTTATTTAGAACTTGTAAGAAAATAATACTTTAATGAAAGTGTTGGTAATAAATAAGGACAGTAGGCTGAAATACAATTTACGCTCGTGGAGTTGGTACATTATACCCAATTTCCTTATTAAAAAGTTATTAAACAAGCGTTTGCAAATGGCTATTAAAGCCTCAGAATGTGGTCCTGAAAGCAATTACATCAACAGCCGAGTTGAATATTATTGCAAGTTTGAGAATAAAGTAAAGTTGCCAGAGTCGGCACCAAAACTTGCCGATTTTACATTCAGAAACCGAAAAGTTAAAACCGTTTATTTTTTCGACACTGTTGAATGGAATCGCTATTTCGACAAAAATCTAAAATGGCTATTTGTCAGCGGTGATGCTGTTTGCGAATTAAACGGCAAATTATATACCAACGACCAACTGCTTTCAATTGCAAACGGAACTGAAACCCAAACATTTGACTACCCCACAATAATAAAAAGCCGCCCTCTTTATATTCCTAACCAGAACAGCGTTTTACTCAAACTAAACAAAATGCGGCATTTTATTTTTGTTAATGACCCTATTCCGTTTGAGAAAAAACAATCGATTGTAATTTTTCGCGGCGCAGTTACTGGTAAAAATCGCCGACAATTGTTTATAGAAAAGTTCATGGGCAACCCACTTTTCTCAATACTCGACACTGCACGCAACTCGGCTAATCCAAAAGAATGGCAAGGCAAAGAAATAAGCATAAAAGAACACTTGCATTACCGCTACATAATGGCACTTGAAGGTAACGATGTGGCTAGCAACCTTAAGTGGGTTATGAGTAGTAATTCAATTGCAGTTATGCCACCTCCAACCTGCGAAAGTTGGTTTATGGAAGGCAAACTAATACCCAACTATCACTACATAGCCATTAAACCCGACTATTCTGACATTGAGGAACGTATTGCTTATTACGAATCGCACATTGACGAGGCTAAAGCTATTATTGAACACGCGCACGAATTTGTCAACCAGTTTAAAGACAAGAAACGCGAAGATGTTATTTCACTTTTAGTGGCTTACAAATACTTTCAACTTACAAATTAGGCAGCTATTTGTCGCTTAATTCAGCAAGTTTAGCGTATTTTAAAAAAGTGTAGTACGCACCCATAATTGCCCAAATAACTCCAGCCATACCATCAAGAATAGCAAGTTTTATAAAGAGTATTGCAAACAATCGGTTGCAACATTTGGCTATTGCTTTAAGTTTAGTACAACGAACTCCACACTCGCTCTTGTTTGTTGCCCAAAGCGTTGTGTAGCTATTTATTTTTTGCAAATGATGCTCAAGATTCTTGTACGGATAATGAAAAAACGAATTCTTTAAGTTCATGCAAGGCAATTTAGTCTCAAACGATTCATGAACAAGCACTTGAGTAAACGAACCCAAAGTACGATTAAACAAACGCAAATGTTTTTCGCGGCGCATTCCGCAAAAGTTTAGCAGTTTGCCTTGATAAAAGGTTTTTCTATGGACATAATATCCTCCATCTTTAAAACCCATTGTCTTAAGTTGCTCTATTTCAGCCACCAACTCAGCACTCAGTTGTTCGTCGGCATCAATAAAAAGCACCCAATTATTTTGAGCCTGATTGATTGCAAACTGCTTTTGCGCTCCAAATCCACTGAACACATGTTCAATAAAACGAACTTTATTATACCTACTGCAAATGGATTTTGTGTTGTCGGTTGACAACGAATCAACTACAACAATCTCGTCAGCTATAGCATTTACCGAATCGAGGCATCGAGCAATGTTACTCTCTTCGTTGTAGGTAATTATAACAACCGATATCTTGTCCATTATTCTTTCAAGTAGTTTATTGTCAGTTGTTTGTTTTTGGCAATATTAAATCGTTGATTGGCAATATTAAATCCCGTACGTCCCATCTTTGTTCGCAATTCGGAATTACCTACCAACTGGCAAATGGCATTGGCAAAGCGAGCATTGTCTTGCCAAGGGACAAGGAATCCGTTTTGACCATCAAACACCAATTCGGGGTTGCTACTAGTATCAAAAGCTACAATTGGCTTACTGCTACGCATTGCCTCGGCCAACACATAGCCAAATCCCTCCCACTCCGATGTTAGAACAAATATGTCAATCTGCTCAAAGAATTTTGCAACATCGTTTACAAATCCTTTAAGTACAATATGGTTGTTTAAGTTTAAAGTGTTTACCTGTTGTTCAATATCGGCCCGCAAACGACCTTCGCCACCTATAAGCATTTTAAATTGTAAGCCTTGTTCTTTAAGTAACGATGCTATTTCAATCAAAATATCATGTCTTTTTTGGATTTCAAGCCTGCCTAATGTGCCAATAACAATAGGATTATGCTCTGATGCTTGCTGAGGTCCAAATCCGTTAAAGTCAATTCCATTGTACAGAACCTTTATTTTTTCAGCTGGAAAAAGATTTTTGTTGTTCTGTAATATAGTTGCTTTTGTTGACTCAGAATTTGCAATTACGTGAGTAAGGCACTTTGAAAACAGGAATCGGTTTATTGCTGTATTTTTTATTGGAATAGCACTGCCTCTACGATAGATGCGTTTTGCAACCCCTGCTAATTTTGACATTGGCGCAGCAACTTTAAGGTCTTTTGAAAAGTTCATTACCACCACGTCAAATTGTTGGCGTTTAAAAAACCTATAAACTTTAAAAAGCAAAATTGGGTTTAGAAAACTGAAGTTTGAAATTGAGAAGCCTTTTGTTTCTAATCCACAAGCATCGGCACGATGCAAAAGTTCGCTTGCCTTATTCGACACAACTACCACATCGCAACCTTCGGCATTTAGTGCTGTTGACATATCGAGATGCCATTTTTCGCCACCACCCCAAACTTGTGCAGTATTAAAGAAACAAACTTTCATAGCGTTGCGTAGATGCTGATTTACTGAACTTTGGCGGAAATATGTTTCATTATTTTATCTACAATAGCCTTAGGCTCAATTGATGATAAACAAGCATAGTCGCCTCTTAAACATGGTTTGTTTCCAAATACCGAACATGGACGGCATGGCATTTCAACCTCCACAACATTATCAGGTGTTTGGCCCCAACCTAAAAAGCCGCTATAACGATGAGTTGCACCCCAAACCGAAACCACTGGAGTACCGCTTAACGATGCAAGGTGCATATTGCCCGAGTCCATTGTCACCATAACATCAAGTTCGTTCATAAGTGCAATTTCACCACTCATGTTTATTTTTCCGGGCATGGCTTCAACATTTTCATAGCGTTGCTCCCAAGCGCTTAGAATATCGGTTTCGGTTTTGCCTCCTCCAAATAAATAGATGTGTATGTTTTTTAGTTTTGATAGTTCAGCAACCACTTGCTCCATTTTTTCGGGAGGATAAATCTTACCCTTGTGTGCTGCAAATGGAGCAAAACCAACTTTAGCCATTGTGCTTTGTGGTTTTGAATTGAATACCGAAGTGAAATTTAGTTCAATTGGCAAACCAAGTTTTGTCAGCACATCGGCATAGCGCTCAAACGATGTTTTTAGCTGATGAAATTGCTTGTTTTCAGGTTGTGTGAGTCGGCGTTTTGCTGCCCTTTCTTTTTTAATATGGGCAGTTTTGCAACCACATAGCCACAATGCTCCGCGCAGTTTTATTGAGCGCATAACGTGGTGAAAATCAGCCACAGCATCAAACTGCATTTTTCGCAGTTGGTTAAATAGTTTTATGAGTCCCCAAAAACCTTTGTGCTCGCCTTTTAAATCAGCAGCAAAAAACTGCACATTGGCGGGCATGTGTTCGTAAAACGGAGCAAAAACCTTGCGGCTCACCACTGTTATTTGCAGTTGCGGATATTGTGTAGCCAACGACCACACTACGGGCACGCTCATTGCAACGTCGCCCATTGCCGAGAAGCGAATTACAAGCAGTCGCTTCATTACTTCTTTGCGTAAAGAACTGGATTAAGGTTTGGATCGTTGTACATTTTCATCTGCTTGTACACTTTCATATACTTGCGACCAGCCTCAATGTCAACCAAAAGTTGCTCAATGGCGGCTGCAAGGTCTTTTTGTTGTTCAAGCAAAATGTTGAGTTTAGTTTGGCATTGTTGTAGGTGCTCGGCCGAAACATCGGTACGTTTAACCTCTTGTGCCATGTGGTAAATTTTAAGCGCAAGTATTGACAAACGGTCAATAGCCCATGCAGGACTCTCGGTGTTGATTACTGCCGAATCAAGCACTTTAACGTCTTTATATTTATCAAGAAAATAGCTATCAATTAGCTCAACAAGATCGGTACGGTCTTGGTTCGATTTGTCGATGCGGCGTTTTAATGTCAAAGCCTCAACTGGATCAATATTTGGGTCGCGAATAATATCCTCAAAGTGCCATTGAACTGTGTCAATCCAGTTTTTTAGGTACAAATAATACTCAATGCTACGTAGTTCGTATGGGTTGTTTATAGGAGTATCAACATTGTCGGTTACATGGTAGTTATTAATCGACTCGTTGAAAATCTTGTTACACAATTCAGTAAAGTTCATATTGATAAATATTTAACACACGTTTTTGAAACTGCAAATATACACTATTTATTTGGCTTGCAACCGAGCATTTTACTCAGTGGCTCCAACAATTTCACGCAAAGCTTGCGGTGTTACAAAAACCATATCGCCTTGCATTGTACAGTTAAACACCGTTCCGTTGCGCATTACTATTGGTGTGCTGAAAATTCGGAATCCCAAATTGACCTTGCCTAACATTTTTCCGCTAAAGTCAAACAGGTACATATTACCATCAAACGAACTGATAGCCAACATGTTGTCTGTCACAATTGCTGGCGACGACACAACTTTTGCGCCAGTTTTATACTTGTTTACCAATTGCCCGTTTGCATCAATAAAATATACATATCCGTCCCACGAGCCAAACACTAGCAAACCGTTGCTTAGTTGCACAATATTGCTGTGAATGCGACCTTCGGTTTTAAAATACCAAACCAATTCGGCTTGTTGGTTAAGTGCATAAACGTTGTTGTCGTAACTACCAACAACTATCAAGCTATCGGTTGTTTCGGTTGGTTTTGAGTGCATAATCCAACCATGAGTTTTGTATTTATACTGAACATTGGCAGCCGAATCGACCAAATAAATTCGCTTACTATTTGAGCCGATAGCCAAGCGACCGTCGGCCAACCGTTTTGGTCCGCCATGAACCATACGCGACACTTTTGCACGGTAAATTGAATCGGCGTGCATATTGTAAAACACCACTTTGCCGCGATTGTTTCCAAAAGCTATAAGGTTGCTGCCCATTTCAACCGGCTCGGTAAAAATTCGGCCTCCAGGTTTAATTTTCTTAATAAACTGACCGTTGGGCTGAAAGAAATAAAAACGACCATCGTAACTTCCTATACCAATAATTGTATCGCCAATAAGTTTTGGAGTAGCGTGCACCCAACCGTTGGTTTTATAATCAGATGTTACATTTCCAACCGAGTCGAGCATATAAATGTGCTTGTTGTGTGATGCAATTACCACTTTGTTTTCGTTGGTAACAATTGGGGTTGAATAAAAATTACCATCGATGTGCTTACGAATTATTCCCTCTTGAGCCATCGATTGCAAGGCCAACGCTAACAATGGTACTATTAGTAGTTTTTTCATTTATGATTACGATTATGTGGGTTAATCTATTCGTTCAAAACAATATCAGCGGGCTTACGACGACAAATGGTAAGCAACAACCACACTAGTCCGCCAAACGCAACTGCGCAAATAGCAGCAAAAACCACACTTCCTAAAATGTAAGGTAAGGCAACCGCTTTTAACACCTCAACCGAGATGCCAGAAAATAGTATGTCGGGCGACTGACCTAACAAAAGGCAACCTGTATAATAACTTCCGTATAGTAAAAACGGAATGATTGGCGGCAAACTAATGTTTGATGCAACTAGTGTAATAACCTTGTTTAGTTTTAGCAAATGTGCTATAAAAAAAGCCGTTACCATTTGCCAGCCCCATATTGGCACTATACCAAAAAACACGCCAAGCGCCACTGCCGACGAAATGCGTAAATTACTTTCGTGAGATTGGGTTATGTTACGCCTAACAAACCCTTTTATGCTTTCCCACGAAAGTTTTCGAAAAAAATTGCGTGGGTATATCCAAAGTAAAGCAACAAGAACCAATATGGTGTTTAGTATGCTGATGCGGGTAAAATCGCGACCGGGTCGAAAATGCGACACTCGTTCGTCTTGCGGTGGATAATAAACATTTACAGGAATGTTGCGAACTTGTATGCCACTCCATGCCGCATAAACTAATGCTTCGAGTTCAAATTCGTACTTTGTGGTGTAATACCACTTGCCCACATTAAGCAACTGCACTGGATAGATTCGGAATCCTGATTGAGTATCGCTTAGATTTATGCCTGTTTCGGTTTTATACCAAAAGTTTGAAAAGCGATTGGCAAATGTGTTTTTGCCTGGCATATTGTTGGCTGCCAAGTTTCGCGATCCAACAAGCAACGAATCAGGAGTTGCAACAATCTCTTCAACAAAAGTTGGAATATCGCTTGCAAAATGCTGTCCATCAGTGTCCATTGTAATGGCGTAACGGTAACCTCGTTGCTTAGCTTGCATTAGTGCATTTTGCAAGGCTACTCCTTTGCCTTGATTGGTTGCATGTGTAATAACACTGATGTATTGGGAACGCGATTCAAGAATTTCAGCAGTATTGTCGGTACAACCATCGTTCACAACAATAATGTCGGTGGCATATTGGCGCACTTGGTCAATAACAGTAGCTAGTGTGCCACCATTATTGTAGGTTGGCAACACAACCACAACATTAAGTTGCTTTAACTGTTGCTGCCAGTATGCTGGTTCGTGATTCATAAAGTGCTATCAATTAATTTGGCTTTTACCTTTATGAAAGTTCCCGCGCTGGCAGTTCCTTCGGCTGTAAGTTGCAACAATCCGTCGTCGGCAACTGTAGGTGTTATTGCAAAGCTTATTTCAGAGTCGATTACTGGATTAACCACCGACACAAATTTGCAACTACTCACCTGCGAGTACTGCAGTTTGCGGCCCACAATTTGTTCTGCGCTCTCTTTTATCATAAGCATTAGGCAAACGCCCGGAACCACTGGAGTTTCAGGAAAATGGCCTTTAAAAATATCATGCTCGGCGTTTAGTTTCAAGTTAACTGTCCATGTTCCGTTGGTGCTAGTTGTTGCAAGCGTGCGGTAAAAGTTTTCTATTAGCATTACAGTTCGTTTATTTTAATTGACATGCGCAAAAGCGAATGCCTAATTGATAATTCATCTTTTAACACATCGAATTTGGCTTTGCCCAAAAAGTGTCCTCGTTTATAGGCTTCAAAGTTGGTGTGTTTCTTTCGTCTTTTCAATACCGATTTGTCAACGAAAACGGGTTTAAAATCGCGTTCAATTAGCTTAAGCACACTGCGGCGTTTGAGTGGGTCGATGCACTGATTCACTACCATAGTATCGGCCAGCGTAAAATCAAAAATCGACATTCCAAAATACGATGTTGCCACTAATCGCACGTTACCATCGGGCATTTTTCGGCTTATGAGCATTCCGCTCAAATGGTTTTTCTTAACATCGAACTGCATATTGAATTTACGCGACTGCTGGCTAGCGTCAATCAATGGTTGTTGAGCCAACGCAATGTTGGTTGTCAATAGCAGAATAATTACGGCAATATGTGGTTTTATGCTAATCAAAGGCTAATAATTTATAACCTATTCAACACTGAATTGCGATTGACCAAATGTTACGTTGTACTTTGGATTTTGAAATTGGTACTCGGTATAATTGTTTCCTTGTTCGGTGAGACGCAGGGTTTCAACCATCATTGTAACTCTATTTAGTTCAATTTTAATGTTGCTGATGTACGATTTTATAGCAGCCTTTTTGGGTTCTATTTCCACCGAGTAAAATTTGTCGTTTTCAAAGTAATTAACTGTGTAGTCTGATTCAATTGCATCAAGTTGGCCAGTTACGCAAGCAACCATCATACTTTGAATACCATTTGCCATTTGGTTTGAGCCAAGATTCATTGTGCTTTTTTTGCCATCGGCCTCAATTTTAATGCGACCACCGTTTATAACCATCAGGTAGTCAACTGGTTTATCATAGGCAAAACTAATTTTATCCGATTCTTGATAGCGAAATGTTCCCGTTGATTTCACCTGCTCGTCAAACACTTCAAGGTACTTATTCTGAACAAAACGGCTTTCAATTGATTTTATGTTTTTTGCCTCGTTTGCTAGTCGGTGCTTAAACTCATCAACATTGGCAACTGGTTTGTTTTGTGCCGATAGCGCAAATGAAGTCAAAAGTAAGATTATTGCTACTATATTTCTCATATTCAATGTGTTGTGCATATTATAAATACTTTGCTAAATTTCCTATTGTGTAACCTTTGGCGCGTATTAGTTCAATTACTTTTTGCAAACGTTGTGCCGAATTTGGTAAACGATCGTGCAAAAGGATTATTGCGCCTGGAGTAAGTTGTTTTTCAATTCGTTGCAGCAGTTTTTCGTCTGATTTTCCATTGGTATCAAATGTGCGAATAGTCCATCCAACGGTTTTAATGCCCATTATTCGCAACGATTTTGCCATACTAGGATTTGTAACTCCAAATGGTGGGCGAAACAAAACACAATCAAATCCGCACACTTTCCTAATTATACTTTGACATTGTTGCAAATCGAATTTCACTTTATTGGCATTTGCAATGGTAAAACGCCAATTGTGAGCGTATGTGTGCATTCCAATAGTGTGACCTTCGGCTACCATTTTTTTCACCAACTCTGCATTTTGCTCAATTTTATTACCTACACAAAAAAAAGTAGCAGAAACATTATTGTTCTTCAATACATCTAACACTTGTGGCGTTTGTTCGGCATCGGGGCCATCGTCAAATGTCAGGAAAACACAGTTTTCGGTTGTAGGTATATGACACGTTGCTCTCACATAAATCTGACTTTTGATGCAAGCTGATGCGTACACCAAAAATGCCAGCAGAGCGAGCAAAATGGCACTTATTATCATAAAGCCTTTATCAGAATAAGTGAATGGTTTGTATTTTGAAAGCTATTAGCTATCAGCACATTGCGTGCGCCGGATTTTATTTGCTCAACGGCTTGCCACAATGCAAAGGCCACCGCAGTAAAATATTCGCCACACTGGTTTTTAAAGTCTATTGCGTTTGTTAATACTTGTTTTGAACCATTAAGCACAACCAAATCGGTTTTGTCAACGTTATTGTTGCTTAAAAAAGAATCGACCCAAGTAGCAAAATCGGTTTGAGTAATTGCCCCGCGGCGAGTGCTGATGTCGGTTATTTGGGCCACGCAACCGTTACTATTGCGACTCAGCAAAAAGAATTGCGAGCCCTCGCCTGCTGCGTTATTGCGCAACATACCCATGCGTTGTTGAATATCAACCGACGATTCGGTAATCTCGTCAACAGCGCCCAAAAGTATATTGTCAGCTCCCTCGGCAATGTGCATCACGGCATCAATCAAAGCACTTTCAACGCTCAATGCACGATGAACGTATGTTACGTTGTAAGCGTGAATTTTACGCAACAATGCCACTTGTCCGCCAATGGTGTTAAAGGTTGACTGAATGAATGGTGTGGGAGTTAAAAGTTGCTCGTTATTGTCAACAATCGACTTCATAAACTTTTCGGTGTCGGCCAAGCAACCTAATCCTGTTGCTGTAATAATGCCACCAACACTATCGCTTGATGTATCGGCCAAACAAGTAAGTGCGCTGTAAACGCCCATTTTTACTGCACGACTCATTCGGCGTCGTAAACCTGCATCGGTAATAACCTCTTTGTAATCGGGTTCAACGGCCCGTTTGGCATTGCCTTGTGCTTGTCCATCGCTATGAATGGATGCAGTGCTGCGTATGTAAACTGGTGTAATCATTCTACTGCCGAAAAAAGAACTGACGAATCGTTTCCTCCAAACCCAAATGCATTTGACAACACATGTTTAATAGTCTGTCCGCTAACATATTTGGTTTGCGGAACTAAATTGGTTTCGGGCATTGGTGTAGTAAAATTAAGGTTTGGATAAACTGCCCCTTTGGCAATGCTCAAAACCGAATAAACGGCCTCAATGCCTTCTGATGCACCAAGTGTGTGGCCAATAAATGGTTTAACAGAACTAAAAGCAGGCACATTGTCGCCAAATATTCGGCGAATGGCTGTTCCTTCTGAAAGGTCGTTGCCTCCAGTACCTGTACCATGTGTGTTTATGTAACTTATTTGACTTGCCTCAACCCCTGCCATTTGCATTGCACCGCTCATGCTCAAAAAAGAGCCTGTTCCGTCGGCAGAGCTACCAGTTTGATGAAAAGCGTCGTTGGCATTGGCATAACCGCTCACTTTGCAATATGGTGCTCTACGCAAGGCTTTTTCGTTTTGCAGTATAATAAATCCTGCACCTTCGCCAAGATTCAAGCCTGCGCGTGTTGCGTCAAACGGACGACAGTGTTCGCTATCGAGAATTTTTAGCGAGTTAAAACCATTCATGGTGAAACGGCAAAGTGGATCAACTCCACCTACCACAACGGTATCGGCCAATCCGTGTTTTATTAGCCTTGCGCCTGTGGCTATACTATTTCCACCCGACGAACACGCTGTGCTGATGGTGGTAACCATTCCACCAAAACCAAGTTTGTTGGCCACAAATTCGGTACTAGCGCCACAATCGTGCTGAGCAACCATGCGTAGGCGCCCTTGGTTGTGGTTGTCTTTAAAGTCGTTGTAAAAGGTTTCGGTCAAATCCATTCCACCAACCGATGTTGCCGAAATAAATGCAACATTGCTCAAATTGGTTAACTGAGCATCGGCAACAGCCTCAACCACAGCTGGCAAGGCAAGCAAAGCGGTGCGCGAAATGGTTTGCTGTTGTGGCAAGCCAAGCAATTGTTTCAGTTGTTGGTTGGTGCTGCATATTTCGCCAACTGGCACATTAAGCGTGGTAGCAAAGTTTTGCGGTTTGCGCAACCCAGCTTTTCCTGATGCAAGGCTCTGCATGTTTTCGGCCACATTAAAACCTATAGCCGAAACCACTCCAACTCCCGAAACAAAAACGTCCATTTACTTTTGGTTTTTGGTAATGTATTCAGCAAGAGTTTTTACTGAGTAGAAAATTTCTTTTCCTTGAGCTGGATTTTCAATTTTAATACCGTAGTTACGCTCAAGAATCAAAATGATTTCCAAAGCGTCAATTGAATCTAAACCCAAACCGCCATCGCCAAACAAAGGTGCTTCGGCATCAATGTCGGCTGGAGTTACTTCTTCCAAGTTCAACTCTTCAATAAGTTGACCTTTCAATTTTTCAATCAATTCTTCCATAATTTATTTCTTAACGAGTTCAAAAATAGCGTTGTAATTGTTTGATTGCAAGTTGCACCATCCTACAATGCAATAGTTCATTTGCTGCTTTTGCATAGCTATTTGCGCATAATGATGCAACCATTGTCGGTTATAATTGCGGCTCACAAAAAAGGTATTTTCACCTTTTATTTTGTGTTTAATGCATATTTCGCCAATCACCACGTTGGCCAACGTGTAAACAAACACTGCGGGACTAGCATCCGCATCGCCAGCGTTAATCAGTTCTTGATGGCGAAGATCGGTATCGATTGACGATGCCGAATTGGACAGTACAATGCCCATTTTTTCGGGTTCAAAAGCAATGCCTTGCAATAGCACTTCGGCTGCCACATAACCAAGTTTGCTCATGTCGTCCATCTTGAAGAACTTCATATTAGCCTCGCCTAGTTGCTTGTGCGCCTCGCGTATAAAAGTTGCAAAATCGGCTTCGGAATTGGCAAAAATTTGCTCACCGTTTTTGGTTACTACTCCGTTGCTTATTTCAACCGATGCAATTATTTCATTTTCAGTTTGTTCTAATTCAGCCGTTGCTCCATCGTTAACCGAAAGCACAATAGCGGCGTTGCACCCACCAAAGCCCGATGCTGTTTTAACGCAACTATTCATTGGCAGAGTTTGATGTTGAGCACTTACATTGAGTGTAATTGGCGTTCCGGTTTGCTCAAATCCCAAAGTGCCATAAAGTAGGCCCGTTTTTAGTTCGTTAACGCAAACTATTGCCTCAATTACTCCCGATGCGCCAAGTGTGTGACCAAAGTAAGGTTTTAGGCTTTGCACTGGTTTGTTTGCCAATTCAGCCAACCCAACGGCTTTCGACTCCATCTCGTCGTTGTAAACCGTTGCTGTGCCATGTGTGTCAACAAACGAAATGTCAGCAACATCAATTTTTGCTTCTGCCATTGCTTGCCGAATAGCCAAATTGAGTTCGTAGCCAGTGCGCGATGGGCCTGAAATATGGTTGGCATCGTTGCTAATTGCTCCGCCTCGCAAGCAAATGCTGCCTTGCGTTTTTCTATTGCTAACTACCAATGCACCACACGCCTCGCCAAGGTTTAAACCATTGCGGCGGGCATCAAATGGCAAGCATCGGTTTGCGCTTAACGACTTAAACGACAAAAAGCCGCTTGTGATAAAATGCGAAAGCACATCGGCACCAACAACTACCACGCTGTCAAAGTCGCCAGCATCAATCAACCGCTTAGCTACCACCATGGCCGACACGCCCGATATGCAAGCATTTGAAAGTACTATTGTCTGGTTTGCCAAATGGTAATGCTCGTCAATAGTTTGAGCCACATTCCATAAATATGCTTTGGGATTGATGCAAGTTGTTGATTGTGCCAAAAGTTCAACGTTACCTTTGGTGGTTGATAGAATAACAGCCGTGTGTTTGTCGGTTAAACTAATGCCCGATGTGGCAACCACATTATCAATTGCCGAAAAAATAAGGCTCTCTAGTTTTGTGTAACCATCAATATTTGTTGCGTTTGCAAAAACCGATGCCATTATTTCGGTATCGGCCACAAGCTGGTTGGTTTGCAGGGCAATACCACTACGGCATTGCTCCATGGCCTTAAGATTTTGCTTTGTGCCTATTCCCAGTGGACTTATTATGCAATCGGCTGTTATATATGTGCTCATTTTATGTTGTTGCGTTTTTTCCACTCAACAAAAAAGTTGGGATTGCATATCTCCAATTCGCGAGTGTTTGCGTTTATAAAAACTTGCGTTGACGAACCTGTGGCACACACAGCCATATCGCTAGCTCTAAAAACGGTGTAGTGAAACTGAATTTTTGCAGCTTGAGTTGGATAGTATGCTGTTTCAATAATCACCTCGTCGTTAAACGACAATGATAATTTATATTGGCAATTAACATCAACAATAGGAGCCATGTATCCTGCCGCGTGAATGTCCATATAACGCAATCCAAATTGTGCACCAAAAGCCTCACGACCATCTTCAAAATAACGAATATACTGACCATGCCAAACAATTTGCATTGAGTCGATGTCGCTAAAACGTACACGAAACTGAGTACGGTTAACTAATGCAGGCGCTGGCAAGTGTTTTGTCTTTTTGCTCATTGATGCTGATGGTTAGTCGCGTTTCAAAAAGATTTTCATTTTACACTCAGCCACCACTTGACCTTCGGTTTCAACCTTGGCTGCAACCAAAGTAATATCCATCACCTCTTGCATCACAGTTATTGTGGTGTAAAGTTCGCTGCCAACTTTAGGTAGGAAGTTAATTGTAAGTTTATCAACTGAACCAATAAACCCAAGTGGCACGGGCTCGTTTTTTTGAGTAAAGATAAAGCCTACACGTGCTGCTGCCGATTGTGCAATATGTTCCACTATTCCCGACTCGTGCAAGTATCCATTGCCGCAAAAAATATTTGTTTCTTTTACCGACAAACCTGTACACGAAATATTGTCGTCAACGCCATAAAACTTGTCAACCATTACAATTGGCGGGCGCTGAGGAAGAAGATTGTGCATCTCGTCGCCTTGCATAATTGGCTGTGTATTCATATTGAAATCGGTTTAGTTTACTACTCTTATAAAGTGCGCAAAAATACCCAAACGCTGACTATTTGCAAAACCGAATTATATGGTATGCTATACGCTTCTTAAAGAAGCAAGCACAAAAAACCGAATGCGGCTTTTCGCTCACATTCGGCATAGACTAGGTTTATATAATTGTGTGGTATGGGTTACCAAAAAATGTCTTCGTCAACTCCTATATCAAATCGGCCGCTTGATATTATGTAACGATTGCCATTATACTCGTAGCCAAAATTGAACTCACCTGCTACAACTGCCTCACGCACAACGCCATCAATGTTTAGCAGATTCACTTTTTTAAAGGTTATCGAGCCGTTGTGTGGTGTTATGGTGTATGATTCTGAAGTATTATCGTAATTATCAACATAACTGGTTGTTACCACTACATTAGGATCGGTAAGATCAATTGTTTTGCCATTAAGTGCCACCATTTCTTTCCAACTTCTTATTGCTTGCCCACAAGGAAAAACAATTTTCAACTGCATACCTTTTGAACTGACATGACCGTTAAAAGTCATTTCCAACTTATTATTTTCCTTGCTACTAAACAAACAAGGGAATTGAGATCCATTTCGGTACGATAGAAAGTATTCGCGGTTGAAACGCGCGCCAAAGGTATTGTAACCTTGCTCGGTGTACTTTGGCAGTTTAGGTTCGTTTTCGTCCGATACCCAAACGGTTTCTTGTAGTTCATATTTGTAGTCTTTCTCGGCATCGCACGAGATAAATATGGCGGCAGTTGCACAAAGCATTGCCAATATGCGTAGTGTTTTCATAGTGATTATTCTTTAACTGATTTTGAAAAGATGTATGCTAGTTGTATGCCAAAGCCCAATTGCGAATCTTCAGCAAACGACGACATGGTTGAACCTAATATAGTGTATGGGAACTGGAACGATGCGCTTAAACCAAAATCGAACTGAACGCCTACCGATGCATATATTGGCATGCAAAAGTTTTCAGGAGTTCCAAGTTGGTCCGATATTTTACTCTTGACCTTTTCCATTGCTAAGTCGCGAATTTGAATATCGTTATTGGTGTTTACGCGAACGCTTGGAGTAACTCCGCCTTGAAAAAATACTGATGTGTAACCTGTGCCGCGCACCACAAATTTAACTGCCAATGGAACACCAATGTATGAGTTGGTTTGGCGGAATTTATGTATTGTGCAATACGATAGCTCAGTGTCTTGCTTATCATACATCCAATAAAAATAGCCTTTGTCGCTTGTAAAGTTGCTTGATGCTACTGTTAGTTGCAAACCTGCTAAAAAGCTTATGTTATTGCTATAACGATACTCGGGAGTAACAGAAAAGTATCGCGAGCGCATGTCGCCAACGCCATACGAACCGTCTTCGTAGTACCATTCGTTTTCGTGACGATAACCTTGTCTAAGATTATCAAACGAAACTTCGGTTTCAAATTCGCAATAGTTTGTACCTGCGTTAACTCCTATTCCCCATTGTTGGGCTTTGGCTGCAGGTACGCTTAACGTTGCAAGTATTATGACCGCTAAAAAATTCTTTTTCATACTTGTTGGTTTTTGTAGTTAAATGAAAAATACTCTGTTTTTGCATTTTCAGTGTTAAGACAGATACACTACTAAAAACCCTACCTACTTTTTCTACCAAAAGGCAAATTTTGTTAACTAATGCACTAAAACCGAAACAAAAAAGGCCATTGGTTAAGCACCAACGACCTTTTGCATATTGTGAGTTTAATGTTGTTCTACACGTTTTTCTTAACCTTTACGCGTTCGGTTTTTTGCAAATTATGGTTTCTGAAATCAACCGCTTCGGCCACATTTGCTGCTAGTTGATGAAAATACGAGCCAGTGATACTATTAGCATTAAGAGCTGCAGGTTCGCCTTTGTCGCCTCCTTCGCAAACACTTTGTACTATTGGAATTTGACCTAGCAAGCGTATTCCTTCCGATTCGGCCAACCGTTTGCAACCTCCGTTACCAAAAATAAAGTATTTGTTTTCGGGCAACTCGGCCGGTGTAAACCACGCCATGTTTTCAACCAAACCAAGAATAGGCACATTAACCTTGTCGTTTCGGAACATATTCAAACCTTTAATGGCATCGGCCAAAGCCACATCTTGAGGTGTACTAACCACCACAGCTCCTGTAACTGCCAATGTTTGAACCAATTGCAAATGTATGTCGCTTGTTCCTGGAGGCATATCAATAAGCAAATAATCCAACTCGCCCCAATTGGTTTGAGTAAGCAATTGCTTAAGCGCATTAGCCGCCATTGGACCACGCCACACAACGGCATCTTTTGGATCGACAAAAAAGCCGATGCTCAATATTTTAACTCCATATTTCTCAATTGGAACTATCAACTCTTCGCCTTCAATTTGCTCTGCTAATGGGCGAGCATCCATGCAGTTGAACATTATTGGAACCGATGGACCAAATATATCGGCATCAACCAAACCAACACGTGCACCTTGCTGAGCTAAAGCCACTGCCAAGTTTGCTGCTACGGTTGATTTTCCTACTCCGCCTTTGCCCGAAATAACTGCCACTATATTGTCAACGGCCTGTAATCCGTATGGTATTTCGCTCTCTTGGTTTTCTTCTTTTTTAGCCACTACCTTAATGTTGCCTCGAATGTTTATTGCATCGCCAAAAACACTCTCCAAAGCATTTACACACAACTGTTTAAGTTGAGCTATATTGGTACGTTGACCTTTGCTGAAAACCAATGTAAAGGCCACATCGGCGCCATCAATTTCAAGCGACTGAACCATACCAAGTTGAATAATGTCCACTCCCAATTCGGGGTGCAAAACATTGCGAAGAGCCTCAAATACGGCTGCTGACGTTATCTCCATATCGTTTTATTTTTTTGTGCTTCAAAGATAAATAATTGCACCCCATTTTAACAACAATCCCCAACCAGACTCACTGATTGGGGATTTGTTTTATTTTTTTCGCTTTTAACGATTATTCCTCTTCAAAATGGAACCAATCAACATCAACATAGCCTCCTAGTTGTTTGGTCGCATAATTAAAGATGGCAAATTTTGTACCCATAAAGTGGCGCAAATAATCAAATCGCATTGCTACTTCGCGACCAATAGTATTCCATTTTTGGCCATCGGTGCTGTACGAAAATGCTGCCATATCACGGCCTTGATTAAAATCGGCATGTATTTTCAAATACACCTCTTTTGCTTTTAGTTGAACTTGCTCAATAACTTCAACGTCAACTCGCTCAACGTTGCGTGGTTGCTTAAACACTGCTTTTTCCTCGGTTAGCTGCAAATAAACCTTGCTGCCTTTTTTCACAATGCGCAACACTCCACTATCGCCGTTGTAGGCTGCAAAACCGCAAATGTCGCCATCTTTCATTTTGCTTATATCGATTTTAACCGAACCTGTACATTGTGGTCCCGACATGCGTTGAGTAATGGTGTTTGGTGCCACGTTCAAGTTATCGACCACGCGAGCTGTTTTTAAACGTAAGTATCCTGGACGCTCGGTTAACGACCATGCCTCGTCAATTGGGTTGTGATTCCATTGCCAATATAGTTTTAAGCCTTTACGAGCATGATAGCCTCCGTTTTCGTCAACAGGAAGTTGGTCAAACTCGTCGCTGCCAATGTATCCTTTGGGCGAAGGGTGTTTTTTGCTCAAATCGTTTGGTATGCGATACGAACGTTTATCGAGCAAAGGATTGTTGGTTGGATTGTCGCCTTTACTTTCAGCCAATTGCGGATTTATAACCTCACCTGCATATTCGCCACACATTGGCCAGCCATCAATCCATGTTACAGGCATAAGGCTTGGCACTCGGCCTATTCCGCCTCTATCTTGGAAAATAAGTGCCCACCAACCCAAGTCACTTTGGTCGTCGCCAACAAGGCAACCTTGACCAACACCGCCATATTCCTCGAATGGAGTTTCAAGAATTATTTTCTTTTCGTATGGTCCTGTAATCTTGTCGGCACGGTAGCACACCTCGCGACGAACTCGGTCGTTAACGCCCCACTTCATCGAAATCATGCACAAATAGTACTTGCCGTTGTGTTTTATAACCGACGATCCCTCAAGCAAAGCTGTTCGTTCTTCGTCATCGCGCTCAAAAATCTGCATGTTTATGCCGCCTGGTTTAACATCTGAAAGGTCTTCTTTAAGTTCAACAAGTCGGTTTGTTTCGCAAAAGATGTAAACTCGTCCATCTTCGTCAAAGAATAACGAACCATCGTGCATGTGTGGTGGACGAGCAACCAAAGTCCAAGGACCTTCGGCTTTGTCGGCCGAAAAGATAAAGCCACGTCCGGGTGCGCCATTTGCTGTAAACCAAACATAAAATTTGCCCATGTGGTAGCGAATTGAACTTGCCCACTGGCCTTGTCCGTAAACTGTTGCTCCATCCTCAAGATTGTAGCGTGGTCCGTCGTCGATGCGGTCAAATACATACGATATCACTTCCCAGTTTATCATGTCCTTCGACTTCATTATAGGACCGCCAGGCATAAGATGCATTGTGGTGCTAATCATGTAGTAGGTGTCCTGAACTTTGCAAATGCTCACATCGGGTGCGTCGGCATTGATAACAGGATTGCGGAATGTTGTTTGAGCGTGGGTGCCCATAGTTATCAGTCCACAAAATAAATAGGCTAATAGTTTTTTCATAAATGCTGTATTATAGTTTATCAATCAAACATTTGGCTAAAATATAATAGCCTTGTAAATAAAAAAATTGCAAGTCCTATTTTGTGTTATATATGAACATCAATAGTTTACGTTGTTGCAACACTTGTTATATTCAGCTTAGTCATTTAAGCCAATTGCTAAACGTACGGAGTGTTCCCTCTTGGGCTGTTTTTTCGTTCTTCGCAGTATTCATAACTCTTTTTTGCCAGAGCGGCGTGGACGCGATAAGAAGTAGTAACGCCCTTTATCGAACTCTATAACACAACAAGAGCCCGCCTTTTGGCGAGCTCTTTTATACCAATAAACATCTTTGGTTTTTGTTATTTGCCTTTTGAGTATTTGCGAATAGCCTTAGCCATTTGCTCTCCAAGGTCGCGCATACCATCGCCAAACAAAGCCAAACGTGTGCCAATGTTACCGCCTTCACCCTTTATCAGAGTTTTGGCACTTTCGCCATTTGCTCCTTTAAAAATTACTTCGGCCGACAAATTGCCATGAGTATCAACGCTAAGAACAAGCACATCGGCTGAGCATTGCGACTCATGACCTTCGTTAAGCATAGCTTGAATTTTTCCTTCGCTTTCGTAGTTAAAACGATCAATCAATCGGCCTCGCAAATACTTTTTCCACTCTACAATTTGTTGACGAGCCTCACCGCGTTTTATCGAATCTTGTGCAATTATTTCATTGCCAAATTCTTGCTCGGTCATTCCCATAATCACTGCTTTTGAGTAATCGATGGTAATAGCAATGGAGCTTTTGTCTTTCAAAAATTTAAGGTCGTTGCCTTCGGTAAATTTAACTGTTTGTGCAAATGTACCAATTGATAATGCGCTAAGCATAAGCGCCGCAAATAGTCGTTTCATCGTCTATGTTTTTTTTGTTATTTCTTTATTTCAACAAATGCTTGCTCAAGGTCAGCAATAATATCGTTCACATTTTCAATACCAATTGACAAGCGAATCAAGTCTGGCGAAACGCCACCTGCACGAAGTTGCTCGTCGCTCAATTGGCGGTGAGTGTGGCTTGCTGGGTGCAAAACGCAAGTGCGAGCATCGGCTACGTGGGTTACAATGCAAATAAATTTAAATGCATCCATAAACTTAATTGCGGTTTCGCGGTCGCCTTTCAAACCAAATGCCATTACGCCACATGAGCCGTTTGGCAAATATTTTTTGCAAAGTTCGTTGTTCTTGTTGTTCTTCAAGTCAGGATAGTTAACCCAAGCAACCTCAGGGCGATTTTGTAACCACTCGGCTACCTTTAGCGCGTTTTCGCAGTGACGAGGAACACGCAAATGCAAGGTTTCCAAACCTATATTTAGCAAGAATGCGTTTTGTGGACTTTGAATTGAGCCCAAGTCGCGCATCAATTGAACGGTTGATTTGGTAATGTAGGCTGCTTTGCCAAACGATTTTGTATAAGTAAGTCCGTGGTACGAATCGTCGGGAGCGCAAAGGCCTGGGAATTTTTCAGCATTTGCTTCCCAATCAAAGTTGCCGCTATCAACCAACACGCCACCAACTGCCATTGCATGACCGTCCATATATTTTGTAGTTGAGTGAGTTACAATGTCGGCACCCCACTCAAATGGACGACAGTTAATTGGAGTAGCAAAGGTGTTGTCAACAATTAAAGGCACACCATTTTTGTGAGCCAACTTAGCAAAACGCTCAATGTCGAAAATGTTGCAACCTGGGTTTGAAATGGTTTCGCCAAAAAAGCATTTTGTATTTGGGCGGAACTCTGCTTGAATTTTTTCATCGCTCCAATCTTGGTCAACAAAAGTACATTCAATGCCAAGTTTTTTCATTGTAACTCCAAACAAGTTGAATGTTCCACCATAAATGTTGTTGGTGGTAATAAAATGGTCGCCTGCTTGGCAGATATTAAAAATGGCGTAAAAGTTTGCAGCTTGTCCGCTCGATGTAAGCATTGCACCCACGCCACCTTCAAGTGCTGCTATTTTTGCAGCCACCGCGTCGTTTGTTGGGTTTTGCAAACGAGTGTAGAAGTATCCACTAGCTTTAAGGTCGAACAAGTCGGCCATTTGCTCACTATTATCGTATTTAAATGTTGTGCTTTGATAAATTGGTAGCACACGTGGCTCGCCGTTTTTTGGTTGCCAACCCGATTGAACACAAAGTGTTTCAAGATTCATTTTCTTTCCTTCCATATTTATTATTTAGGTGTAGTTAAATTACGAACTATAAAAGTATAACTCCACAAAGTTACCCTTTTGTGAAATATAATTTTTAGAAAAACGATGCCATGCTCCGATTGTTTTACAAGTTTATGCAAACTAACAAAACCATAGTTGAACCCTTTTGCCATAAAAAAAAGAGAAGGACCTCCACCATAGGTTCTTCTCTTTTTTATGATTGTTGCAACAACCAAAATTCTAACGGAAACTACCTCCGTATTTAATAATTTCGGTATTACGATTTATTACCAAGTATGGCAACTTTTCGTCGTAATTAGGTTGCTCGCGCAAAATCTTTTTGTATTTGTTAATCATTACTACAACCAAATCGGCATCAATTGATTCTGCAAAACGAATGATGTCCGTTTCAAACACTGCATCTTTTTTGGCGGTTGACACACCATACACAATGTTCTTTTTGTCCAACATCTTTTTAATGAAGTACATATTGTTCTCCATATCGCGTTTGTCAACCTCTTTTTCCAAACGAGTTTTGAAAAGGTTGATGTTGCAGTTGTAGTATTTTGCAAGGTAAACAACCCATTGCATTGTTTCCTTAACCTTTTTATCGTTATCCAATGGCACAACCAACTCTTTGTAGTAATCGTGAGGTGGTTTTGTTGCTGCAATAATAAATGGAATATCAAGTTCCGATAGTTCCTCAACAACGTCCTTTGTTTCGTACTCTTTTTTATCGGTTTTATATGTGCGCCCGCAAACCACAAGGTTAGCATCAGCATCTTTTGTAAGGTCGCGTATTTCTTGCGCCTTAAATTGGTCAACTGCTATAAGCAAGTTGATGTTAAATTCTTTTGAGATAGCGCTAGCCTCAGCTGCTAGTCGTTCTTCCTCAGTTTCCTTTAAATCTTCAAACGATTTTTTACCAAACAAGCCTGGCTTTTCCAAAAAGCGAGCCAACATAATGCTGTTGCCTACAACCGATGCCAACTGAATAGCGTGTTGCAACGCAATGCGGCAACTTTCGGTGTAATCCCAAGGAATAATAATAATGTTTTTATTAGCCATAATAGGTTTAATAATGGTGGAACAAAACTATATTTTTTTCTCAACTAATTTTCTGATTGCTTCCAATTGTTTATTTTTATTGACATCGCGCATCCGTTTTGCCGATTCGGTAAAATACTGGTGCCCTGATATGAACTTGATTTGCATCTCGTTCCATTTGTCAATATCATCTACAATCATTCCGCGTTCAAGCATCTCTTTGTACAAGTTACCCGACACTGGTATAAAGTCGGCCCTACCTAAATAGTCAAGGTCTGAGTCGCAAATTATTTTCTCAAGCAATGTTTCGGGAGTTGGAGGCAACTTGGTTTTCATAATCAAGCGGCAAATGGTATCAATCTGCTCTTGTGTGTAGTCAAACTTTGGCAAATATTCTTTTGCTATTTCTACTCCAGCCTCTTCGTGGTCTTTATATGTACGAGTAAAACCTATATCGTGGAACAATGCAGCGGTCTTTAACAACAATAGTTCTTCGTCGTTTATTCCTTCTGAACGGCCAATAATCTCAACTTGTGTACCAACATCAATTGTGTGTTTTAAATTGTGGTAGTATAAGTTCTTTGGCAATTCGTCTTCAAGTTTGTTCCAAATTATTTCTTCAAGATCGTCAAAACGAACCAAACCAAGTTGGGTATAGAATGTTTTGTTTGGCAACAAACCTAAGCCGTCAACTGAAAGGTGCGGCTTAAATCCTTCAATAAGGTACATATCAATTTCGCCACGATATTTAACTGGGAATTTTCCCCAATATTGACAAACAAAGTACTCGCGCACCAATTCGTAGGTCATGCCGGTAATGTTTACTTTTCCAACTTTGCCCGATGCCTCCATGCGCGATGCAATGTTTACGGTATCGCCCCAAATTTCAAGTTTCTTTTTACTGCCTGAGTTGTCGCAAAATACTGGTCCTGTGTGTATTCCGATGCGCAAATCCCAAGCTGCCTCATCGCCATATTCTAGTTTTAAACGTTGCATGTACTGATACATTTCAAAAGCTGCCAACACAACCTCTATTGGGTTAGTGTGGTTTTTTTGAGGAATACCACCAGCGCAAATGTACGAGTCGCCTACTGTTTTAATTTTTTCGATGTGCAGGCGTTTAACTACCTCATCAAAATGAAGAACAAAACGGTCAAGGTCGTCAACCATACGGCCGGCATTTTCTTTTCCTGCAACGTTTGAAAATCCTAAAATATTTGAGAACAACACTGTTACCATGCGGAAACGTGTTGCCTTGCTGTCTTTCTTCTCTTCTTTGTCGGCCGATTTACTTTCAAGCAGTTCCTCGTAACGGTTTTTCTGCTTTGTAAGTTCTATTTTCATATCGGCATTTTCTTGATTGAGCAATGCTCGCAAATTTTCTAATCGCCTACGAGCAATAACAAACACAATTACCGATGCCAACATTACTAAACCCATTAGCACCATCCAAACTGCCGACTTGTTGCTATTTGTTGGTTCGTCTAACGATTGTTCAACCTCAATCACTGTTGAGTATTGCTTACCACTAGCGTCTTTGGCAAATGCCACATATAATGGCGCCACATTTTGCGATGCTTCAAAATATGGATTTACTCCCCACACAAGCGAATCGCCGCTTGCACCAAAAGCAAACTCGGTAAGATTCAATGCTTTTACTACCGACGAATCGATTTTAAGAGTTAATTTTTGACTTACTGCATTGTTAAAATTTGCACCGTCGGCATTTGCTTCTTCACCATCGGACACAACGTACTCCAACGACAGGAACATCCTAACAGCAAAAACACTATCTGCCGATTGTGCAACAAACGGCATAAGTACAACAAGCACAACGCACGCTAAGCGGCTAAATATCATACGTTTACAATAATAAAGTAAATTGTTTTTGCCCACTTACTCAAAGTCAACAAAAACGCAACAATTTAGTGTATTTCAACGAAATGCAAACGTGTTTTTTATTTTAAACTATTAACACTAAATCCATTTTGACAAATAAGCCGATTGTGTTGACGAATCTCAAAATTGAACTTCCTCTTGTTTTTTCTTAAAAAACACAAAAAAAACCCAACAACCAAATTAGCTCGGTTGTTGGGGTTGAGTGGGTTAAGGTAATAAGTAATTTTTCTACGGATAAACTATTGTCCAATCGTTGGCTATCATGTCGGCTTCGGTCAAAAAATAACGTTTCAATATGTATTTTGGACTTTCTTCCGGATTCCATGCTTTATAAACATGAGCGTCAAATACATTAAATATGATGGTGTCATAGATATTAAACTTTTTATGCCAACTTGAACTAGGTCTCAACGTTAGAACACTATTGCTTTCAGAATTAGCTTTTACAATTCCTTTAAAATAACAAAGTGTTATTGTTGTGTCGGGCCAATCATACGAATCATCCACACAAACATCTATATCACTATTGTTAACAAAAGTAATGTAATAATTTGAGTTGTGGCACGAGCAAAGAAGCGCCATAAAAGTAACTGATAATATATATACTGCTTTCATAATAAATAGTTTTATAGCCCAAAAAGATAATTATACCAATGGTTTTGCATTATTTTGTTTAAAATTTCTTTGTTATCAGAATTATCTATTCCTTCTTGCCATTTATAATTAACATCAATTGGGTTCCTTTCATAGTTCCAACCTTCGTAAGTAATGGCTCCCTCTTTAATAAAATAAGAATACGCTCGTTTATTAGCATCTCTTTCTACCCAAAACCAATCATGATCGTATGAGTTTTTATCTGTATCTCTTAAAGCGCTTATGAAGCTTGGCACCATTACTCGCGTGAAATATGTAGGACCTAACTCTTGGCTTTGCATGGTGTGGCCGCTTTCGTGTTTGTAAATACTTTTCAATCCTATTTA
>JAKSOL010000024.1 GCA_024405635.1 Salinivirgaceae bacterium | reverse complement strand
ATGATTTGCCGCAACGGCGAACTCCAGTTACTATTTTCACCAATCCGTTGCCACGGCCAGCTACTAGTCGTTCGAGATATTTCTTTCGGTTAAAGTACATGATACTCCAAATATTTGTGGCATGCCACATATTTTCGGTCTAAAAATAGCTCTTTCTACGATAGATTGCAAAATCTATTCATATAAAAGATATGTGTTTTTTTTCCACTCTTCCTTCACCCTCCCATCAAAAATTCATCATTCCCGCATCCAAAACAATCCAATTTCATATATTTGCAAAGTACTTTTAGTATTTATCAAAGACTTTTATAGGATATTAAACATAAATACATGCGTAACAAATTGATATACAGTATTTTATGGGGGGGGGTAATCCGCTTCGCTAACTATTGCTATATCAACAAAATACACAAGCCTTCTGCCGATGCCATGCGCATCAGCGGAAGGCTTTTTTTGTTTATGTAATTATTAATCTAAAACGTAGTACAATGAAAAAGAAAGCATTCAACTCTTGTAGAGTTTTTGCAATGGCATTGGCGGCAACTGCGGTGGTGGTGGAATCAATCTATCCCCTTTCTTGAATGTTTTTTCCTTTTTGCCAAAATCATATTCATAGGTAACACTGTCTATTTTATTGTTTTCGTTATTAGCTGAACTTATTAAAAGTTCAAATGCATCAGATTCTGGATTAATATAAACTTTACTATTGTCGAATTCTGGCATACAATGCCCTGTGCTTTCAAATTTTTGACGTATAACGATGCTTGTTAAATCATGTACTACATTCGAATCGTCAACTTCAGCAAATGAGTACTGAAATGCACATATAAACCATATCAACAATAGTAGTTGTTTCATAATTATAACGTTAATCCTTTACGAATCTAATACCTGTTCTATAAACTCTTTTTTTTAATTTAGTTATTCCATGATTAGTTATTATTCTTGTTGCACCGCTAGAACAAGGTGTGTACGCACACATATTGTATAGTCCTTTAATTACATAACTATCCACACTATTTGCATACATAACACCAATCTTGTCACTCACATATATGCCTATAGGTAAAGCATTAAAAGCCCCCTGATACATTAGAGGGTCTCCATTAACGTCATTCCACCCACATAAAGACAGTAATTCATTCCAAGCCCCTTTTGTTGAGAAATACTTATTCATGGATGAATCACCTGAAAATAAATTATCACTTATGAATGGTATTGAATCTGATGGGAATTCTATGCCTAAAAAACTTTCTAAGTCTTCCCAATCTTTATTTGTTGCAATATGATATCCTTCAATATTGTCATTAAACTCATTGTCGCAAAGTAACAAACACTCATTATCTCCCCAAAAGGGGCTTACTATATTAAGTAGATTAGTATTGGATCTATTATACACACCAATATAATTATCTACTGTCCATATTTTATTTCCAAACTTTGAAATCCTATAAATATTTAAATCTTTATCACATACGCATTGTTGCTTATCCAAAAAGATTGTGTTTATAGTATTATTTGCACTTAATGCTTTATCTCCAACTTTAAAATCTATATTTACATAAACTCTATAAATAATGGGTTCATATCTCATAATTGTCTTACCATCTCTCCAATACTTATAATTGTATGCAGGAAAATCTGGGTTATTATATGTTCCTCCTTGTTTAATATAACATGTTTTTTCCTCTTTAGGAATAATAACCTTTTCTCTTTTATAAACTGTGTCAAATGTTGTTGACAAAAAAGCAGACATTTCTGTTATGGTTAATGAATCACAACTGCTTGTTATATCTTTTTTAAGGTTTTTATCGTAATAAGAATATTTTAACTCCCATTTAATATTTGCAGCTATTTCCCCATCACCATAGTCTGCAGTCAACAACAAATCATAATCTGGTATAAAATAAATCTTCAATTCCTTCTTATCTCCAAAAACCGTATCAACATTATGAATAATATATGGTATATATATTAATGTATATTCTGTTAGAGGTTTTAATTCATAATATGATAGCATTTCTTCCATACTATCTTTTGATGTCCCAATAAATACGTTATAGTCTGATTTAACATTATCTTTCATGTTATTCTTTAATGAGATATCAACAAGTCCACTCTTATATAAGTAGTTAGACTTTGTAACGTATCCATCCTCTATATTAGCACTGATTTCTTTGACACAGTTTTCAAAAGACAAGTCAAATTCCTCGTCCTTGCAACTTGTAAAGTTCAATGCCACACATGCCATTGCGGCAATGGTTAATAGTTTTTTTGTTTTCATAATTTTTTGTTTTTATAGATTTAAGTTCATTTTATATTCGCTTGTTGTCTTGCTCTTGCCGGGCAAGGTATATTCTAATATTATAGGATATGCCCCCTTGGTGGTTGGTGGTATGTTGTCTGCATTTAAAAATTGTTGTACACCTTCGGTTTTAGCTGTTCCTTTTGCTACTTTATTGGCTACTGTAGTTCTTATGCTACACAAATCTTCATCAATGTATTTTTGCATGTGGTTGTTTATATTGTTCCATCCGTCTACGCTATTGCGAGTACCTGTTTCAATAGCATTATCACTAAGTTTTGTAAAGCCAGAACCGTTGTACCAATACATAATATCTCTATTGGTTGGTGGCTCAATATTGCCTATTACTTTTTGTAAATCTTCGTTTCCATACATCAATGGTTCTACATTATCAACATACCATGGTGTATTCGCATAGTCTGGTTTTATCTTTATACTGCCAGCACCAGAGTTGTTGTCGTATTCAGTAAAGTCGAGATTCTCTATTGAAGCATTATTGTCCTTAATATTTGCTTTTAAATTATATACAAAAGGAATTTCTTGAGAAGGCACAATCTCTCCAACCGTCATTTTTCCCATCTTCCTTCTTTCCTTTTAAAGTCACAACGCTCTTATCTAGTATAGGTTCGTGCTTGCCTTCACCAATGCCATAAAATGTTTGTTTGATGGCTATGCAACCATAATCAACAACATTATCTTGCGATTGAGCAAAAAATGTTGATAATGCTAAAATGGGCAAAAGGAAATAGGCTTTCATAGTCTAGTCATTGATTTTTACATAACGGTACGATGCCTTACTTGCATAAAGATGAGCCACGCCTTTGTAATGATTTGAAATAAGTACTCTTGACCCGTTGCCATAGTCAAATGTTGCAAATTCGTATTCACCACTTGAAGACATATTGTCTTCAAGTATTATTCCAGTAGGCAAAGCATTAAAAACGCCTGATTCTATACGCAAATCATTCCCATCATCGTCTTTCCATCCGAACTCTGACAACAAATAGTCCCAATTTCCTTCTGTTGTAAAATACTTTTGCATGCTTGTGTCCTTTGCAAGCAACTTTTCTGTTTCTCTTCCAATTATTTCTTGTGGCATCTTTATACCATAATAAGCCAATAATTCATCCCAGTCTTTTTCCTCAGCCATCTTATAGCCTGGAATAGCAACGCTACGAATGCCTTTGAAAGAATAAAAGACCTCTGTTTCTCCATAAAAAGCAGATAATGTGGGGGGTTGATGCTCTTTCTTTTCATCAAATATTGGATAAGTATTATCAATTGTCCAAGTTTGGTTGCCAATCTTTGCTATTCTATAAATGTCAAATTTCACATCACAAACAAATTGTTGCTTGTCCATTAAAATGTTTTTGATGCTTCCAGTATATACAAAATCTTTATCACCAACTTTAATCGCAACCTCCACCTTAATGTCATATTTAACCGACAGGTAGCGTATTATTTTCTTGCCGTCTTTCCAATATTTAATAATGTACGCTGGGAAATCAGGTTTTTCATAAGTTCCGCCTTGTGTGATATAACAAGAATCTGTATTTGTTGAAAATTCAATAGGTTCCCTATTGTATGCAACAACATCATCAGTTGTCATATAAACCTTGACAGATGACACCTTGCCTTCATAACAATCTTTCTCGACTATATTGTTGCCATTCTCCGTTAGTAGACCCCAATGAATGTTTAAGGCAGGTTCACCAATTCCATAATCAACATCTTTTAACTCCAAATTTGCTCGGGGCGTTGCATAAATCTTTACCGTTTTTTCTTCATTGAATGTGGTGTCTTTACCATAAACAAAATAAGGTTTGTACTTTATATAATACAACGTAAATGGTTCTAAAGCATAGCCTTGTTCTGTCAAACGAGTCATGTTATTCTCTGAAGTGCCTATTGACACTTCACTGCCTGTTTCTATTTCTTTCCTTTTTTCATAGTAGGCATTAACGCTAACTACATCGGTTTTATTAAGAACATCTGAATAGAATACACTGCCATCTGCAAGTTTCTCATTAACTTTTTCTATGCAGTCTTCCCAAGTGTATTCTTTCTCTTCTTCTTTACATCCAATAAAGTTAACAGCCACAAATGCCATTACGGCAATGGTCAATAGGTTCCTTGTTTTTGTTTTCATAATTTTTTGTTTTTATAGATTTAAGTTCATTTTATATTCGCTTGTTGTCTTGCTCTTGCCGGGCAAGGTATATTCTAATATTATAGGATATGCCCCCTTGGTGGTTGGTGGTATGTTGTCTGCATTTAAAAATTGTTGTACACCTTCGGTTTTAGCTGTTCCTTTTGCTACTTTATTGGCTACTGTAGTTCTTATGCTACACAAATCTTCATCAATGTATTTTTGCATGTGGTTGTTTATATTGTTCCATCCGTCTACGCTATTGCGAGTACCTGTTTCAATAGCATTATCACTAAGTTTTGTAAAGCCAGAACCGTTGTACCAATACATAATATCTCTATTGGTTGGTGGCTCAATATTGCCTATTACTTTTTGTAAATCTTCGTTTCCATACATCAATGGCTCTACATTGTCAACATACCATGGTGTATTTGCATAGTCTGGTTTTATCTTAATGCTGCCAGCATCAGAGTTGTTTTCGTATTCTGTAAAATCAAGGTTTTCTGTGGTGGTGCTTTTGTCAACAATGTTTGCTTTTAGATTATAAACAAAAGGCAGGCTGGCGGCCATGTAGGAGAATTACCTTTAGTGTGGGCTTATTATAATTTCAATAAACTAAAAATAGTGTTTTATTTTCCGCACACAAAGTGGTAATGTGAGCCAAAACGTTCAAAGGCTTCGCGGTCAAGTGCCTCTCGATGGTCAGGGTGTGCAATTTCAATTAGGGCTTTAGCACGTTTTTGCATTGGCAGTCCGTAAAGGTCAACCTTGCCGTATTCGGTAACAACCCAATGTACTTGTGCGCGAGTTGTTACCACGCCAGAGCCAGGGTAGGGAATTGACGCAAATTTGCTTACTCCTTTGGGAGTTACTGACGACATGGCAATAATAGCTTTGCCGCCTTTACTCATTGATGCGCCAGTGATAAAATCGAGTTGACCGCCAACACCGCTGTAAAATTTTGTACCGATAGAGTCGGCGCAAATTTGACCAGTTAGGTCAATTTGCAAAGCTGAGTTTATGCTAGTCATTTTGTCGAGTTTAGATATTACGTTTACGTCGTTGGTGTAGCCAACATCTTTCATTAGTACACCAGGATTGTCGTCAATAAAGTCGTAAACCTTTCGGCTGCCCATTATGAAAGTTGCAACCATTTTGCCTCGGTTAATGTTTTTCAAACTACCGTTTACTACGCCTTTTTCAACCAAAGGCAGAATGCCGTCGGCAAAAACTTCGGTATGCACGCCAAGGTTTTTGTGGTTGCCAAGTTGCGCAAGTACAGCATTTGGTACAGAACCAATGCCCATTTGCAAAGTGGCGCCATCTTCAACCAATTCTGCAACATTTTTGCCAATTGCAATTTCAATGTCGTTTGGAACGGCCATTTTTGCCTCCATTAGCGGGGTGTCGTCTTTAGTGAATATGGTGATGCGTTCGGCGCGAATCATTGTATCGCCAAATGAACGAGGTACGTTTGGGTTTACCGATGCGATAACCACATCGGCATTTTCAATGGCTGCCAAAGTGGCTTCTATTGATGTGCCAAGCGATACGTATCCGTGTTTGTCGGGCTCGGTGCATTGTAACAAAACTACATTTGGTACGCAGTAGCCGTCGCGTATAAGTCGTTGAGTTTCTTGTAAAAACACAGGAATATAGTCAGCATAGCCAAGTTGTGTCGATTGACGAACATTGGCGCCAACAAAAAAAGATTCCATATTGAAAACACCTTCAAATTCGGGGTCGGCATAAGGAGCTGGCCCTTCTGTATGTAAGTGTTGAATTGTTACGTTGTGAAGTTCGCCTCTACGTCCGCGCTCGCACATTGCATTTATTAGTTTTTGTGGTGCAGCAGCGCAACTGTGAATATGTACTCTGTCGTTTGACTTTATTGCCATTACAGCCTCTTCGGGCGAAACGTAATTTATTTGCATATTTATTAATTTTTTGAGAGTGCAAAAGTAGTTATTATTTTAATACTGATACTATTTTTGTTTGTGCTGGGCGTGTTTGTATAGTATGCTGCATTGTGTCGAAAAATATGAATAATTATTCCCAATTATTTTTCTTGCGGAATGCTTTTTTTATTGAATGTTGGCGTTTCTTGTCAAGTCGTTTTGTAACCGAAGCAAATGTTGGTTTTGTGCTTATGCGTTTGCGTTTTACGGTGAGAGTTTTCTCAATCAAGGCAAAGAGCTTGTTTATTGCCGACTCTCGGTTTTGAATTTGTGATCGCGATTCTTGAGCGGTGATAATGAGATAACCTTCGGCGGTGAGATGCGCCGTTAGTTGTTCGTTTAATAAAACTAATTGCTCGCCGCAAAATGCTTGTGTGCTCGATGGTTTATATCGAAGTTCTATTTTGCTACTCACCTTGTTTACATTTTGTCCACCAGGACCGCTACTGCGCACTGCAGTTATTTCAACTTCGGTTTTTATTATTTCTTTTTGGCTGTCGGTTAGTTTCATGGTTGCTTAATTAACTTGCTAGTAAATGATTGCTGAGTTGTGGTGTTTGTAAAATGAATAAAATATATCCCGCTTGCAAGATTGTTGATTGGTATTATGTTTTCGTTGTCTTTCATGATTAACTCGCAAACTTTGTCGCCATTTTGTGAGTAAATGTCAATCTTGTAGGTGGCGTTGGGTAGATTAACATTTATGTAATTGCTGGTAGGGTTTGGGTATATTTCAGCGGTTAGTTTGAGTGTGCTAATGAAAGCGGAGTCGTATATTTCAATGGTTTGCTTTACGGGATACGACACTGTTGAGATGCTGTCGCCGCAAAAGGTTTTTACTCGATAGATGTATGAATTTCCAGCTGAAACTTCAGTGCTATCAATCAAATAGTTAGTGTCGTTTGCTTTTGCGGTGGCAATGGTTTTGTAAGAGCCTCGTTCGTTGCGGCGTTCAAGTGCAATGCTTGTAGCGTTAGTGTCGCGTTGAGTGAACGATACTTGAACTTTTGAATTGTCGATTTGAGAAACAACAATGTTGGAAGGTGCTAGAGGTGAGTAGTATTGCAAAATATCCTTTACGTCGTTGTCCCATGTTCCAGTTGAACGTTTATAAATCATAAAATCGCCGTTTGTACTGCCGTTGTCCCATGCGTTAAAAGCAATTCCCAGTTCAATCATGTATTCAACATATTTAGCATAATGCAGCATACGCGAATTGAAATCGGTTGTTTTGCCGTTGTAAAAACGTATTGCTCCAAATTCGTTTACCGATATGGGCAGGTCGTATTTTTCGGCCCACGAAAGGACTTGCTGAAATCGTTTTTTTAGTTCTGATTGATCGCTGTTTGTTCCCCATTTGCCTTTTGCTTCAAGAGCAAACGATGATGGGTCGTAAGAGTGAAAATAGCCTATTAGGTATTTATCGTTAGGAGGGGTAATTTTCATTAAATCGTATGCTCCGCTCCAACTATTTCCCGATATGCAAACAATGCGAGTTGGGTTGGTTTTGCGAATAATGCTCAAGATGCGAGCGTTGAGTTCGTTAATTTGTTCAACAGTAAGTCCTTTTGTTGAACCGTCGCTCATGGCAACAACTGGCTCGTTGAGTATTTCAAATAGTAAGTGGTCCGATTTGTCTTTAAATCTATTTGACACTTGTGCCCAAAGACTATCGAAACGTGCCGATTGGTTGTCGTAATCAAGTTTTATCCAGTTGTCGTGGTGTGCGTTAATTATGATGAATAGGTTGCGGCTTAATCCCCAATCAATCACTTCTTCAACATGGTTGAGCCACGATTCGTCTATTGTGTAAGGTGAAGTTTCAGCAATGCGATTTTCCCAACGGATAGGAATGCGAATGCAAGTAAGACCGGCATTTTTAAAATCATCGAAGTAGCTCTCCTTTATGTCGCTATTTCCCCAATCAAGATTTGGGGCGTCAAAAGTGTTGCCAATGTTTATTCCACGGCTCATTTGCTTAATGGCTTCGTGGGGTGTTAGTTGAGCGTAGGCATTGAGTGTTAGAATTATTGAGAAAAGTAGGGTGGAAATGATCTTCATAGTTAGAGAGTTTTGACGATTTTTTTTGGTTATTGTACTATGAGGAAATGAAAAAGTTGCAAAAAGGCGACAAAAAATGCGCCGGAGCGCAACAAAGAAAAAGCCTCCCATCGAATTTCGATGGAAGGCTTTGAAGATTTTGTGGCAAAATGGCAATTAAGCCATAGCGTTGATTTTCTTTGCCAAACCAGATTTTAAGTTAGCAGCTTTGTTTTTGTGGATAATGTTGTTTTTAGCCAATTTATCCAACATTGCAGCAACTTTTGGAAGCATTGCTTCAGCTTCAGCTTTAACAGTCATTGCACGCAAGTCGCGAACAGCGTTGCGAGCAGTTTTTGCGTAATATCTGTTGTGCTCGTTGCGAGCCTCTGTTTGACGAATTCTCTTCTCTGAAGATTTATGATTTGCCATAATGTTCTTTATTAATTTCTTGTTTTAAAAGTAGTCCCTAGCAGAATCGAACTGCTCTTTAGAGAATGAAAATCTCTCGTCCTAACCGATAGACGAAGGGACCATGTTGTGCCTTGTCGTTTTTTGATTTAGCGGTGCAAACATACAACATTTTTTGATAATAGAAACAATAGTGCGAAAAAAATATTCTATTTTTCATTTTGCTGTATGTCAACTAAATACATTTTAGATTGTGGCTAATTGTATTGAAAAAGTGCTGGTTTTTGAACAATTTGAGGTTAATAAGTGTGGTATTTGATGAATAAAAGAACGTGAATTTGCTATTTGCGTTCAAAAACTTTGGCACCATGTACAAATGTCATTTTAATATTATTGTTGTTTAAGTCGCTTGGTTGAGAGGTTAGTAGGTTTTGATTTGTTACCACAAAATTTGCCCATTTGCCTTTTTCGATGCTACCAAATTCTTTTTCGCAAAACATTGCTGTTGCTGGCCAAATGGTCATTGCTTTAAGTGCTTGCACAGGTGTTAGTTGTTGTTCAGTTTTGCTAGGTACGCGTATTTTTTCGCGAGTAATAGCTTTGCAGTAGTTTGCGAGTGGGTTGGTGGTGGCTGCCGTAGCTTCTGAACCATTTACAACAATTTGGTTTTGTTTCATAAGCGTTTTCCATTCAAATGCGTGTCGGCTGCGTTTGCGTCCAATGGCATTTAGTACCGAATCGGCGAGAGGCGAAAAGTTAATAGCACTAATGGTTGGTATTATATTGTATCGGCTTATAATGTTGGCATCTCGTTGGTTAATTAATTGTATGTTGTCGATGCGCCAACGATTGTTGTTTTTTGGACTGAGAGTTTGTGCATAGGCGTGCAGAACGGCTCGCGCAGCTGAATCGCCGTGGGCGGCAATGCACATTTGATAGCCAAGATCGGCCGATAGTTGGCACATTTGCATTAAGCTATCGGTTGATGTTAATAATTGTGCATTTGTATTGTTATCGGCGTAGGGTGTGCGTAGTACGGCTTGGTGTTGAGCTATTGTACCGTCGGCGCATGCAAAAAGGGCAACTTTTTTTAGCATGTCGGTTGCATGAGGTCCTGCGGTTATTATCATTTTGTTTTCGTAAGAAAATTCGGGCATGGCATAAACCATTATGTTGAGTTTGTTTTGTTCTTGCATTCGGTGCAAAACGTTTAGCTCGTTTGCTGTTATACCTATGTCGCTTATTGCGCAAAGTCCCGATTCAAAACATTTTTGTTGTGCTTGAGCGTATAGCTCTTCCATTTCGAAGGCGTCAGGGGTTGGTAATTGTTGTGCTGCAATATGGGCGTCGTTGCCTCGTAAAAAACCGGGTTCTTTTGGGTTGGGTTTTATGCCTGTTTGACTAAAAAAACAGTTGTTTGCTAATGCACATGTGTAGTTGCTATTCCAAAGGAAAACAGGAGTTGAGGGAAATATTTTATTGAGCACTGCAATGGCGGTTTGGTCAATGCCGTTCCATGAATTGTCGGACCATCCAAATCCAACAATCCATTTGTAAGGATTGCGGCTTGCGTATTGTGTTAAAGTTGTGATGGTTTGTTGCAGACTATCGGAGGCCGAAAGATTTGCGCCATGAAGCGAGTATGCAATGGCTGAAAAATGTGCGTTTGCATCAACAAAAGCAGGATAAACAAACATTCCCGACAGATTGATAATTGAATCGGATTGGTAACGAGTAGCAATGTTGGCATCGCTACCAATGGCTACAAACTTTCCGTTTTTTATGGCGGCGCATTGCGCTATTGAAAAGTTGGAGTTTACGGTGAAAATTTTTGCGTTTTTGATAATTAAATCAACATTTTCACGTGACTGGCAGCCGCTTAATGTTAGGCATGCGACCAATATAAGAGTTTGTAACTTAGTCATTATTTTGGGTTCAAATGTTTTGTTTGGCAAAGATAGAGAAAAGCCTATGTCGATTTTTACGATATGCTTTTTTTACTCAAATTTGCAGTCAGCTAATACCATATATTATGAACTCACTAATTGTAAATCCAACCCAAGACACACCAGAAGTGGTTTTTGATGCCGAGCAAGGCAAATTGTTAATAGCAGGAACTTCGATTCCAGAAAATGCACGTGCTTTTTTTGAACCTATGCTAAATTGGATTAGCGAGTATTTAAAAAGTCCAAAAGCTGAAACGTATATCAGTTTTAAAATGACCTATTTTAATACGGTTTCAACTAAGTATATTTTCGACATTATGCTGCTTGCTAAAGAAATTGCTAAAGACAACAATACGTTGGTTTTTAATTGGTATTTTAGCGAGGATGACGAAGATATGTATGAGGCTGGAGCAACTTTTTCTAAAATGCTGCGTTTTCCATTTAATATGGTAAAATACCAAGAATAAGATGAGCAATTTTTTTAGCACACCCAAGGCTCGCAGTTATGGCTACAAGCCAATGTTTTATACAAAAGACAAGGAACTGCAAGAAAAACGCGAGCGCCGGTTTCGTCAAATTGACCGAGCAATGGCGCGCGAGGCAGCAGCACGCGAACGTGGCGAAGAACCTGAGGATGAGTTTAGCTACATAAAGTTTGCGCGTAAAGAGCGAAAAAAATCAAACATGCGAGTGTTTCTTATTCTGCTTGTGCTACTTATCTTTTTCTACTTTTTCTTGCAATCGAAATAACAACCTTATATGGCCGATTTAATTAACCTTTTGCCCGAACATGTAGCCAACCAAATTGCAGCAGGCGAGGTGGTTGAGCGTCCCGCATCAATAGTTAAGGAGTTGATGGAAAACTCGGTTGATGCTGGAGCGTCGCGCATACAGGTTATAATAAAGGATAGCGGCAAAACCCTTGTGCAAGTGATAGACGATGGCTGCGGTATGTCTGAAACCGATGCCCGAATGTGCTTTGAGCGTCATGCAACTTCTAAGATTGGAAAAACCGAAGATTTGTTTGATATACGCACCATGGGTTTTAGAGGCGAGGCCATGGCAGCCATAGCGTCGGTTACAAATATTGAAATGTCAACTCGTAAGATTGACAACGAACTTGGAACACATATAATTATTAGTGGTTCGGTGGTTGATGTGCAAGAACCAACATCGTGTGCGCCAGGAACTAACATTGCAGTAAAGAATCTGTTTTTTAATACTCCAGTGCGTCGCAAATTCCTAAAATCGGATGCAACGGAGATGAACCACATAGTGGAGGCTTTTCAGCGTGTGGCGCTTGCTCATCCCGATGTGGCAATGTCGCTAACTCACAATGGAGCAACAATTCATAACCTTTCGGGCGGAAAAATATTTAACCGAATTGTGGAATTGGTGGGCAAAAACATGGAGAAAAAGTTGCTGCCTGTTGAGGTTGAAACAACGGTAGTTAATATACGTGGATATGTTGGTAAGGCTGAAGTGGCTCGCACAACACCAGGCGACCAGTTCTTTTTTGTGAACAACCGATATATGAAACATCCACGTTTCCAAAAGGCGGTGGCTAAAGCGTTTGAAAATATTCTGCCAGCTGGCAAAATACCAATATACTTTCTATACCTTACGGTTGATGCCAATAGCATCGATGTAAATATTCATCCGCAGAAAACCGACATTCACTTTGAAAATGAATCGGCAATATGGACTATAATATATGCTAGCGTGCGCGAGGCAGTGGGCAAGTTTAATGTGGCTCCATCGCTCGATTTTAGCATCGAAAATCCAATTGAAATACCAACAATTAAAGCCACTGATCCAGTAAAATCGCCGCATATCGACTACAACCCAAACTACAATCCGTTTGATGTGGCTGCAAGCCGATTCAATTCAGAGCGAGGTGCAAGTAGTGGGCAAATGCGTGCGGCTAATCCAGTTAAAGATTGGCAAAAATTGTATGCAGGTTTGCAAACTGAACCAGTTGCCGAAATAACCACCGATGTTGAACCAGTGCAGACTACACTTGGCCTTGAGTTTGATGAAAAAACAACTCAAATAAATGGTTCTGTACCTGCTGAATTTGATGGAACAGTAAACAAATTTTTTAACCTGAAAGGTAAGTATATACTCACCCAAGTTAAATCGGGGTTAATGATTATTAATCAACGGCGCGCCAAGGAGTTGATAACCTATAATCAGCTTATGAATGGCCAAAACTTGAATGTTGAAGCTTCGCAACAACTGCTTTATCCTGAGCGCATCGACATAAATCAGCGTGATATTGAAGTTTTTCGCGAAATTATTCCCGAGCTTGAAAGTATGGGTTTTGCGGTGAGCGATTTGGGAAATGGATGTTTTTCAATTTCGGCAGTGCCTGCAATTTTTAAAGGCTCAATATCTGAATGGATAAGCAATGTAATGTACTTGCATACTGAGAGTTATTTGTCGATGGCGGCTGAACTGAGAAAAACTTTGGCCGAGTCGTTGGCAAAGTATCTATCAAGTGGTTTTGAGGGCCCAATGAGCGTTGAGGCAATGGCCGAACTGAACAACCAGTTGTTTGCTTGTCCCAACCCTACGCTTACACCAAGCGGAAAAAAAGTGATGGAAATTTTAGATGTTGATGCTATTGACAAATTACTTAAATAACTGACATGAAATCATATAGAGCACCATTGTTTGGCGATTTGCCTCCAGCTATCAAAATGATATTGGTGGCCAATATTGCAGTTTTTTTACTTGACCTGGCATTTGGCTCGCAACTTAATTTGACCGATGTTTTTGCACTTCATGCTCCACAATCGGATTTGTTCCGCCCTATGCAGGTTGTTACCTACATGTTTTTGCACGGAGGAGTGTCGCACATCTTCTTCAACATGTTTGCATTTGTGGTGTTTGGTCGTGTGCTCGAAACAGTGTGGGGCAGCAAACGTTTTATGCTTTACTACTTTGTAACAGGCGTGGGCGCAGCTTTAATTCAAATGTTGGTTACATACATTCCGCTCGATCATCTACATCAACAAATTGTAGCTTTTCGCAACACTCCCGATCCCGATACCCTTACTCTGATAGTTCGCGAGCATCTTTCGCATCCACGCAGTTGGGTCAACGACCTTGTGATGGCTTTTAGCGAGCATCCAAACGACCCACAATTGATGCAAGCTGCTTATAGTTTAGTTGAGCAGATTTATAAACTGAAAGTTGATGTGCCAACAGTTGGCGCTTCGGGTGCTGTGTTTGGTGTGCTTTTGGCGTTTGGTATGATGTTCCCAAATGTTCAACTGATGTTGCTTTTCCCACCAATTCCTATCAAAGCAAAATTTTTAGTTATAGGATACGGACTCATTGAGTTGTTTGCTTGCGTAATGCCACAAGCAAGCGACAATGTTGCACACTTTGCTCATTTGGGTGGCATGTTGTTCGGTTTTTTCCTTATTAGGTATTGGAACAAAAAGGGCGACCTTAATCAGTATTTTTAATAATCGATATTGACTACAATAGGCAAATGAATAACGTTTATCAAAATATTAAGAATCAGTTTGTTGCAGGATCAATGCTAGTGCGTTTGATATACATCAACGTAGCTGTGTGGCTTGCCGTTATATTGGTCGATATTGTTATGGCGTTGATGCAATTTAACAGCGGCAATATTATAATCAATTGGTTTAGCTGTTACAGTGGATTGCGCAGTTTGGCATTGCGCCCATGGGGATTGCTAACCTATATGTTTTTGCATCACGATTTTTTGCATTTGCTATTCAACATGTTGTGGTTGTATTGGTTTGGGCAAATTTTTACCGAATATTTTAAAGGCCGACAATTGCTAAACGTTTATTTGGTAGGAGGTTTGGCAGGCGCAGTGCTATTTGTGTTGTGTTACAATGTTTTTCCAGCATTTAGCAATGTGAGCGAGTGGGCAAGTGCCATAGGAGCATCGGCAGCCGTGTATGCAGTGGTGGTTGCAGCTGCTGTTTATGTTCCAAACTACACAATGAACTTGCTGCTACTTGGACCAGTTAAAATTAAATGGATTGCCGTTTTTGCCATTGTTAGCGATTTGGCTTTTATGCTCGAAGGTAACACCGGTGGTCACATTGCGCACCTTGGCGGAGCATTGTTTGGCTGGTGCTACATTGTGTACATGCAACGCGGCATCGACATTACACGATGGTTCAGTCGTTTGGTCGAAAGTTTTGAAATGCTATTCAAACCAAAACCCAAAATGAAAGTTGAATACGGACGACCTGAAACCGACCGCCAGTATAACAACCGCAAACATGCTGAACAACAACAAATCGATGCCATTTTGGAAAAAATTGCCAAGTCTGGTTACGATGCGCTAACTGCCGAAGAAAAGGAGATTCTGTTTAGCCAAAGCCGAAATAACAAACAATGAGCAAGTTGCTGCAAATACTAAAATGGGCAGCCGTTGCTGTGGTGGCATTGGTGCTGATGCTTATTGTTGCAACTTTTTTGCTGAAAGATAAATTGCTGCAAAAAGGAGTTGTGGCAATAAACAACCAACTCACAGTTCCAGTTTATGTCGAAAAAGTTGATTTCTCGTTGTTAGGCAATTTGCCATACGCATCAATCTTGCTGAAAAATGTGGTTGTAATGTCGCCACAAACATTAAACCGCAACGATTTTACTGAAGTAAACGCCGACACGTTGGTAAGCCTGAAAAAACTTTACCTATCGTTTAATGTGCGCCGACTTTTCAACGACGAACTTGAACTTAAAGCCATAAAACTCGAAGACGGATTTTTTAACCTTCTTGTCGATGCCAACGGTAACGATAACTTTCATATTCTGAAACAAAAAGCCGAAAAGCCTAAACCCGATGCTCCCGAAAAAAAATCGATGGAGATTTTGGTTCAGCAAGTTAGTTTTAACAACTGCCGAATAACAATGAACAATCAATTTAAGGGTCAAGGCGTTGGCGTTGAACTGCCATCGTTTGCGGCAGGGGGCCGAATGGTTGACAATAACTACGACCTTAAAACCAAAGGCTCGATAGTACTTAATTGGGTAAAAACCAACGCGATACGAATAGTGCCATTGGCTCCAACCAAAGTTAATATGGAGTTAAGCCTTAACAACGACACCTTGCGCATCAACCACGGCGAACTAACATCAAAAGGTCTTGATTTTGAGGTGAGCGGTTATGCTTTGTTGCAACAAACTACTCAACTTGGACTTAATGTAAAAGGAAAGAGCATTGAGGTAGCAAACTTGCTCAAATACTTTAAAATGACCAACAAAAGCCTGCCAATGTCGGGCGCAGGAACACTCAATTTTAACTCAAGCATTATTGGCGCCTACAGCAGCACACGAGCACCAACCATTAGCGCAGTGTTTAGCTTAGCAAACGGTTCGGTTACATTGCCACAACAACACATTAACTTAAGTGCAGTTAATTTGAATGGCGATTTTACCAATGGCGGTGCAGTGCGCAGCCCCAAGTCGGCCGTGCGATTAAAATCGTTTAGCGCCAAAAGCAAGCAAACCGCTATTAACGGCTCGGCTAGTTTGGCTAATTTTTCCAATCCGCAACTTGTAGCAAAACTCAACTTTGATGGCAACCTTGACGAGTGGAGCGCATTGCTTTTTGATGGCACGAAACAAAGCATGAAAGGTGCAGCCAAAGGAACAGCAAGCGTAAACGGCAAGGTTAATTTCAACAAACCGATGGACGTAAAAGCCATTTTGGCACTGCATCCGCAAGCCAATGTAGAGCTAAACGGAGTGAGCTATGCCGATGGCGATAAAATTGAACTCAGCAAGGTTTCGGGGTCGGCGCAGTTAAAAGGAGCGGCATTGTCAATTGGCAAAGTAAATGGCGCACTCAACGGCATCAACTTCAATTTTTCGGGCTCGTTGCCAAACCTTATTCAGTCGGTTTGCCAGCCGTATCCAGCAATGGTGGTTAACGGAACATTAGCGGCCGACAATGTTGAAATGCCAGTTTTGCAAGCATTGTTGGCTCCAAGCAACGAGCCTTCGCCATATAGTTACAAGGTATCGCTAAAAACAAGCATAAACCATTTTGTGTACGACGAAAAATTAACTGCCGACAAAATAAGTGGCCAGTTGCAATATGCCGACGATTTGGTATCCATGTCGGGGCTGAACATGCTGGCACTCGATGGTAAAGTGTCAAACACACACGTTATTTATAAGTTGACTGACAACAACGAGAGCATGGCGGTTAAAGGCAATATTAGCAACGTTAACATTAGCAAAACACTTTATGCGTTCGACAATTTTGGTCAGCAGCAAATAACTTCGGAAAACATTGAAGGGTTGCTGACGGCAACTTTTACATCGGTTGTGCCGTTTAAAAATGGTGAGGCAAATTTTGATAAACTTGAGTTCGATGGCCATTTGAAGGTAACCAAAGGTAGGTTGCACGATGTGGCCGCAACAAAGCAAATAGCCGATTTTACCAAACTAAGCGAATTTAACGACCTTCAATTTTCGACACTCGAAAACGACCTGAGTGTGAGCAACGGAACGGTAACCATTCCAAAAATGGACATCGATTGCAATGCGTGCGACATTTCGCTTTATGGCAAACAGCACACCAGTGGCGACTACGAGTACCATTTTTCAATAATCTTATCGGACTTTATGCGAGGTAAAGCCAAACGTACTCAGTTAGAGCAAACTCCATACGGAATAGTGGACAATGCAGCAGGCAACTACATGACTATTTATCTTGTAGCATCGTGTGCCAATGGCCAGTCAAATGTGCGATTTGACCGCAAAGAAATTAAGCAACAACTAAAAGAAGAGGTGCATCAGCAAAAGCAAGAAGTTAAAAGTCTTTTGCGCGAAGAATTTGGTTTGTTTAAGTCTGATACCACATTGAACCAACAGCCAAAAAAGAAACCACAAGGTAATTTTGCCATTGAGTGGGACGAGGATTAACAGCAGCGCGATTATTTGTAATACTGTTTCAAGTTGCGCTCAAAAATACGTTTGTTAACCTCGTTAACTTCTTTAATAATGTTTTGCATCAGTTGTATGCGGTTCTCTTTCTCGTCATCGGTTAAGGCCGATTCGTTGTTAAAAGTTACTTGGTCAATTTTGTAACCATCGTGGTCAAGCGTCATGGCCAATGCAGCATCAAGGTCGTCGAAAATGATAACCGAAGGCAAGCTGTTCATGGTGTAACGCATAATTGACTTTGAAACCGAGCCCTGAATAAGCGATATTTGGTCGGCGCCAAGGTAGTTCGATGCCACAAGAAGGCGCATCATGTCAATAATGGCCAGTTTGCCAATGTTGTTGGCAGCCACAAGTTCATCGTATTGCTTTTGGGTGGTCGATAAAAACAGTTCGGTGAAAGTTGCTGGCAATAAAACCATATCGCCCAACTCTTTGTTTTTTAACTTGGTAAGGTACTCTTTTTGAGCCAATTTCTGGTCGTTTGGCACGTAATACTCCCAGTTGCGAGTGCGCTTGTACGATTGTGTCATAGGGCGAGGTTTCCAGTTGGTTTGCGGACGTTTAAAAAAAGGCGAGTAAAGATTCAAGTTGCGCGACTCTAAGCTATAAATCAAGCAATTGATAAAGTGAATGTAGCCCCCGCCAAGTTGGTCGTGCAGTGCAGCCCAAAGCGTTTTTGCTCGGTAGTTAGGGTCGTTGTTGAGCGATGTGGTAGTGTCGCCCTCAAAACTATTAATGCTACGGTCTTTAAGAGCCGAAATAAATTCAGGGTCAAGTTGAACCGGATAGTAAGTTACTTGCTCGGCATTGCTACTCTCGTCGGCCTCGGTTGAGGTGGAGTGGTAAAGCCCGCGCACGTCGTAAATTGTAGTTGAATCGTTGCTAAAGGTGATGTGAATGTTATAGTCGGCGCCCCAACGCATAGCTGTAATGGCGTTTTTTGAATCTTGGGCAAAACCAATTGTCGATGCAATTAAAAGAATAGTGGTAGCAAGTGTTCTATTCATAGCAAATACTTTTTTCAAACTTCGTTGCAAAGTTAATCATTGAGCTTGTTTGTTTTACGTGGTTAGGTTGCTGATTGAAGGTAAAGTTTGTGCAGGGCTGAATTATGCAATAACTAGCAAATAAATTTATGTGTCTGATTTTTTTTGATATTTGTATTACAAGAACACTTTAATCATTTAAAAACAATTTATGGAAATTAGAAAAACAATTTTGGCGGTATTGCTATGCTGTGCCATGGGCGCAAATGCGCAAATCAAAGTTAACAACAATGGGTATGTAGGCATTAGGCAAACAAGTCCGCAATATAGTCTCGACATTAAGCCTAGTAGCGGAAAAATTCGTCTCGACGATTGGACTGATGTATTTATAGATTGGACAGGATCATGCGGTGCGCCAACCATTTATCCAGAAAAGGACTGGTATCTTCAGTTTGGCAAATTAGGACAAAGGGTTGGAACCTTTTATGTACAAACAATACATGTAAATAAAACCTATACCGATTCCGACTCAACCTTTAAGTGCGATTTTCAGAATCTCACAGCCGAGCAAGAAAAGTTCAAGAAACTAAAACCATATAAATACCATTTTACAAAGGATTTTGTGAGCAAGATGCCCGAAAAAGAACAGAAAAAGTTCAATCACGAACATTTTGGATTCAAGGCGCAAGATGTAGAGAAAATTTACCCAGAACTAACCTACAAAGACGACTCTACAGGCAAATACTCGATTGACTACACAGGATTTATTCCAATTTTGGTGGAGATGGTGCAAGACTTGCAAGACCTAACAGAAACTCAAAACAAAAAGATAAAAGAACTAGAGAACCTTCTAAAAATGGCAATCGAAGGCTCATCAAACAATTCAAAAGGAAAGCAGAAAAAGGCAGCAAGCGCGCCAACAACAAAACAACAACATCAGTTGGTTGAATCCAATGCGGCTTCTGAGACCTCAGATTTGGAAACTTCAAATGAAGTAGATGTTGCATTCAGTGCCTATCTTTTCCAGAATACACCAAATCCATTTTCAAGAGAGACTGAGATAAAATATTACGTGCCACAAAACACAGAAAACGCCTTTTTATACGTATTTTCGTTGCAAGGCAACATGCTGCTCACCAAGCAAATCAGCCAACTGGGCAACGGCAGCATAACCATTAGTGCCAGCGAGCTGCAGCCAGGAATGTACATCTACACCTTAGCAGTTGACGGACAGGAAGCAGATTCTAAGCGGATGATAATTACGGAGGAATAAAAGACATGAAAAAACTACTAATTATAGCAATAGCAGGCTTGCTGTTTGCAAGTTGCGAGAAAGACGAAAAGGAAAAAACAGAGTCGGACATCATTGTAAAGGAGTATGGTGAGGATTATACATTAGACTTAATGAAAACAGGAAGAAATAACCCAGACACTTTGTATTTAGATGTCAATGATGATGGATGCTTTGATGTAATGGCGACATTATACCACAGTTCAAACCCAGAACCATGGAAATCTTTTTATCCAGCAGACTCCAATGTTTTCATTGCATTAGGGAATATGCACGAGGGTCTGTTTTATGGAGATGAAATATGTGAATCAACAAGATGGGAAAACGATTTTTTTACTTGGCTTGAAAATGGCTATAATGATGAAGTATATGTAGCAGTAAAGTTTGATACGGATACAAGTGTAAATTACGGATGGATTTTGCCATGTGTTAACCAGAAACCTCAAGAATATCAAACCATGTCAATAGTAAAGACCGCCTATTGTAAAACCAACGGCAAGACAATATTTGCAGGACAGGAGGAGTAAGTATGAAAAAACTACTAATTATAGCAATAGCAGGCTTGCTGTTTGCAAGTTGCGAGAAAGACGAAAAGGAAAAAACAGAGTCGGACATCATTGTAAAGGAGTATGGTGAGGATTATGCGGACTTATGTCAAGGGGATACAATCTATTTAGATTTAAATGATGATAGATGCTTTGATGTAATGGCGACATTATATCATAGCTCAACCCCAGAACCATGGAAATATTTTTACCCTGCAGACTCCAATGTTTCCATTTCACTGGGAAACATGAGTGCGGGGTTGTTATATGGAGATGAGATATGTGAGTCGACAATCTGGGAATGCGATTTTTTTTGTTGGCTTGAAACTGGCTATTATGATGATGTGTACATTGCGGTAAAGATTGATACGGATACAAGCGTAAATTACGGATGGATATTGCCATGTGTGAAACAGAAATCTGGAGAACATCAAACCATGTCAATAGTAAAGACCGCCTATTGCAAAACCAACGGCAAGGCAATATTTGCAGGACAGGAGGAGTAAGTATGAAAAAACTACTAATTATAGCAATAGCAGGCTTGCTGTTTGCAAGTTGCGAGAAAGACGAAAAGGAAAAAACAGAGTCGGACATCATTGTAAAGGAGTATGGTGAGGATTATGTGCTTGATTTTCATGATAGGCGAGGTATGAAAATTAATGGCACGACAAGGAACTTGGGCGTAAACATTGACATTAATGACGATGGTGTGGACGATGTAATGGTGTGTTTGACACAATATTCAGGAGGTGAATACATTGATTACATTCCTGTTTCTTCATTTGCTACGGTTGGCGGATTGCGTGAATATTATCTGCATTATGGTGATGCGATATGCGATACAACTAATTGGGAAAGTGAAACAACCCTTTGGTTTGGTTCTCGTCCTGTTTCAGATGAATATATTGCAGTAAAATTCGTAACAGATACAAGTGTAAATTATGGTTGGATTCTCCCAATAATTGAGCCACATTATCTTTATGATTTAGATGATCATTGCACAGTATCCATAGTGAAATCCGGTTATTGTAAAACCAACGGCAAGGCAATATTTGCAGGACAGGAGGAGTAAGTATGAAAAAGTATTATGTTTTAGTCGTTTTGTTTTGCCCATTGCTGTTGCTTGCTCAGCATCCTGCGAATGATGCCAACTGGAAGAATGTATTGGATGAGGAATTTGATGGTAATCGCAGTTGGAACGATAGCCGCATTGACAATACGGGAACGCTTCGAGCATATTTTAGTGAGTGTGGGGTAACTCATGGTGCTACCGAACATCAGGTATATACAAGAGAAAATACACAGTTTAATAACGGAACCATGGTTCTAAAGGCAGAGTATGCACCTGGCACCAATAACTATTGGAATGTAAATTGGATAAAGGAGAGGAATACATACAATTATAAATCTGGAGCCATTGAGTTTGTTGAGAAGTATAAATACGGCTATTTTGAAATAAGGTGCAAACTGCCCAAACCAAGTTTTGGTAATTTCCCTGCGTTTTGGCTTTGGAGCAATGAAGGTGGTAGATACAACGAAATAGACGTGTTCGAACAAACTGTTTGGAACGATTATAGGAAACAAGGAGTTTCTGGAACGTATTATGATGGCAAAGGACAAGAACATAAAATGTTTCGTGATACTCTTGAATGTGATGATACCTATTACAGTTCTTCTTACCATACATTTGCCATTAATTGGAGCCCCGGAAAGATAGTATGGTATATTGATGGTGTGCAGAAAGGAGTTTCTGATAATAGTGAATATGTACCTAGAGACCCAATGTTGTTGAAGGCGAATTACGCAATTGATAACTGGATAAGCAATACCCAAAACAAAAACTTCCCAATGGGAATGGTTATAGATTACATCCGTGTCTATCAGTTAAAATGCGAGCATAATAAGGCTGTTACATTAACCACAAACAGTCAGGTGAACGGTTACAGCCCATCTGTAAAGAAGTGTATTAAAGTCAGCGGAAATCCAATAAAGGTTAATAAGAATCTACATTTGATGGCAACAGATTATGTCGAGATAAATGGTGATTTTGAAGTACCGTTAGGTGTTGAATTCTGCGCTGAAACAGTGGGATGTACTTGCCCGTAAAAAACATGCATGAGTATATTGGTGTTCTCAAATCCGTCACCTTTGAATTTGGAAACGAATTTACAGCCAACTCAGGTTTTGAAGTAAAATTAGGTTCCACAGTAGAAATTAAGCCAAACGCAACATTAAAATGCAAATGACAGTAAAAAGAATATTAATAATAGTCATGGTATTGTTGCCATTATTGGAATCTTGCGATAAGGGAGATCCAGAAAAATTAGAACCAGAGTCAATAGATTTTGTGGAAGCACCGATACGGTAATCATTAATTATATCGAGTTCAGCAAATACAATAATGGACCCGTACCTATCCGATTTGATTCATTGGCGAAGGCACATCCCAATGAACGTCTTTGGTTCAAGATGCTTTATTGTGGGAATCTTTCTATTGGTGTTTATAGAGGCATAGATACTATTGTGGAATCTCAACCTTGCATAGTAGAATATTCAGCCGAACAACTATATGTGTGGGGATATGTAAAAAAATGGGAAAAATGTGAGTATATATTGGACAACAAGAACCAATTCACGACGCAAATTTTTTCCGGGACAAAATATGTGGAGTGCGATTTTAATCTGAATGTTGGAGATACGTTCCATATTCCATCATATCCACAATTTGACACTGATGTTGTTGTGGACTCAATAGTTGTAAGGAAAATGGGAAACGATGTTGAGAGACGCTGGTTTTATTTGAAGGGGAAGTACTATGAGTCAATATGGATAGAAGGAATAGGTAATGTTTATAGAGGCTTTCATACATGGCCAAACTATGATTTAGTAGGCGACCAAATAGAAAATGATAGCTTCGGTATTATGAAAAAGGAGAACTAATTTACGATTCGCACTCACCATTTGAAGGTGTAGTATTTGTTTCATATACCAAATAATCCATTCTCACGCGAGCCTGAAATAAAATATTACGTACCGCAGAACACCGATAACGCCTTTTATATGTATTTTCGTTGCAAGGCAACATGCTGCTCACCAAGCCAATAGTAAAAATAAAAGTTAAACAATCGCTATAACAACCACGAGCAACCATAATCTTGTGCTTATAAATTACCAATAGTTGCACCTTTCCAAACTCTCCTTATTTTTTTTGGCGTGCAGTGGCTAATGTTGTATCTTGCAGCATCAATAATCTTAAAACAAAATTACTATGTCAAATCAAGTTAATGTAAGTGAAAAATTGGCTGTTATGATGATTGTAGCAGTGTTTGCACTCATTTTGGCAGTTAGCAGTTGCTATACCATCGACACAGGCGAGCGCGGCGTTGTTTTGCGCTTTGGCCGATTAACCGCCATTGCCGACGAGGGCTTAAATCTTAAAGTGCCTTTTATGGACGAAGTGAAAAAAATGTCGGTTCGCGACCAAAATCTAACACTACGTACCGAGGTGTCGTCAAGCGACATTCAAACCATTACCGTTGATGTTAGTTTGGTTTACTCGCTCGACCCAAGTATGGTTGATCGCATTTTCCAAACATACGGTATGATTATCGAAAGCACTCTTATTCGCCCAACATTGTCAGAAAAGATTAACGCAGTTATTGCCGAATATCCTATTGAGACCTTTGTTGAAAAACGTGCCGAAATATCGAACCGCATAAACCTTGCTTTTGCCGAACAAGTTGCTGGAACGGGCATTATGGTTAAGAGCTTGCTTATTACAAACCACGATTTTAGCGACGACTTTAACAAGGCTATCGAAAACAAAAAAATTGCCGAGCAAGGCGCTCTTACTGCCAAGTTTACTCTTGAGAGAATGAAACTTGAGGCCGAGGCTCAAAAAGTTAAACAAGCTTCGCTATCGCCAATGGTGTTGCAAGAAATGGCTATTAACAAGTGGGACGGTCATTTGCCATCGTATTTCTCGGGCGACCAACTCCCTTTTCTTACCATTAAGTAATAGACCATATTTACAATAAATAAACGCCCTGCTAGCATTTGCTGGTGGGGCTTTTTATTTGCCAAAATGACAAATGAATGGTATGCTATTGTATTCTTCAATTTTTCGTACTGAAACATAAACAAAGGTAAATTTATCGTTGCGATTTAGTCTATGTTGCCGATTTTTAAGCCTTTGGCTTACGCAAAAACGCATTGCGAAATTTCTTTTGCTAGGTTACTTGGCTTAACAAAAACTAACTAGCGTAGCTTTTATTCATTTTTTTTAAAAATGATACATATCAGTTAAAAAGACGCTATTTACTTTTGTTCAACCTAATTCTAAAAATAATCAATAATGAAACTAAAAAAGCTATCGGTGGCGCTCTTGGGTGCCGCCATTGCAACATCGGCCATGGCTCAGCAAAAGCAAGTGTCGGGTACCGATGTGCCTCTTGTTTTTAGCACCGAAAACACTGGTGCTGCCTTTGTTGACCCGCTTATGCCAGGTATTAACGATTTAACTCCTTGCGTAAAATTGCCCGACCCATTTGCTTGGGCCGATGGAAGCGGACGTAGCGAAGATTACAACGATTGGGAGCAACGCCGTAACGAAGTTAGAGCTCAAATTGAGCATTATGAAATTGGTCCACGTCCAAAAGTTGACCGCAGCGACATTACTGCAACTTACGCAAACGGACAACTTACCATTGTTATTAAACGTGGCGACAAATCGCTCACTATGAAGTCGCCTGTTAATATGCCAAAAGGCGATGGCCCTCACCCAGTTATTATTGGTATGAACAACCCAACTGGAACTTTGTCGTCCGGATTATTCCCCGATTGCATTCAAATTGCATTTAAACACGACGATGTGTCAACCTACGGTTCGCTTAAAGACACCGACCCATATTACACTCTTTATCCTGAGTATAAACCAGTTGGCGGGAATAGCACAGTTGGTCAATATAGCGCATGGAGTTGGGGAGTGAGCCGCATTATTGATGCAATTGAAATGTTGCAAGACGAACTTAATGCCGACCTAAACCATATTGCAGTTAGCGGTTGCTCGTATGCTGGAAAAATGGCACTATACTCAGGCGCATTCGACGAGCGCATTGCACTCACCTTTGCACAAGAGTCGGGTGGCGGCGGTGTAAACGCGTGGCGCGTGTCGCAAGCGTTTACAAAACGTACAGGCACCAACGTTGAAAAACTCGACAACACCGACTACAAATGGTTCTGCAGCAGTTTACGTCAGTTTGCAGGCAAAGAGCAACTTTTGCCATACGACCATCATCAACTTGTAGCCATGATTGCACCACGTGCTGTGCTTGTGCTTGGTAACCCCGACTACGAGTGGCTTGGCGACGAGAGTGGCTTTATCTCTACCAATGCAGCTATTGAAGTTTGGAAAACTTGGGGCATCGAAGACCGCATAGGTTATGTTTACCAAGGTGGTCATAGCCATTGCTCAGCATCCGACGACCAAAACACAGCCGTTACCGCCTTTGCCGACCGATTCTTGCGCAACAAAGAGGCTAACACCAAAATACGCATTTCGCAAAGTGCTGGTACTGTTAACTTTGAAAAAGCCGACATCGAAAGCTGGGTATCTGACTGGAAAAAACCTGCCGACCCTCGCACCCCTTCAATAAAAATTACAAGCAATGTTGAGGGCGAACTTGTTGCTCCTGCAACAATTAAAGTTGTGGCCAATGTTACCGATATTGACAACGATGTAACTTGCGTTACCTTTTACAAAAATCAAGTAAAAGTTGCAGTTGACTCTATAGCCCCATACGAATGCACTTTTGCCGACCTTACTCCAGGTCAATACAATATTTTTGCTGAGGCTGTTGACATGCTTGGCTTCGATGCTCAGTCAAACTATGTTTCTGCAACTGTTGTGGCTCCTGTGCTAAACATAACAAAAGCAACTTCGGCTCCAAAAATCGATGGCGAGGTTGACGATGTTTGGAATGCCGACGGAGTTCAAAAAATTGAAGCAGCAACCGCATTGGTTGGCAATTATGATGCTAACGATGTTAGTGGTTCAATTCGACTTCTTTGGGACGAGGTTAACATCTATTTCCTTGCCGAAATAACCGACGACGCCCTTGTTAACGATGGTGGAACCATTTACGACGACGACAACATTGAACTTTACTTCGATTACGACTACTCGCATGGCTCATCGTACAACACCGATGATGTTCAATACTCTTTCCGTTGGAACGACACCAAAATAAGCACCATACCAAGCAACTACTCAACCAAAGACATTAGTTTTATTACCGTTGCAACCAGCAAGGGCTGGAATTGCGAGGGTGTTATTCCTTGGACAACTATTAAGGGCGTTCCTTCTAGCAACAAAAAAATAGGTTTCGAATTCATGATTAACGACGACGATGACCATGGAACCCGTGATGCAAAATTGGCATGGAACTCGTCTGCCGACAACGCATGGAGCAGCTCATCGTACTTTGGTGCAATTGTTATTGTTGGCGACGTTGATGAATCGCTTATACCCAAACCAGAACCAATTGGTGGCGATGGCATTAGCCAAACACAAACCGAAGTTGACGTTTATCCAAACCCTGCAACCGATGTGATTAATGTGTTGGGCCTAAATGACGAGTTTGAATACAATATTCTTGATGCAACAGGTCGTGTACTAAAATCGGGCAAAAGCCAAAAAAGCGTTTGGGTGGGCAATCTCGAAAAAGGTACATACATTATGCAAGTCAGAAATGCTACACAAAAACGCAATTTCTGGTTTATAAAACGATAAACAATCATTGGCTGTTTAGCTACATGGGTTGATATATAAATTGACGGTAAGCCCCGAATTATCAAATTCGGGGCTTTTTTGTTATAGTTACTCAACAAGACAAAATATCATAAAGCGAATAACAAAAAAACAACCAACGAATATTATCTTGCCGCATAAACCAACACTATCAAAATGCTCAAATATTTTAAAGCCATAGCTCAAATGCTTGGCATCAAACCTAATCAGGTTGAATCGGTTACTCGTTTGCTCGACGAGGGCGCAACCGTTCCATTTATAAGCCGATACCGAAAAGAAGCAACCGGAAATCTTGACGAGGTTGCTGTTCACGAAATTGAAATATGGCACAAAAAATACACCGAACTCGAAAAACGCAAGCAGTTGGTTATTGAAACCATTGCCGAGCAAGGTAAACTAACCGACGAGCTGCGCTCCAAAATCGAAGCAACACTTGATGCCACCGAGCTTGAAGACATTTACATGCCCTACAAACCCAAAAAACGCACACGTGCCACCATTGCCAAAGAGCAAGGCCTTGAGCCACTTGCCGCATGGATAACCAAACAGTGGCCAGGCAACGCCGAACAAACAGCTGCCAAATATGCCAAAGGCGACCTTACAACCGAAAAAGCATTGGCTGGCGCCCGCGACATTGTGGCCGAGTGGGTGAGCGAAAACGCACAAGCGCGACAAAAAGTGCGCAACATTTTTAACCGAAAAGCAACCATCGTCTCTAAAATAATAAAAGGCAAAGAGTCCGATGGCGTTAAATACGGCGACTATTACGACTTTAGCGAGTCGCTTAACCGCTGCCCATCTCACCGAATGCTGGCAATGCGCCGCGGCGAAGAGGAGGGCTTTTTGCGCATCAGCATCGATGTTGAAGGAAACGAAGTTCCCGAAGCTCTCACTCGCTTTTTCGTTCGCGAGCGCAACGATGCCGCTCAACAAATGCAGTTGGCTGTGGCCGATAGCTACAAGCGACTTATTCAGCCATCAATTGAAAACGAGTTTAAAAAACTATCGAAAGACAAAGCCGACAAAGAGGCTATTGAAGTGTTTGTGCGCAACTTGCGCCAGTTGTTATTGGCTGCACCTTTAGGGCAAAAACGCATCTTGGCCATTGATCCGGGGTTTCGCACAGGTTGCAAAGTTGTGTGCCTCGACGAACTTGGTAACCTGCTTCATAACGAGGCAATATTTCCGCATCCGCCACAAAACGAGTGGAGCCAATCGCAAGCCACTTTGCAGCATTTGGCTAAAAAATACAAGTTGCAAGCAGTGGCTATTGGTAACGGAACGGCAGGTCGCGAAACCGAAGCGCTTGTGCGGTCAATAAAATTTGAAGCGCCAATGCAGATTTTTGTGGTGAGCGAAAACGGTGCATCGGTTTATTCGGCATCGCAAGTGGCACGCGACGAATTTCCAAACTACGACGTAACCGTGCGTGGCGCTGTGTCAATTGGTCGCCGATTGATGGACCCTTTGGCCGAACTGGTTAAGATTGATCCAAAATCGATTGGTGTGGGGCAGTATCAGCACGATGTGGACCAAACCGCGCTAAAAGAGAGCCTCGATTATACCGTGGTGAGTTGCGTAAACTCGGTTGGAGTTAACCTAAACACAGCAAGCATGCACTTGTTGAGCTACGTGAGCGGATTGGGACCAAAACTGGCGCAAAATATTGTTGACTACCGAACCGAAAACGGAGCTTTTGCATCGCGAACCGAACTGAAAAAAGTGCCACGTTTGGGCGACAAGGCGTTTGAGCAAAGTGCTGCCTTTTTGCGCATTCCCGATGCCAAAAATCCGCTCGACAACAGTGCCGTTCACCCCGAGAGCTATGCCATTGTTGACCGCATGGCCCGCGACAACAAATGCACCATTGCTCAACTTATGGCCAATGCCGAACTGCGCAAAACCATCGACCTTAACCGTTATGTGAGTCAAACAGTTGGGCTACCTACACTAAAAGACATTATGCAAGAGCTTGAAAAACCGGGCCGCGACCCTCGCGAATCGATAAAAGAATTTGCTTTTGCCGAGGGCGTTACCACCATCAACGACCTTAAAGAGGGTATGGTTTTGCCGGGCATTGTAACCAACATTACCAACTTTGGCGCCTTTGTCGATATTGGCGTACACCAAGATGGGCTGGTTCATGTGTCGCAAATGGCCGACAAGTTTGTTAGCAATCCTGCCGATGTGGTAAGCCTGCACCAAGAGGTTAAGGTTAAAGTCGAGTCCGTTGATATGACTCGCCACCGCATTCAACTTACAATGCGAGGCGTAGCACAAGGTTAAAACCGCAAAAACAAAAAATGCGCATCAGCAAAAAACCGATGCGCATTTTCTTTTTCTTAAACAAAACAATTCAACCTAAAACTTAAACGAAACGCCCGCCGCCATTGGATAAAGTTCGGCGCCTTTATTATCTTGGAACAAAGGAGTTAACGATTGGCTAAAAAATACACCAAAATCGTTGTAATATATTTGAGCTATTAAATTGCAACGGAACGTATTTAGATAAAAATCGTTTTTGTTTTTGTGAGTGTTGCCGTTAAGTTCAACCAACTTGTTTTTCGAACCTGTTTTTAGCATTCCCTCTACACCAACTTGAGTCATAAAATGTCCAATTTGGTACGATACTTTTACTGGAACAACTAAATAGGTGATGCACATTTTGCTTTTGTCGTAAATGGTGTCGGTGGTGTTTATTTTCAACTTGTGTTCGGTAGTTTTTGTCATCACCGAGTTTTGGTTGTCAAAACGGAAACGGTTCCAGTCAAATCCAAAACCTGTTTCAATGCCAAAGTGTTTGCCCAACGGAATGCACTCTTCGTTTACCATCCATTTAATGTTAAACGATCGCGATGTATTTAGTGTATAGTCGCTGCTTTCGTCGTTGAGATTTGTGCTAAAAATGCTATTGCCGTATGTGTTCATACCAAACGATAGCGAAGTCCACGAGTTGCTGTTTGATAATTGCCAATGGTGATCGTTGTAACTCACGTGGGCAGTGTGCTTGTCAAACCTAATATTAAAACCTTCGTTGCCGTCGTCGGTAATGCTATATTCTGAACCGTTAACATTAAGCGTTGTTTCGCTAATTGTTGTCGAATCGTTAACCTGTGCCGATGCTACGCAACACATTGTTGCAGCAATCAGAGTTAAAAGTGTTGTTTTTGTTTTCATAATTTTTGTTTTTGTGACGTTTTAAAAAATTCAACCAAAAGACGATTCAAGCCTAAATAGTGTTGCATCGTTTTATCATTTTTTTTTGCCTAAACCGATGCGTTTATACAGCATACTGCTGATTAATAGTAAATTGCGTGATGAGTAATTTTTTTGTTGCGATGAAATGTAGTGTTGTAAACTAAAATATGTAATGGCTTGAATTATAGTTTGTTGCTTTAATTGCCTTAATTCTTTTAATTGCTTTATTACATTAAACTCAATTCTTAACTTTGCGCACTAATTGAAATTTGAATTTTTTAAGAATACAATGGAGCAAAACCACATTCGCAACTTCTGCATTATAGCGCACATCGATCACGGAAAAAGCACACTTGCCGACCGATTGTTGCAACTTACTGGCACCGTTGCCGAACGCGACTTGCAAGCGCAAGTGCTTGACGATATGGAACTTGAGCGCGAACGCGGTATAACTATCAAGAGCCACGCCATTCAAATGGATTATGTTTACAAAGGCGAAAAATATGTGCTCAATCTTATCGACACTCCCGGACACGTCGATTTTTCGTACGAAGTGTCGCGCTCCATTGCGGCTTGCGAGGGCGCTCTGCTTATTGTTGATGCCACTCAAGGCGTTCAAGCGCAAACCATTTCAAACCTTTATTTGGCTATTGAGCATAACTTAGAAATTATTCCAGTAATAAATAAATGCGACTTGCAAAACGCCATGCCCGAGGAGGTTAAAGACCAAATTGTGGATCTTATTGGCTGTAAACGCGAAGATGTGATTGAGGCTAGCGGCAAAACAGGTCAAGGTGTGGCCGAAATATTGGAACGCATTGTAAATGTTGTGCCACCACCAACTGGCAACCCAAACGCACCTCTTCAGGCATTAATCTTCGACTCGGTTTTTAACTCGTTCCGTGGCATTATTGCATATTTTAAAATTGTGAACGGCGAAATAAAAACAGGCGATTTTGTAAAGTTTGTAAACACAGGCAAAGAGTATAACGCCGACGAGATTGGCGTTCTTCGTCTTGACCGCGAACCACGTCAAGTGCTTAAAACTGGCGATGTGGGATACATCATTTCTGGAATAAAAACCAGTCGTGAGGTTAAGGTTGGCGATACCATTACTCACGTTAACAACCCTTGCGAGCAAGCCATTGCCGGTTTTGAGGACGTTAAACCAATGGTGTTTGCGGGCGTTTATCCTGTTGTGGCCGACGAGTACGAAGACCTTCGTGCTTCGCTCGAAAAATTGCAACTAAACGATGCATCGCTAACTTTTACTCCCGAGTCGTCGTTGGCGTTGGGCTTTGGTTTCCGTTGCGGATTCCTTGGCTTGTTGCACATGGAAATTGTGCAAGAGCGACTTGACCGCGAGTTTAATATGGACGTTATCACCACCGTGCCTAACGTGTCGTTCCTTTGCTACACCAAAAAAGGCGATGTGGTTGAAGTGCATAACCCATCGGGTTTGCCTGCAATAAACCTAATCGACTACATTGAAGAGCCTTACATTAACGCGCAGGTTATTACCAAAGCCGACTACATTGGCGGCATTATGAAACTTTGCATCGAAAAACGAGGCGTGCTTAAAAATCAAATTTACGTAGCTGGCGACCGTGTTGAATTGACATTTGATATGCCGCTATCGGAAATTGTGTTTGACTTTTACGACAAACTGAAAAGTATATCAAAAGGTTACGCATCGTTCGATTATCATCAAACTGGATTCAAACGTGCTACCTTGGTTAAACTCGATATTCTGCTCAATGGTGAGCAAGTTGACGCTTTGTCGTCGCTCATTCACTCCGATCATGCTTACGATTTAGGCCGTCGCATGTGCGAAAAACTTAAGGACCTTATCCCTCGTCAACAATTTGATGTGGCCATTCAGGCGGCTATAGGTGCAAAAATTATTGCCCGCGAAACTGTTAAGGCTGTGCGCAAAGATGTTACCGCAAAATGTTATGGCGGCGATGTGAGCCGTAAACGTAAACTGCTTGAAAAACAGAAAGAAGGAAAGAAACGTATGCGTCAAATTGGTACTGTTGAGGTCCCTCAAAAAGCATTCCTTGCAGTGCTAAAACTCGATAGCTAATACGTTCAGTTAATTAACTAAATAGAAAGAAACTAAAACAAATCATTATGAAAATATCACATTTATTGCCATTGCTTGCTATTGTGTTAGCGTCGTGCACCAAAAAAGATATGCAAAACAAACTATTGCCCGAAATTGGTGGAAAAGCTGGTGAGGTGGTTGTTGTTATTGAAGACGATGCGTGGGCTTCGGCCATTGGCGACACCATACGTGGTTTGTTTAACGACGATGTTCCCGGTTTGCCACAAAGCGAACCAATGTTTGATGTGGCTCGAATTCCATCAAAAGCATTTACTGACATTTTTATGCGCCACCGCAACGTGTTTATAGTGAATGTAAAAGCAAACCAACACTCACATCTCGAGGTTCGTCGCGACGTGTGGGCTCGTCCACAAATGTTGGTTGAACTAACTGCACCAAGCATCGATAGCGCTAATATTGTTTTTCTTGAAAATGCTGAACGTATTCTTGGCATTTTTCAATTTGCCGAACAAGAACGCATCGTTACCAACTACACCAATTTCCCCGACCGAACTGTAATGGCAAAGCTAAAAGAGCGTGTTGGTATCGACATGATAGTTCCAAAAGGCTATACCTTCGACATGGACACAAACAACTTTATTTGGATTTCGCATGAAACTCCCGAGTTGAGCCAAGGTATTTTTATTTATTACTACGATTACAATACCGAATTGCAATTCTCGCGCGATAGCTTGATAGCCAAACGCGACCAAATGCTTAAACGCTATGTTGCTGGTCCCGCTAAGGGCTCGTACATGACTACCATTCCAATTGATGATGTTACAACTTTCCGCTCGTACAACATTCGTGGAAAATACACTGCAGAGTTGCGAGGCATGTGGAGCGTTAAAGGCGATTTTATGGGTGGCCCGTTTGTTAGCTTTAGTCAAGTTGACCACAAACGCCAACTTATAGTATGCGCCGATGGTTATGTTTACTACCCAAGTCGCAACAAACGCAACTATATGCGCCAAGTTGAGGCTATTATGCAAACAATGCAATTTGTTGAAAAACAATAATATACAATTATGTCACAAACAGAAGACAATAATCTTATTGGCGAAGTTACCAGCAGCGAATACAAGTATGGTTTTGTCTCGGATATTGAGAACGAAACCATAGCAAAAGGCTTGTCGGAAGATACAGTAAGACTTATTTCGGCTAAAAAAGGCGAGCCCGATTGGCTGCTACAATTCCGTTTAAAAGCCTATCGCCACTGGCTTACATTAGAGATGCCAACGTGGGCGCATCTAAATATACCACCAATCGACTATCAAGACATATATTACTACGCAGCCCCAAAGTCGGCTGCTGAAAAAACTGACGAAATTGACCCTGAACTGAAAAACACTTTCGACAAGTTGGGAATTCCACTCGATGAGCAGAAAATTCTTTCGGGTGTGGCAGTTGATGCGGTGATGGATAGTGTGTCGGTAAAAACAACATTTAAAGAAACTTTGGTGCAAAAAGGCATCATCTTCTGCTCGTTTAGCGAGGCAGTTCGCGAGCATCCCGATTTGGTGAAACAATATCTAGGTTCGGTTGTTCCTGCCACCGACAACTATTTTGCTGCACTAAACTCGGCAGTATTTTCCGATGGATCGTTTTGCTACATACCCAAAGGCGTGCGTTGTCCAATGGAGTTGAGCACTTATTTCCGCATCAATGCCGCAAAAACTGGTCAGTTTGAACGCACACTTATTGTTGCCGACGACGATAGTTATGTGAGTTATCTTGAAGGCTGCACCGCTCCACAACGCGACGAAAGCCAATTGCATGCGGCCATAGTCGAAATTGTGGTTATGAATAATGCCGAAGTTAAATACTCAACCGTTCAAAACTGGTACCCAGGCGACAAAGACGGCAAGGGTGGCATTTACAACTTTGTTACCAAACGCGGCATCTGTCGAGGTGTGAATGCAAAACTATCGTGGAGCCAAGTTGAAACAGGTTCGGCTATTACGTGGAAATACCCAAGCACCGTTTTGTTGGGCGATGGTTCATCGTCAGAATTCTATTCGGTAGCAGTAACCAACAATCATCAGCAAGCCGATACAGGTACAAAAATGATTCATTTGGGAAAAAACACTCGCAGTCGAGTTGTTTCAAAAGGAATATCGGCAGGACAAAGCCAAAACAGTTACCGAGGTTTGGTAAAAGTGTCGGCCAAAGCCGATGGCGCTCGCAACTTTTCGCAATGCGACTCGCTTTTGTTGGGCGACAAATGTGGTGCGCACACTTTTCCATACGTTGAGTGCGACAACAACACCGCAGTTCTTGAACACGAGGCCACTACCTCAAAAATTGGCGAAGACCAGATTTTTTACTGCAATCAGCGCGGGATTTCTACCGAAGAGGCTGTAGGCTTGATAGTTAACGGATATGCCAAAGAGGTTCTGAATACTTTGCCAATGGAGTTTGCGGTTGAGGCTCAAAAACTATTGCAAGTGAGTTTGGAAGGAAGCGTGGGCTAAAAACTCGGCGACAACGAAAAGTAAAAAACATAAAACTATTTATATACAATGCTGACAATTAAAGATTTACGAGCATCAATTGATGGAAAACCAATTCTTAAAGGCATCAATCTGCAAATAAAACCAGGCGAAATTCACGCCATAATGGGACCAAATGGTTCTGGTAAAAGTACACTGTCGAGTGTGCTAACCGGCAACGAACGCTACACCGTTGATGGCGGCGAAGTTATTTTTTTGGGCAAGGACCTTTTAGCCATGGCACCAGAAGACCGCGCTCGTATGGGCTTGTTTATGAGTTTTCAGTATCCTGTTGAAATTCCGGGAGTTAGTATGAATAACTTTATGCGAGTTGCAGTAAACGAAAAACGAAAATTCTTTGGTCAACCTGCTCTTTCGGCTCAAGAATTTTTGCGCCTGATGCGAGAAAAAAGCCAATTGGTTGAGATTGATTCGCGACTTACTTCACGTTCGGTAAACACGGGTTTTTCGGGTGGCGAGAAAAAGAAAAACGAGATTTTTCAAATGGCTATGCTTGAACCAAAATTGTCAATCCTTGACGAAACCGATTCGGGCCTTGATATTGACGCTTTGCGCATTGTTGCAAATGGTGTAAATAAACTGCATACAAACGAAACTTCGGCAATCGTTATTACTCACTACCAACGCTTGCTCGACTATATTGTTCCCGATGTGGTTCACGTGCTTTATAACGGCCGCATTGTAAAAACTGGCGGAAAAGACCTAGTTCATGTTCTTGAAGAGCGTGGTTACGATTGGATTAAAGAAGAAGTTGATAATCAGTAGTATATGGCTGAACTTTCAATAAAAGATAAACTGATTGCACTTTACAATCAGTACACACAAAATATTGCTGATGGTTTGCCCAATGTGGTTAACTGTCATCGTCAGGCGGCCATTAAGCAATTTGCCGAGCAAGGCATTCCGTTTGCTGAGGGTGCGCGCGCGGTTGCATCAAACGGCGATGAGCGCTATCGATACATCGATTTGAAAAAAGCTTTTGGCTACACTTATGGTTATTTGTTTGCTCAGCTGCCAAAGTCGGGAGCCGATAATTTTAAATGCGCTGTGCAGTCGCTTGATGCATATACTGTATCAACCGAAAATGGCTGGTTAACAACTGCTTGCGATAACTTGCCAAAAGGTTTGCATATTTTGCCTTTTGCCGATGCTGCGCAACAATTTCCTAATCTGTTTGAAAAGTATTATAACAAGCAAGTTGCGCAAGCAAACGATTCGTTGTTGAATTTAAACACAGCGTTTGCGCGTAGTGGAGTGTTTGTTTACGTTGAGCCTAATACATTGGTTGATAAACCAATACAAATAATTAATCAACTAAATGGCGAAAATCCACTTATGGTGCATCAGCGCAACCTTATTGTGGTGGGCGAGGGTAGTGCAGTAAAAGTTGTGGTGTGCGACCATTCGGCATCAACCCAACGCTATTTGCACAACAATGTAACCGAAGTTGAGGTTGAAGACAACGCAAATGTGGGCTACTACAATATTCAAAATATGGGGCTTACAACAGCGCAATTGTCGCAAACCTTGGTGGGCCAACATGCCAGCAGTAGCGTTACAATGAACCAACTGACATTGCATGGCAGATTTATGTTTAATCGCTTGGATTGCAATTTGTTAGGTCAGCATGCCGAGGTTAGCATAAATGCTTTAGGTTTGGCCGATGGTACACAATCGTTAGCTACAAGTTCGTTTGTAAATCACACTGTGCCTAATTGTACTAGCAACGAGTTGGTTAAAAATATAGTTGAGGGAAGTGCAACATGCGTGTTCAATGGTCATGTGCTTGTTCAGCCCGATGCGCAAAAAACGCAAGCTTACCAGTCGAATAAAAACATTTGTTCAACACCAACTGCACATGTGCAAACTAAACCTCGACTTGAGATTTATGCCGATGATGTTAAGTGTAGCCATGGCGCAACAGTTGGTCAACTTGACGAGTCGGTAATGTTTTACATGCGCCAACGCGGCATTGGTGTTGACGAGGCTCGAATGATGTTGAAATTTGCTTTTGCTCACGAAATAATCAGCAAAATTGATGTCCCAGTTCTTGCTGAACGTTATTCTGAAATGGTTGAAGAACGGCTTCGTAGCAATTCAAGCGGATGCGTTACTTGCGAGCATAAGTGCTTGTAATAGTGATTGATAAATAAACTGCTAAAACAAAATGTTTGCACTTTTTAAGAAAGAGATTGCGGGTTTTTTCAGTTCGCTAACTGGCTATTTGGCCATTATAATTTTTTTGGTAGCGGCAGGTTTGTTTGTGTGGATTATTCCTAGTTCAAACAACTTGATTGACAATGGTTATGCCACACTCGACAGCCTTTTTGGCTTGGCTCCGTGGTTGTTTCTGTTTCTTATACCTGCAATTACTATGCGGTTGTTTGCTGAGGAAAAGAAAACCGGCACACTCGATTTGCTTCTTACTCGCCCAATATCGGATTTGTCGCTTGTTTTGGCAAAAAACTTGGCATCGCTTGCCATTGTGCTTATAGCTTTGGTGCCAACGTTGGTTTATTTTGCATCAATCTATTTGCTTGCAAACCCAACTGGCAATGTTGACACCGGCGGAACTTGGGGCTCGTTTATCGGTTTGGCCATGTTGGCAATGGTTTATGTTTGTGTTGGAGGATTCTGTTCGTCAATTACCGATAATCAAGTAGTTGCATTTTTGTTTGCGTTGGTTATCACATTTGCGCTTTACATGGGATTCGATATTCTTGGCGATAGCATTCAAATGAGCAACCTTGCCGCAATGGTGCAAAATTTGAGCATCGACAAGCATTATCAATCAATTAGCCGAGGTGTGGTTGATACTCGCGATTTGGTTTATTTCTTTGGCATGTCGGCAGTTTTTGTGCTGCTTACACGTTTGAAATTACAAAGTAGAAATTGGTAGAGATGAGTCGTAAGCAAATTAAACAGCAAAATATTGCCGAAACAGTGGTTTTAATTGCCATTGTTGCGGTTCTTGGCATTTTATCGTCGTTTTTCTATGCACGTTTCGACCTTACTAGCGATAAACGTTTTTCAATATCAAAACATACTAAGCAACTGCTTGATAATGTTGATGATGCAGTTTTGTTTAAGGTTTATCTCGATGGCGATTTACCAGCAGGTTTTGTAAAACTACGCACTGCTGTTTCCGATATTTTGGAGGAGTTTAGAGCCTATGGAGGCGCCAACATTCAGTACGAGTTTGTTAATCCATCGGAGAGCGAAAATGCAAACGAGCGCAACCGCGTTCATTACGAATTGTACCAAAAAGGGCTCGATCCTGTAAATCTGCAAGTTAAGGATAAAGATGGCGGAACATCGCAGCGGATTATTTTCCCCGGAATAGTGGTTTCGTACAAAGGACGCGAGGTTGCTGTTAATGTTCTAAAAAATTATGTATCAGCAAGTTCAAGTGGCAATTTGCAAACCTCAATTCAGTCGTTAGAGTATAATTTAACCTTTGCCATAATTCAACTTATGCAGCCATCGGCACCAATTATTGGTTTTTTGCGTGGTCATGGCGAGTTGAATGTTGCTGATATTGAGGATATTTCGTACTCGCTTGGTCAATTCTACTCATTGCGTCAAGTTGATGCAAACGACGAACTTTTGGCTGTTGACTCGGTGGGGGCCTTAACCTATAAACTGATTGTGGTGGCAAAACCAACCGAGCAGTTTACTGAGCACGACAAATTTTTCATCGATCAGTATGTGATGCGAGGCGGCCGCGTTTTGTGGCTAATTGACAATGTGATGGCAAGCATGGATAGCCTTACAACGCAGCGTGTGGCAATGGCTATTCCTGCCGATTTAAACCTCGACGACCAACTATTTAACTATGGCGTGCGCATGAATCCAAATCTTATTCAAGACATTCAGTGCGCAATGATTCCCGTAAATACCGCGTTGGTTGGCCAACAGCCGCAGTTTGTGCCAGCGCCATGGATTTTTTCGCCCATTGTAACTCCAAATCCAAACCACCCAATGACTAAAAACCTCGATATGGTTCGTCTGGAGTTTGTGAGTTCAATTGATACAGTTGGTCAAGATGCTAACGTGCAGAAAACCATATTGTTGGCTTCGTCGAACAATAGTCGTTTGGCACCGGCTCCAGTTCAAATTGATTTGGCTATAGTGGGAGAACCTACTAGTCCCGAAATGTTTAACCGTGCAGAATTGCCAATAGCTGTTTTGCTCGAAGGTTCGTTTCGCAGTGTGTTTACCAACCGAGCATTGCCACAAGGCTGTAGCCGACAAATGTTGCAACAGCAAAGCATGCCCACACGTATGGTGGTTGTGAGCGATGGCGACATTATTCGCAACCAATTTAAGGTTACCGACGGACGTCGCGAACCGCTTCCTTTGGGCTACGACCGTTTGACTAAACAAACCTTTGGAAACAAAGAGTTCCTGCTCAATGCCATCAATTATTTGTGTGGCTACGATGGCCTAATGGAAAGTCGTTCAAAAGAGTTTAAATTGCGTATGCTCGACAAGGCTGAACTGCAAAACCATCGTCTTTATTGGCAGTCGGTTAATGTGGCTTTGCCCATTGCGCTTATTGTGATTGCAGGCATTGCGTTTAACCTTGTTCGCCGCAAAAAATTCCAAAAAAATGCGTAGCCGCAGGTTAATAATACTTTGCGCCATTTTGCTGTTGCTAGTTGGCTTGGCGTTGATTAAAAGCAACGATAATGGCCAAACTCGCGAGTTGCGCAAAACTGCAACTTTTGCTTATACCGACACTGCAACTATCAGTAAAATAGTTATTTGCAAACAAGCAGAAACAATAACTCTTCAGCGTAGTCAATACGGATGGATACTTAATGGCACAACTCCAGCCGAACCCGAATTTATGATTCCGCTAATGAAAATACTATCGGGCATACAAGCCATTGGAGTTGCAGCTGCCGGAGTTGAGGTGCGCTCGCCCATGTCGGCCGAAGTGTCGGTTTATGTTGGAAACAAGCAAGTGCGCCATTTTCTACTTGGTCCCACTGCACAATCGGGCACATGCGCCATGCTGTTGCCCAAGGGAAAAACTTATAAAGTTGAAGTGCCTGGCTATCAGTCGTTAATAAACTTAGTTTGCACAGTTAGCTCAACTAATTTGCGAGGCCGCACTTTGGTTAGTTTGCCGTCAAACGCATTGCATTCAATTGTGATGCAGAATTTTGCGCAACCCAACGAGTCGTTTATCCTCGAACTTCAACCACGCGGTTTTCGTTTGGCAACCTATCCCGATGGAATAAACCTAACCAATGTTGATACACTTAAAGTGGTGCGTTTTGTTGAACAATTTGCAAGTAAAAAAGTTGAAACATATATAAACGAAACAGCCGATGTGACTGCTGCTAATAGATTGACCATCAGTTTAAAAGATGGTAGTGAAATGTGGTTTGAAATTTGCCCTATTATGCAAAATGGTCAGCCCAATCCCGATCAACTATTGGTGCGTACAGGAAATGGCGAAACCGCTGTTGCAACCTATTTTGAACTTGATCCTATTTTGAAACGAGCAAGTTATTTTGAAAAAAAACGACGATAGCAACCTGTACAATGCAGTTTTGTGTGTTTACTATGTATAAGTCCACGTTGTGTTTCAGTCTAAAAATCGATGCCCTTCTACGTAAAAATACCAATGGGCAACTGAACCGAAAAAAACTAAATTTGCACTCATTATGGTTCGATTAGTTGCATTACTTATATCAATATCATTGCAGTTGGTTGCAGCAATATTTGCCTTGCGACTAGTGCGAGTAACTCGCTACAAACCATCGTGGATTCTTATTTCCATAGGCTTTGTACTTGTAGCAGTTAAGCAAATTATAAAGTTTATTCAGTTTTTGAACGACGACCTTACGTTCTACTTTAACATGGCCGACGACTGGTTGAGCGTAATAATTGCTTTTCTGTTTACAACAGGTGTGTTTCTTATTGGCGAAATGTTTTACGAAATGTATCGCGCCAACAAAGAGAATGCCCGCGCACAACGCCGACTAATGAACGCCGTAATAAGCACCGAGGAACGCGAACGCCGCCGTTTTGCCAAAGATTTGCACGACGGTTTGGGCCCATTGTTGTCGGCAGCTCGCATGTCAATAACCGCATTGTTGCAACAAGAGCCTCAAGGCCATACAAAAACGGTAATGGAAAATGCCAACAACGCCATTAACGAGGCCATTTTAAGCATTAAAGAAATATCAAACAATTTGAGCCCACATGTACTTTCAAACTTCGGTTTGGAAAGTGCCGTGCGCAACTTTGTGCAAAAAGTGACCAAAACACAATCGGTGCAAGTTGATTTGCAATCGTCGCTTGGCGATTTGCGATTTGACCAAAATCTTGAAATAGCCATTTATCGCAGTTTGTGCGAGTTGATAAACAATACACTCAAACACGCACAAGCCACAACCATCGGTATCGATATTCAACTCTACGAGCGCACTTTGCTTATTGAGTATTCCGACAACGGAAAAGGTTTTGATCAACTGATGGTGAAAGAATTGGGCAACGGAATGGGATTGTCAAACATATCGTCGCGCATTAAGTCGGTTGGCGGAATGTTTGTTATTGATAGTGCCCCAGGCTGCGGAACTCATGCCATTATTAAAATAAGAGTGAAATAAAATGGATAAGATAACAGTTGCTTTGGTTGACGACCATGCTCTTTTTCGTAATGGTTTGGGCACTTTGCTAAGCAATTGTCCCGAATTTAGTGTTGTGATTGAAGCATCAAACGGACAAGAGTACCTTGATAAACTTGCTAGTGTGCAACCCGATATCACGCTGATGGACATAAACATGCCTGTGATGGACGGCATTACAGCATCGCAAAATGCATTATCGCTATATCCTAACTTGAAAATTATTGCCTTGTCGATGTACGACGAGGACGATTACTATTACAAGCTTATAAGCGCGGGAGTTAAGGGCGCTTTGCTTAAAGATACCGAAATAAGCGAGGTGGTTAAGTCGATTCACGAAGTTATCGACGGAAAAATAATCTTCTCGCAAGAACAACTAATTAACGTAATTAATAACCATCCGCATAAAGAGGTGGAGGAAGATAAACCAGAGTTGTCGCGTCGCGAGTTGGAGGTTTTGCAAGAAATTTGCAAAGGGCTATCGAACCAAGAGATTGCCGACGAACTTTTTATTAGCAAACGTACTGTGGACAAGCATCGCGGTAATTTGTTAAGCAAAACAGGTTCGCGCAACACTGCCAACTTAATTATGTACGCTATTAAGCACAACTTGGTACGAGGAATGTAAATAATGAATGGTTTTAAAATTGTAGAGTTGGACGAGGTTGACTCAACCAACGATTACTTGAAATTACTTGCCGAAAAAAATGAACTTCCCGAAGGCTACACTGTTATAACAACCGAACAAACTTCGGGTCGTGGCCAGCAAGGTAATGTGTGGGAAAGTGAACCTGGCAAAAACCTTAGCATCAGCATTTTGTTGCGACCTGACTTTTTGCCTGCTAACCAAATGTTTATGTTGTCGAAAGTGGTGGCTATTGCCATTATCGACTATTTGAATAGTCTTGGTAAAGAATTCCTAATTAAATGGCCTAACGACATTTATTTTGAAGACCAAAAAATTAGCGGCACACTAATCGAAAACCAATTTGTTGGTAACAAAATTGCCTATTCAATTGTGGGCATTGGGCTAAATGTAAACCAACAAATTTTTATTAGCGATGCACCAAATCCGGTGTCGCTTTACAACATTTTTGACCACGAATTTGACCGCGACGAGGTGTTGCGCAAACTGCTTAACCAAATTGAGGTTTGGTACCAAATGCTTGCCGATGGCTGGTACAATAAGATAAATGAGATTTACTTTAGCCACCTGTACCGATGTGTTGGTTTTCACGACTTTACAACTGCCAACGGTGTGCTACGTGCCCAAATTGAAGATGTGGAGCCAAATGGCCGTTTAGTTCTCCGCGACATCGACGGCAACATTTCAAAATACTACTTTAAAGAGGTGGCGTTTAATATTTAACGCATTATATTTTCGCACAAACCACAAAAAACCGCCAACAACTGAATTGGATTGGTTGCTGGCGGTTTAAGTATAGTTTATGCTTTGCGTTGTTTTTTATTTACCTGTATAATCTATTTGCCATTGCCACTCTTTACAACGCTCTAAGTACATGTCATAGCGCTTTTTGATTAGGTTCTTTTCGCAGATTTCTGACCAACTTGTTGTTCCTAATACATCTTTATCTATAACGAATATTGATAACGTATCTCCTCTATTTATGCGTTTAAAATCTGGGTCGCCTAATAAACGACTATTTAATAAATCATTCTCTAATGCTTTCCATGAGACACCATAAATTGGTTTTTCATTTGGCATTTTATTTGTTTCAATAAATTCTGAAAGAATAGCAATATCTTTGTTAGTGTAGTTTATAAAACGGAAACCTGTCCTATGATCTACAAAATCAGTAATATCACACCCTATTAGCAATAAACAAATTGTAACTGCTAATGTATTTTTATATAACTTATTCATAATCAATTAAAATATAAGGAGAATGGAAATAGCTTTTGCCCATTTTATATTACCACTAAAATTTATCCCCATAATAAACATAGTGATAATCATTGTTATAGTAGAGA
>JAKSOL010000023.1 GCA_024405635.1 Salinivirgaceae bacterium | reverse complement strand
CTGTGCATCACCTGCTATTACGGAAGAAATTGTTGTTTGCGCTATGGTTGGCTTTACTATCAAAGCCACCATTGCAACAAAGCACATTTTTAAAATCTTTATCATACTGCTCACAATATTAGAAAGTTAGCACCATGCGTTTTGTGTCAATTAGTTGGTCGTCAACTAATAGAGAATAAAGGTACATGCCAGCTTTTAGGTCGTTGCCTTCAATGGTTATTACGCCGCTGCTTTCAATGTTTAGTGGGAAACAACGCAATTGTTCTCCGTTCATGTTGTAAATGCAAATCATTGCATTTTGGGCATCGTTGGCAAGTGTGTACTCAATTTGAGTCTCTTGGCTAAATGGATTTGGTGTGTTTTGGAACAATGCGTTTTCGTTTTCAGTTTCGTTTTGCTCCAATTCGGCAGGTTTGGTGGCTTTTAATGCTACTTGAGAATTGCCGTTTGCGGTGTTGGCGTTGCTCACATTGTTGCTACCGTTGCGTTTGTTGCCATTTCCGTTTCCATTACCATTATTTCCGTTGTTTTTGTTGTTACCATTACCATTGTCTTGGCCGTTATGGTTTCCGTTGTTGGTTTTTATTTCGGCATTGGCTAACAAATAATCAATTTGTGCTTGTTGCTCTTGTATGGCTTGCAGTAAAATTGGAATTAGCGAAATGTAATCAATTGATTTTAAGCCAACTGAATCGGTGTAAACCAACTCTGGGAATACATTTTCAAAGTCTTGTGCTAGGAATCCGTATTGGTCGCGGTTGGTGTCAAAGTATTTTACTTGCGCGGTGTCGCCATTAACTGATTGATAAAGAGTTAGCAACTCATCTTGGCTTTTGTATTGGTAGGTTTTGCTTTCAATTTGTTTCAATTTCGAAACGGTTTCGTTTGGCAAGTTTTTAATGTTCTTTTTGAAGCGTTTGTCGGATGCTTTCGAGCATGACATAGTATATTGAATTTCCTTTGCCTTAAGTAATCCTTGTGGAATGTATGCGTTACCATTAAAATATGAATTGGAAAGAACCCATAATCCGTAACTTGTACTTGCCGATGCACCAATTCCAACATTACCCTTAAAATAACTCTTTCCTGACAATACATTTTGTGTTTCAGTAACTTCAATTCCTTGCGCAAACGATGCGCTTGCAATAGCCACTGCAACTATTGCCATAAATATTTTTTTCATAATTGTTTTAAGAAGTATTTAGTTTTCTGAGCAACTTAAGGCTTGCTCATTTACCTTTAATTGTTCGGTTTTTCCTTGCCATTTTCTCCAACCTTGTTGGACAATGGCTCTACATAGTTGGTACTGTCTGTTTTTTGCATAAATGGTTTGCGCTACGCACCCAAGTAGCTGGTTAAAAATTTAAACAAGAGGTATAAAAACAAAAAGCGTGGGTGTCATAACCTTGCTCATCCCACATTCTGAGGCCTTCGCATTGCCCTATCCAGTTGAACGAGCAATGCAGAACCCACGTGTATATAGTACGCACAATAAGGTGCATACGTACACAACGCGAGCATCTACCATTGCTTTGTTCTTGACTCCGTAAATGTTTGCAAGATTTCAAGTCGTCAAGATCAAGCGTAGTAAACGCTTTTAGTATATTATAACCATCTCATCCATTCACGCACAACAAGTGCAGTTGCCAATAGTTGAGTATGAATTAATTGAGATGTGCGAATGTTAGTTTTTTTTTGAAAGAGGAAAACAAAGCCTAGTTACACGCTTAGTTTTTCTTAATAACTTTTTCGGCTTGTAGGTTGCACAAGGCGATGTTCAAGCAGTACATTTGCATTAGTTATTAATCTTGATTATGGAAACCCAATCATTGTTTGTGCAAATAATAGTGCCTGTTCCAGTTAAAGGAACTTTTACCTACAAGGTGCCGCAGCTTTTGTTGGGTAAATTGTCGGTAGGTCAGCGAGTTACAGTGCCGTTTGGTGCAAAAAAACTCTATACAGGCATAGTGGTTTCGTTAGCCAACGATGCACCCGACGGATACAAACTAAAGGAGGTTATCGATTTGGTTGACGACCAACCAGTGGTTACGCCCAATCAGATTAATTTTTGGTTTTGGATTGCCGAGTATTACATGTGTTCGGTGGGCGATGTTTATCGCGCTGCTGTTCCTGTTGCTTTGCGTCCCGATAGCGAATCGTTTGTGTTGCCGATTGATGACGATAGTAACATACTTGACCATTGCACCGAAGTTGAAAAGCAGATTTATGCTTTGCTGGTTGAAGAAAAATCAATGTCGATGGCCGAGTTGTGCAAGCAGTTTGGCGATGTGGCAATGCGCCATGTAAAACAATTAGCCGATAAAGGTTTAGCTATTGTTTCCGAAGAAGTGTCGGGAGGTTACAAAACAAAAAAACTAAAGGTTTTGTCGTTGAGCAACAAGATAAGTAGTCGTCAAACGTTGGAAAGGTTGCTTGTGTTGCTAGTAAAATCGAAAAAGCAGCAAGACTTGTTGCTTTGGATGATTGCCAAGTTAGGCGATGCTGCATTTGACGGAAAATACATATCGCGCCAGCAATTGATTGATGAGGCGCAAACTTCGCCAACCATTATAAAGGGGTTGGTTGAAAAAGGAATTCTTTGCGAACAGATTGTAGATGTGTCGCGGCTTGAAATGCAAAATGCAGTTTGCGGTGAGTTAAAACAACTTAACGAGCATCAAACTAAAGCATTAAATGAAATAAACCAACTGTTTGAAAAACAAAAGCCTGTGCTTTTGCATGGAATAACAGGTAGTGGCAAAACCGAAATATACATTCATCTAATAGACCAAACCATTAAAGCAGGCAAACGTGTGCTTTATCTTTTGCCCGAAATAGCACTTACCACGCAAATAGTTAATCGTTTGCGAAATGTGTTTGGTAACAAAGTTGGGGTTTATCACTCAAAATTTTCGGGAGCTGAACGAGTTGAAATATGGAACAACATGCTACGCAACGACGACCAAACTTACCCAATTTTATTGGGCGTTAGGTCATCTATATTTTTGCCAATCAGCAATATAGGTTTAATAATAGTTGACGAGGAACACGAGAGCAGTTTTAAGCAATTCAGTCCAGCTCCACGTTACAATGCACGCGATTTGGCAGTTTTGCAAGCTCATCATCAAAAAGCCAACATAGTACTGGGTTCGGCAACACCATCGCTTGAGAGTTTTTACAACACAACCATTGGGCGTTATGGGTTGGTAAAGCTTAACCAACGACATGGAGTGGCTGTGTTGCCACAAATTTATACCGTTAATTTGCTAAATGCCCGCAAGCAGAACATGATGGTAGAGTTTTTCAGCCACAAACTGCTAGCCTATATCGATGCTGCGTTAAAAGCAGATGAGCAAGTTATTTTGTTCCAAAATCGCCGAGGTTACAGCCCGTTTTTAGAATGTAAGCAATGCGCCACTATTCCAAAGTGCAAGTGCTGCGACGTAAGTTTAACTTACCATAAATCAATTCATAGCCTTGTGTGTCACTATTGCAGCTACACCACCCGCGCCAACATGGTTTGCCAATGTGGAGGCGAAATGCACGAAGCAGGATTTGGCACCGAACGAGTTGAGGTCGAACTGCAGAAAATTTTCCCAAAAGCGCGCATTGCAAGGCTCGACACCGATACAACTCGCACTAAACACGGTGGCGAGCATATAATTACCGATTTTCAAGACCAAAAAATTGACATTTTGATTGGTACGCAAATGGTGTCGAAAGGCTTAGATTTTGAGCACGTTAGTGTGGTTGGAATTCTTAATGCCGACAATATGCTTGGTTTGCCCGATTTTAGAGCCTACGAACGAGGTTTTCAACTGATGATGCAAGTGAGTGGGCGTGCAGGTCGCAAAAACAAGCAAGGAATTGTAATTATTCAGACCAGCGACCCCGAAAACCACATTATTCGTCAAGTGGTTGACAACAATTACTACGCAATGTTTGACGAACAAATGGCCGAGCGCAAAAGTTTTAGTTATCCGCCATACTACCGACTTATCGACATAAACATAAAGCACCGCGACAAACAAAAAGCTGTGCAAGCAAGTTCTGTTTTAGCATCGCAATTGCGCCGAATACAGAATCTTACTGTTCTTGGGCCATGCGAACCACCAGTAAGCCGCATACAAAATTTCTACCTAATGAACATTTTAGTAAAGCTTACAGTTGCCGATGTGGTTGGTGTTAAACGTGTTATAAGTCAAACTATAGATAATTTGCTGCAAACTCCAGAATTTAAGTCGGTTATGATTTCGGCAAATGTCGATCCTATGTAGTTTTCAATTTACTTTTAACCATGCCTTAAATGCTGAAAAGTGTGGTTTAAACAAAAGCTTGTTCAAGCTAAACAGCATTTTTTTTGTGCAGTAAAACAACTATTTTTTTGAATTTAGATTTTTTGCACATTTGTACGATAAAACTAACCTAAACATTTTCAGATAATTGCAGTGATGGATAAGAAACGTCTAACGTTGGCGGCTGCCATTTTGTTGGCATTAATAGCTGGTTCAGTAGCAATAAAAACTTCGGTGTCGAGCAAAAAGACAATAAACAATTTGCAAAACAATGTAAATGAGCAAGCAACTACAATTGGCGCGTTAAACACAAAAGTGTCGGCACTAAACGATACAGTTGGTGTTAAAGACACAATTATTAATAACCAACGCCAAGAGATAAAAACGCTTAAGAACAATGTTGAAGAGCAAACTAATATTATTGGTAAACTTAAAAACAAGCTTGGTTTTCAGTCGAAAGTTATAAAAGAGCAAAAACAAGAAATAGATTCGTTACGAACCGAGGTAGCATTAAAAGACTCAGCACTTGCTCAGTATGCTAGCCGAAGCGAGTCGGTAGCAAAGCAAACCTCGCAACTTCAGGCTCAAGTTGAGGCTATTGTTGAGGAAGCTGGCGAATTGTCGCTCAATACCGATAAGGTTGATATGAAAAGCGGTGAAACAGTAACCCTTATTGCACTAATAACACCAAATTCGCTAAAAAACAGCACTGTGATTTGGGAATCGTCAAACCCAAGTGTGGCAAGCGTTGAAAATGGTGTGGTTACAGCTCACTCAAATGGAACAACCACTATATCCGCATCGGCCTTTGGAAAAACAGCCACTTGCATCATTTCTATCGACGAATTGGTTGACCTTGGACTATCAGTAAAATGGGCAACTTGCAATCTTGGCGCTCGTCGTCCCGAACAATTTGGCGACTTTTATGCTTGGGGCGAAACAGAGGTTAAAGACGACTATTCGTGGGAAAATTACTTGTTTGGTACCATGACAACCGAAGAGGAGTGTGGTTCAGACAAAGATCCGTTGAAAAAATATGTGCAAGGCGGTCGTAAATATGACTCTGATAGAGGAATTGCAAGCTCGCGTTACGATGTGGCTTTTGTCGATTTGGGCGAAGGTTGGCATATTCCTACTTACGAGGAGGTGGAAGAACTATTGCAAGGTTGCACATGGAAATGGTTTGCAAAAGGCAATGCCGATTTTAATGGCGTGCCAGGGTTTAAGGTTACAAGCAAAAAAGAAGGTTTTACCGATAAATTTATCTTTTTGCCAGCAGCAGGCTTCACCAACGAAAAAGGTTTGAAAAACGTTGATCAATGGGGTTGTTATTGGACTTCGGTTTCTGACGATAACTACATTGCATCAGGAGCCTATGGTTTACGTTTTGACGTTAAGGAAGGACCTGAATGGGTTTGTGGTCACCGCAACTATGGATTTGCCATACGCCCAGTTTATGGCAACGTGCCAGAACCTGAATTGTAAGTCATAGAGTATAGTTTCAATTAATATTTACAAAATCAAAAAGCCAACTACTAACACTAGTAGTTGGCTTTTTTGTTGTTAAGCAACAAACAAGAGTGTTTACTCCAATTCGATGTTTTTAGGCCAAGAGATGAAGAATTTGCTAATGGTGGTCGATAGTGCCCTAATGTTCATCATGTCGGCAACCTTTTCAATTTCAATAACATTGCCCTCTTTTTCCTTTACTAGTATTTGGTCGTGGTTTTGGCTATAGGCTTTGTTTGAAATGGTTCCGCTGCTAACAAAATATTCGCTTTCGGCTTTTGTGAGGTTAAACTCTTGCATAACACGTTCGCGCAGATATTTTTCCATAAACTTACCCACAGGTTTATCTTGCACCATAGTTTTAGGCAAACGCCGATTGATAAGGTTTTGGCAGAGTAAGCTTAGCACGCGGTCGTGATGCATGCTCCAAGTTTTTACCGATACTAAAAGGTCGCTATCGTCAAGCATGGCAAAGTTTTCGAGTACTGTTTTGCCAGTTTCGGTAATCGAATCGTTTCTAAAATCGTCAACAGTAACCTCGTGAGTTAAAAAGAATTTTAGTGCAGGCGATGCAAAAAAATCTTCGCCTTTGTGGCAAAGGTCCTTAGCGCGACGCAAAATGCTAATAAGCAGTTGTTCGGCCGAGTGTACGGTTTTGTGCAAATAAACTTGCCAATACATTAAACGGCGGGCCACAAGGAATTTCTCAATAGAGTACATACCTTTTTTTTCAACCACAAGACGGTCGTTGTCAATGGCCATTAGTTTAATAAGTCGGTCGGTGTTAACGTTTCCTTCGGTAACGCCAGTAAAGAAACTATCGCGGCTTAGGTAGTCAAGTCGGTCAACATCAAGTTGGCCCGAAATGAGTTTGGTAAGATATTTTTTGTGATACTCGCCTTTAAAAATCTGCAAAGCAAGCGAAAGTCTGCCGTTGTATTCCTCGTTTAATTTTTCCATAAACACAATCGACAAGTCCTCGTGGCACACGTTGGCAATTTGGTATTCAAGAGCATGCGAAAAAGGGCAGTGACCAATGTCGTGAAGAAGAATAGCAATCATAGCAGCTTCTTTTTCTTCGTCAGAAATAATTTCGCCCTTTGAACGTAAAGTGTCGATGGCCAGTTCCATTAAGTAAGTGGCACCCAATGTGTGGCCAAAACGATTGTGGCGCGCGCCAGGGTAAACCAATTCGCCAAGTCCAAGTTGGTTTATGCGGCGAAGGCGTTGAAGCCAACGGTGTTCAATAAGTGAGAGTATTATGGGCGATTTTATTTCAATTAGGCCCAAAATAGGGTCGTTTACTACTTTGGGTTTTGCAACGTAAATGCTGTTCTCCATTTGCTATTTTTTTAGTGAAAGGCAATGCCAAAAAGTGTTAGGTCGTCGGCAAACTCGCGTTCGGGACCTTTGTATTGGTGCACGCTTTCAATAATTGTTTCAATGTTACTATCGATGCTACCAGTTTTAATTATGCGCTCAATGGGTTCGGTGCCAAATTGAGCATGGTTGTTGTCTTCAAGCTCAACAATTCCGTCGGTAAAGCAAATTAGTTTGCTTTCGGGTTCAACAGTAAATTGGCCAACGTTTATGCTAGGTATTTTGTCAAACATACCCACGCCCATGCAACCAAGTGTAAGTTGTTGAACTTGATTGTTTTTAGCATCAAAATAAACAGGAGGGTTGTGGCCAGCGTTTATGTATTCCATTTGTCGGCTTTGTGAATTGTATTTGCCAATAAATAGGGTAATAAATTTTTCGCCGTTGGTGCTTTCGAGCACAAGGTCGTTAAGCGAATTTACAATGTCGTTAAGAGGGCGGTTGGCCGATACTTGAGCGCGTAGGTTTGCTTGAAAGTTTGACATTAGCAGAGCCGCAGCAATTCCTTTGCCCGACACGTCGGCAATGCAAAAGTAGTAATCGTTTTGGGTTACTTTAATCCAATCGTAGTAGTCGCCGCCCACCTCGTAGTGAGGCAAGTAGTAAGCGGCAGCTTGAGCAGTGCGGTTGTTTGGCAACTTAAAAGGGTTGGGAATAAGCATGTTTTGCATTCGCGATGCAAGTTCAAGCTCTTTTCGCATCGACTCTTGGCGCACACTCTCGTTAAATAGTCGTCGGTTTTCAATGGCCACCATAATAATGTTAGCCAAAGTTTGGATAAAGTAAAGGTGTTTAATGGTTGGACTCATGCCCAATTGTTCCTCGTCAATGTCGCCAATAATAACGTAGGCAATGGGGTGGTTGTGGTGATAAACGGGAATAATAATATCAAAAACCTCGAGGTTAGGATTCAGAGCATTAGTAAGGTTTGTTATTTGACGATAGTAGAGCAAATCGGTTTCAACTCTTATGCTGTCGGCCACCATGTGTGGTACGCCGTAAACCAGCACTTTTTCCCAGCGATGGTTAAAACTAAACATAAGCACTTTGCCAATGTTTAACTCGTCAATCAAAATGTCTTTAAAATCGCTGATAAGTTTTTCAATAGGCGCATTTTCGTTAATTGACAAAGTGATGCGTAGCAGCATATCAAGTTTAAAGTTGCTCATTTGCAACCTGCTCAACGATGCGTTTTTCATGTGCAGAGATTTAAAAAGTATGCTTGCAAAATAGACAAAAAAAAGACATCGAAAACTTTCCGATGCCTTTCTTTTAATATGTTGTAAATGCGAAAATTAAGCCTTTACGCGCTCGCAGTAGCTACCGTCGCGGGTATCAATTTTAATTATTTCGCCTACGTTAACAAACAATGGAACCATAACGGTCGCACCAGTTTCAACTGTTGCAGGTTTAAGAGTGTTGGTTGCAGTGTCGCCTTTAACACCTGGTTCTGAATAGGTGATTTGCAAATCAACTTTCATTGGCAATTCAGCGAACAAAACAGTTTCAGTTGATCCGTCAAAAATTACGTCAACAATAAAACCTTCTTTTAAGAAAGCAACACCGGTAATTTTATCTTTTTCAATTGGAATTTGCTCGTACGATTCTTGGTCCATAAAGATGTAGTTGTCGCCCTCAGCATACAAGTATTGGTATTGGCGGCGCTCAATGCGAACATCTTCCAATTTTTCACCAATGTTGAAGCGGCGCTCCAAAACGTAGCCATCAACAACATCTTTCAATTTAACACGCATAATGGTGTTACCTTTTCCTGGTTTAACGTGCAAAAACTCAATAACGAAATAAAGTTTTCCGTCCATACGGATGCACATTCCGTTTTTTACGTCTTGTGAATTAATCATATTCTATTGATTTACTGATTTTCTAATTGGCACAAATGTAAGTGAATTGACAAAAATGTGCAAACGCAAACTGATGCTGAAACAACCTTGATAAAGGTTGTACACTATTGAAAACGGCAATGTTTGAAATTGAGTTAGAAAAAAGAAAACAAAAAAGGTTGGGCCGATCACAAGCCCAACCTCGAACGATGAAATGTAAAAATTTACGCTGAAACGGTAGTGATCTTATTGCAAGTAAACTAAAAGCCTATTGTACAGCCCGCAATTAGGTATGTGCGGTCGCATGCAGGAGACACAACAACTTGTGTGAAAACTGGTAGCGAAAATTTGTCGGTTATCTCAATATCCTTGCTTGCGGTAAGGGTTATGTCCATAACGTCAAACTTGTCAGAGAACTGGCCCTTCCAAGGTGTAATGCCTATTGCAGGAGTAAGAGTTACACCGCTTATATCAAAATCGTATGATGCACTAATGTAAGTTGAAAACATGCGCTTTCCGTCTTCATCTAACTCTGCAGATTCACCGCCAAAAAGCATTGTGGCCCAGCCAAGTGTGAGTGGCAAATCGTCGCCAAACGAGTATTCTAATGCCAACTCAAAAAAGTGGTCGGTTTTGTAATATCCGTATGCCATTGACTCGCCAGCCCAAAAGTAATCGGTAAGGGTTGCTGACAAGCCGCCTATGCTATAACCCAAGTAAACATCAAATTCTTTTGGCTCAAGCGATGCTAAACTTGTGCTTCCCCATGCTCCAGCGGTAAAACCGCCGTATCCCAATTCAAGTGTTGGTTGCAAAGCTGCTCCAGCGCCCTGTTCCATACCGCGCCATACATATCGCGATACTACATCGGTACTTCCAGTTACTGTAAAGTCGCCAGCCATTGTTGGTGTGCAAAGCATCATTGCCAATGATGCTATTGCTAGTGTTCTAATGGGTCTCATAATTCTTTTCGTTTTTAAGGTTTATTATTCTCTCTTTTCTTGTTCTTTCAGTGAATTCACGATGCAAAAGTAAAAACGATTCTTAAGTGTAATAGTCTAAACGCTTGCAATTAGTAATTTGCGTATGCTATACACTTTCAAAAGAAAAGTAAAACACAATAAAAAATAACAAATCGTAAATATTTGCTATAAGAACATTGCGTACAATTAACTCAACTAAAAAAAGAATGATTGTAATTGCTGATTAAGCAACAAATGGCATATTGTTTCGTTCTTTTTGCTGATAGATAAATAATTACATTTGCAACAATTTCAAGAAACAAGTGGCAAAGGGTAGCAAAATAGCAGAACTTGCAGTGGTATTAGGTATGGCGGCAATGGCGATAAGCGGTTGTGGACCATCAAAAAACACACCCATCAGGCGAGGCTACCACAATCTTACATCGCATTACAATGTTTATTTTAACGGGCGCGAAGCTTGGAACGAAGGAATGCGCGTAATTAACGATGCGCACGAAGACAACTTTTCGCTTATACTGCCAGTTTTTACATATAGCGACAAAGAAGATGCGCTAAAGGCTTTTTCAAATATGAGCCGCGTTATTGAAAAAGGCGAAAAATGTATTCGCAAACACTCAATAACAGCTAAGCCTAAAAAGAAAAAAGGCAAACAAACGGCTAAAGACAAGGCTTTTCAAGAAAAAAACGAGTACGTTAAGTGGATTGACGACGCCGAAATGCTGATTGGCAAAGCTCAAATGATTAAGCAAGAGCATTATGCTGCCATTGAGGCTTTTACTTCAATAGTGCGAACTTTTGACGACGAGAAAACAAAAAAAGAAGCCTACATTTGGTTAGCTCGATGTTACACCGAATTGGGCAAATTTGTTGAGGCTCAAGATTTTATGATTCGTGTAACAAGCGATGGAAACGAAGTGCCACGCAAGTTACGTAGTTCGTACAATGCTACGCAAGCCGACATCTATTTGCGTCAACAACGCTATGCTGAGGCAATTCCATTTATGGAAGATGCAGTGGCAACAACTCGAAAAAAACAAGACAAAGTGCGCTACATGTACATTTTGGCTCAACTATACCAACAAAACGACGATAATATTAAAGCTGAGCAAATGTTCAGCAAGGTTATTAAAACCAGTCCCGACTACACATACGTATTTAATGCACAAATAAACAAAGCTGGACTTTATAATGCCGAAACTGGCAATAGCGAAAGCCTGCAACGCGAGTTAAAGCGTATGCTTAAAGACGAAAAAAACATTGACTACTGCGACCAAATTTACTACGCACTTGGCAACATTGCTTACAACGAAATGCGCGACGACGATGCATTATATTTTTACAAAAAATCGGTTGAGGCCAATACCATAAACACTACACAAAAAAGTATATCTTACTTGGCAGTAGCCGAAGTTAGTTTTGAAAAACCCGACTACACCACAGCACAAAAGTACTACGACAGCGCGTTGGTTGATTTGCCGCGCGAGTACCCAAACTACAAAAGCATTAAAAATAAGAGCGATAACCTTAATTACCTTATCGAATGCATTAATACCATTCAAACTCAAGACAGTTTGCAAAAAGTGGCCCGAATGAGCGAATACGATCGCAATGCACTTATTCAGAAAAAAATAAATGAGGTAAAGCAAGCAGAGCAAGCTGAAAAAAATCGCGAACAAAGACGTTTGTCCGACATTGCCGAAACACAAGCCACCAATCGACAAAACCAAACCTCGGGCGCTTGGTATTTCTACAATCAAGCATCGTTAAGCGCTGGACAAAGCGAATTTAAAAAACGTTGGGGAAACCGTAAACTTGAAGACAACTGGCGCCGAAGTAACAAAACTGTGGTTGAGTGGACCGAAAACAACGAACACGAAACCGAATCAGAAAACAATCGTCCTACCGACAATACACAACCCGAATACTACTTAGCCGATTTGCCACTTACCGACTCGGCAATGCGAGCATCAGAAAAGAAACTTGAAGAAGCAACCTACAACCTGGGCGTTATTTACAAAGACAAGTTTGAGGATTTTGATTTGGCTACAACTTCGTTCAACAACTTTTTAGATAAATACCCAAAATCGGAATATGTGCCAGCTGCACTCTACAATCTGTACAAAATTTACTTGCTAAACAAAGACTACACCAATGCCGAAAAGTGTAAGCAACAACTAATAACTGAACATCCCGACAGCGACTATGCTCGCATTCTTAGCGACCCTGAATACTACCGCGACATTGACCGCATTGAGCGGCAACTAAACTTTATGTATATGGCCACATATCGGTACTTTTTAACCGATAGTTGCGCAATGGTAAACTACAATTATGCTTACGTCGATTCGGCCTATCCAAACAGCAAGTTGTTGCCAAAATTTGCTTTGCTTAACACCCTTTGTCAGGGTAAAAATGCCGACACAGTTACCTTTAAAGGCTTGCTTCAACAATACATAAACCGATTCCCAAACAGCGAAGAAAAAAGCTATGCCCAAGATGTGATTGATGCATTGAACCGAAAACCACGCGTTGTTGAGGTTAAAACCGAAGAACAACTTATTGCCGAAGCCGAACAAGCAGCACAAGCCGCTTACGACTCGCTCGACGTGTCGATGTACAACTACGATGCGGCGGCCGAACATTATTATATGGTGGTGGCATTGGCAGGCAAAGTTGAAGATGCTCGCATCAAATTCAATCTTATCGATTTTAATGCCGAATATTTTGATTTTCTGAACTTTAACATTACAAGTCAAAAAACAAGCGACGAGTTTAGTGTGATTATGGTTGAAAAATTCCGCAACATGAAAATGGCTCGCAACTACTACGAGTCGGTAGTGGTGGCTGGCGAAGTGTTTGCCGATATTACAACCGATAGTTACAAGCACTACATCATTTCGGCCGAAAACCTAACCAAGTTTTTAGAGGACAAAAACCTTTTGCGCTACGACAAATTCTTTAAGTTGAATTACAAAGTTGAACCATAGTTCAATAAACTTTAATGTTATGAAAAAAACAACGACAATATTGTGTTTAATCGTCAGTATATTAGTAGGTTGCCAATCGAAACCTGAACCTGCAAATGAATTGGTGGCGGAGCAATTGCTGCTAGCCACAGCATGGTACCAGCAGTCGGCTGAGATGCGCGCATGTTATTACCAAGCATACTCGTTAGCCGAAATGGCATTGGCGCAAAACCTTGCCGCTTACAAAGGAACAAAACCTGCTGCTGTGGTTATGGACATTGACGAAACAGTGCTCGATAATAGTCCGTTTGAAGCAAAGCTAATAGCCGACAACGCCGAGTATAGCCGTAGCCGATGGGAAGAGTGGAGCCAACGAGGAAGCGCACGTGCGTTACCCGGAGTGGCAAAATTCATTGCTTTTGCGCAAAGCAAAGGTGTGGCTGTAAAACTAATCTCGAACCGACAAACCGACGAGATTGCCAAAACATTGCAAAACCTACGTGAGCAAGGCATAAAACTCGATAGCACCGACTTGTTGTTTATTGCCCCAGGCGAGTCGAGTTGCAAAGATTCGCGCCGCGAACAAGTTGCTGCCAACTATGAAATTATCCTTTTAATTGGCGATAGCCTTGGCGATTTTACTTCAGAGTTCGACAACCGCGACACTACACTTGCTCTTGGTCTTGTCGATTCGTTGCAAAACCTATTTGGTACACGTTACATTATTTTGCCAAATCCAATGTACGGCGAGTGGCAAGGTGCTATAATAAACCACGACTTTAGTCAGCCGCATGCGCAACAACGCAAATTAATACTCAACAGACTCCAAAAATAGTTTAAGTTGTTAAGTAGCAATAAAAAGCTAATACTTGATAAATCAGTAGTTTATAAGTCGATGATTCTTCATAATCAATCAGGGAACAAATTTCCGTATTATACATTTCAAAACCTCAATTTGCCGCGAGTAAAGCACTTTGTAACATCGGGTTTGGGGCGCGAAAAAACCGACATCAATTTGCGTTTACCAATGGGTGCCGACAATCGCCGTTGGTTGGCTCAAACAATTGGTTTTCAGATAGAAAAGCTTACAACAGCCGAACAAAAACACACAACCAACGTAGCAGTGGTTGATGAGTCAAACGCCGGTAGTGGATCAACCAATATTGAAACACGTATACCAAACACCGATGCGCTGATTACCAATCAACCAGGCATTTGTTTAATGGCGCTATCGGCCGACTGTGTTCCCATTTTGCTTTACGACAAACAAAACCATGCTGCAGCAGCCATTCACTCGGGTTGGCGTGGAACCGCGCAAGGTATTGTTAAAACCACAGTTGAGGCAATGCAACAGCAATTTGGTACCAATCCCAATAACCTTGTGGCTGGCATAGGTCCGTGCATTTCGGTTTGTTGCTTTGAGGTAGGCAACGAGGTAGCTGAGCAGTTTGCTTACATTCCAAATGTTATTGAACATCGGCAAGGTGCGCCACGTCCGTTTGTCGATTTGGTTAAAGCTAACCGTTATTGGTTAACGCAAGCAGGTGTTTTGGCTACAAACATCGAAGAGTCTGGCCTATGTACTAGTTGTCAACATAATATTTTGTACTCGCATCGCCGCAATCCCGAAACCATTTGGCGACATGGTGCAGGCATTGTGTTAGAGTAGTATATGTGGCAAGCATTAATGCACAACGGGTTCAGCAAATTGTTTTTTTTCGAAGTAAATTACTCCTAAAGCTGATGCCTATTTTTTTTGGAGAGTGATAGCTGGCTGCATGAATCTTAGTTAAAGCACGTTTTCAATTTTTGATATTATTTGTCCGTCAAACAAGTTAATGGTGCGGTGAGCAAAGCCGGCATCGCGCATTGAGTGGGTAACCATTACAATGGTTGTTCCTTGGTTTTTGTTTAGGTCGGTAAGCAGATGCATCACCTCAAGACCATTTTTTGAGTCGAGGTTGCCAGTTGGCTCGTCGGCAAGTAGTAATTTTGGGTTTGAAATTACAGCGCGAGCAATGGCCACACGTTGTTGCTGACCGCCCGATAATTGTTGAGGGAAATGGTCGGCACGGTGGGCAATGTTCATTTGCTCAAGCACTTTTTCAACACGTTGTTTGCGCTCTTTGGCAGGAACTTTTAGGTAAAGCAATGGAAGCTCAACGTTTTCAAATACTGATAGTTCGTCAATAAGGTTAAAGCTTTGAAACACAAAACCAATGTTACCCTTGCGCAAGTTGGTGCGTTGGCTCTCTTTAAAATTAGCAACGTCGGTTCCGTCAAATAGGTACTTGCCGCTTGTTGGGTTGTCAAGTAGGCCAATAATGTTTAGCAATGTTGATTTTCCGCAACCCGATGGTCCCATAATGGCAACAAACTCACCTTTTTTTACTTCAAAGTTTACGTTGTTCAATGCGTAGGTTTCAACTTCTTCTGTTTGAAACACTTTCATTAGGTTTTCAGTTTTAATCATCGTAGTAGAGTTTAATTATTAATGTTTTAAGTATTATTTGCTTAGAATTGAGTTTTATTCCGATTTTAGGTTGTTGATAGGATTTTCTGATGCCGAACTCCATGTTTGTGTTGTTACAATGATTGATGTTATGGCAGCCAAAGCAACCAACACCAAGGCAAACACGCCCCAACTAATGTCTATATGGCTTACAAAGCCTTTAAGCCAGTCGTTGATAAAGATTACAACCACAGGAATTGATATTGCAAATCCAACAAGGAGCAACTTTATGTAGCGTTTGTTAGCCATGGTTAAAATGTTGCTCATATTAGCACCCAAAACGCGGCGCACTGCATTGTCTTTGCGGTGATACTCGCAATCAAACATTACCATGCCAAATATTCCAATTATCGATATCATGATAGCCAGAAGCGAGAAGAAGACCAATTCGCTTGAAAGGGCACGCTCGCTGTGGTACAATTGGTTCATCACATCGTCGTAAAATTCAAATTCAATTGGGTATTCGGGAATGAACTCGTGAATAATGTCGGTAATGTACTTTATGCTTTCGTGCATGTTTGCTCCTTGGGCTATTCGAACATACATGTTTGAGAAGTTTATGTTTTCGTTCATCTTGTTTATCGACATAAACAAAATTGGTTTCGACTCTTTACGCATCGATGTTATATTAATGTTGTCAATAATGCCAATGAACTTGCCCCAACCGTCGTAGGCCATTGACTCGTTAAGCACAATGCCACTCAACTCCTTCATGCTTTTGGTTGCTATGGCATAAGCATCGTCGTTGTTAAGTGACGGATTGGTAAAGTTGCATCCCTCTATCACTTTCACTCCAAACACGTCTAAAATCTCTTTTGTGGCCCACAATTCTTGATAATTGTAAGTTGAGCCGTCTTTTGCATATTTTGCGTTGGTAGTGTAGGTATCGGTTGCGCCAACCTTGTTTTGACCAAAAGCCACATTCATAATTGAAGGATTCTCCTTAAGTCTATTCACAAATGTGTTTAAGTGTTGTTGTGCAAGTTTTACAGGCACTTCAGCCTGAACCACTTGCTCCATTGCCGAAAGCGAACTATTAGCAAGCATGTATTTGTTTTGTAGCCACACAAAGCAAGCTGCAGCAACAAATGCAGCCGATGCTACATATTGAATGGTAAGCAGCAAGGTGCGCATGCGGCGGCCACTGTGCGATTTGCCAAACGAACCTTTAAGCGCAATGGCTGGGTTTATCGATGTTTGGATAGTGGCTGGGTAGATGCCTGCCAACACACCAATCAATAGTGAACCAATGCCTGTTATTGTGCAGATGCCTATGTTGCCTTGTATGCTCAAATTGCCTATAAGGAACGATGTGAGCCAAGTGCCTCCCACCAAATAAACCATAAACAAGCCTATGAGCCATGCGGCAAAACATGCAATAACCGACTCGAGTACGAGCATTGTGAGCAAACGGTTGGTGTTGCAGCCAAGCACCTTTTGGATATTGATTGAACGTATGCGCATTGGCACCAATGCCAAGTTGAAGTTTATGTGGTTTATTATTGATATGATTATGATTACGAGCGCAATTATTAGCAATGTGTTGCTCACACTTTTGCTACCACATTTTACAAAAATGCCTTCGCCGCTCTCGTTTAAGTAATAAATGCTCTCAATAGGTGTTGCCTTGAACTCAATTTGGAATCCATCAACAAAATTGTAGTCGTTTAGTTTTTTGTTAAACGCATCGCTAATGGCTTTTACGTTGGTGCCGTCTGTTACTCTAAAATAGCCAAGAAAGTTGCAAGCATTCATCTCACCCTTTTGAATGTCGTTCATTTTTAGGTAAACCACATTTTTTAATTGTGTATTCGATGGAAAGTCGGCATAAACACCGCCCACTGTAAACGAGTTGCCACAAGCTAACCATAGGGTGTTTTGGTTTTCAATAGCGCGACCAACCACGTCAACCGTGCCAAACATCTTTTTTGCTAAGCTGGCCGGAATTAGAGCTTTATCTGGCGATTCAATGCAGTCTGATGAGCCTGTTATCATTTTAAACCCAAAAACATTAACAACATCTGGCTCAATGCAAATAATGGGTAATTTTAATACTTTGTTTAATCCGTTGCTCTCGGTTACCGAAAAGTAAGTTTGTGTGTCAAAGTCGGCAATGGCGCCACCAGCCTCAATGTATGGCGACGATTTTACGTACTCCTCAATTACACCTCGTGGCAAGACTACATTAAACGGATACTCAAAGTTGCTAGTTAATCGGTAAATGTTTTCCGACTTGTCTAAGCACTTGTCAAATCCACGCTCGTAGCATATTTGCATCATTATTAACATAAACGATGCAAAGGCGGTGGCCGTTCCAAGTAGGTTCATTGTGTAGGCAAGTTTGAATCGCCTGATTATGCTGATAAGGTTTCGAAAAAGTGTTTTCATGTTTATAATGTAATTCAGTTTTATGGTTTAGTTTATTTGAATTCAATACGGTTATTGTCGCCAAACAGGTCGTAGCCGCTCACAATTACTTGCTCGCCTGGGTTTAAACCCTCAAGCACCTCGTAATAGAGTGGGTTTTTTCGGCCAATTTTTATGTTACGCTTGGTAGCAAACTTACCCGACTCGTCAAGCACAAATATCCATTGCCCGCCTGTGGTATGGAAAAAATTGCCACATGGTATTATAATTGCTTTTTCCGATTGGCCAAGTTCCAACTTTATGTGATAGGTTTGTCCAGTGCGAAGGTTGTTAGGCAAAGTGTCGCCAAACAACAAATCAATTTGGAACTTACCATCGCGAACATCGGGATAAATTTTCTTAACTTTTACATTAAACAGACGGTCTTGGCGCTCAAATGTTGCACTCAAACCTTTTTTTACTCGGTCAATGTAATGTTCGTCAACTTGGGCAGTAATCTTGTAGTTGTCAATAATGTTGAGCTGACCAATGCGTTGGCCTTGGTTAATTTTTTGTCCAATCTCCACATCAAGCGATCCAAGTTGGCCATCGGCAGGAGCTTTTACGTTGAGGTCCTCAAGTCGTTGGCGCACAATGCGAAGGTTTTCTTGCATGCTTCGTAGGCTTGAGTTCATTTGGTCGCGTTGGTTTTCGCGAAAAATGGAGTCTTGTACCATTTGCTCGTAGCGTAGGGCGCGTTCTTTTACCGAGTATTCGTACTCCTCAGCCGATCGTGTGTACTCCTCGGTTGAAATGTTGCCGTTGTTGTATAGTTCTTGGTTTTGCTCAAAGGTGCGTTTCAATCGTACAATTTGATGGTCAATGTCAAGCAATTGCCGTTTGTTGTTAATTTTTTGCTGGTCCATATTAATGATGGTGTTGCGCAACTCGTTGGCTTGATAGGCAAGTTGCGACTCGGCATTCATAATTTGCAGTTTAAGGTCGTTGTTTACCATGCGGAAAATAATGTCGCCTTTTTTAACCATCTCACCCTCTTCAATCAGTTTTTCTTGAACCTTGCCACCCTCATCGGCATCTAAAAAAATGGTTGTGAGTGGTGCTACTGTGCCGGTTATTGATATGTATTCTTTGAATAAACTAGCTTCAACATTTGATATTATTAACTTGTTGCGGTCGGCTTTGTAAACCGATACCGATGCCGAAATGGTCATCTTAATTAGTAAAGCAACTACTGCTACCGATATCAGTGTTACGATTACGGTTTTGGGTTTTATTCCCTTTTTCTTTTCTATTTTTCTGTCCATTGCCATAGTTGGTATGTTTTTAGTGTTATTATTCGTTTTCTGATGCGTTGGTTGCAATACTCAAAGTGTCGCCTGCAAATAATCTAATTGTTAGTTCTTGCACAATCCACATGTATTTTGCCTGAAGCATAGCCGCTTTAGCGTTGGCCAATTGGTTTTGTGTGGTTGCAAATTCGGTGGTGGTTACAAGACCCAATTTGTAACGTTGGCGGTATGCGTCGTACGATTGTTCTACAAAAGTAACATTAGCTTTAGCGCTCTCATATTCAAGATAATAGCTGTTGAGTAGCAAAATGGCTTCCTCAATTTCTTTGCGTATCATTTTTTTCTGATTCTCAAGTCGATACAAGGCATTTTGCAAATCAACCTTGCTACGTTTTATTTGCATTTGGTTGTGTCGGCCATTAAAGATTGGAATGTTAAGCGAAAGGCCAATTGATGGCGACGAAAAGTTACGAGCTTGATCAGCAAATGGCATTGTTAGGCTATCGGTGCCAACGGCGCTTGAGTAGTACGATGAACCTAAATTTGCCGATGCGGTGATTGTTGGATAAACTGCTCCTTTGGCCACTTTTAGTGCCGATTGGTAGTAGTTTAATTCGTACTCGCATTGCAACACGTTTGGATAGTTGGAGCAAGCAAGGTTGTAAATCGAATCGACAGCCAAATCAATATTGTGTGGCTCAATAAGGTCAAAATCGGTTTGAGCTACACTAAAACCTTCGGCAGATTCAAGTTCAATTGATTGAGCCAATTGCAATAGGCTTAGGTTGTAGTTGTTGTGACTTCGCGCGCTGTTTAGTTTGCTGGTTGACAAAGTTGCATCAATCTCGCTCAAGTCGGCACGTTGCAATTGTCCAACAGAAACCTTGTTGGCAATGCGTGTACGTTCGTTCATGTTGTTATCCAGAATGCTGTCGGCAACCTCGGCCAACGACTTTTGGTAAAGAGCGGTAGCGTAAAGGCTTGCAACATTCACTATCAAACTATTGGTAGCCGAAATGGTGCTTTGGTCGCATGCCAGTTTATTAAATTTAGTCATCGTCATTTGGTTCTTTAGCTGAAAGCCAGCAAACAAAGTCATTTGCGCACCAATGCCGTAGTTTATGTTGTACGAGTTACCCGACGATATGCGGTTGTCTTGGTCGGTAGCGCGCTTAAAGTTCATGTTGGTGTTTGCACTTCCGTAAACCGATGGCGCAACAGCCCATTGACTCTCAGTGTGCACATAATCAGCCTTTAGCGCCTCGTTTTCGCTAATCTTTAGCTGCAAATTGTTGCTAATGGCATGTTTTAAGCATTGGTTGAGTGTCCAAGCCGTTTCCTCAGCTTGGGCACTAACCGAACTAATAACTAAACAAATCATTACCCTTAAAAAACTTTTCATTTTTCAGTTCATTTTATTTTCTGATACCAATACGTGCCAAATGTGTACCAAAAAATGCAAAACACTGAAAATGAGCAGATTGAAATAAACATAACACTGCCAGTGTGTAAAATTTTTAGACATAAGGTGTAAAGAATTTGAACAAGACACTAGTGCACATATCATTATTCTAGACCAAAACACGAGCAAAAAATGACGGAATAATGCAACAAACTCAATATTGAATTCATTTAATGATAGAACAAACTGTCTAATTTTTTTACACCATGTTTCATCGCATTTTCCATTACCATACATTTGTGGCAAAGGCAAAAACGAAATCTATTATGAAGATTCTTGTTGTTGATGATAACAAAAGCATTTTGAGCGCCATTAAGATGTTGCTTAGTGGACGTTATGAGAAAGTACAAACCCTATCAACACCCAATGCATTACTATCAGAATTAAATACTGACAAGTACGACGTCCTTTTGCTCGATATGAATTTTTCGGCAGGCGTAAACACTGGCAACGAGGGCTTATACTGGTTGCAGCGAGTTATTGAGTATCAGCCAACAATTAGTGTGGTTATGATAACCGCCTATGGCGATGTGTCGCTTGCAGTGCGAGCCATTCAAATGGGTGCAACCGATTTTGTACTAAAACCATGGGACAACGAAAAGCTGCTTGCCACCATCAACTCGGCATGCAAACTAAGTTCGTCGCGCAATAAGGTGCAAAAAACAACCCGCCAAGCAACGGGCAACACCAACATTATTGGAAAATCGGAGGCGTGGGTCAAAGTGATGCAAATGGTGAACAAAGTGGCAACCACCAGCGCCAACGTGCTCATTACTGGCGAAAACGGAACAGGCAAAGAGGTTGTGGCTGAGGAACTTCATCGATTGTCAACGCGAGTTCACAAACCAATGGTTTCGGTCGATATGGGTTCAATAACCGAAACTCTGTTTGAGAGCGAACTATTTGGTCATAAAAAAGGCGCCTTTACCGATGCTCACACCGATCGCGAGGGCAAAATTGAAGCCGCCAACCAATCAACTCTCTTTCTTGATGAAATTGGAAACCTATCGATGCCTATGCAGGCCAAATTGCTATCGGCATTGCAAAACCGAAGCATTACCCGAGTTGGCGACAACAAACCCATTCCGGTTGATATAAGATTGGTGTGCGCCACCAACTGCAACCTTGAGCAAATGGTGGCCGAAGGTAAATTTCGCGAAGATTTGCTCTACCGCATCAACACCATACACATTGAGCTACCACCTTTGCGCAATCGCAAAGAGGATATCAGGCTCTTGGCCGAATTTTTCTTGCAAAAATTTGCCAACGAGTACAACAAAGAGGGATACACCATTTGCAACCAAGCTATTGAAAAACTTGAGCAATACTCGTGGCCCGGAAATATTCGCGAGCTGCAACATGCAATGGAAAAGGCTATTATTTTGAGCAACAGCAACACCATTCAGCCTTCTGATTTTATGTTCCGAAGCGCAGAGCCAACCATTGCCACCTCGTTTAACGGAACGCTTGAGGATATGGAGCGCCGACTGATAGCCGATGCCATTAACAAAAACAACGGAAATATGTCGGCTGTAGCTTTGCAGTTGGGTGTAACACGTCAAACACTTTACAACAAAATAAAAAAATATGGGCTATAGGCATTTAACCATAAGGTTAGTGGCAAGAGTTATTGCTATTGTGATGCTTGCAGTGGCAATGGGAGTAATGTTTTGTAAAAATGTTGCCCTTTGGATATCTGTTTTAACTGCTTGCGCCGAGCTTGGTCTTGTAATTGAGTTGGTGTATTTTATAAACAGTATAAACCGAAAAATCACCTTCTTCATCAGTGCCATTCGTAACAACGACACAGCACTTAAATTTCCCGAGCAAACGGGCAACTCCATCATCAACGATTTGCATCACAGCCTAAACGAACTCAACATTATTCTTCAAAACGCAAAAATCAATTCGCGACTTAAAGACCAGTATTTCAGCACCATTATTGAGCATATAGGAACAGGTGTACTAGTGTTTGATAACGATGGTTTTGTGTCGGAGGTTAACCATTCATCATTTGATCTTTTTGGACTTCAAGTAATAACACACATCTCTCAAATATCGCAAATTGATAAGGATTTTGCATTGCAACTCATGTTGCTAACCGATGGGGCAAAACTTGTAGCACCGCTGCACGTTGGTAGTATTGAAAAAAGCGTGATGCTTGAGTGTGCAATAGTAACCATTAGCAATAAGCAAGTTCATTTAGTAACCTTGCAAGATATTCATGCCGAACTTGAACGCAAGGAGGTTGATGCATGGAAAAAACTCATTAGAGTTTTGAGCCATGAAATTATGAACTCACTTACACCAATCACATCAATAGCTCAAACACTTGAAAGCCAGTGGAATTCATCAAAAATTGCAACCGAAGAAGATGTGCGCAACTCAATAGCCGGGTTGTCGGTTATTAGCGAACGATGCGTTGGATTGGCACGTTTTGTTCAGTCGTATCGTGTTTTAACCAACATACCCAAACCAACATTGACCGAAGTGAGCATTGCAAGCCTTTTTGAGCGGTTCAGCATCTTCACATCGCCAATGCGCTCGCAATACAACGTCAACATACATTTCGTTCAGCCACTTTCCAATTTCACAGTCAACATCGATGAGCAAATGATGATGCAGGTGATGATAAATCTTGTAAAAAATTCAGCCGAGGCACTTGCATCAACACCCAAACCCGATGCGCTGGTTGAGGTATCGGCCCACCATTTGCCTTCGGGACAGACTGAGATTGTGGTAGCCGACAATGGACCAGGCATACCCGACAATGTTCGCGACGAGATTTTTGTGCCATTCTTTACCACCAAAAGCACAGGCTCGGGCATCGGCCTAAGCTACTCGCAACAAGTGTTAAGGGCACATGGCGGTACCATTGTTTGCCAGTCGAGCACAAACGGAACTATAATGAAATTGTTGTTTTGAAAATAGTAAACACCCAATGCCAAAAAATTAGAGCATTGACCAACACATAACCATTAAATTGATGTTTTTTAGCGATTGCAAAACGACCAATAAAAAACCAAAACCAAACAACGAAAAACTTTTACTTTTGGCTCAAACGATTTAACTAAACATCAAGTAAAAATGGAATACAAAAGAATCTTGCTAAAGTTGAGTGGCGAGTCGCTACAAGGCAAGCAACAATACGGCATCGACACCGATAAACTCGACGAGTATGCTGTTCAAATAAAAGCCATTGCCGATATGGGCGTGCAAATAGGCATTGTGATAGGAGGAGGCAACATATTTCGCGGAATGAGCGGAGCCAAAAAAGGATTTGACCGCATAAATGGCGACTATATGGGCATGTTAGCCACAACCATCAACAGTATAGCATTGCAAACAGCACTTGAGGCAAACGGCTGCAAAGCAACAGTGCTTACCGCCATTCGCATGGAGCCAGTTGCCGAATTCTACAACAAAGGAAAAATGCGCCAACTGCTTGACGATGGCCATGTGGTTATTTTTGCAGGAGGTTCCGGTAATCCATACTTTACCACCGACACAGCATCGGCTTTGCGTGCCATTGAAATGCGCGCCGATATTTTGCTAAAAGGTACTCGCATCGATGGCGTTTACACTGCCGACCCTGAAAAAGATCCAACTGCTACCAAGTTTAGTCAAATATCGTACGACGAGGCATACGAGCGTCATCTTAAAGTGATGGACCTAACATCGTTCACCATGTGCAAAGAGAACAAAATGCCTATGTATGTGTTTGATATGGACACAGCCGGAAACCTTGAAAAAGTTATTAAAGGCGAAAAAATAGGCACACTGGTTACTTATTAACCAATGCGTTATTAAATTTGACACCGAATAAAAACGATACTTATTATGACACAAGAAGACGTTAAAAAGACTTTGGACAAAGCGAAAGAACAAATGGCCAAAGCAGTAGATTATTTGGAAAGCACACTTGCTCTTATTCGCGCAGGCAAAGCCGACGTTCGTGTACTCGACAACGTTACTGTTGAATACTACGGTTCGCCAATGTCGTTAGCACAAGTAGCAAACGTTACAGTGCCCGATGCTCGCACCATTAAAATTCAACCTTGGGAAAAGAAAATGTTTGACGTGATTGAAAAAGCCATTCTTTGCTCAAACCTTGGTTTTAACCCAAGCAACAACGGCGAGTCAATTATAATTGCTGTTCCACCTTTGACTGAGGAACGCCGTCGCGATTTGGTTAAACAAGCCAAAGCCGAGTGCGAATCAACCCGCGTGGTTTTGCGCAACGTGCGTAAAGATGCCAACGAAGCATTTAAGAAAATGAAAAAAGACGGCCTGTCTGAGGATTTGGCAAAAGATGCCGAAAACGAAACTCAAAAACTACTCGATTCGTTCTCAAAACACATCGACGATTTGCTTAAGAAAAAAGAAGCCGACATTATGGCAATCTAAAATCTATAAGTTGAAAATAACGAGAGGCGGAAATCTGAAATTGGGTTTCCGCCTTTTTTATAGGTACTTTTGTAAGCATTCATTTTAATAACGATATGAAAAAAACATTGCTTTTTGCCGCGCTTTTTAGCACCATGCAACTTAGCGCACAACTAACACTTGAGCAAACCGTTTATGGCGGAAAAGAATTCTACAATTTTTATCCCACGTCAGCCCGTACTTTTTTTTGTGAGCAATCGGGTGAGTGCATTCAGTATGCCGATGGTGAATTTATAAACGGTAATTCAGTCATTACATCAATCAGAGAATTGCGCCAAACTATTCCAAATGCAGCAATTGAGCAATGGATTACGCCACAAACCCTGTGGTGTAGCACCGATTCAGTGTTCTATCAACTTAATATCAAAAATGGAGTTGCAAATATTGCCGATAGCATTGTGTGCCTTAATGGTGAAGCTTACGACTATAATTTCCAATCGGGCAATGTAGCCTATCGTGTGGGCAGCAATTTGTTTGTATCAACTGCAAGCAAAACAATGCGAGTTAACAGCGAGGAAGGCGGCAACGGCATAGTGTTTGGCAGTTCGGTTCATCGCGACGAATTTGGAATAAACGGTGGTACATTTTGGTCGCCAAGCGGCAATAAACTTTGCTTTTATAGGTTAGACGAGAGCATGGTTGCCGAGTATCCTATTGTAAATATCACAACACGCCAAGCCAAAGCTGAGCCAATACGCTACCCAATGGCTGGCGAAACATCGCATCAAGTTTCGGTTGGTGTTTTCAATGTGCAAAATCAGCAAACTGTGTGGCTCAAAACAGCATCGCCAGTTGACCGCTACTTTACCAACATTGCGTGGAGTGCCGACGAAAAATACATTTGCATGGCCGAAATAAATCGCGACCAAAACCACATGTGGTTCAATGTTTACAATGCGTCAACTGGGCAGCTTGAAAAAACCTTGTTTGAGGAGCAAAATGCCGAGTGGGTTGAACCTTGTACACCAGCCATGTTTATTGATGCCGACCAGTTTCTTTGGCTTAGCGAGCGCAATGGTTTTCGCCACATTTATCTTTATAGCATCAGCAGCGGAAAGTGCAAACAACTAACCAACGGCAACTGGACAGTGTGCGAACTTTATGGCTACAACAAAGCAACGGGCAAGGTTGTTTTTCAGGCCAACAAACGTGGTTACATCTATGCCGATATTTTTGCAGTTGACCTTAAAGGCCGCATGACACAAATTTCCGATGATGCTGAAATTGGTATTCATCGAGCTCGCTTTTCAGCCAATAGCACTGCATGGGTCGATTTGTTTCAGTCGCAAACAGTGGCAAACCGAACCACCTTGCGAAATCTTAACGCAATGGGTCAAAAACCTTCGGCTAATAGCAAGGTAACCAAAGTGTTAAGCGAAGATGTTAATCCGTATGAAGGACTTACAATTCCAAAAGTTACTTTGGTTGAAGGTCTTAAATCGGCCGATGGCAAGTTTCCACTTTACGGCATGATGATTACTCCTTCCGATTTTGATTCAACCAAACAATATCCTGTAATTATATATGTGTATGCTGGACCGCACAATCAAATGGTAAATGCCGGTTGGCTATGTGGTTCAGGAGCGTGGGAGTTGTATTTGGCGCAGCAAGGTTACATTGTGTTTTCAATGGACAACCGTGGTTGCGAAAACGGTGGGCGCGAATTTGAGCATTGCATTCATCGCCAATTGGGCAAGTGCGAAACCGAAGATCAGATGCAAGGAGTTAAATATCTGAAGTCGTTGCCGTTTGTCGATTCAACTCGCATTGGTGTTTATGGTTGGAGTTTTGGAGGATTTATGACCATTAACATGTTGTGCGAACATCCAAATGAATTTAAAGCTGGTGTAGCAGGCGGCCCAGTATGCGATTGGAGTTTATACGAGGTTATGTATGGCGAGCGTTATATGGACACTCCGCAACAAAATCCTGAAGGCTACAAAAATTCCACAGTGTGTAACAAGATAGGTAACCTTAAATCGCGATTGCTGGTAATACATGGCGACATTGATCCGGTAGTGGTTTGGCAAAATAGCCTTAAATTGTTGCATTGCGCAGTAGCCGAAAATGTGCTGATTGATTATGCTGTTTATCCGCAGCATGAGCATAATGTGCGTGGTCACGATAGATTGCATCTAATTGACCGTATTGTTCGTTACTTTAACGACAATCTTAAATAATACGTGGGTTAGTTTTCGTTTGGATTGATTGGAAATTCAGTCCACAAAGGATAAATATCGCCTAAATCGTTTAGTGCTTTGCTCCAAATGTCGGTGTCAGCATCGGCAAACAGTAGGCTAGCGTTATATGGCGATACAACCCATGCTCCGTTTTCAATTTCCTGCTCAAGTTGACCGGCGTCCCAACCTGAATAACCCTTAAAGAACATTATGTGGTGGGGCTTAATAACACCGCTGTTAATCAGCGATTTAACATTTTCAAAATCGCCACCAAAGCAAACGTCGTCAATTATGTTCTCGCAGTTGGTGAGTAAGTGCCCAACGGTGTGTATGTAAAACAATTCGTTTTCGCTCACAGGCCCGCCTTCGTATAATGTATTAAAGTCGTACACCTCTGGCACTGCATCGTTAATGGCAAAAGGCGATGGGTGGTTAAGCACAAGCCCAAAAGCACCTTTTTCGGGTTTATAGGCTGCAATAAGTATTACTGCACGCTGAAATGAATCGTCGTTCATAAAAGGCTCTGAAATGAGCATGCAGCCAGTTTCTAAAGGATACCGTTTTTTAGGCTCAAACAAATTCATAACACATTGAGTAACAATAAACCATCAAGCATTATGAAACCGATGGCTTAAAAATGTTGAACGCAACATTGAATATGTTTTTGCGCTTAACATCGACTTGTGAGCATATAGTTTCAAAAATTTCTTTTGGTCCGTAACCGCAAATACTATAAAGCTCGTGAGTGGCGCCGTGGTCAATAAACTTGTCGGGAATACCCATGCGAATTACGTTGGCCGAATATCCGTTTGATGCCATAAACTCGAGCACAGCGCTACCAAAACCGCCAGCAATAACGCCATCTTCAATAGTAATAATCTTGTGAAAGCGTTTAAAAATTGAGTGAAGCATTTCTTCGTCAAGTGGTTTAACAAAACGCATGTCGTAGTGTGCATAGTCAATACCAGCTTCGGTTAGTTTGTCGGCTATTTCTAAAACAAAGTTGCCAGTGTTGCCAATGGTTAAAACTGCAATTTGGTTGCCGTTGCGTAGTTGTCTGCTGCGACCAATGTTGATTGCAGTAAAAGGTTGCTGCCAGTCAATGTCTGGTGCTTTGCCGCGTGGGTAACGTATAGCAAAAGGTTTAACAGGGTCAAGTTGGGCAGTGTACATCATGTTGCGCAACTCGTTGCCGTTCATTGGTGCTGCAACAATCATATTTGGAATGCTGCGCATAAAAGCCAAATCGAATGCACCATGGTGAGTGGAGCCGTCGGAGCCAACTATTCCGGCGCGGTCAAGACAAAAAACAACGCCAAGTTTTTGCAGTGCAACATCGTGAATAATTTGGTCGTAGGCACGTTGCATAAAGGTTGAGTAAATGTTGCAAAATGGCACTTGACCATTTGCGGCTAATCCGGCCGAAAAAGTTACAGCGTGCTCTTCGGCAATGCCAACATCGAAAGTGCGGTTTGGCATTTTTTCCATCATAATGTTCATGCTGCAACCAGTAGGCATGGCTGGGGTGATGCCCACAATGCGGTTGTTTTGCTCGGCCAACTCAAGCAGTGTTTTGCCAAAAATGTCTTGGTAGCGAGTTTTGGCTTGCGATGCTGACGACTCTTTTATTCGTTCGCCTGTTACTTTATCAAACAATCCGGGAGCGTGCCAAGTTGTTTGGTCTTGTTCAGCTTGCGCAAATCCTTTTCCTTTTATGGTTTTAATATGCAGAAGTTTAGGTCCTGGTATTTGCTTTAAATCGTTAAGTACACGAGCCAAATAAATAACATCGTGTCCATCAATAGGACCAAAGTAGCGGAAGTTAAGAGCTTCAAACAAGTTGCCTTGTTTTAGCAATATCGATTTTAATCCGTTATCAATTTTTTGAATCAAGTTTTGGGTATTTGGACCAAAACGACGCAAACGGCCAAGCATATTCCAAACCTCGTCTTTTAGTTTGTTGTAGCGCTGCGATGTGGTAATATCAACCAAATAATCTTTAAAAGCACCCACGCTTGGGTCAATGGCCATGTTGTTGTCGTTTAAAATGACCAGCAAGTTTGATTTTTGCACGCCAGCGTTGTTCAAACCTTCAAAAGCCATACCGCCAGTCATGCTGCCATCGCCAATAATGGCAACTACGTTACGGTTGGTTTCGCCGTTGAGTTGCGAGGCTACAGCTAAACCAAGTGCTGCCGAAATTGAAGTTGAGGCATGACCAACGCCAAAAGCGTCGTAAATGCTCTCGCTACGTTTTGGAAACCCCGACAAACCGCCCAACAATCGGTTGGTGTTAAATCGGTCTTTGCGTTCGGTTAGAATTTTGTGGCCGTAGGCTTGGTGTCCTACATCCCAAACAAGTTGGTCGTATGGAGTGTTGAAAACGTAATGCAAAGCCACTGTAAGTTCCACCACACCAAGACTCGATGCAAAGTGGCCTGGATGCTGGCTCACCTCGTCAATAATAAACTGACGAAGTTCAGCACTCACTTGCGGCAAGTCGTCAACCTTAAGTTTTTTAAGGTCGGCGGGCGAGTTTATTTGCGATAAAAGGTTTTCAACTTTGGCCATGCGGCTCTCTTTTTTATTAAGCCTGCAAATATAGCACAATACATAAGTGGTTGTGTTTTTATGTTGAAGCCAAAAAAAGCCGTCAGCAACTTGTGCCAACGGCTTGTATTTTTATAGTTGTAAATGCTATTTGAATCGGTAGCCTATGCAAAAATCAATAGCGTGGCTTTTCATTTTTAAGTCCAATTTACTATTGTCGCTCATGTTTGAAAGACCTAAATTGTAGCGTATGCCAACAAAAGTTTTTTGATACATCAAACTAAAATCGAGCGCCAAACCGCAGTTGTTGTGTGATAGTTTGCCAATTTCAAAAGTGTCGTAGTTAAGTTTGTCTTTTTCAAGGCCATCTTTAAAATTGGTGACAGTGTTGCCCTTAAAACCGTAAGCAAAGAAAGCACCACCGCCAAAGTGCATCGATACATTGTCGTTCACTTGGTTGCGCCACGATAGCATTACAGGCACTTCAATGTTATGAATGCGGGTGGTTGTTCGGCCGCTTTCAGAGTGTAGCCAAGTGTTATGATCATCGGCAAAACCACGTTGCACGTAATTTAATTCGGCTTTAACCGATAGTTTTTTAATAAAAGCATACGATGCGCCAAGTCCTAATTTGGGACCAACAATAAAATTTGCCATTTCGTTTTTGCTGTCAAGCGAGCGCGATACAGTGCTTAAACTAATGCCAGCGTGGCCATCGAGTTTAAGACCTTGTTCTTTTTTGTCGCGTAGCGATTTTGCATAAGTGCTAGGCACAAAAAGCAAAGCGCACAACGCAAGCATAAGTAGTTTTTTCATAAAAATAGAATTTTAGGTGTGCGGCAAAGGTAGCATTTCGTTTATCAATGTTGGTTTTTCGTTTATTGCATCTTCATAAATTTTTAATTGTCTTTTTGACTTTCTACCTTTGTAAAAATTTTTGCAAAAATGATTTTAGGAATAATTCCTGCGCGTTATGCATCGTCGCGCTTCCCGGGCAAACCATTAGTCGATATTAAAGGCAAGTACATGGTTCAGCGTGTGTTTGAGCAAGCCAGCAAAGCGCTTGAGCATGTGGTAGTTGCAACCGATGATAAACGCATATTTGATGCCGTTAAAAGTTTTGGTGGCAAAGTTGTAATGACATCGGACCAACACCCAAGTGGCACCGACCGTTGTGCCGAGGCAGCCGTAAAGTACGAGGCCGAATATGGAGTTAAAGTTGATGTGGTAATAAACATTCAAGGCGACGAACCTTTTATTGCCGAAAAGCAAATTAACTTATTGGCATCAATCTTTGATAATGCCGATGCTCAAATAGCAACGCTTATTAAACCAGTTGACGACGAAGAAACTCTTTTTAATCCTAACAAACCAAAAGTGGTGGTTGACGCAAACGGAAAAGCTTTGCTGTTTAGTCGCCAAACCATTCCACACATTCGTGGCTGCGAGGCCAAAGATTGGTTAGGTAAACATGCCTTTTACCAACACATTGGTATGTACGGTTACCGAAAAGACACACTACTTGAACTTACCAAATTGCCTAAAAGCTCGTTGGAGATAGCCGAATCGCTAGAGCAATTGCGCTGGCTCGAAAACGGTTACAACATACTTACCGCAGTTACAAGCGACGAAGGTTTGTCGGTTGATACACCTGAAGATTTACAGAAAATATTGAAACTATTTGAAAACGCACAATAACAACAAATTATGAATGTACTGATAATTGGCTCGGGTGGACGCGAGCACGCAATTGCTTGGAAGGTTAGCCAAAGCAAACTAATTGACAACCTATTTATTGCACCCGGAAATGCCGGAACCGCAAACGTGGGAACCAACGTGGCTATTGATGTTAAAGATTTTGAAGCCATTAAAACCTTTGTTCTTCAAAACAACGTAAACATGGTAGTTGTAGGTCCTGAAGAGCCACTTGTGCGTGGCATTAGCGACTTTTTTGCCAACGATGCTCAACTTGCCGATATAAAAGTTATTGGTCCAAGTGGCGAAGGTGCTCAACTTGAGGGTAGCAAAGAGTATGCAAAACAATTTATGCAACGCCACAACATTCCAACAGCTGCATACCAAAGTTTTACAAAAGAAACCGTTGAGGCTGGTAAACAATTCCTTGCAACACTAAAAGCTCCTTATGTGCTTAAAGCCGATGGCCTTGCAGCAGGTAAAGGTGTGCTTATTATTAACGACCTTAAAGAGGCTCAAGATTCGCTTGAAGAGATGCTTAACGGCCAGTTTGGCGCAGCATCGGCTAAAGTGGTTATTGAGGAATTCCTTTCGGGAATCGAGGTGTCGTTCTTTGTTCTTACCGATGGAAAAGATTACGTTCTTTTGCCTGAGGCTAAAGACTACAAACGTATTGGCGAGCAAGATAGCGGACCAAACACTGGTGGTATGGGTGCCGTTTCGCCTGTTCCATTCTGTACTCCAGAATTCAAACAAAAAGTTATTTCGCGCATCATTGAGCCAACAATTAAAGGCATTAATGCCGATGGAATAAAATACACCGGATTTGTGTTCTTTGGCCTTATCAATTGCGGAGGCGACCCTTACGTTATTGAGTACAATGTGCGCATGGGAGACCCTGAAACAGAGGTTGTTATTCCACGCCTTGATGCTGATTTGCTCGAACTATTTGTTGCTGCAAGCAATGGCGAACTTAGTAAAGTAACTGCTAAGGCTGTCAATCAAACTGCAATAACAGTAGTTATGGTTTCAGGTGGATATCCTGGCGATTACCAAAAAGGTTTTGCCATTACTGGAACCGACCAAAAAGGCGAGAGCATTGTGTTTCATGCTGGAACTAAACTTAATGGCTCCGATGTTGTTACAGCAGGTGGACGTGTGTTGGCTATCACATCGTTGGGCAACGGCATTCAAAATGCGCTCGACAAATCGTATGCCACAATTGAAGGCATAAAATACGAGGGAGCTTATTTCCGCCGCGACATTGGTCAAGACCTTAAAAAATACTAACGTATGCTACTCCGACTTTATAAATACGGTCACCCAATAACAATTCTCATAACAATAGTTATGGGTGTTTTGTTGTGGTTGCCCACATTGCTCAACCCAAACTGGGCGCCAGTGGTAACTGAGGGAACACAACTATACTCACAGTTGAGTGCTCTTTGTTTCAGCAATATACATCAGGCGCAAATAGCTGCTTTGGTGTTAGTACTTGTTGAGTCGGTTATTGTTCAGCGAATGAACATGCACCACATGATAACCGAATCGCAAAGTACATTGCCACAATTCTTCTACGTTTTTGCAATGGCAATGTTTACTCCATTTTGCGACGTGTTGCCTGTGGCAATTGCCAATTTCTTTTTAATAGTAGCACTTAACTATGCTTTGAATAGCGACATTCAGCAATACAACCAAATGGGTCGATTCTTTTTAAGCGGATTTTGGTTAGGCTTGGGAGTGTTGTTCTACACACCAACATTTGTGCTTGTAGTATTGTTGATGTTTGCTTGTTTGCAGTTGCGCTATTTTAACTTGCGCGAGTTGGTGTCGCCAATCATCGGAGTGGTGGTTCCAATAGGTTTTTACTTCTACTACTTGTTTATGACCGACCAAACGAGTGTGTTTGTAAATGAGTTTGCAAGCTTAGCAATCAACCGCAACATTCATTTGAATTTAACACTGCCAGTTATTATAGCAGGTGGTTTTTTGCTGCTTAAAGTGATTGTGGCCATTATGATTGGACAGCGCTCGCTATCGTTTAGCAAAGTAATAACACGCAAATACTACAGCGTTGAAATGTGTACCATATTATTGGTGGCATTAGCATTCTTTATAGTGCCAAGCGCTAGTTATTCGTGTTTGTTGCTTGCAGCGTTTGGCTTGGCATTTATAATGGCAACATACATAAACGGACTAAACACCAAATTTTGGAGCGAGATGCTTTTTTTAATAGTTATTGCCGCAGCCTTAGTTGTGGTTATTTATTACTAAACCATAAAAAAACTGTTGAAAACCAGCATATAAGCAAACCAATACAAATATTTCTAAACGAAAACTAATAACTAATTTTGCCGCATAAAACGGCTAACTAATAATAAAATGAACAACAGCTCACGTTACGACGCACGCGGTGTTTCGGCATCGAAAGAAGATGTACACAACGCAATCAAGAATCTTGACAAAGGCATTTTCCCTAATGCTTTCTGCAAAATCATTCCCGACTATTTGGGTGGCGACCCACAATTTTGCAACATTATGCACGCCGATGGTGCCGGTACAAAATCATCGTTAGCATACATGTATTGGCGCGAAACAGGCGACCTTAATGTGTGGCGTGGCATTGCACAAGATGCTATTATTATGAACATTGACGACCTGCTTTGTGTAGGCATTACCGATAATATTCTTGTTAGTTCTACCATAGGTCGCAACAAACGATTGGTGCCAGGCGAAGTTATTGCAGCTGTTATTCAAGGAACCGAATCGGTGCTTGAACAATTGCGCAAACTTGGTGTAAACACCATATTCACCGGTGGCGAAACTGCCGATGTAGGCGACTTGGTTCGTACAATTATTGTTGACTCAACTGTAACAGCCCGCGCACGCCGCAGCGACATTATCGACAACTCGCAAATTCAAGCTGGCGACGAAATTGTTGGTTTGGCATCGTTTGGCCAAGCAACCTACGAGCAAGAGTACAATGGCGGCATGGGTAGCAATGGTTTAACCTCGGCACGCCACGATGTTTTTGCAAAATACTTAGCTCAAAAATATCCTGAAAGTTACGACAATGCCGTTCCAAACGAGTTGGTTTACTCGGGCCAATGCCAGCTTACTCAAGCTATTGAGGGTTTGGGCATCGATGCAGGAAAGCTGGTTCTTTCGCCAACACGTACCTATGCTCCTATTGTGGCCGACGTGTTACGTACAAATCGCAACATTGTTCATGGAATGATTCATTGTTCGGGCGGTGCTCAAACTAAAGTGATGAACTTTGTGAAAGACGTTCACATTGTTAAAGATAATATGTTTGACGTTCCTCCTTTGTTTGACCTTATTCAAAAGAACTCTGGCACCGATTGGAAAGAGATGTACAAAGTGTTTAACATGGGACATCGTTTTGAGTTCTATGTACCAAAAGGTGAGGGCCAAAAAATTATCGACATTGCCGCTAAATACAATGTTGAGGGTAGAATTGTTGGTCGCGTAGAGGCCGACAACCATAAGCATCTTACCATTAAAAGCCAATTTGGAACATTTGAATACTAATTTTTTTTGATACTGCAAGGTTATGGCCAATAATATGATTCTTGAAAAACTTGAGGCGGTTAAAATCCGTTTTGAGGAAACATCGCAACAACTGACCGACCCTGATGTAATTGCCGATGTAAAACGCTTTGTAAACCTAAACAAAGACTACCGCCAAATGGAGCCGCTAGTTGATGCTTACAAACGTTACACCAATCTGTTAAGCAATATCGACGATGCGCGAAACATTCTTGCAACCGAAAAGGACGAAGAGATGCGCGAAATGGCCAAAGCCGAACTCGATACTCTTGAACCTCAGCAATCTGCAATAGAGGAGGAAATAAAAATTCTTCTTTTACCTCAAGATCCTGAGGACGACAAAAACGCTATTCTTGAAATTCGTGGTGGAACTGGTGGCGACGAGGCTGCTATTTTTGCTGGCGACCTTTTCCGCATGTACTCTAAATATTGCGAAACCAAAGGTTGGAAACTTGAAGTATCGAGTTTTACTGAGGGCGCAGCGGGTGGTTACAAAGAGATTATTTGTTCGGTAACAGGCAGCAAAGTTTATGGAACATTGAAATACGAATCGGGTGTTCACCGCGTACAACGTGTACCAGCTACCGAAACTCAAGGACGCGTTCACACTTCAGCAGCAACTGTAGCAGTGTTGCCCGAGGCCGACGAGTTTGACGTTCAAATTAACGAGGGTGAAATTAAATGGGATACCTTCCGCTCAAGTGGTGCTGGTGGTCAGAACGTGAACAAGGTTGAGTCGGGTGTACGTTTGCGCTACAACTGGAAAAACCCAATTAACGGTACCGTTGAGGAGATTTTGATTGAGTGTACCGAAACTCGCGACCAACCAAAGAACAAAGAGCGTGCTTTGGCTCGTTTGCGTACTTTCATCTACGACAAAGAGCACCAAAAATACGTTGACGACATTGCATCGCGACGTAAAACCATGGTATCAACCGGCGACCGTTCGGCTAAAATTCGCACCTACAATTACCCACAAGGTCGTATTACCGATCACCGCATCAACTATACCATTTATAACTTGCCCGCTTTTATGGATGGCGACATTCAAGATTGCATCGACCAACTTACAATGGCCGAAAATGCCGAACGAATGAAAGAATCGGGTATGTAATTGATTATTAAAGCATTAAAACGATAAAAACTATGAATAAGGCAGAATTGTATGCTAACATAAAACGCAAACACTCGTTTCTTTGCGTTGGTCTTGATACCGATTTGAAAAAAATTCCACAACACCTTTTGGCCGACGACGATCCAGTTTTTGCTTTCAACAAGGCAATTATTGATGCTACTGCCGACTATTGTGTTGCTTACAAACCAAACCTTGCATTTTACGAGGCTATGGGCATTAAAGGCCTTCAGTCGCTCGATAAAACAATAGCTTACCTTAAAGCAAATTATCCCGACCAATTTATTATTGCCGATGCAAAACGTGGCGACATTGGAAATACATCAAAAATGTATGCCCAATCGTTCTTTGAGCAAATGAATGTTGATGCTGTTACTATTGCTCCATATATGGGCGAAGATTCGGTTACTCCATTTCTTGGCTACGATGGCAAATGGGTTATTTTGCTTGCTCTTACCTCAAACAAAGGTTCGCAAGATTTTCAGTTAACTACCGATACAAATGGCGAGCGTTTGTTCGAAAAAGTGATACGTACTAGCCAACAATGGGCAACCGACGAGAACATGATGTATGTTGTGGGCGCAACACAAGGCCGTATGTTTGAAGACATTCGCCGCGTGGCTCCTAATCACTTCTTACTTGTTCCAGGTATTGGTGCACAAGGTGGTTCGCTTGACGAAGTTTGTAAATATGGAATGAATAGCCAATGCGGTTTGTTGGTTAACTCAAGCCGCGCAATTATTTATGCCGACAATACCGAAAACTTTGCAGCAGCAGCTCGTGCCGCAGCCAAACAAGTGGCCGACGATATGGCAAAGTATCTTTAATTTGAATTATTTGTTTGTTAGATAAATGGAGGCGAGGGACTAAACAACTCTCGCCTTTTTAATGAATAACAACTACTTTACAGGAAAATAAAAAAACAAGCCGCTGACATGCATAAAGTTATTTCATGGATTAAAAATCAGCCTGTTGCAATAATGGTATTTAACCTATTGCTTGCAATGTTTGTTTACACCTTGTGCCGTTGTACTTTTTGGTACGTAAACAGCAATGTTTTTGGCAACATAGCTGCCAATCAACTTTTACGCGAGTTTTGTGCTGGATTAAAATTCGATCTTACGGCAGTTTTATACACCAACCTTATTTATTTTGCAATGATGGTAATGCCGTTTGCTTTTAGGCATAACACTGTTTATCAATCTGTTGCAAAGTGGGTTTTTTGTGTAGTAAACGCCATTTCAGTTATATCAAATTTAAGCGATGCTGTTTATTTTCCTTTTTCGGGTCGCCGCTCAACGGTAACCATTTTTAGCGAATTTAGTAACGATTCAAACATTGCATCTGTTTGTTTTACAGCAGCTTGCCAAAACTGGTACTTAATCATTATTGGCGCTTTGTTTATTGCACTTTTAGTTGTGGCAGCGCGCAAGGTTGAGGCCGAACCAACCCAAGAAAAAAAACATGCAGTGTACTATGTAACCCACACTGCCACCATGCTTCTTGCAATTTATCTGCTAGTTTGCGGTGCGCGAGGTGGTTTTACTCGCGACGTGCGCCCCATTTCACTAAACAATGCCAATGCCTACGTCGATAAACCTATTGAGAGCGCCATTGTTCTAAACACTCCGTTTTGTGTTTTGCGCACCATTGGCAACACAGTTTATAAAAACCCAAACTACTACACCGATTACCAATCAATGTCGGCAGTGTTTGAACCTGTAATTTATCCCGATACAACCAAACAGTTCCGTCCCATGAACGTGGTTGTGCTAATTCTCGAAAGTTTTAGCAAAGAATTTTTTGCCTCGTTGAATAAAGATGCTGATAATGGTGAGTATAAGGGATTTACTCCTTTTCTCGACTCGATAGTTGAAAACGGCTTGACATTTGAACACACTTTTGCTAACGGCCGTAAATCAATTGATGCAATGCCGTCGATATTAAGTAGCATTCCACGTTTTTACGAGCCATATTTCACATCGCCATACTCTAATAATCGTGTGAGTGGAATAGCAGGCGAGTTGAACAACAAAGGCTACCAAACAGCGTTTTTTCACGGAGCGCCAAACGGTTCAATGGGCTTTGAGGCTTTTGCAAATATCTCGGGTTTTAAAGAGTATTACGGAATGACCGAGTATGGAAATCGGTCCGATTTTGATGGCCATTGGGCTATTTGGGACGAAGAATTCCTTCAGTTTTACGCCAATACCATGGCAACGTTTGCCGAGCCATTTATGACAGCCATCTTTACAGCATCGAGCCATCATCCGTTTCGCATTCCCACTCGTTATGCCGATGTTTATCCCGAAGACGGCATACATCCGCTGCACAAGTGCATTCGCTATTGCGACATGGGTTTGCGCCGATTTTTCGAAAACGCCAGCCAACAACCATGGTTTGAAAACACCTTGTTTGTAATTACAGCCGACCATACCAACGGACTTACTCGCCCCGAGTACAACACCGATGCAGGTTACTACAAAGTGCCTATCATTTTTTATACTCCAAATGGCGATTTACGCGGACATGTAAACACCATTGCCCAACAAATCGATATAATGCCAACCATTCTTGGCTATTTGAATTACGACAAACCTTATGTAGCTTTTGGCCACAATTTGCTCGATACGGTAAACTACCAAAACCACTATGCAGTAAACTACAACAACGGCATTGTGCAGTATTTTACCGATAGTTTAATGTTGCTCTACAACGATGCAAACATGCGTGCAGCCTATAATTTTATTGGCGACCAACTATTGCAGACCGATATAAAACAACAATTACCCGATAGTGTTATATTAGCATCAACAAAACACATGCAAGCCATTTTGCAACAATACATTGAGCGAATGATTGCAAATAATTTGACAATAGAAACTAAATAAAACAATCCACCATGAAACACATTATTCTTTCACTTGTAGCCATGTTTGCCATTGCAACCGCATCGGCACAAATTGGCATGTCGGTACCCGATTTTACCCAAACAGCAGTCGATGGCAGCTCAATAACCCTATCGCAATTTAGAGGACAAATGGTTTTGCTCGATTTTTGGGCATCGTGGTGCGGCCCTTGTCGTCGCGAAAACCCAAACGTGGTAGCAGCTTACAAGCAATTTAAAGACAGCAAGTTTCAAAAAGGCGATGGTTTGGTAATTCTAAGCGTGTCGCTCGATGTTAATGCCGATGCTTGGCGCAAAGCCATTGCCGACGACCATCTTGATTGGCCAACTCATGTTAGTGACCTTAATGGTTGGAGCAATGCCGTTGCCGTTCAATATGGTGTGCGAAGCATTCCTTGCAACTTGCTACTCGATGGCGAAGGAAAAATTGTGGCTGTGAATTTGCGTGGCCAAATGCTTATTCAAAAACTGGCTGAATTAGTTGAAAAATAAGACTTATTAAAAAGGCTAGGTAAAACAGTAACTTCACAAACGATTAATACCTAAAATTTTGAACCAATTAATTTCCAATCATTACTAATTAGTACATTTACCTACCATTTTTTAACAACAAAAAATAAATTTTTAATATGCCGACGCGTATGTTATTGTGTATCAATAATTTTGTACTCTCGCAAAATTTATTAAACACACACAGTGTACTAGTTACACATTGTTAAGAAAATACAAGCCTTTTATGATATTGAAAAGGGCGTTAGGCTTGCCTATTAGGCAAACCTGACGCCTTTTTTTTGTTGATGAAAAAGCAATATTGATAAGCATACAATATGTTGATAATTAACAATTTAAACTGAAGCCAATGAAACATTTAATTAAACTTAACGCAGTGGCTTTCATAGCCGCAATGTGTTCGTTATCTCTCGTTGCTTGTGATGACGACGATGATGCACCTGACAACGATCTCAACATGTATAAAGGACATGAATACGTTGATCTTGGCCTTTCAGTCAAATGGGCAACATGCAATGTAGGTGCTGAAAATCCCGAAGACTATGGTTCGTATTACGCATGGGGCGAAACCAAAACAAAAAGTGAGTACAACTGGGATACATACACAGTAGAACAAGAATCATTTGTAGGCGACAATAAAACCGTATTAGACCCAGAAGACGATGCTGCTGCTGCCAACTGGGGTGGTAAATGGCGTATGCCAACGGCAGCCGAGAGGGAAGAACTCTACAACAACACAATCCAGACATGGACCAATGACTATGAGGGCACAGGCGTAAAGGGCTATATCCTCGCCAGCAAGAAGGCGGGTTATGAGGGTGCTTCTATCTTCCTTCCTGCCGCTGGTTTGCGCAGCGATGGCGACCTCAACGGCGAGGGCTTCTGCGGTTTCTACTGGTCATCGTCGCTCGTCGAGAACGTCTCGAGCTACGCCCGTAATCTGAAATTCTACCCGGGCGACTACTTCTACCTTCGGTTCAGCAGCTACCGCTACGACGGTTTCCCCGTCCGCCCAGTTTGCAAACCACAGTAAATCGCAAACCACAACCATATAAAAGCATTGCCACCAAACGGCAATGCTTTTTTGTGTCATTTTTACACAAAATATTTTGTTGTGTCATTTTGACGCAATATATTTGCATTCGAAATGAAACAATAAATGCAATTGTTTTAAATAGAAAAAAACTAATACAATTAAAGATGTCTGAAATGTATTCGTATCAGTACCCTCATCCAGCGGTGACGACCGACTGTGTAATCTTTGGATTCGATGGGAGTGCAATGAACATCCTGTTAGTGGAGCGCGGCATCGAGCCATTTAAAGGCTCGTGGGCATTGCCAGGCGGTTTCTTAAAAATGGACGAAACCGTTGAGCAAGGTGCGTTGCGCGAATTGCATGAGGAAACAGGCGTTACCGATGTTTTTCTTGAGCAATTCCACGTATTCAGCGATGTTAAGCGCGATCCGCGCGAGCGTGTGCTTACAGTAGCGTTTTTGGCCCTGGTGCGCAAAAATAGCTACCAACTAATTGCTGGCGATGATGCTTCAGAAGCCGAATGGTTCGAGTGGAATAACCTTCCGCCTTTGGCTTTTGACCATGCCGACATTATTCAATTGGCTCGAAAATGTTTGCAACAAAAGCTTCGTATTCAGCCAATTGCCTTTAAGTTGCTTAACAATGTGTTTAAGATGAGCGAACTGCAACTTATTTATGAACTGATTCACGGAACAACCTACGATCGCAGAAACTTTGCTCGAAAAATGCAAGCATCGGGGTTTGTTCATGAAGTTCCAGATGGGGTGGCAGAAGAACTTGACTTGCATGAAGAAAATGCTTTGTATGGTACAGTTGCGATGCTTGAAAAAAACATTTGTTACAGTTGTGACGAAATGCTTCCAAAACCTGAGGGCGGACCTAAAAAACAGTCAAGAGGCAGAACAGCAACTCTTTTCACGTTTAACGAGGAGGAATTTGAAAAAGCACAAAACTCGCAAGATTGGCGCAAGTTTCCACTCGACTTTTAGTCGGGTAATTGTTTAACAATTAAAACTTTACAGCCATGAAAGCATCTATTTTCAATTTGATTATTTTGGACGAAAGCGGTTCAATGGATTGCGTAAAAAAGCAAACCATAAACGGTTGCAACGAAACACTGAACACTATTCGTTCGGCTCAGCAGAGTTTTGCCGACACGCAAGAGCATTTTGTAAGCATTTATGTTTTTCAGGAAAATGAAAGAATACCTTCGCGTTATTTGATTAAAAATCAACCAATTGCCGAGGTGAAAAACATAACAAGCCACGACTATTCTCCTTTTGGTGCCACTCCTTTGAACGATGCTGTGGGCTCAACTTTAACCGATTTGGAGCACAAAATCAAAAACATTGAGGGCGCAATAGGTAGTGTTACCATTATTACCGACGGTGAGGAAAATAGCAGCAAACATTATACATCTTTCGATGTTGCTCTAATGATTGACAGGTTGAAAGAATTTGGTTGGAACTTTAACTTTATTGGCGCTAACATTGATGTTGTGTCAGTTGCATCGGCTTTAAACATCGATAACTCAATAACATTTATTCAAGACGAAAAGGGCACCGACGAAATGTTTTTGAGAGAAATCAAAGCTCGAAAAGGCTATTATTCAAGAATTAACAAAGCTTGCCGCACAGAACAGTCAGCCAATTTTTCTACGGCAATGAAAAATGCATCGGCCGATTATTTTAGAGAAGACGATTAATAGTTTTAATCATTTAGTTAAAATGAAAGTGAATAATCAAATGAAAATCAGTTCTTCAAGAATTGATAAACTTAATTCTGACGAAATATTTGTATTTGGTAGCAACTTAGAAGGTATGCATGCGGGAGGAGCAGCCCGCATTGCTGCCGATAAGTTTGGTGCCATTTGGGGACAAGGCGTGGGTTTGCAAGGTAAATGCTACGCTATTCCAACCATGCACGGTGGTGTGGACGCAATAAAACCATACGTTGACGAGTTTATAACCTTTGCAAAAGCAAACCCCCAATTCAAATTTTTGGTAACGCGTATTGGTTGCGGCATTGCTGGTTTTACCGACAAACAAATAGCGCCATTGTTTACCAAGGCTCTTAAGGTTGAAAATATTTACCTTCCGCAATCGTTTGTAAATGAGTTAATTGAAAAATAAATAATGCAATGACCAATCAACCGCTTTCAGTACAAATACTAGCTGATTTCAGCAAGCCACACATTGTGAAAATGGCGGAAATGATTGCCGCAAACGAGCAATTATTTGCTCAGATGTATGGCTTTTTGGGTAGCTCCGACAATACGCTTAGTTGGCGAACAGCATGGGTGTGCACCGAGTTGTGCAAAAAACGCCCAGAGTGGTTTGTTCCTCATCGTGCCGATTTGGTAAACAAAATTGTGAAACAGAACATTCATCCTGGAACTCGCCGACTATTGCTTAACGTTTTGCTTGCTTTGCCCGACGAAAAACCGATAAACGTTAGCTTGCTCAACTATTGTTTGGACCACATGTTTAGTCACGAGGTGCCTATTGCCGAACAATCTGTTTGCATTAAACTAGCGTATAGGCTTTGCTTGCAGGAACCCGAATTGCTAAACGAGTTTTTTATGATTGTTGACGATGCAGCGCCGCATGTTTCGGCTCCAGCGGTGCTATGCGCTATTAAGAATATAAAGAAAAAGCAAGTGTAGTTTAGTTGTATCACCACACTTGCCTTATGTAATTAAAATTCTAAAAATCAGCTACATAATAGTTTTTGCTTAATCCCATGGATAAACTACACCCCAAGCAGTGCGTAGCTCGTCCATTTGGCGCATAATACGAATGGTTTCGTCGTGCGACATAAATGGTGTAACTAGTTGCTTGTTTTTAATTGCTTCCATTGATGCTAAAACTTCGTATTCGTAGCCAGTTATTTGAGGTTCGCAGTTAATTTTCTCAACAAGTTGGTAGTCGTTGTTAAAAATTGAAACGCTTTGAGGGTTGTTTATGTTTTCAACAATTAGGTGACCATTTTCGCCCGAAATAATTCCTTCGCGTGCGCTCTTTGTAAGGTTCGACGACCAAAGAACAGCCATTCGGTTGTTGCTGTATTTCAGTGTAATAGAGTTTGCGGCATCAACTCCAGTTTTAGTCATCATTGCGCTTGACGATGTTTCTTCAATATCGCTGCCAAAAATCATAGCAGCAAAGTTGAGACAGTAAACGCCAAGGTCGAGCAGGGCACCGCCAGCAAGTTCGGGCAAGTACATGCGTGGGCGTTCAATGTTTGGGTAGCAAAGGTTTGCCGATACTTGGTTTGGCGTACCAATAATACCGCTGTTGGCCAGTTCAATTATTTTGTGCGAAAGAGGCATGAATCGTGTCCAAATGGCCTCGCTCACAAAAACATTACGTTTGTGTGCCTCGTTAATTACCTGTTCGGCTTGGCGAGCAGTGGCTGTAAAGGCTTTTTCGCAAAGAATTGGTTTGTAAGCTGAAAGGCAAAGCATCATGTTGTCGAAGTGCTCCGAGTGGGGTGTGCCAATGTAAACAAGGTCCACCTCGGGGTCGTTAACTAGTTGCTCGTAGCTGCCGTATGCTTTGGTAAAGTGCCACGTTGCAGCAAACTCATTAGCGCGTTCTTGGCTACGTGATGCAACGGCATACAATTCAACATCTTGTAAGCCAGCAACTGTTATGGCCATTTTTTCGGCAATCCAGCCTGTGCCCATTATGCCAATTCTAAAGTTCTTATTCATAGTGTTACAATTTTGGTTTGTGCAGTAAATATATTTCAGTTTGCTGAAATAGATGTCAATAGCTACAATTGGTTACAGTTTTTGCACATTAGCAGTGCATCGGTATTTTTCCACACTTGTTTACGAAACGAGTTGAAAGCCGCGCCTTGCCAAATTTGTTTCACTGGTTGTTTGTTTGTGTTGCCAAAGCAATGTTGTCCGTTTTTGTCAAAGCAACATGGAACCACGTTACCATCGGCATTAACCACTAGCACGCTGCGCAATCTGAAGCAACTGAGTGGGTATTTTTTGTTTATGTAGAAACTGCCATCGGGAGCTTTTTTGTATCGGTTTATGTGCGATTGTTGAGGCAACCAATCGGCGGCTTGGTCAAGTTGCTCAATTTGTGCCGATTTTATTTCAACCTTGTCGGCTCCCCATTTTTTTGCAAGATGCTTAATTCCAGATATTTGATGCTCGTTGTGCTTAAAAACAATAAACTGCACAATTATTTCGGGGTTGTGTTTTTTCAGGTTTTTTCGGGCCGATGCTAAATTGCCAATGCCTTCAATAACTGTTTGTAGGTTGCCGCCCTCGCGGTATTTCTCGTAAGTCTGTTGGTCGGTTCCATCAACCGAAATAATGATGCGGTCTAGTCCCGACGCAATAAGGTTGTGACACAATTGAGGAGTTAAAAAGTGCCCGTTTGTTGAAGTGCCCGTAACAATGCCGTTTTTGTTGGCTAGTTCAATCATTTGGCAAAGGTCGGGACTAAGGGTAGGTTCGCCTTGCATAAAAAACTGGCAGTAAACCAATTGGCGTTTAGTTTGTGCCAAAACATTGGCAAACGAGCTTGCCAACATTTGTTTTCGTTTGCGTTGCAAATTTCCGCTGCCAATGGTGCATTGTGGGCATTTTAGGTTACAAGCGGCAATTGGTTCAACGGTTATCGATTCGGGCATTGTATTAACGTTGCAGTTTGCGCCCAAACGCATCATTAGGTGCTGCCACCGCAAACTAATGCTGTTGGCTAACTTTGCTGCTGTTAGTTTTTGTACAAACCGAAAAATGTAAAAAACAGACATTCAGTATGTTATTTTTTATTCACAAGTTGCATTACTACCGCGTCGGTAAACCAATCGCCATGGCAAAACCAATTGGAAAATGTGCCGCATTGTTCAAATCCGCATTTGGAAAATAATCCAATTGAAGCTTTGTTTTCGGCTTGAATGATGCACGAGAGATTGCGCAAGTGCAAGAAATTGAAGGCGTACTCGATAAGCAGTGTAAGCGATAGAGCAGCAAAGCCTTGACGGCGGTCAGCCTCGTCGCGAATAACAATGCCCACCTCGGCGCGGCGGTGGTAAGGGTCAAAGTTGAACAAGTCGATGCAACCAACGGTATGCGCTTTTGGTTGCCGAGCAACAATCATAAAACGTTGTTGGCGATTGGTGTAAATGTCGTTTTGTGCATCGCTTATAAAACGTTTAAGTGTATGTTGCGAGTATGGTTCGGTGGTTGAACTGTATTGCCAAAGGTCGGTGTCGTTCTCGCATCGGTATAAGAACTTAAGATCTTCGGGCTCAACAGCGCGCAGTAGTATTTGTTGGGTTTGCAGCATAGCCTTTGAGTTAATTCTATTCAGTTTCAAATATGGCATTAATAAACGTTTGCCACAAATCCCGCTGCAATAACAGTTAGTAATCCCGATACCACAATTGACAAACTGCCCATTGCACCTTCAACTTGACCCATTTCAAGTGCCTTTGAAGTTCCCATTGCGTGAGCAGCGCTACCAATTGCTACGCCTTTTGCAATTGGACTTTTAAATCTAAACCAACGGCATGCGGCTTCGGCTACAATGTTGCCAAATACACCAGTTATAATTATTGCCGAAACGGTTGCCGATGGGTATCCTCCTAACTCGCGGCTAACTTCCATTCCAATGGCGTTGGTTAAGCTTTTGGGCAAAAGAGTTACAAAGTTTTCGTGACCCATTTTAAATAATATGCAAAGAACCAACACGCTACCTAAACTTGCCACAATGCCCGATGCAATGCCTAGCAAAACGGCTTTGTAGTTGTGTTTTAGCAACTCAAATTGCTCGTAAAGAGGAATGGCTAAACAAATAGTTGCAGGGGTAAGTAAGTATGTAAATATTTCGTTTGAACGTAAATATGCAACGTGATTAATGTTGAACACTTTTAAAAAAACAATAATCAATACTATTGAAACCAACAGCGGATTAAAAAGAGCAAAGTTTATTTTTTTGCGCAAAAGTGTGCCTATGTAGTACGATGCCAAACTGATAAACACACCAAAATATGCGGCATTTTCCAAAAACAATTTCATACTTTATTTCTTTAATACCCAATCGGTTACCTTGCCCGATATAAACATAACAATTAGAGTGGTTACAAGGCAAATAACCAAATACTCAAACCACTTGTCGGCAATAGAATCCCACACGCTTAACAAACCAACTGCGGCTGGAACAAACATAATGGGCATAATTTTTACCAAAAAATCGCCCGTTTCTTTCACAGCACTTAAAGGAACGATGTGCAGTTCGAGACACAAAAACATGATTACAATTCCATAAATGCAAGCAGGAATGGGCAGAGGAATAAAATGGTGTAAAAATTCGCCAATAAACGAAAAGACAATAATTATCAGAAACTGGAATAGGTGCTTCATTTCAACTTTTGATTATTAAGGTGACGTTCGCTATCGCGAGTAGTTTTCTTTTCAATGTTTTGCTCAAAAGCTTGGGTAAGATCTACGCCCGTTTGGTTGGCAATGCAAGCCACAACCCACAGTATGTCAGCCAGTTCGTCGGCTATTGAATGTTGCTTATCGCTCTCTTTAAACGACTGTTCGCCGTAGGTGCGAGCCATAAGTCGAGCCAGTTCGCCAACCTCTTCGGTTAAAATGGCCATGTTTGTTAGTTCGCTGAAATAACGCACGCCATAGCGTTTTATCCAGTTGTCAACCGTTTGTTGCACGTCATGTAGAGTAAGACTGCTCATTTTATTATGATTTGATTTTGTGGCCGCAAAGTTAACATACGTTTATAATGATTAGTGATAAACGTTTAATGATTAATGGGGCTGTTGGCTTTTAGCCGTTGGCCATTAGCAGTTAAGCAGAACTTAAAACGTAGAACGTAAAACATATTAATCACTAATCATTAAACATTAATCATTCCAAAGGCGGCTTCGACAAGCTCAGCCACCAATAGAACTTTTGGCCGTTAGCCGTTGGCCATTAGCAGTTAAGCAGAACTTAAAACGTAGAACGTAAAACATATTA